>NZ_VFES01000015.1 GCF_007858185.1 Pseudomonas grimontii
CGCTGCCGATTCAAGCTCGAGTCGCGACCGACGCAGCCTCGCCGGGGCTCGGCAGCTGCTACGAATGCCAATCCACATCAAGGCCTCCCCCCGTAGCAGCTGCCGAGCGCAAGCGAGGCTGCGTCAGACGCGCTGCCGATTCAAGCTCGAGTCGCGGCCGACGCAGCCTCGCCGGGGCTCGGCAGCTGCTACGAATGCCAACCCCATCAAGGCCTCCCCCCGTAGCAGCTGCCGAGCGCAAGCGAGGCTGCGTCAGGCGCGCTGCCGATTCAAGCTCGAGTCGCGGCCGACGCAGCCTCGCCGGGGCTCGGCAGCTGCTACGAATGCCAATCCACATCAAGGCCTCCCCCCGTAGCAGCTGCCGAGCGCAAGCGAGGCTGCGTCAGACGCGCTGCCGATTCAAGCTCGAGTCGCGGCCGACGCAGCCTCGCCGGGGCTCGGCAGCTGCTACGAATGCCAACCCCATCAAGGCCTCCCCCCGTAGCAGCTGCCGAGCGCAAGCGAGGCTGCGTCAGGCGCGCTGCCGATTCAAGCTCGAGTCGCGGCCGACGCAGCCTCGCCGGGGCTCGGCAGCTGCTACGAATGCCAATCCACATCAAGGCCTCCCCCCGTAGCAGCTGCCGAGCGCAAGCGAGGCTGCGTCAGGCGCGCTGCCGATTCAAGCTCGAGTCGCGGCCGACGCAGCCTCGCCGGGGCTCGGCAGCTGCGGGGTTTTACGCGGTGCTGGATAAGACGGTATCTACGGTGGGTGAAGCCATCCAGTCCAGAAAAGCTCGAAGCCGCGTGGTGAAGTTTTCCAGCGTAGCGCCAGGGTTCCTGGCCTCAAAGAGAAAGAACGCAATGTGCGTGATCCGCTGCGGATACTCCCGGACGAACATCGCCACATGTTCTTCGAGGGTGTGCGGCCATGTCGACGCCTCTTGCGAACGCAATACCTGCGTAGACCTGATCAGCTTGCGTGAAGCCTCGCGCTGCAAGCGAAGTCGATCTGTCTCGGTATTGGCGCAGGCGATGCGCGTGAGGTAGGCGCTCAATACGGTGTGGAAATCACCATTGACCGCCAGCGCGATGTCACGGGATGGCCGAAACCGTTCGAACTGCAGCGATAGATCATTGCCCCATAGGCAGCGGCACTGGTGCTTGAGCCAGAAGCCCCAACTGTTGCGGTTTTCAGCCGCCACTACTTGCGCACGGTGGCCGATATCGAAATCCACCTTGGTGACATGCGGATGCCGCTGCTCCAGCGCACAGCGGACTACCTCCAGCCGCGCCGATAGATCCGCCGTCGCCGGCTCGCGCAGCACCAGGGTGAGGTCGAGGTCGGAAACACCGGGAGTGGCGCAGCCCCTTGCGACGCTGCCATAGAGGTAGATGCCGTCCAGGCCCAGGTCTTCCGTCGAGAGCGAGGCGCAGACATCCGCCAACAATGGCTGGTACTCACGCTGCACGGGGGTGTCGGCGACGGTGAGGATAAAGCCGTCCGCGTCGAGGCCCGTAGAAGGGTTATTCATGAGCGATGCACCTCGATCACCAGCCCCTCCTCCTCACTCGGCACGCAGAAATGCCTTGTGATTAGATCAAACTCGGCGTCCGTCGCCGCAAAATCGTGGTCGCCCCGCGCATTGCGCGCATGCAGCCGGGCGCGGCAGGTGGCGTCGTCCCGTTCGAGGTAATGCAGCCGATGCGGCACCTCGGCGGCTTGCGCCAACCCCAGCAGCCATTCGCGATTGGCCAGGGTGTTGGCCGGAAAATCCAGCACCACGTTGACCCCGGATTCAAGCAGGTTGATCACCAGCGGCCCCAACACCCCGCGAATCCGCTGGGCACAGCGCAGGTAGTCGGCAATCGAAAGGATTTCGCCGGGGTACAGTTGGGCGAGCCAGGTGTCTTCGCTGAGCAGGACAGCGGCGTGTCCGGCCACCAGGGTTTTGGCAAGCGTTGACTTGCCCGAGGCGATCTTGCCGCACAGCAGGTGCAGGGTTGGCATGAAGACGGCTCCTTATGTCAGGCCCCGAGCATGCCAGCTTTCAGGCTGATTCTTAATATTTCGACACGAATTATGCTGAACTATCTGACACCTAAGGCGTTCATTTCCTATGCGCAGCCCCGACCAGGGGCGTTGTACAACAAGGAGCCGCCTTACCATGACAACCCTCCCCGCCTATCGATACACACCGGGCCCGCTGCACGCGACCCTGCTGGCCGGCAGCGTGCCGCTGTTTCTCGGTGCGTTGCTCAGCGACATTGCCTACGCCCAGACCTACCAGATTCAATGGGCCAACTTCGCGTCCTGGCTGATCGCCGGGGCGTTGGTATTCAGTGGATTTGCGCTGTTGTTCGCACTGGTCAACCTGGTGCGTGCCCAACACAAGGCTGGGCAACCGCTCGCGTATTTCCTGCTGTTACTGGCGACCTGGGTCATCGGGCTGATCAACGCCTTCCAGCATGCCAAGGACGCCTACGCCATGATGCCCGCCGGCCTGGTGCTGTCGGTGATCGTGACGGTGCTGACGCTTGCAGCGACCTGGACCGGCCTGCGTTCGGGAGGTGCCCAATGAAAACGTCCAGCGCACTGACCCTGTTGAGCGCCGCGCTGTTGCTGAGCGCCTGCGGTGGCGAAGGTGACAAGACCCAGGCCCGTGGCCCCGACCCCAAGTTGCCGGAGCAACAAAGCAGCCTGTTGCCGAGCATGAAGATCGCCGAGCCCACTGCCTGGGGCGATCAGAAACCCAAGGTCCCCGACGGCTACAGCGTCACGGCCATCGCCACCGACCTGGCCATCCCGCGTCAGACCCTGGTGCTGCCCAACGGCGACATCCTGATCGCCGAAGGCCGTGGCGGCAGCGCGGCCAAGCTCAAGCCCAAGGATGTGATCGCCAGCCTGATCAAGGCCCAGGGTAATACCAAGGTCAAGGGCGGCAACCGCCTGACGCTGCTGCGCGACGCCGACGGTGACGGCACCTACGAGCTGAAAACCGTGTTCGCCGACAACCTCAACGCGCCCTACGGCCTGGCGTTTGCCGATGGCAAGCTCTACGTGGCCAACCAGGATGCGCTGGTGCGCTTCGATTACACCGACGGCCAGACCAAGGCCAGCGGCGCGCCGGTCAAAGTCACCGACCTGCCGGCGCAGATCAACCATCACTGGACCAAATCCCTGGCGGTGAGTGCCGATGGACGCCAGCTCTACGTGGGTATCGGCTCCAACAGCAACGTGACCGAACGCGGCATGGAAGTGGAAATCGACCGCGCCATGGTCTGGCAGATCGACGCTGCGACCGGCGCGCACAAACCTTACGCCACAGGCCTGCGCAACCCCACGGCACTGACCATTCAACCCGATTCCGGCCAACTGTGGACAGTGGTCAACGAACGCGACGAACTCGGCCCCGACCTGGTGCCCGACTACCTGACTTCGGTGAAAGAAGGCGCGTTCTACGGCTGGCCCTACAGCTATTGGGGCCAGAACGTCGACCCGCGCGCGCAACCGCAGAACCCGGCCAAAGTCGCCGCCGCGATCAAGCCCGATTACAGCCTTGGTTCCCACGTGGCCGCGCTCGGCGTGGACTTCTCCATCCCGGCCATGGGCGAGCAATTTGCCGACGGCGTATTCGTCGGCGAGCACGGCAGCTGGAACCGTGACAACCCGGTGGGCTACAAGGTGATCTTCGTGCCGTTCAGCAACGGCAAGCCATCGGGTGAGCCGATTGATTTCGCCACCGGTTTTCGCGGTGACGACGGCAAGACCCGCGGGCGCCCAGTGGGTGTGACGGTGGACCCGAAAGGCGCGCTGATCATCGCCGATGACCTGGCCAACACCGTGTGGCGGGTGACGCGAAACCGATAGCGCTGCATGACAGGGGCGATGACGCCCCTGTCATGCTTCACCCTGCAATTGCACCTTCAGCCAGTCGAGCAATGCCGTGATCTCGGCCCGACTGCCGCCGCCCTGCTGCCGGTAGACCGAAATCGCCTCGGGCAAATGCACACTCTCGGTACAGGGCCTGACCAGCGCCCCCGTTTCAATCAACCTGCTCGCGGTGCGCCGCCAGCCCATGGCGACACCATGTCCCTCCACCGCCGCCTGCAACATCAGCGGGTAACTGTCGAAGGTGGCTCCGCGCGTATCCGCGGCCACGGCCTGGTCGAACACCTGCAACCAACGGTCCCACTCCATCAAGTGCGGAGGATGGGAGCTGTGGTGCAACAAGGTGCATGCCTGCAGCCCGGCGAGCGACAGTGGTTTTGTCGTGCGCAGGTAGGCAGGGCTGCACACCGGGAACACTTCGTCAGCAGCGGTGAACATCAGCGGATGGGCGCCGCTGGCGCGGCCGGTACTTTGCAAGGCCACATCGAAGTGGTTGGTGAACTCCGTCAGGGGCCGGGTGGAGGTCACCACTTGGATTTCGATATGTGGGTATTGCTGGTGGAACGTCGACAGGCGCGGCATCAGCCAATAAAACGCTTCGCACAACTGACAGAGCAGCACCACCCGATGACTGTGCGGTGACATCCGCAGGCTGACGGCACTTTCGCTGATGCTGCGCAACGCTTCGCCGACCACCCTGCCCAGCTCCCGCCCCTCCTGGGTCAGGAACACCGCTCGGTTGCGCCGACTAAACAGCTTCACCCCCAGGTTGTCTTCCAGCCCGCGAATCTGGCGGCTGATGGCGGCCTGGGTGATGTGCAGTTCATCGGCAGCCTTGGAGAAACTGCCCAGGCGTGCCGCCGCTTCAAACGGCAACAGGCTGGCCAGGGGCGGTAGGGTCTTGCCGAGTGTATTCATAATCTGAGGTTATACATCCAGGGCCGAGAACTCGTTTGTAGCATACCCGCGTGACTGGGCACCATGGATCCATTACCTGATGGATGCCTCCAGATGAACGCTGCACAGACCTCCATTGCCGTCGGCGTGCTCCTCGCGATTGTCGCGACACTCGGCTGGGCGCTGAACTTTATCGCGCCCTACGTCACCGCTGGCTACAGCCTCTATGACCTGATGGCGGTGCGGTTTTTGATCGCAGGTGTGCTGGGCGTCATGGGGGTGCTGCTATGCCGGGCTCAGCTGCGCTTGCTTCGGCCCGGCCAGCGATACCTCGCCGCCGCCCTTGGGGCATTGGGTTGCCTGGGCTACGGCGTATGCATCGCCGCCGGGGTGATATTCGGCGGGCCGGTAATGACCCCGGCGTTTATCGGCACAGTGCCGGTGTTGTTGGCGCTGATGGGCAACGCCAGTACCAGGACAGTCCCGTGGCGTCGACTGGCAGCGCCCTTGTCATGCCTGACGGTGGGCCTCTTGCTGTCGAACATCAGCAGCTTCCATCAGCCTTCATTGGATACACGCTCTTGGTTGGCGGGGTTGTTTTTTTCCCTGGGTGCGATTGCTCTCTGGTTGTGGTTCAGCGTGATCAACCAAAAGCAGTTGACGCACCTTGCGGCGCAAGCCACCGGCCTGTGGACTGCTCTGATGATGGTTGGCACCGGCGTCGCTACGCTGTGCCTGCTGCCGTTCATACAGGTACTCGGCGTGTTCAAGCTGCCGACGCTCGGCTTCGGCCTTTCCCAGGCAGGCCCGCTCTATGCCTGGAGCCTGATCATCGCGGTGATGTCGACCCTCGTCGGCGCCTGGGCCTGGAACGCCGCGACCCGACGCCTGCCGATGGTACTCAGCGGCCAATTGATCGCCCTCGAATCCCTCTTCGCCACGCTGCTCGGCCTGGGTTTCCACGGGCGCTGGCCCACGTTCATGGAGGCCGCGGGCCTGGGCGCGGTGCTGATCGGCGTGGTCATGGCGATTCGGATCATGTTGACGAGCCCACGGGTGGCGGGCAGTGCTGGGATGAAGATGATCGGTGATCAAAGCCGTTGACATGCTTGCCTGAGGCAACAATATAATTGACTCAGGCAACCATTCGAGCATCCACCATGTCCACTCCCCTGCTTGTGGAACGCGCCGGCATCGTGCGCGGCTTCAATCGCTTCTATACCCATCAGATCGGCGTGCTGCAGGAACACCTGCTGCACAGCGATTATTCCCTGACTGAAATTCGCGTGATGTATGAGCTGTCGTCCCGTGGTGACCTCACCAGCGCCGACCTGTGCCAGATGCTCAGCCTCGACGCCGGTTACCTGAGCCGCCTGACCAGTGGCTTCGAGAAAAACGGCCTGATCCAGAAAGTCCGCTCCGCCACCGACGCGCGCGCGGTGCAATTGCACCTCACCGATCTCGGCCGCGCGGTCCTGGCGCCGCTGGAACAGCAGACCCAGGATGAAGTCATTGCCCTGCTCGACGGCCTGCCCGAACCTCAGCAACGGCAACTGACCGACGCCATGCAACGCATCCAGGCGCTGCTGCAAGGCAGCACGTCGAGCTACCTGCTGCGCGATCCACGGCCTGGGGATATGGGCTTGGTGGTGCGGCAGCAATCCGCGCTGTATGCCCGCGAATACCACTGGAACTGGGAGTTTGAAGCGCTGGTGGCGGAGATCGTCGCCAAGTACCTGCGCGAGTTCGACCCGACGCGGGAGCGCTGCTGGATCGCGGAGAAGGATGGCGAGGTGGTGGGTTCGGTGTTCGTCGTGCGCCATGACGAGACCACCGCCAAACTGCGCATGCTCTACGTGGATGCCAGTGCGCGGGGCCTGGGCATCGGCCAGCGCCTGGTGGACGAATGCCTGCGCTTTGCCCGCGATGCGGGCTACACCCGCATGATGCTGTGGACCATGAGCGCCTTGACCGATGCGCGCAAGCTCTACCAGAAGGCCGGTTTCGAGTTGGTGGAAGAGGAGCCCACCTTGAGTTTCGGCAAGCAGCTGGTCAGCCAGACCTGGGCGCGCATGTTGTAGAAAAGGCGCTTGAAGGAATGGGTCTCTACACAACGTTATGGGTGATTCGACGGACCTGTGGCGAGCGGGCTTGTCCCGCGTTGGGCTGCGCAGCAGCCCAAAAACCAGGCGCAGATGAGTGCCTGATACACCGCATCCAGCTTCATCAGGGGTGCTTCGCCCCCCAACGCGGGACAAGCCCGCTCGCCACAGAGGTCCCGGTTTGCTGCGCGACAGCGCTGCGGCGACGAGGTAATGGGGTCTCCCTCGCCACGGGTTTACAGGTCAGTGATTTCCTTATGGCGCGGCACCAGCGTCTTCATCACGCTCCAGGCCACCAGGTACGCCAGCGCACAGATCGCGAACATGATCATGTAGCCGGTGTGGATGTCATTGATGGACTTGTAGTAGTCGAACACCCAGCCGCCGATCTTGGTCATCACCACGCCGCCCAGGCCGCCAGCCATACCGCCGATGCCGACCACCGAGGCCACGGTTTTCTGCGGGAACATGTCCGACACGGTGGTGAAGATGTTGCACGACCACGCCTGGTGCGCCGAGGCGCCCACGCCGATCAGCAATACCGGCACCCAGAAGCTGATGTAGCCCAACGGCTGCGCCAGCAATACCACCAACGGGAACAGCGCGATCACCAGCATGGCTTTCATGCGGCCGTCATAAGGCGCATCGCCACGGGCCATGAAGTAGCTGGGGAACCAGCCGCCGCCGATGCTGCCGACCATGGTCATGCTGTACAGCACGGCCAGCGGCATCACGATATCGGCGCCTTTCATGCCGTATTGCGCCGACAGGTAGGTGGGCAGCCAGAACAGGAAGAACCACCACACGCCGTCGGTCATGAACTTGCCGAAGGCAAACGCCCAGGTCTGGCGGTAGGTGAGCAATTTGAACCACGAGACTTTTTTCTGCGCCGCGCCTGCAACCGGCGGGGTGAATGGCTGCTGCGTCTGGTCGCTGCGGATATAGGCCAGCTCTTCGGCCGACAAGCGTTTTTGCTGCTCCGGCTTTTCATACACTGCCGCCCACACCGCTACCCACACAAAGCCCAGCATGCCGATGACCATGAAGGCCGCTTCCCAGCCCCACACCCCGGCAATCAGCGGTACACAGATCGGCGCCAGGATCGCGCCGACGTTGGCGCCGGAGTTGAAGATCCCGGTGGCCAGCGAGCGTTCTTTCTTGGGGAAATATTCGGCGGTGGCCTTGATCGCAATCGGGAAGTTACCCGCCTCGCCAATCGCCAGCACCGCACGGGACAGCATGAAGCCGGCGATGGACACCGGGATCACCGCCAGGCCAATCGCCCCGCTGACCGCGGCGATGCCCTCGCCCATCGGCACCGAGAACGCATGCATGATGGCGCCGGTGGACCAGATCGCAATGGCGATCACATAGGCTGCCTTGGTGCCGATCTTGTCGACAAAGCGCCCGGCAAACAGCATGGAGATCGCATACACAAACTGGAACACCGCCGCGATGTTGGCGTAATCGGTGTTGCTCCAGCCAAATTGCGTCGACAACTGCGGCGCGAGCAGGCTGAGCACCTGACGGTCGAGGTAGTTGACGGTGGTCGCGAAAAACAACATCGCGCAGATGGTCCAGCGATAGTTGCCTACCGCTTGGCCAACGCGTTGGGCGTTGATGGGCTCGATCAAGTTCATGGCATCACTTTTTATTTTTGTTAGGTAGGACATATGTAACGTCATATGTCGTCGTACAACTGAGGCTTTTATATCGGGCCTCCTACCCGCTGTCAATCTGAAAGATTGCGGCTTTTGTGGGCTATCCGACGGATGTGAAAAGTGTCAGGTGCGGCTAGGTTGTAGGACGACAAACGCGCATAACCGTGGCGAACAGGCTTCTTGTGGCGAGCGGGCTTGCCCCGCGTTGGGCTGCGAAGCAGCCCCAAAACCAAACACCGCATTTCTGTCTGAAGGAAAGCGGAGACTCAATTGGGGCCGCTTCGCAGCCCAACGCGGGGCAAGCCCGCTCGCCACAGAATGCCGGATCGCCACAGGGTAGGTGCTCACCCCGAAAACCCAGGCGATTGCAGGCAAATTGCACCCCCAGCAAAAAAACGCAAATAACGGTGAATTATTTCATGTCCGCTTGTATCTGAACTGACAGAGCGGTGCCATCGCGGCGATGGCACCTCCCCAGTTCAGCTTTAGAGTGGTCCGCATGAAATTACGTAAGAAAAGCGTCAAACCCATCGGTTTGAAAGACATCACCATCGTCGACGATGCCAAGATGCGCAAGGCGATCACCGCCGCCGCACTGGGTAACGCCATGGAATGGTTCGACTTTGGTGTCTACGGGTTTGTCGCCTATGTGTTGGGCAAGGTGTTCTTCCCCGACGCTTCCCCCAGCGTACAAATGATCGCCGCACTGGCGACCTTCTCCGTACCGTTCCTGATTCGCCCCCTGGGCGGCCTGTTCTTCGGTGCCCTGGGCGATAAATACGGACGACAGAAGGTCCTCGCCGCGACCATTGTGATCATGTCGCTGAGCACCTTCGCCATCGGCCTGATTCCCGGATATGCCTCCATTGGCATCTGGGCACCGATCCTGTTGCTGCTGTGCAAAATGGCCCAAGGCTTCTCGGTGGGCGGTGAATACACCGGCGCTTCGATTTTCGTCGCCGAATACGCACCGGACCGCAAGCGCGGCTTCCTCGGCAGTTGGCTGGACTTCGGTTCCATCGCCGGTTTCGTCCTCGGTGCCGGCGTCGTAGTGCTGATCTCCAGCGTGCTGGGCGAAGCCGACTTTGAGGCCTGGGGCTGGCGCCTGCCCTTCTTCCTCGCCCTGCCCCTGGGCATGATCGGCCTGTACCTGCGCCACGCGCTGGAAGAAACCCCGGCGTTCCAACAGCATGTCGACAAGCTCGAACAGGGCGACCGCGAAGGCCTGACCCACGGCCCCAAAGTGTCATTCAAGGAAATCGCCACCAAGCACTGGCGCAGCCTGCTGACCTGCATCGGGATCGTCGCGGCCACCAACGTGACCTACTACATGCTGCTCACCTACATGCCCAGCTACCTGTCGCATAACCTGCACTACAAAGAAAACAGCGGCGTACTGATCATCATCGCGATCATGGTCGGCATGCTGTTCGTGCAACCGTTCATTGGCTTTGTCAGCGACAAGATCGGCCGCAAGCCCTTCATCATCGCCGGCAGCATCGGCCTGCTGTTCCTGTCCATCCCGGCGTTCATGCTGATCACCAGCGGCAAGATCGGCCTGATCTTCGCCGGCTTACTGATCCTGGCCATCGTGCTTAACTTCTTCATCGGCGTCATGGCCTCGACACTGCCGGCGATGTTCCCCACGCACCTGCGCTACAGCGCGCTGGCCAGTGCGTTCAACGTCTCGGTATTGATCGCCGGTGTCACCCCTACCGCCGTGGCCTGGCTGGTGGAAAGCACCAACGACCTGTACATGCCCGCCTACTACCTGATGGTGTTTGCGGTGGTCGGCCTGATCACCGGCCTGACCATGAAGGAAACCGCCAACAAACCCCTGCGCGGCGCAGCACCGGCGGCGTCGGATATGGCCGAAGCGAAGGAATTGCTGCAGGAGCATCACGACAATATCGAGCAGAAAATCGAAGACATCGACGCCGAGATTGCCGCACTGGAAGCCAAGCGCCAGAACCTGGTGCAGCAGCATCCGCGTATCAATTAAAACCTGACCAAGCGTGGCGGCAAGGGCCGCCACGCCACTGGAGTGTTCACCATGCTTGCAAGCTTCACCGCCACACACTCGTTACTCAGCGCCGACGAACGCGCTGCCATCGCCGAAATCGAAGCCACCACCAGCATCCTGCAATTGGTCACCCGCCTGACGGGCATGCGCTTCGCCGGCATCGCCAAATTCACTGACCTGGAATGGATCGTATGCTCGGTGCACGACCCCCTCGACATGGGTATTCACGTCGATGACGTGCTCGACCTGGAAACCACCCTGTGCAGCGAGTTCTGCATCAACCCGCAGACCTTGTTCATCCCGCAGGTCAGCGCCAATGGGCGCTTTGCCGCACGCCCGGTGGTCAAGCAATACGCCATCGAGAGCTACGCCGGCGCGCCGATCTTCCTGCCTGATGGCCGTCTGTTCGGCGCGCTGTGTGCGCTGGATTCCCGGGCGATGCTGTTTGACGACCCCAACCTGCCGGAAACCCTCAGCCTGTTTGCGCGGCTGATCGGCTGCATCTTCTACGCTAACTTGACGCCAGGGGATCGCTGACCGGCGCTTTGCCGCGCAACACAGCCATATCGCGCTTGGGCGGCACACCAAACAGCCGACTGTACTCGCGGCTGAACTGCGACGGGCTTTCATAGCCGACCTTGAACGCCGCGCTGGACACGTCCTGATGTTCGTTCAACATCAAGCGCCGCGCCTCATTGAGGCGCAGCCACTTCTGATACTGCAACGGGCTCATCGCCGTCAGCTGGCGAAAGTGATGGTGAAAGGTCGCCGCGCTCATCTGCACGCGCGCAGCCAGCTCATCCACACGCAGAGACACGTCGTAATTGAGCTTGAGCCAATCGATTGCCCGCGCAATCCGATAACCCTGCCCATCCACGGAACAGATCTGGCGCAGTCGGCCGGCCTGGTCGCTCTGCAATAGCCGGTAGTGAATCTCGCGCTGGATCAAGGGCGCGAGCACCGGTATCGATTCGGGCTCATCAAGCAATTCAACCAGGCGCGCAAATGAGGCGAGCATGGCGTCGGTCACGACACCAATCCCCACGCCTTTCATCACCGCCCGCTCCCGCGTTGGCGGCAACTCCCCCTGGGCGATCAGCTCGGCCAGGATGCGCAGGTCGAGCTTGAAGGTCAGACCCAGGCACGGTCGGGTCGGGCTGGCCACCAGCACTTCGGAGTTGGCCGGTATATCCAGCGACGTGACCAGGAACCGTGCCGTGTCATACGGGTACCCCTCGCCGCCGACCCACAACTGCTTCTCGCCCTGGGCAACCAGCACGATGCTCGGCTCGACCATGCACACCACGGGCGTCGCGGGCTGCTCGCGCCGATAAAAGCCCAGGCCGGGGATGGGCATGGGGTAGTCGCCGGGTACGCAGACCCTTGAGCCGATGGCGTGGACCAGCACGTCCAGGGGCGTTTGATTGAGCTTCATACATAAAGGGCCCTTTGCTCTGATCGTTGGACTTTACCCCGACCGGCCCGCTTGCGTCGCCGGCAACGCGCCAGACTCAGAGGATCAGGCAAGTAATCCAGTGGAACGCACTACAGAACCCTCAGTCACACCAGGAAAATGTGCCGACCCCCTTCTCAAGGATCCATCCATGAAAAGCCTCTTGCTCACCCTGAGTCTGCTGGTGATTTCGTTCTCTACTCTGGGAGCCGACATGTCCAACGGTGCAAACAACTTCTACACAAGCGACAAGGTGACCGTCGAAAAAGTCACCTTCAACAATCAATACGGCATGCCGGTGGCGGGCAACCTGTTCGTGCCCAAACAACTCGCCCCGGCCTCGAAGAATGCCGCCCTGATCGTCGGCCACCCGATGGGCGCCGTCAAAGAACAGAGCGCCAACCTCTATGCCACCAAAATGGCCGAACAGGGCTTTGTCACCTTGTCGCTGGACCTGTCGTTCTGGGGCGAAAGCGCAGGCACACCACGCAATGCGGTGCTGCCCGACCTCTACGCCGAAGACTTCAGCGCCGCCGTGGACTTCCTCGGCACCCGGCCAATGGTCGACCGTGAACGCATCGGCGTGATCGGCATTTGCGGCAGCGGCAGCTTTGCCATCGCGGCGGCAAAGATCGACCCACGCCTCAAGGCCATCGCCACCGTCAGCATGTACGACATGGGCGCCGCCAACCGCAACGGCCTCAAGCACGGCATGACCGCGGAGCAACGCCAGCACGTGCTGGTGCAGGCGGCCAACCAGCGTTACGTGGAATTCCAGGGCGGCGAGACCCTCTACACCAGCGGCACACCGCTCAAGCTGACCGGCAACCCGATTGGCGATGAGTTTTTCGATTTCTACCGCACACCACGCGGCGAAGTCAGACCAGCCGGCGCGTCGCCGCAGACCACCACCATGCCGACGCTGACCAGCAACGTGAAGTTCATGAACTTCTACCCGTTCAACGACATCGAGACGCTCTCGCCCCGCCCACTGTTACTGATTACCGGTGCGGATGCGCACTCCCGCGAGTTCAGCGAAGACGCCTACAACCGTGCGGCCGAGCCCAAGGAGCTGGTGATCATCCCGAACGCCGGCCACGTGGACCTCTACGACCGGGTCAACCTGATCCCCTTCGCCAAGCTCACCAGCTTCTTCAAAAGTAACTTGAAGTGATCTCGATAACCCCTCACGCGCCCCGCTGGGGCGCAGTCTTCGCCCTGTCCCTGGCGGCCTTTGCCCTGGTCGCCTCGGAGTTCATGCCGGTCAGCCTGCTGACCCCGCTGGCCGCCGACCTGGGTATCAGCCAAGGCCAGGCCGGCCAGGGCATTTCGGTGTCGGGCCTGTTTGCCTTGCTCACCAGCCTGGTGATCGCCCGAGTGGCGGCGCGCGTGGATCGCAAGCGCCTGCTGGTCGCGCTGACCTTGCTGATGATCGTTTCCGGCAGCGTGGTGGCATTCGCGCCGAACTACCTGATCTTCATGCTGGGCCGCGCCCTGATCGGTGTTGCCATCGGCGGCTTCTGGTCGCTGTCGGCAGCCACTGCCATGCGCCTGGTGCCCGAGGGCCAGGTGCCGCGCGCCTTGGCAATCGTCAATGGCGGGAACGCACTGGCAACCGTGATCGCGGCACCGCTGGGCAGCTTCCTCGGTGGTTTGATCGGCTGGCGTGGTGCGTTTTTCTGCGTGGTGCCGGTGGCCGTGGTCGCGGTGCTGTGGCTGCTGCTGAGCCTGCCGTCGATCACGCCCCGCAGCCAGGCCGACAACGGCAACCTGTTGCGCTTGATCAAGCGTGCCCCGGTGGCCCTGGGCATGCTGGCCGTCAGCGTGTTTTTCATGGGCCAGTTCATGCTGTTCACCTACCTGCGTCCGTTTCTGGAAGGTGTTACCCAGGTGAGTGTGTCGCTGCTGTCGTTGATGTTGCTGGTACTCGGGCTGGCCGGCCTGGCGGGCACGCTGCTGATCGAGCGCTTCCTGAAGCACAGCCTGTACCCCACGCTGATTGCCATTCCCGTATTGATGGCGTTGATTGCCCTGGCGTTGGTGGCGTTCGGCAGCTCGACCGTTATCACCGCCGCGCTCCTCGGTGTGTGGGGCCTGATGGCCACCGCCGCGCCGGTGGGCTGGTGGACCTGGCTGGCAAGAACCCTGCCTGACGATGCCGAGGCAGGGGGCGGCTTGATGGTCGCAATCATCCAATTGGCAATCGCTGCCGGTGCGACGCTGGGCGGCCTGGTGTTTGACCTGTCCGGCTACCAGGCGACGTTTGCCTTGAGCGCCGCGCTACTGTGCATCGCAGCGATGCTCGCCTGGGCCGCTGCACGCGTCAGTCAGCGCGCGCTGTCGATGATCTGTCCGCCATCCGGTGTCAGGCTGTAGCCGGTGATGAACTGCGCGTCCTGGCTGGCCAGGAACAGCGCCACGGGGGCGATGTCGTCTTCCGGCGAACCATAACGCCCGAGCACATTGGTCGGCGCCGGGGCGTCATAGCTATCGCCCCAGGTATCGGCCACCGGCAGCAGGTTATTGACGGTGATGTTATCCACGCCCCACTCCCGCGCGGCCGAACGCGTCAGTGCACGTACCGCCTCCTTGGCCATGTTGTAGGGCGCGTAGCCTTGCATGCCGATGATGCCGGCCAGCGAGCCGAAGTTGATCACCCGCCCAGCGCCGCTGGCCTTGAGGTACGGGTAGCAGGCTTGCATGGTGCGCAGGTAGGCGATCGGGCCCATGTCCAGGTTGCGTTGCAGTTGTTCGACCGGCAGCTCGAGCACCGAGGAAAACACCACCGACGGGTCGAATGCATTGTTGACCAGGATGTCGATGCCGCCATAGGTGGCCACGACGTTCGCTACCGCCGCGCTGACCTGCGCCGCATCGGCCAGGTCGCACACCACGCCAAGCGCGGTGCCGCCGGCGGCCTGGATGTCGGCCACCACCCGCGCGACATTTTCCGGAGTGCGCGACACCACGGCGACCTTGGCGCCCTCGGCCGCGAACAGTTTGGCCGTGGCGCGGCCGATACCGCGCCCGGCACCGGTGACGATCGCGACTTTTGCGTTGAGTCGGGACATGTGTGTTCTCCAATCTATGGGGGCTGAATTTCAGCTAAGATCGGCGCCAAGATGAATTCGCACAAGTAGGATGAAAAAGTGGCAGTTAGTATGGAAAACCAGACTAAAAGCGTTGAAAAACTCAATATGCATGAAGAAATGCGGCGTGCCTTCGCGCTGCTTTCGGGCAAGTGGAAACTGGAGATCATGTGGCTGTTGAATCAGCGCGTTTACCGCTTTGGCGAGCTGCGCAAGGCGATCAGTGGCATCACCCAGCACATGCTCACCGCGCAACTGCGCGAACTGGAAAACGACGGGCTGGTAACCCGCACCGTATTTGCCGAAGTACCGCCTCGAGTCGAATATGAAATGACCGAAAAGGCCCGTGCACTGGGGCCGACGATGCAGGCGTTGATGCAGTGGTGGAGCGAGTACGGCGACAGCGTTCCAGTGAAGCCCAACCCTCGGGGGCGCACGGCGCTGAAGCGCTAATTATTTTGCCCAGGCCGCCGATACCCAGGCATATCCCTTACTTGCAGCGACGTCCTGCGGGAAACTATGCCGAACTCTCTCGCCCCTATTGTGCGCAAGCTCTCCAATCGCACCAGCCTGTCGCTGACACGGACGTCGCTGTTCAATTTCATGGTCTTGCTAGCCCTGGTATTTACAGCGGCCGCGTACTCGCTGGTTTACCTCGCCCATGAGCTGGACCACGCCGAGCAGGAAGAAAGCGCGTTCTACACCCGTAAAGCGGTGCAATCCCTGGAGAAATCCCTGCGGGTAACCGTCAAGGATTACGCCTTCTGGAGCGATGCCTACAAGCACCTGCACATGCAGGTCGATACCGATTGGGCCTACACACGCGGCAACGTCGGGCCCACGATGTATGAGGACTTCGGTTTTCAGGGCCTGTTTGTGGTCAACGACGACAACCGCACGGTTTACTCGGTGATCAAGGGCGAACTGCAAACCATCGATCTCTCGCAGTGGCTCGACCAACCCCTGACCGAGATTATCGAGCAGGCGCGCGCCGGGGCTGAAAACGAAACACCGGTCACGGCCTTCATCAACGTTCGCGGCAGCCCCGCGCTGGTGGCCGCTGCCGCGATCACGCCCGGCACCGACCCCACGGTCGAGCCCGATGGCCGGCCGGCCTCGGTGTTGATCTTCGTTGACGTCCTCAACAGCGCCAAACTGACGGCGATCGGCGATGATTTCGGCGTGGGCAAGCTGCACGTCGCCACGCCCGATGACATCGGCAAGACCCTGGTTTTCCCCCTCGGCGATAACGGCGCCGCCGGTAGCCTGCACTGGGAGCCTGCGCGACCCGGCCTGCGGCTGATGGGCGTAGGCCTGCCGCTGCTGGGGCTGGCGGCGCTGCTGGTGTGCCTGATGACCTGGGTGATTCTGCGCCGCACCACCGCCGCCGCCCTCGCCCTGGACGCCAGCCACACCTCACTGCTGGACAGCCAGAATGCCCTGGCCACCAGCGAAGCACGCTTTCGCGATGTGGTGGAGGCGAGTTCCGACTGGGTCTGGGAGATCGACGCCGATTGGCGTTTTACCTACCTGTCGGAGCGCTTCGAAAGCGTCACCGGCCTGGCCCGCCAAGCCTGGCTCGGGGCTGCGATGAGCGACCTGCTGGACACCGAAGCCGGCCTGCTGTCGCAATGGTTGAGCACCCCGGGCCGGCGCGTGGACATCAGCGTGCAGTGTCGCTATATGGACGCCCAGGGACAGGAACGCACCACCCGACTGTCGGCGCGGGAAATGCCCTGCGGCGGTTTTCGTGGTACGGCCACCGATGTGACTGAAGAAGTCGAATCCCGCCGGCGCATCGAATACCTGTCCCAGCACGACACCCTCACCGGGCTGCCCAACCGCACGCGCCTGCAAGCGTTCCTGGACGGCAAACTCAAGGCCCTGCCCACTGCGGAGCAGCCGCTGGTGATGCTCAGCCTCGACCTGGACCGGTTCAAGCCGGTCAATGACCTGCTCGGCCACGCTGCGGGTGATCGGGTGCTCAATGAAGTGTCCGGCCGCCTGGCCGACTGCGTGCGCCATGGTGATCTGGTCGCCCGCGTCGGCGGCGATGAGTTTGTGCTGATCCTCAGCGAAGCCGGCACCCCGGACGAAGTCGAAAGCCTGTGCAGTCGCTTGATCGAGTCCATCGAGCAGACGATCAAAATCGACGAACAAGAGGTGTTCATCAGTGCCAGTATCGGCATTGCCATGGCCCCCAACGACGCCAGCGACGCCACCGAACTGCTGCGTTATGCCGATATTGCGCTGTATGAGGCCAAGGCTGCCGGGCGCAATACCTGGCGCTTTTACTCCGGGGAAATGAATACGCGGATCATCGAGCGGCGGCGCCTGGAGAGCGATCTGCGCTTCGCGATCAAGCACGCCGAACTGCGCCTGCATTTCCAGCCGCGCTACCGGATTGCCGATGGGCAGATGGTCGGCGCCGAAGCCCTGGTGCGCTGGCAGCATCCGGTGCGCGGCCTGATCGCGCCGGACACCTTTATTCCGATTGCCGAAGAGTCGGGGTTGATCCTGTCGCTGAGCGACTGGGTGCTCGAAACCGCGTGTGCATGCGCGGCACAGTGGCCGGACACGCTGTTCGTCTCGGTGAACCTGTCACCCACCGAGTTCAAGCGCGGCAACCTGGTGGAGCGCGTGCGCTACGCCCTGGACGCCTCCGGCATCGACCCTGCTCGCCTGGAGCTGGAAATGACCGAAAGCGTCATGCTCGAGGATGCCGTCGGCGCACTTGAGGTGATGCGCACGCTCAAGCAGCTGGGCATCCGTATTGCCATGGATGACTTCGGCACCGGCTATTCGTCCCTGAGCTACCTGCGTGCGTTCCCGTTCGATGGTTTGAAAATCGACCGCAGTTTCCTGACCCGACTGGAGGACAGTGCCGACGACAAGGCGATCATCCAGGCCATCGTGGGCCTGGGTCGCGCCCTCGCGCTGACGGTCACCGCCGAGGGCATTGAAACCGCCGAACACCTGGCCCTGCTCAAGGCGGTGGACTGTGAAGAGGGCCAAGGCTATTTCCTCAGCCGGCCGCTGGACCTCAATGCCTTCAATAGCCTGCTGGACGTGTATACCGACGGCGTCAGCGGAAAAAATGACTCGGCGTCTTGCCAAACTGTTTCTTGAACATGCTGGTAAAGGCGCTTGGGCTTTCGTAGCCCAGCTCCAGGGCCACGTCGATAATCTTCTGACCCACCGCAATGCGCTCCAATGCCAGCAGCAGCCGCGCCTGCTGGCGCCATTGGCCGAACGTCATGCCGGTTTCCTTGCGGAACAGGCGCTGGATGGTTTTCTGGTCGAGCGCCAGGCGCTCGCTCCAATCCGCCACGGTGGAGGCGTCGCCCGGATCATCCTGCCACGCCAGGCAGATCTGGTTGATTCGCGGGTCGGCCGGTTGCGGCAGCGACAGCGGCAAGGCCGGCAACAGCGCGAGTTCGTCGAGGATCAGGTGCATGATCCGTGCATCCCGTGAGTCTTCGGCATACGGCGGTTTCAAACTCACCGAGGCCTTGATCAGCTCGCTCAGCAGCGGCGAAATACTCACCGCCTTGGTCTCGGTCGGCAGGTTGGGGAAACTGTCGGGGCGTACAAACACGCTGCGCATCTTCAGCGCGCCCACACAGCGCAGGGAATGCACATGCCCGCAGGGCATCCAGAAGCCGCGATTGGACGGCACCGTCCATTGGTTGTGCGCCGAATGCACCACCATCACGCCTTCGGTGGCGTAGAGTAATTGGTGCTTCTCGTGGCTGTGTTCGGGGATCACCCAGTTTTCCGGATAATCGGTGGCCGAACTGATGACGGCCCAGGCGCCCTCATCGATCTCCTGCAAAAATTTATCCAGTGATTTGATCATTTCGCCCTTTTTACGATGGTTTCCGCCCGAATTACGCGAGACAGGCATTTTTGCCGAATCTAGCATAAGCTCCGAAACATTAGCTCCGAAACAAATTGAAATAGGCCGCGAGCTTAAGTACTCGCTGCCCCAGTTCGCTGCCTTGTATGGAATGCCTGCATGTCGACCTTGACCGCATCACCTGCCGCTACATCGAGTCCGCCTCAAGTAAGCCCGTTAGTCATGCGTATCCTCGGCGCCTGCGCCCTGGCGCATCTGATCAACGACCTGATCCAGGCCGTTCTGCCGTCGATCTATCCGATGCTCAAGGCCAATTACGGGCTGAGCTTTACCCAGGTCGGCCTGATCACCCTGACCTTCCAACTGACCGCCTCGCTGCTGCAACCCTGGATCGGTTACCACACCGACCGGTATCCCAAGCCGTGGCTGCTGCCGGCGGGCATGGTCTGCACGCTGGTCGGCATCCTGATGCTGGCGTTTGTCGGCAGCTTCCCGGCGATCCTGCTGGCGGCAGCCCTGGTGGGCGTCGGCTCATCGACCTTCCACCCGGAAACCTCGCGCGTCGCGCGCCTGGCCTCCGGCGGGCGCTATGGCCTGGCGCAATCGACCTTCCAGGTCGGCGGCAACACCGGCAGCGCGCTGGGGCCGTTGCTCGCGGCGGCGATCATCATTCCCTATGGCCAGGGCAACATCGCCTGGTTCGGACTGTTTGCCGTGTTCGCGATCCTGGTGCTGTACGGCTTGAGCCGCTGGTACCGCAACCACCTCAACCTGTTCAAGCTCAAGCAAGGCGGCAAAGCCACCCACGGCTTGTCCAAAGGCCGCGTGACGTTTGCCCTGGTGGTGCTGGCGGTGCTGGTGTTCTCCAAGTACTTCTACATGACCAGCCTGACCAGCTACTTTACGTTCTACCTGATTGAAAAATTCCACCTGTCGGTATCGAGTTCCCAGATGTACCTGTTCCTGTTCCTCGGTGCGGTGGCCGTAGGCACCTTCGCGGGTGGACCGATCGGCGACAAGATCGGGCGCAAGAAAGTCATCTGGTTCTCGATCCTCGGCGCCGCGCCGTTCACCCTGGCCCTGCCCTACGTCGACCTGTTCTGGACCGCCGTGCTCAGCGTGGTGATCGGCTTTATCCTCGCCTCGGCGTTCTCGGCCATCGTGGTGTTCGCCCAGGAACTGGTGCCCGGAAACGTCGGCATGATCGCCGGGATCTTTTTCGGCCTGATGTTCGGCTTCAGCGGGATTGGTGCGGCCTTGCTCGGCTTGCTCGCCGACAGCCACGGCATCGAGTACGTCTACACGCTGTGTTCATTCCTGCCGCTGGTGGGGATCCTGACGATACTGCTGCCGTCGACCAAAGGCGTCTAGACCGCCGATTATCGGATGGCTGTATGCCATTATCCTTTGTGCTCTGAAAAACCTGCGTGTGCGCTTACAATCCCGGTCTAAACGCACACCCAGGCAGACCCGGCACGAAATGACGCTCGACCCTCCCACGATTTTGGCACTCACGGTTGCCCTGGCCGCCGCTGCCGCCCTGTACCTGGCTATCGAATGGCGCAGCGTGCGCGAACCTTCGCTGTTGTTCTGGAGCGCCGGTTTCGCCACCATCACCGTCGGCTCCACCCTGGCCCTGCTGCGCATCAATGGCTACTTGCTCATCGGCATCTGGTTTGCCAACGGCTTGCTGGTGGCCGCGCACTGCCTGTTTTTGCTCGGTGTCGCACGTTTTACCCATGTGCGCCTGTCACCGCTGTGGCTGCTGATGCTGGTCGTCTGGCTGGGCATGCTGATGCTCCCGACCGACCTGCCGTGGTCCAAAGCCATGCTGGGCGTGCAGTCGCTGCTGGTCGCGCTGCCGACCCTGCGCGCCAGTTTCCTGCTGCGCCCCCATGGCCGATCATTGAGCATCGGCGCGGTGCAACTGCGCTATGTGCTGCTGATCCACGGAGTGTTCTACGTGGCCAAGGCGCTGTCGGTGGTGATCCCCGGCACCTTGATCGACCTCGCCGCGTTCAAGGGCGAGATCATCCAGGTGTCCCTGGTGGAAGGCGCCATGGCGATCATGCTGATTGCGCTGTCGATGACCGGCTCCGAACGCTACCGCCGCGAGCAGCAGATCGCCCGCCTCGCCGCCCGCGACCCGCTCACCGCCCTCTACAACCGCCGCGCCCTGGACCTGCGCGCGCCGCGCCTGCTGGCCCAGGTGTCGGTGCAACACCCGGGTGCCCTGCTGCTGATCGACATCGACAACTTCAAGTCGGTCAACGACCTCCACGGCCATACCGCCGGCGACCGCCTGCTGATCGCATTGAGCGAAATGATCCGCGGCGTGGTCCCCCAAGGCGCATTGGCCGCACGCCTGGGTGGGGACGAATTCGTGATCCTGCTGCACTCGGCCTCGACCGAGCAGATCGTTGAACTGGGCAGCAGCCTGCGCGAACAGTTTCAGCAACTGGCCGCGCATACCTTCACCACGCCTGCGCCGGTGACCCTGAGCATTGGCGCCAACCTGTTCGACCAACCGCAGGCCAGCCTGGCAGCACTGATCGAACAGGGGGACACCACGCTGTATGAGTCCAAGCGTGGCGGACGGGATTGCATCCGGTTGGTGGATCGGACGGGGTCTGGTTCCTACAGCGAAAGGTCGTAATTGACCGCCACACTGCTCCCCGCCATTACGCCCAGCCCGAACAGGCACGCCACCCCCAGCCCATACGCCAGCGTGCGCCACGGCTGCCATCCCGCCAGATACATGAGCGTATGGGCCATCCGCGCCAGGGTGAAACCGCCGCACAACCAGGCAGTGGTCGCACCGGCAGTGCCCAACGCCACACACAACCCGCCGAGCACAAAGAACAGCGGGATATTCTCCAGGTCATTGGCCCAGGCCCTGGCCGCGCGACTCACCTGGGGTAACTCCACGGAACGCGCAGCACGCTTGAAGACCGCCGCATCCTCACGGTTGGTGAACGCCAGCCCGCGAAGCCGGAAAAATCCCTGATAGCAGGAAATGCCAAACATCTTCAGGCACAGCACCAGTACGCACAGGGCGTAGATGTGCAACAGCTCATTCATCCCGAAGTCCCTTCAGCACGATGTAGAGCAACGGCCCGACCGAGACGAACACCGCCGTCAGCAAGAAGTAAGGCAGCACCGACGCCAGCGACCGCCCCCGCGACCGTGCATCCCGGTACATCCACACACACGCCAGCGCAGCCATCAGGTACAGGTCGATCACCACCTGCGCGGTGTCCGGGCGCGACATCAACTCCCGTCCGAAGGCCAGCAGTGATTGTTCTGCCGTGAGCAGCGTGAACAGGGTGTACAGCGAAAAGCCCAGCAGGGCGGCGAGTGGCAGATAAGGTGTGCGCATGGTCTGTTCCTTGACGTGATCGAGGCCCACCCTAGTGATAAGGTTGCTCCCCTCGCAATGACCTCGGAGGTCATAGTCACGCCATGGATAACCCCGCTACTGCCGGCGAACACTTGCGCCAGCTACGCCGACAGGCTGGTCTGAGCCAGCTCGACCTGGCCCTGATCACCGGCGTTTCCCAACGCCACCTCAGTTGCCTCGAAACCGGCCGCGCCAAGCCGAGCCCAGGCACCTTGCATCACCTGCTCAGCGCGCTGGAAACACCGCTGGAGCAATGCAACCGCGTATTCCTCGCCGCCGGTTTCGCGCCCCGCTACACCGCCACCCCGCTGGCCTCCCCGGCCATGACCGCGATTCGCGAGGCGGTCAGCCATGTCCTGCACGCCAACAATCCGGCCCCGGCGATCCTGCTGGGCAGCCACTGGGAAGTGCTGGCGGCGAATGCCAGTACTGGCGTGCTGTTGGAACTGGTGGGGGTCACGCCGCCGATGGAAGGCCTGAACCTGCTGACCACCCTGCTGCAGCCCGGAGGCCTGGGCGACCACCTGATCAACGCCGAAGAAATCCGCACCCTGGCCTGGCAACGGGCAAGCCGCGAAGCGTTGGGTAACCCCGTATTGGCCGCGTTACTGGCGAGCTTGCCCGCCCCCGCCCACACAACGCCGCCGGCTGAAATGCCGCCGCTGGTGTTGACCCGCCTGGATTCCAGTCGGGGCGAGCTGAACTTCCTGTCCACTTTCACCACCTTCGGCATGCCCCAGGACATCACCCTCACCGCCCTGCGCATCGAACATCTGATTCCCGCTGACGACGCCACCTGGCAGGTGATGCGCGCCGCCTATGGGGAAAATGCCGCACTGGTTTTGTGAAATATCTGTACGTAGACTGCCGCCATACCTCAACTTAAGGCGGCGAAGAAAACGTCATGCAAGTTACCGAAGTCTCCATTGCCCAATTGCGCGCGGCCCTCGAATCCGGCCAGACCACGGCCGTTGAACTTGTCCAGGCTTACCTCGCGCGGATCGATGCCTACGACGGTCCACAGACCGCTACCGCACTCAACGCCGTCGTCGTGCGCAACCCCGACGCCCTGAAGGAAGCCGAGGCCTCCGATGCACGCCGGGCCAAGGGCGAAACCTTGGGGCCACTGGATGGCATTCCCTACACCGCCAAGGACAGCTACCTGGTCAAAGGGCTGACGGCCGCCTCGGGCAGCCCGGCCTTTGCCAGCCTTGTCGCCCAGCGCGATGCGTTCACCATCGAGCGCCTGCGCGCCGGTGGCGCCATCTGCCTGGGCAAGACCAACATGCCGCCGATGGCCAATGGCGGCATGCAGCGTGGTGTGTATGGCCGCGCGCAAAGCCCGTATAACGCCGACTACCTCACCGCGCCATTCGCCTCCGGCTCCTCCAACGGTGCCGGCACAGCCACCGCCGCCAGCTTTGCCGCCTTCGGCCTGGCGGAAGAAACCTGGTCCAGCGGCCGTGGCCCGGCGTCCAACAATGGCCTGTGCGCCTACACCCCGTCCCGTGGGGTGATTTCGGTGCGCGGCAACTGGCCGCTGACCCCGACCATGGACGTGGTGGTGCCCTACGCCCGCACCATGGCCGACCTGCTGGAAGTGCTCGACGTGGTGGTGGCCGACGACCCGGACACCCGTGGCGACCTCTGGCGCCTGCAGCCGTGGGTACCGATCCCCAGTGTCGCCTCGGTGCGCCCGGCGTCTTACGCTGAACTGGCGGTCAACACTGAAGCCCTGGCCGGCAAGCGCTTCGGCGTGCCGCGCATGTACATCAATGCCGACCCCGAGGCCGGCAGCAGCGAAAAGCCCGGCATCGGCGGCCCGACCGGGCAGAAGATCAACACCCGCGCCAGCGTGATCGACTTGTGGCATGCCGCGCGCCAGGCCCTTGAAGCCGCTGGCGCCGAAGTCATCGAGGTGGATTTCCCGCTGGTGTCCAACTGCGAAGGCGACCGCCCTGGCGCGCCAACCGTGTTTACCCGTGGCCTGGTGTCCAAGGAATTCCTGCACGATGAACTGTGGGAACTGTCGGCCTGGGCCTTCGATGATTTCCTGCGCGCCAACAACGATCCGGCCCTGAACCGCCTGGCCGATGTGGACGGGCCGAAGATCTTCCCCCACGACCCCGGCACCTTGCCCAACCGTGAAGACGACCTGGCTGCCGGCATGGACGAATACGTGCGCATGGCCGAGCGCGGCATCACCCCGTGGAACGAGATCAGCACCGTCCCCGATGGTCTGCGCGGCCTCGAGCAAACCCGGAGGATCGACCTGGAAGACTGGATGGATAAGCTCGGTCTCGACGCGGTGCTGTTCCCGACCGTGGCCGATGTGGGCCCTGCGGATGCCGATGTGAACGAAGCCAGTGCGGATATTGCCTGGAGCAACGGCGTGTGGGTGGCCAACGGCAACCTCGCCATCCGCCACCTGGGCGTACCCACTGTTACCGTGCCCATGGGCGTGATGGCGGACATCGGCATGCCGGTCGGGCTGACCTTTGCCGGGCGGGCCTACGAGGATTCGGCATTGCTGCGGTTTGCTGCGGCGTATGAAGCCACCGGCAGCAAACGCCTGATCCCGCCGCGCACGCCGCCACTGACCACACACTAACTGGCGCAATGCAATCCAACTGTGGGAGGGGGCTTACTCCCGATGAGCATGGGTATCTACACAACTTGCAGATCCTGACAAATCTCCCTGCCCTATCTGCCGGGGGTTCAGCGTTGAGCCAAAGTTGTGTAGATACCTATGTCCCGATGAGGGAGTGTCAGTTGATGCATCCGTGGCTGACCCACTGCAATCGGGAGCAAGCCCCCTCCCACAGTTCTAACCGCATTTCAAGTCAGGCCATATAGGGCACGGCAATCAGCAGGATTGCCGTGCCATGGCAGCCCGTCGCCGCCAACACGCCATGACGCATATTGAGCAACACCACCACGCCTTGACTGATCATCGACGGTTCAACCGTGGGCCACCGCGATCATGTCGATCTCCACCGCCGCCGACTTCGGCAACTGCATCACCCCCACTGTGATGCCGGCGGCGATTTGTGCCTGGGCCAGGGTCAAGGTGTCACCGACTTTACCCGGCAGCATGATCGTGTCGCCGACGCGCGGGATCTGCCCGCTGATGTACAGGTGGTTGCCGTCGCGCACCAGCGGCGTGTAGTCGCCGCCGACTTTGAATTCATCCAATTGATAGCCGAGGCGTTGTTGCACGGCCTGGTATTTTTCATCCGGTGTCATGGGCGTGAGTCCTCGTTGCGACGCTGCCACTCATCCACCACGTCACCCATCGTCTTGGGCGTGGTGCTGCGGATCCAAGCCATGAAGGGCCGGTCGAACTTGAACTCCGTGCCGCAGTGCTCACGCATGAAACGGCGTACGTTCTGGGTGTTTTTGTAGTGTGAAGTGACAGGCGTGCTGCGGGTGATGGGGGCGCTGTGCCAATCGAAGTCCATTTGCGTAACGCTCTGATGTTTCAGGAGCACGCAGCATAGCGCTAAATAGCCACTGTGAACGCCGGCCAAGCGGCGCTGACAATGGCTTTTTTCAGCGCCTATCAGGCGAAATCCGCACCTCGCGTATTGACGAACAACGCGTAGATCGAATGGCTGCCGGCCATGAACAGGCGGTTGCCTTCGCGCCCCCCAAAGCACAGGTTGGGGCAGCGTTCCGGCAGCGAGATATGCCCGATGGCCTTGCCCTGAGGGTTGAACACGCGCACGCCGTCGAGCTTTTCCAGGTCGGCCTTGGGGTCGCCATTGCCGCCCCAGCCACACCAGAGATTGCCACTCTCGTCGCACTTGATGCCGTCCAGCGCGGCGTATTCCAGGCCTTCGATATGCTTGCGCCGCTCGCCGAGGGTGCCGTCGTCCTTGACGTCAATGGCCCAGATCAGCCGGTTGGGCTTGGCGCGTCCTTCCACCACGTAGAGGGTCTTTTCATCCGGCGAAAAGCACAGGCCGTTGGGACCGTTGAGGTCGTCGATCACCCGCGTGACCTTGCCGCTGTCAGCGTCGATGCGATACACGCCATGGGGCTGGGTGGGGGTGATCTTGTGGCCTTCGTAGTTGTTGCCGGTCTGGAATGGCGGGTCGCTGAACCACACCGATCCATCGCGCTTGCACACGATGTCGTTGGGCGAGTTGAAGGGCTTGCCGTCAAAGCTGTCCGCCAGCACGGTAAGGCTGCCGTTGTGTTCGGTGCGCGTGATACGCCGCCCCTGGCCAGAGGTGGTCGACCCTTCGCACACCAACAGACGGCCCTGGCGATCGCGGCACATGCCGTTGGAAAAATTGGCGTTTTCGCGGTACACCGACAGGCTGTCGGTCACTTCGTCCCAGCGCACGATGCGGTTGTTGGGAATATCACTGAGCAGCAGGTAGCGGCCATCGCCGATCCACACCGGTCCTTCGGCCCAGCGCAAGCCGGTCGCCAGGCGCTCAACGCTGGCATTGAACAGACGCAGTTCGAGAAAACTGTCGTCGAGCACCTTGATCAGCGGGTCTGGATAACGCTGGCTCAACGGCTCGGCCGCGTCTGCCAGGCGAGGCAGGTTGCCCAGCACCGCCACCGACGCGGAAACCGCCAGGGAGCGCTTGAGAAAGACTCGGCGGCTGTGTTCGGAGCGGGCAGGCGAAGGGGGAAAATCCATGGGTATCTCCGTTATTTTATTGTTAGACGGGAGACTAGTTTTAACCTGTGATGAGACATCGTACAAGATTGAAAGCGTCGCGAATCCCATACAAAGCAAGGCAATGCGCAAATAGTCTAAATTTTACTTTCCAAAAGCCTTCTGACTATTGCAATGTTGTACGATGACATGCCTAGTAACATGTTGCCCGTACACCTCCCCAACAACAATAAGGAAACACCCATGCAAAACGTCAAAGTGCTGATCGGTTTTCTCTGCCTGTTCAGCGGGTATGTGGCCGCTGCCCCTGCCGCCGACAAAGATGTCGCCCAAGCGGTCGACCACCTCACCCAGGCCATGCTGCATAAAGACCTCAAGCAGCTCCAGAGCCTGACCGCCGAGAACCTCACCTACGGCCACTCCAGCGGCAAGATCCAGAACAAGCAGGAATTCATCGCCGATATCGAGACCGGGCGCAGTGGTTTCAAGACCCTCGAAATGCAGAAGCAGACCATCACCTTGAGCGGCGACACCGCCCTGGTGCGCAACCACTTCTCCGCCCTGGCGGTGAACAGTGGCAAAGAAGTGCCGACCGAAATCGAGAACTTCCAGATCTGGCAGAAGCAAAAAGGCCACTGGCTGCTGATCGGCCGCCAGGCGTTTAAATTCTGATGGCTAGCGGTGAGCCATCGGGCTCACCACTGCACCACCTTGCGCACCTTCACTAACGCCTCGCGCAGCGCCGGCATGTCCACCGACCCCAAGGCCAGTCGCAACGCGTGGGGTACGTGGGCCGAAACGGCGAAGGGCTCGGCGGTGGAGACGGAAATGCCGTCGCGCTGCAGGGTCATGGCGACTTGATCGGCGCGGGCCTCTTCCGCCAGGGGCAACCACAAGAAATACGATGACGGGTGGCTGGTGTAGGCCACCCCCTTCAACACCTGCGCCGCCAAGGCTTGCCGCGCCCGCGCATCCTGGCGCTTTTGGGCTTCAAGTTGCGCCACCGTGCCATCCTCGATCCAGGCAACCGCAATCGCGCTCATCACCCCCGGTACGTTCCAGGTAGTGGCCATGATGGTGCGCTCCAGTGCTTTGACCCAAGCCAAAGGGGCGGCGATAAATCCCACACGCAGGCCGGTCGCGACACTTTTGGACAGCCCGCCCACGTAGACCGTGCGCTCCGGTGCCAATCTCGCCACGGGCAGCGGCACGTCCTCGGCCAGGAACGCGTAGGCCGCGTCCTCGATGATCATCAGGTTGTGCTGACGGGCAATCGCCACCAACTGCTCACGCTGCGCCAGGCTCATCACCCAGCCCAACGGGTTATGCAAGGTCGGCATGCTGTACACAGCACGCACCGGGCGCTTGCGACACAGGTTTTGCAGGTAGTCCAGGTCCGGGCCGTCGGCGGTGACCGGGACGGCGACGATCTCCAGGTGCAGCGTCTCGGCCAGCACCTTGAACCCCGAATACGTCAAGGCGTCGACGGCGATCACATCACCGGGCTTGAGCAAGGCCATCATCGTCACGGCCAACCCGTGCTGGGCGCCGCTGACCACCAACACCTGTTCGGCCTCCACCGTCAGCCCTCGACTCAACAGATGCCGCGCGACGGCGGCGCGCTCATGCAGGCGACCGGCGTGGGGCTGGTAACGCAGCAGTGCTTCGAGGTCGCCGGACAGCGCCAACTGGCGCAATGCGGTGCGCAGCAAGTCGGCCTGGCCCGGCAAGGACGGGTAGTTGAAATTCAAGTCCAGCACGCCCGCCGCCACGCTCATCTGCCCGCTGCCCTGCCCCGGCGGCAGCGAGATTTCGCGCACAAAGGTGCCTCGACCGGTCTCGCCACTGACCAGGCCCATGGCCTCCAGCTCGGCGTATACCCGGCTGGCGGTGACCAGCGCCAGGCCATGCTCGGCGGCCAATTGGCGATGGGTCGGCAGCCGCGTGCCGGGTGGCAGGCTGCCTGAGCGAATGGCCTCGGCGAAGCGATCGACCAACGACTTGTAACGCGCGCGCGGCATAAGCGATGTATCCATGACAATTTTTTGATTGTCTTTATCTTCGACCCTAGGATGCCTGCCACGCAACTCATCCTTCTCGGGCACCGCTCATGGACCGTACCTCTCCCCTCAGTACCCTGGACACCCGTACCCAAGGCTGGATCAACGGCTTTATCGGCGTGGTGATTTTCAGCGGCTCGTTGCCGGCCACGCGCCTGGCGGTGATGGAATTCGACCCGGTGTTCCTCACCCTGATCCGCGCCGCCATTGCCGGCCTACTGGGGCTGGCCTTGCTGTGGCTGTTCAAGGAAAAACGCCCCGCGCGCCCTCAATGGATGCCCCTGGCCATCGTCGCCCTTGGCGTGGTGATCGGTTTCCCCCTGCTCACTGCGCTGGCGCTGCAATACGTAACCTCCGCGCACTCCATCGTGTTCATCGGCCTGCTGCCGCTGGCGACCGCTGTGTTTGGCATACTGCGCGGCGGCGAGCGCCCGCGCCCGGTGTTCTGGCTGTTTTCGATCCTCGGCAGTCTGCTGGTGATGGGTTACGCCTTTGCCCAAGGCTTGAGCGCCGCGCCTGCGGGTGACGTGCTGATGCTGTTGGCGGTACTGGTGTGCGGACTGGGGTATGCCGAAGGCGCCAAACTGTCGCGCAGCCTGGGCGGCTGGCAGGTGATCTGCTGGGCGCTGGTGGTGTCGTTGCCGGTGGTGGTGCCGCTGAGCCTGCTCCTGGCGCCGCCTGGCTTCAGCGGCATCAGCCTGCCGGCCTGGTTGAGCCTGGGCTATGTATCGCTGTTCAGCATGCTGATCGGTTTTGTGTTCTGGTATCGCGGCCTGGCCCAGGGTGGCATTGCCGCCGTCGGCCAGTTGCAACTGCTGCAACCGTTCTTCGGCCTGGCGCTGGCAGCGGGCTTGCTGCATGAACAGGTGAGCCTGGGCATGCTGCTGGTGACGGTCGCGGTGATCGGCTGCGTGGCCGGGGCCAAGCGGTTCGCACGCTAACGCTGCGGCGCGACCATCTTGAACTTGATGTTGATGTCGTCGGAGACCACGCTGTTGCCGGCCCACTCGCCTTCGCCGATCTTGAAGTCGCCGCGCTTGAGGATGAACTCACCGTCGAACACGCCGATGCCATCCAGCTCCTTGAGCACCACGCTGAGCGCCACCGGGCGCGTGGTGCCCTTGATCGTCAGGTTGCCGCTGATGTTGAAGCGGTTATCCCCCAAGGCCGTGACACCGGTGGACTCATACACGCCCACCGGATAGCTCGCGGTATCGAACCACGAGGCCCGTTGCAGCTCGTTGTTCGCATCGGGGCTGCCGGCATCGATACTCGCCAGCTGGATCTTGAGCAAGGCGTGTCCGGTCTCGGGCTTTTGCGTGTCAAAGCTCAGCGTGCCTTCGAAGTCGCCGAAGGTGCCATACACCCGCTGCCCCAACTGCTTATAGGTAAAACTGATCTGGCTGGCGGTGCGGTTGACGTCCGTGTATTCGGCCGCCTGGGCGCAGCCGATCAATCCAAGGACAAGGGCCAACGGCAGAATTCGACGCTTCATGCCACGCTCCGCAAAAGAATGGATGTATTCCCATCAGGTGCCTGTCCTGCTAAACAGAATAGTCGCTCACAACAATAAGGATGCTGCATGCCCACCCCTTCTCTACAGGACCTCACCGCGCCGGAAGGCATCTGCTACGGTTGCGGCGGCAGCAACCCCCATGGCTTGCACATCAAGAGCCGCTGGGATGCCGATGGTGTGCATGTCGTCGCCGAACATCACCCCGAGGCAAAATACAGCGGCTGGCCCGATCTGGTCTACGGCGGCTTGATCGCGATGCTGGTGGACTGCCACTCCAACTGGACCGCCATGGCCTACCATTACCGTGCCGAACAGCGCGAACCCGGCAGCCTGCCGCGCATCGACTGCGTCACCGGCAACCTGGGCATCAAATTTATCAAGCCCACGCCGATGGGCGTGCCCCTCACTTTGCGCGCTCGGGTCGAAGGCGAAGTGGGCCGCAAAAGCCGCGTGGTCTGCGAGGTGTACGCCGGCGAGGTGCTCACGGCCATCGGCGATTCGCTGTTCGTGCGCGTCGACACCCGCGAACTGGCTGCGGCCGCCCATGGCCGTGAAGGCTGATCCTGGTCTACATTGACTGGCACCGCTAATCGAGGACCGAACCGATGACTCGTCTCACCGCGAAAGACTTTGCCCCCGAACTGCTGGAACTCTATGACGGCTATGCGCACGGCAAGCTCAACCGCCGCGAATTTCTCGACCGCGCGGCGCTGTTCACCTTTGGCGGCCTCACCGCCTCCGCCCTGCTGGCGGCCCTGAGCCCCAACTATGCCCTGGCCGAACAGGTGAAATTCACCGACCCGGACATCGTCGCTGACTACATCACCTACCCGTCGCCCAAGGGCAACGGCACGGTGCGTGGCTACCTGGTGCGCCCGGCCAAGGCCGCCGGCAAGCTGCCTGCGGTGGTGGTGGTCCACGAAAACCGTGGCCTCAACCCCTATATCGAGGACGTCGCGCGGCGCCTGGCCAAAGCCGGGTTTATCGCCCTCGCGCCGGACGGCCTGACCTCGGTGGGCGGCTATCCCGGCAACGATGAAAAAGGCGTGGCGCTGCAACAGACAGTCGACCCGACCAAGCTGATGAACGACTTCTTCGCCGCCATCGAATGGCTGATGCACCACGACAGCAGCACCGGCAAGGTCGGCATCACCGGCTTCTGCTATGGCGGCGGCGTGACCAATGCGGCGGCGGTGGCTTACCCGGAACTGGGCGCGGCGGTGTCGTTCTACGGGCGCCAGCCGGAAGCCAAGGACGTACCGCGCATCAAGGCGCCGATCATGCTGCATTTCGGCGAGCTGGATACGCGGATCAACGAGGGTTGGCCGGCGTATGAAAAGGCCCTGAAGGCTGCCGGCACGACCTATGAAGCGTATATCTACAAGGGCGCCAACCATGGTTTTCACAATGATTCGACACCGCGTTATGACGAGGCGGCGGCGAATCTGGCGTGGGAAAGGACACTCGGTTGGTTCCGTAAATACCTGGCCTGAGTGCAGTCCAAATGTGGGAGGGGGCTTGCCCCCGATTGCGGTGTATCAGCAACAATTGAGGTAACTGACCCGCCGCTATCGGGGGCAAGTCGAATCGTCGCACCGCCCCTCCCACATCGACCATCACTACCTTAATGTTTCTTTATGCTCCAAGAAAACTCAGACACTCCCACCCTCCCCCAGCAACCAGTCCTTGAACACCAGCATCGCCGAGGTCTCGGCCCGCGACTGCAAGCGCGTCAGCCAGTAGCTGCCAGTGGTGATGCCGACGTCGAATGGCTGGCGAATCACATCACTTTCCAGTTGCCGCGAAAACATCAGCGCTGGCGCCAGCGCGACACCGCTGCCTTGCAGCGCCGCTTCCATCATCGCCAGCGACGAGTCGAACACGATGCTGCGCGGCACCAGGGTGTCGGCGGGCAGCCCGGCAGCCTGGAACCACAGGTTCCACTCATCGGCGCGGTAGGAGCGCAGCAGCGTGTGTTTCAACAGGTCGGCCGGCGCGTGCAACTGTTCGGCGAGTGATGGCACGCACAGTACCGTGAGCGGCGACTCCAGTAATTCAACGGCCTCCGTGCCGTGCCAGGCGCCGGCACCAAAACGGATCGCGTAATCCAGGCCTTCGGCAGCCACGTCGACGCGGTTGTTGTGGGTGGACAGACGCAGGTCGATGAACGGATAGCGGCTTTGGAAGTCCGGCAGACGTGGCAGCAGCCAGCCGACGGCAAAGGTGCCGACCGCCCCCACAGTCAGCACCTCGCGGTAATGCCCGCCCTCGAACTGGCCTAGGGTATGCGCAATGCGGTCGAACGATTCGCGGACTACCGGCAGCAGGGTTTCGCCTTCGCGGGTGAGCATCAGCCCGCGCGGCAGGCGCTTGAACAAGGTGACAGTGAGTTGCGCCTCCAGGCTTTTGACCTGATGGCTGACCGCCGCCTGGGTCACGCACAACTCGATGGCGGCGCGGGTAAAGCTCAAATGCCGGGCAGATGCCTCGAAGGCGCGCAAGGCATTGAGAGGTAAATGGGAGCGGAGCATGCTGACCCCAGATTTTCTAATGGCTGGTGCGAGATATCATCGTTTGCCCAGGGCCGGCGAACTGCCTACATTTGCCTCGCCCGCGCAGGCTCTTCATTCAATCGATCATTCTCATGGAAGCGTTATCATGCCCCAACATTTAGTGTCTGGCGTGCGTAATTTCACCGCCCTCGCGGTGTTTATCGCCGCTGGCAACTGCCTGGCCGCCACCGACCTGCAGGCGGTGGTCGATGCCAACGTCAAACCACTGATGCAGCAGCAGTCGATTAACGGCCTGGTGGTCGGCGTGGTACGGGACGGCAAGGCGCAATACTTTAACTACGGCGTCGCGGCCACCGACACCCGCCAGCCGGTCAGCGAAAATACCCTGTTCGAAGTCGGTTCGGTGAGCAAAACCTTCACCGCGACCCTCGCCGGTTACGCGGTAGCCAGCGGCAAACTGACGCTCTCGGACCCGGCCAGCCGCTATCTGCCGGCACTGGGCGGCGGCAAGTTCGACCACATCAGCGTGCTCAACCTCGGCACCTACACCGCCGGCGGCTTGCCCCTGCAGTTCCCCGCCCAGGCGGATAACAGCCAGCGCATGATCAGCTACTTCCAGCACTGGAAACCCGACTTCGCCCCTGGCACCCGGCGCCTGTATTCCAACCCGAGCCTGGGGTTGTTCGGCTACCTGGCGGCGCAGAGCCTGAAGCAGCCGTTCGATCAGGTGATGGAGAAAACCCTGTTACCCGCACTCGGGCTCAAGCACACCTTCGTCAAGGTGCCGCAGAGCCAGATGAGCCTGTACGCCCAAGGCTATGGCAAAGATGGCAAACCGGTGCGCGTCGGCCCCGGCGCCATGGACAGCGAAGCCTACGGCATCAAGACCAGCGCTGCGGACTTGCTGAAGTACGTTGACGTGAACATGCACCCGGCGAATCTGGATAAAACCTTGCAGCAGGCGATTACCGTCACTCACACGGGTTACTACAGCGTGGACGGCATGACCCAAGGCCTGGGTTGGGAAATGTACCCCTACCCCATCCAGCTCGATGCGTTGATTGCCGGCAACTCCACACCCATGGCAATGGAGCCGCACAAGGTCGACTGGCTGACGCCATCGCAAGCACCTCACGCCGACACCCTGGTGAACAAGACCGGTTCCACCAACGGGTTTGGCGCCTACGTGGCGTATGTGCCGAGCAAGGGTTTGGGCGTGGTGATATTGGCGAACAAGAACTACCCGAATGCCGAACGGGTAAAAGTCGCCCATGGGATCTTGAGTGCGATGGACCACTAACTGTGGGAGGGGCGGTGCGACGATTCGACTTGCCCCTCCCCCCTGTTGACCCGCGCTACATCCCCAACCAGTGCGGCAAGGCCAGCGAGATAAACGGCAAGTACGTGACCATGATCAGGAACACCAACAGGATCATCAGCCACGGCAACGCCGCTCGGATGGTCTGCCCCAGTGTCAACCCAGTCACCGCCGAGGTCACGAACAGGTTCAGCCCCACCGGTGGGTGCACCAGGCCGATTTCCATGTTGACCACCATCACGATGCCCAGGTGAATCGGGTCGATGCCGAGTTTCATGGCGATCGGGAAGAAGATCGGCGCCAGGATCAGCACGATGGCCGAAGGCTCCATGAAGCTGCCGGCGATCAGCAGCACCACGTTGACCATGATCAAAAAGCCAATCGGCGTGAGCCCCTCGGACAGCACCCACGCGGTGATTTCCTGGGGGATCTGCTCGGTGGTCAGCACATGGGCGAAGAGCATGGCATTGGCGATGATAAACATCAGCATGATCGCCAGGCGCCCGGACTCCAGCAGCACCTTGGGGCAGTCGCGCAGCTTCATGTCCTTGTAGACGAATAACGCCACGAACGCCGAGTACACCGCCGCCACCGCCGCCGCTTCGGTGGGGGTAAACATGCCGCTGTAGATGCCGCCGAGGATGATCACCAGCAGCAACAGGCCCCAGAACGCGCGGCGCGCGCAGGTCAGCCATTCACCAAACGTCGCCCGTGGCTGGGCCGGCAGCTTCTTGATGCGCGCGACAATGTAGATCGCGACCATCAGCATCAGGCCCAGCAGCAAGCCCGGAATCACCCCGGCCATGAACAGCTTGCCCACCGAGGTTTCCGTCGCCGCCGAGTACACCACCATCACGATCGACGGTGGAATCAGGATGCCCAGGGTGCCGGCGTTGCAGATGATCCCCGCGCCGAATTCCTTCGGGTAACCGGAACGCACCATGCCCGCCACGGCAATCGAACCCACCGCCGCCACCGTTGCCGGGGATGAGCCGGACAGCGCCGCAAACAGCATGCACGCCAGCACCGCCGCAATCGCCAGGCCGCCACGGATATGCCCGACACAGGCGTTGGCAAAGTCGATCAGCCGCTGCGCCACGCCGCCGGTGGTCATGAACGCACCGGAGAGCAGGAAGAACGGGATCGCCAGGAAGGTGTAGGCGTCGGAGGTTTCGAACAGCTTGATCGCCAGGGAGCTGACCGAGTCCGGGCTGAACATCAGGATCGATACCGCCCCCGACAAACCCAGCGCAATGGCGATCGGCACGCCCAGGAACATGAACACGAACAACAGCAGGAACAGATAGAGCACGGCCATCAGTGACGCTCCTCATGGCTGCCGGCCAACTTGCTGGCCTCACCGGCCTCGTCGGCCAGCCCCAACCCAACCTGACGGCGGGTAAAGAGGCGGTAGAAAATTTCCAGGTAGCGGATAAACACCAGGGCAAAACCGATGGGCACGATGACCACGATGTCACCCACGTCGATACCGAACTGGTCGAGGTCTTCGGCGCCGATATGGGCGGTCATCACCGCACTGACCCACTTGTAGCTGGCGACCATGAACAACCCGGCATAGGCCAGGCAGCACAGGCAGGCGAGCATACCCAGCACGCGCTGCACCGGGCGCGGGGTCAGCTTGACCAGCGCGTCCACCCCCAGGTGGCCGGCGGTGCGCACGCCATAGGAAATGCCGAAGAAAATCAGCCAGCCGAACATGGCCTTGGTCAGCGCCACGCTCCAGGTCATGTCCTGGGCCCAGGTCATGGTGTGGTCGCCCAGGGCGCCGAAGAACGTGCTGCTCCACGCCCACTTGTCAGACAGGGCAAAGAACAGCGTGTAGATGTTGTTGAGCATGACGTAGACGAATGTCACCAGGGTCATGGCGGCTAGCAGGAAGGCAATAAAGCCTTCCTCCAGGTGCTCCCAGACGCGCCTTAGCGTTTGCATGGCAAAACCTCGCGAAAGCAAAATGAGATGTCAGGGTGGAAACCGGCATTACTGGTTGGAGGCATCCGCCGCCTTGATCAGGTCGGCCCCGATCTCGCCTTCGAACTTCTGCCACACGGGGCGCATCGCTTCACGCCACAACTGGCGTTGCTCGGGGGTCAGCTCGATGATTTCGCTGGTCTTGGCGTCGATGATCTTCTGCCTGGCCGACTGGTTCAGCGCTTCGGCCTGTTTGTTTACCTCGACGGTGACCTCGGCCATGACCTGCTCCAGGGTGCTGCGGATGTCCGGCGGCAGGCCGTTCCAGAACGTAGCATTGGTGATCACCATGTAGTCGATCAAGCCATGGTTGGACTCGGTGAAGTACTTCTGAACCTCGTTGACCTTCTGGCTTTCGTAGTTCGACCAGGTGTTCTCGGTGCCATTCACGGTGCCGGTCTGCAAGCCCTGGTACACCTCGGCAAAGCTCATCTTGCGCGGGTTGGCGCGGATCGCCTTGAACTGCTCTTCCAGCACGCTGGAGGCCTGCACGCGGAACTTAAGGCCACGGGCGTCCTTGGGTTCATGCAGCGCCTTATTGGCGGAGAGTTGCTTGAGGCCGTTGTGCCAATAGGCCAGGCCGAGGATGTTCTTGTTCTGCATCGAGGTCAGCAGTTGCTTGCCCTCGGCGGCCTGGAAGCGGTCGACGGCGGCCAGGTCGTTGAACAGGAACGGCAGGTCATAGATCTGCACTTGCTTGGTGTATTGCTCGAACTTGGCCAGGGACGGTGCGAGCATCTGCACGTCGCCCAGCAGCAGGGCTTCCATTTCCTTACCGTCGCCGAACAGTGACGAGTTGGGGTACACCTCGACCTTGACCTTGCCTGGCAAGCGCTCTTCGGCAAGCTTCTTGAACAGCAACGCGCCCTGGCCCTTGGGGGTGTTTTCAGCGACCACGTGGGCGAACTTGATCACGATCGGGTCCGCCGCCTGGGCCAGGCCTGCGGCAAACAAGGTGGCGGCGCAGAACAGCGCCCGAGAAAGCTTGAGCATGGAAAATCACCTTCTTATTGTTGTGTTGTAGGGCAAGGTGCCTGATATGACGCGTGTAGTGAATTTCGAATTTTTGATACCTGCGTTCGGCCAGGCCGAACACCAACCTCAAGAAAAATGGAGATCCCCCTCCCACATTTGATTCGGTTTCGTCAGCTATAACTGTGCGAGCAGCCGCTGCGCCCGCAACAGCACCGGCGCATCCACCATCTGCCCATCAATCTGGTAAGCCCCTGCCCCATGCGCCCCGGCGTCCACCACCCGCCGGGCCCAGGCCAGGTCCGCGGCGCTGGGTGCCAACGCTTCATGGATCACCGCCACCTGCTTGGGATGGATACACAACGCGCCGGCAAAGCCCATTTCATAGGCATGCCGGATCGAGCGGCGCAGGCCTTCGGGGTCGTCGATGGCCGGATGCACGCCGTCCAGGGGCGCCACCAGGCCGGCGGCACGGGAGTGCACGATCAGCGCCAGGCGTGCCTGGTCGAGGGCGAACTGCGCGGCCGGGGAGTTGCTGCTCAGGTTAAGGTCCAGCGCCAGGTCCAGGCCGCCGAATGACAAACGTTCGACCTGCGGCGAATGGGCGATTTCAGCCACCGCCAGCAAGCCGCGTGCGCTTTCGATAATCGGCCAGATCACTTTACCGGCGGCGGCGACCACGGCGACCTGGGCCGCGCTTTCCACCTTCGGCAGCAGCACACCCGCCACGTTGGCGTGGGCTTTGCAAAACGCCACATCTTCGAAATGCTCGGCATGTTCCGGCGCGTTGATGCGCACCCACACCTCGGCCTGCGGGTGACTTTGCAGGAATGCCCCAAGGTTAGCCCGTGCCTGGCGCTTGAGCGGCTCTTCCACCGCGTCTTCAAAATCCACGATCACGGCGTCGGCGCCACTGGCGAGCGCCTTGGAAAATCGCTCCGGTCGGCTGCCGGGAACAAACAGCGCAGAGCGCACAAGAGAGTTTGGCATAACGGATTTCCTTATTAGATAACGCCGCGCGCGCGCAGGCTGTCGATGGCGTCGACGGAGTAACCGAGCTGATCGAGGATGCCCTGGCTGTACTGCCCCAGCGCCGGCACGGCATCCATGCGCGGGGTAAACGCCGCATTGCGCGCCGGTGGCAGCAGCGACGGCAACGGCCCGGCAGGGCTCGCCACTTCACGCCAACTGTCGCGGGCCTTGAGTTGCGGGTGGTCCCACACGCCTTGCATATCGTTGACGCGCGCGCTGGCGATCTGCGCGTCTTCCAGGCGCTGGATCACAGCCTCGGCGTCGAGCTGCGCAAAACTGTCGACGATGATCTGGCGCAGCGCCTCGCGGTTGGCCGAGCGTTTGAAGTTGGCGCTGAAGCGCTCATCCGTCGCCAGCCCAGGCGTGAGCAGCACCTTGTCGCAGAACGCCGCCCATTCGCGCTCGTTCTGCAAACCGAGCATCACCGTGCCGCCGTCGCCGGTGGGAAACGGCCCGTAAGGGTAGATCGTCGAATGCGCCGCGCCGGCACGTGGGGGCGGAGGCGCACCGTCGAACGCGTAGTACATCGGGTAGCCCATCCACTCCACCAGGCTTTCGAGCATGCTCACGTCGATGCGGCTGCCCTGCCCCGTCTTGCCACGCAGCAGCAGCGCCGAAAGGATGCCGCTGTAGGCGTACATGCCGGCGGAGATGTCAGCGATGGAGCAGCCGGCCTTGGCCATCTGGTCGTCACCCGGGCCACCGGTCACCGACAGAAAGCCGCCCTCGCTCTGGATCAGCAGGTCATAGGCTTTCTTTTTCTCGTAGGGCCCGCCTTCGCCGTAGCCGGAAATGTCGCAGACGATCAGCCGTGGAAACCGTGCATGCAGCGCCTCGAACGACAGGCCCATGCGGGCCGCCGCGCCCGGTGCAAGGTTCTGCACCAGCACATCGGCATCCGCCAGCAGGCTGTCGAGGATAGCGCCGGCTTCGTCCTGCTTGAGGTCCAGGGTGAGGCTTTCCTTGGAGCGGTTGGTCCACACGAAATGCGAGGCCAGGCCACGCACGCGCTCGTCGTAGCCACGGGCGAAGTCACCGGCACCGGGGCGCTCGATCTTGATCACACGGGCGCCGAGGTCGGCCAGTTGACGGGTGCAAAATGGCGCGGCAATCGCGTGTTCCAGGCTGACAACAGTGATGCCGTCCAGCGGTCGTTGGTGAGTCATGATGGTTCCTCAGAGCCAGTGGGCCATGGACGCGGCGTTGCGCAAATTCCAGACTTTGGCGATCAATGCGGCGGCCTGGGCCGGTGTGCGAGCGCGACTGAACTGGGTGAGGCGCTGGAATTTATCCGCCAGTTCTTCACGGCTCAGGGTGTTGCCTGGGTCGCCCTTGGGTTCATCGATGGCGCCGTGCAGCGTGCGGCCGTCAACCGTGGTGACAGTGACGCGGCCGAGCCAGCGCTGCGGGTAGGCGCCATCGACCTCGGGGTCGAGGGTCATGCTGACCTTGTCGCGAAAGGCGGCGACGGCGGGATCGGTCAACGCCTGTGCGTGGAACTCGGTGAGCCCGGCCTTGCCATGGACGGCGATCAACCCCAGTACGGTGCCCATGGAGAACTTGGCCTGATGCACGCTGGCAGGCACGCCCACGCGGCCCAGCACGTCGATGGCGCCTTGGTGCACGCGGGTTTCCACGCGCGCGACATCGTCGGCATGCAGGCCTTCGCGTTGCATCAACTGCAACAACGCATCGGCGGCCGGGTGGGTATGGCGGCAGGAGGCGTGGAACTTGAACGAGGTTTCCAGCAGCGCCCATCGGCTGCCCAGGTCGGCCGACAACTTGCTCGGCTCGGCATCCGTGGACATGCCCGCCGCCAACCCTTGGTCGCCTTCGAGGATATTGCGCGCACCGGTCAGGCCATCCGCCGTCAGGTAGGCAGCGAGCAAACCGTCTGCGGCCGCCTTGGCCGTGTGCAGTTGCTTGGAGTCGGCGGCATCGCGCAGGAACTCCCACAACCCGGCGGCCTGGGTGCCGGCGCTGCCGAGCAGATTGATGAACTGTTCCTCATTGAAATCCAGCAATTTACCCACCGCCACTGCTGCCGCCAGGGTGCCCACCGTGGCCGTGGTGTGGAAGATGCGGTAGTGGGAACGGCCCATGAATTCGCCGATGCGGATCCCGGCTTCATAACCGGCCACCGAGGCCAGCAACACGTCGCGGCCGGATTTACCGAGGTCTTGCGCGGCGGCCAAGGCGGCGGGAAACACCACGGTGGCCGGGTGCAGCACGGAGCTGTTGTGCAGGTCATCCTGCTCCACCAGATGGGACGCGGCGCCGTTGACCAGCGCGGCGAAATACGCGCTGCTGCCGCTGCCATTGACGATCACCTGCGCCGGGCCGCTGCTCGGCCCCATCTTTTGCGCATAGCGTTCAAACAACGGGATCGGGTGCGCGCCCTGGCTGGCCAACGCGGACGCCAGCCAATCCAGGAACAGGTCTTCGGTGCGCGCCAGCACGGGCTCGGGCAATTGCTCGTAGGTCATCTCGGCCAGGAACCGACACAGGGCTTGGGTATGGCTCATGCGCAGGTCCTCAGAAGCTGCGTGGCAGTTCGAGCAGGTGCTCGGCCACGTAGGACAGGATCAGGTTGGTCGAGATCGGCGCCACCTGGTACAGGCGCGTCTCGCGGAATTTGCGCTCCACGTCGTACTCGCAGGCAAAGCCAAAGCCGCCGTGGGTTTGCAGGCAGGCATTGGCCGCTTCCCAGGACGCCTTGGCTGCCAGGTACTTGGCCATGTTCGCGCTGGCGCCGGCATTCACACCGCTGTCGTATTCCTTGCAGGCGCGCCAGCGCATCAGGTCGGCCGCTTCGATCTCGATATGGGCTTCGGCAATCGGAAACTGCACGCCCTGGTTCTGCCCGATGGGCCGGCCGAACACCACGCGGTCGCGGGCGTAGGCGCTGGCCTTTTCGATAAACCAGCGGCCGTCGCCGATGCATTCGGCGGCGATCAGGGTGCGTTCGGCGTTGAGGCCGTCGAGGATGTATCTGAAGCCCTTGCCCTCCTCGCCGATCAGGCTGTCTGCGGGTAGCTCAAGGTTGTCGAAGAACAACTCGTTAGTCTCGTGGTTGACCATGTTCGCGATGGGTTGCACGGTCAGGCCGTTGCCGATGGCCTCGCGCAGGTCGACCAAAAAGATCGACATGCCTTCGGACTTTTTCTTCACCTCGGCCAATGGCGTGGTGCGCGCCAACAGGATCATCAGGTCGGAATGCTGCACCCGCGAGATCCAGACTTTCTGGCCGTTGATCACGTAGTTGTCGCCACGCTTGATCGCGGTGGTCTTGATCTTGGTGGTGTCGGTACCGGTGGTGGGCTCGGTGACGGCCATGGATTGCAGGCGCAATTCGCCGCTGGCGAGCTTGGGCAGGTAGAAGCGTTTTTGCGCCTCGCTGCCGTGTCGCAACAGGGTAAACATGTTGTACATCTGGCCGTGCACGGTGCCGGAGTTGCCCCCGCAACGGTTGACCTCCTCAAGGATCACCGAGGCTTCGGCCAGGCCCAGGCCGGAGCCGCCGTACTCTTCGGGGATCATGGCCGACAGCCAGCCGGCCTCGGTCAACGCCTTGACGAAGGCTTCGGGGAAGCCTTTTTCCTCGTCGACCCTGCGCCAGTAGGCCGCATCGAATTCGGCGCACAAGGCGCGCACGCCGTCGCGGATGGCATTGAGTTCTTCGTTGTCATTCGGGTTCATCTAACGGCTCTCCGCCTGTTGTTCTTGGATTATTCGAAATGCACTTCAGCGGTTTGCGCCAGGCCGTCGGCATTCCCGGCCCACAACGCCGCCACCCCGGTTTCGCGGATGCGCCCGCCCACTGCAAACGGCTGCGGCGCAATCAACGGGCGCACGCCGCGATAAGCAAAACGACGCACGTTGGCTTCGGGATGGGCGCGGCAAAACGCGCGCAGGCTCAAGGTCGCGATCAGCGGGCCATGCACCACCAGCCCGGCGTAGCCTTCGGTGCCGGTGACATAGGGGTAGTCGTAGTGAATGCGGTGACCGTTGAAGGTCACGGCGCTGTAGCGAAACAGCAGGGTCGGCGTGGGCTCGATCGCCTCGGACCACTCGCCCTGGGCGAGGGCCTCGCCGCTGCCCTGCTTGGGCGGCGTGGGCTCGCGGTAGACGATGTCCTGTTCTTCACGGATCGCCAGGCGACCGTCCTGGGCATAGTCGTGGCGCACGGTGACAAACAGCAGTGAGCCGCTGCGGCCGGTCTTTTCTTCGACCTGGGTAATGGTCGACACGCGGGTCGCCGCTTCGCCGGCACGCAGCGGGTGCAGAAACTCGATACGCCCACCGGCCCACATGCGGTTGCGGTTATCCGCCGGCGGCAGGAACCCACCACGGGCCGGGTGGCCGTCGCCGCCCAGGGCGCTTTCCGGCAGCGGGTCCTGGAAGAAGCACCACTGCCACAGCGGCGGCAGGTTCGCACCCTGCTCGGGAACGGCTTCGCCAAAGGTGGCGGCAATGCGTTTGAGCAGGTTATGGCTCAGGTGGTCGTGGGCGGTCTCGCTTCGGCCGATCCAATCAGTCGCGCTCATCAGGTGCAGGTCCTCGGGCAGTGAGTGTCTGCCCCGGATCATGCAAGCGCCGGCCCGTTCTGAGAATTTGCATTTCAATAAACCAGCGTTCGGTTATGCTGAACGCTCTTTTCCCGACATAACACCCGCGCGGCCCAGATCCGCAGCTGTCGAGCCCTGGCGAGGCTGCGTGAGGTCCTCACAAATACCCAGCATCACGGTGAATCGCCGCGAGAACGTGGATGGTCAGTGATGTCGGCGATGTGCCCAACGCAGCCTCGCTTGCGCTCGGCAGCTGCTACGGGAGCGTGAGATGGCGCAGCTGTCGAGCCTTGGCGAGGCTGCGTGAGGTCCTCACAAACACCCAGCATCACGGTGAATCGCCGCGAGAACATGGATGGTCAGTGACATCGGCGGTGTGCCCAACGCAGCCTCGCTTGCGCTCGGCAGCTGCTACGGGAGCGTGAGATGGCGCGCAGCTGTCGAGCCCTGGCGAGGCTGCGTGAGGTCCTCACAAACACCCAGCATCACGGTGAATCGCCGCGAGAACATGGATGGTCAGTGATGTCGGCGGTGCGCCCAACGCAGCCTTGCTTGCGCTCGGCAGCTGCTACGGGTGAGATGGCGCGTAGCAGCTGTCGAGCCCCGGGCGAGGCTGCGTCGGGCGCGCTGTCGATTCAGGACCGAGTCGCGGCCTACGCAGCCTCGCTTGCGCTCGGCAGCTGCTACGGGGATTGCGCGGTGTTGGATAAGACAGTATCTACGGGGATTTGGGCGGTGTTGGATAGGACGGTATCTACCGGGTTCATTCATACGGGAGTTTTGCATGCACTTCGACTTGGCCGACCTGCGCCTGTTTATCCATATCGCCGAATCCCCCAGCCTGACCCAGGGCGCCAAACGCGCGTTCCTCTCGCCGGCCGCTGCGAGTGCGCGGATCAAGGCACTGGAAGGCCAGCTCGACACACGCCTGCTGTACCGCGACAGCCGTGGCGTAGAGGTCACCCCGGCGGGCGAACGGTTGCTGCACCATGCACGGTTGATCATGCGCCAGGTGGATTACCTCAAGAGTGAGTTCACCCAATACGGCGCAGATTCCGCCGGGCATATCCGCATCTTCGCCAACACCACGGCGGTCACCGAGTTCCTCCCGGAAGTGCTGGCGGGCTTCCTGTCCCAGCGCCCTGGCGTGACCGTCGACCTGCAGGAGCGCTTATCCCGCGATATCGTGCGCGGCGTGCTGGATGGCACCAGCGACATGGGCATCATCGCCGGCCCCGTGGAGGCGGCGGGTTTGCAGGTGCTGCACTTCAGCACCGACAAACTGGTGCTGATGGTGCCCGTCGGTCACGCCTTGGCCGATCAGGCCTCGGTCACGCTGGAACAGACCCTGGCCTATCAGCATATCGGCCTGCATGAAGGCAGCACCTTGCTCAGTTTCCTGCGTGAACACGTCGAGCGGCTGGGCAAGCATTTGTCGCTGCGTATCCAGGTATCGAGCTTCGAGGCGATTTGCCGGATGGTCGAAGCGGGCGTGGGCATCGGCATCATCCCCGAGTCCGCTGCCGTACGGCACAGCCGCACCATGCAACTGGTGGCGGTGACGCTGGACGAGCCGTGGGCGATTCGCGAGCGCAGTATTCTGGTTCGCGAGTTGGAAGCGTTGCCCGGCACGATCCGGGCATTGATTGCCACGCTGATGCCGGAAAGCACCTAAGCTCAGAAGTCACCTAGCCAGAGGAAACCTCCCATGCAGCTTGAAGGATCCTGCCACTGCGGCGCCGTGACGTTCAGCCTCACCAGTGCCCACCCCTACCCTTACCAGCGTTGCTATTGCTCGATCTGCCGCAAGACCCAGGGCGGCGGCGGTTATGCGATCAACCTGGCCGGGGATGCCAATAGCTTGCGGGTGCGCGGGCGCAAACAGATTTCGATCTACCACGCCCGGCTCAAGCCGGAGGGCGCCAGCCGTGCGCATGTGAGTAGCGCGCAGCGGCATTTCTGTTCGCAGTGCGGCAGTGCGCTATGGCTGTTCAGCCCGGAGTGGCCGGAGCTGATCCACCCGTTTGCCTCGGCCATCGACACGCCGTTGCCGGTGCCGCCCGAGCATACGCACCTGATGCTGGGCTCGAAGGCGCCGTGGGTCGAAGTCAGCGTGCGCAAAGGCGACCTGCAGTTTGATGAATACCCCGAAGAATCCATCGCACAGTGGCATGAACGCCTGGGGTTGAGCCGTTAACAGTCTTTGGCCGTTTCGCCACAAAGCTGTCGAATGCCTCAGCCCCTCCCAGCGTTAACCGCCACCTTATGCAAACCAATTACTCGGCATACGCCCACGTCATGCGAAACGACGCCCCGCCCCACTCCGAATCCATCACTTGCACCTGCCCGCCATGCCACTGCGACACCCGCTGCACCAGCGCCAGGCCGAGGCCGAAACCGCCGGTGCGGCGATCGCGGCTGGCATCCAGGCGCGTGAAGGGCTGGAAGATCCTGGCCCGGCCTTCCTCGGGCACGCCGGGGCCGTCGTCACACACGCGCACTTCGTAGCCCTCGCCGAACTTGACCAGCGACACCTCGACCCGACGCTCGGCATAACGAATGGCATTGCGCAGCAGGTTGATCAAGGCGCGGGCCATGAAGCGCGGCTCGATCTGGATAAAGTCGACCTCGCAGGTGCGCAACGACAGCTGGATACCGGCGGCCTCCGCCTCCAGCGCAACGCTGCCGATCACGCTGTCGAGCCAGCTGTGGGCCTCGATGCGTTCGCGGGTGACCTGGGTGGCGCCGCGCTCGAGGCTGGCGTAGGTGAGCAGTTCGGAAACCATCTCTTCCAGCTCGCCCAGGTCGGCGTACATGTCGGCGATCAATTCGCCCCGCTGGCGCGGGTCGGCCTGTTGCTTGAGTTGGTCGAGTTCGAACGATAACCGCGCAATCGGCGTGCGCAGTTCGTGGGACACAGCGTTGGTGAGTTCGCGCTGGTTGGCGATCAGGCTTTCGATGCGCTCGGCCATGTGATTAAAGTGCCCGGCCAGTGCACGCACGGTGGAGCTGCGCGGCAGCAGGATGCGCGAGCCGAGGTCGTTGTCGCCGAAGCGTTGCGCGGCCAGGCGGATGTGCTCTAGGTCGCGCCAGTGCGGGCGCACCCAGAAATACAGCACGATGGCCAGGCACACCCCGAGAAAACCATAGGCCCACAGGTATAACCACTTGGGCTCTTCCGGCAGCTTGATTTCCAGCAGTTGCGGGCCACCGTCGATGGCCGCCAGAAACTCCATGAAGTCGCCGCGCACCACCAGCAGCCCCTGGTCCAACAGCGTTTGTTCGCGCTCGGTCAGGGCCTGGGAGTCCTTCTGCACCAGCTTCAGGCGCAGCCCGTAATGGGGCTGCAGCTCGGCCAGCCGGGCCTGGCGCTCATCCCCGCGCAGCGCACGCAATTGCTCCACCAACCCATACGCCGGGCCACGCAGGGCTTCGCGGTTATAGGTTTCGTTGGCTTCGGGGAGCAGCTCGTCGAAGGTGTAGTTGACTAGCCAGATCGCCCCTGCCAGGCCGATCGCCAGAATCACATACAGGCGTAGAAACAGGCGCAGCATCTAGACCTCCCACGCAAACGGATTGAACAGATAGCCCTTGCCCCAGATGGTCTTGATGCACACCGGCTCACGGGGGTTGTCGTTGAGCTTGCCGCGCAACTTGCTGATGTACACGTCGACGCTGCGGTTAAGGCCGTCGAAGGCGATGCCGCGCATGCGATTGAGGATGTCGTCGCGGGAAAGGATCTTGCCCGCGCTGCTGGCCAGCAACCACAGCAGTTCGAACTCCATGGTGGTGAGGTCGATCTGCTCGTCGCCCAGGCTGACCACCCGGCAACTGCGGTCAATCGCCAACCGGCCGAACGCGAGGGCGCCGCGTACCGTCGGCTCCGGCGCCTGGCGACGTTGCAGGGCGCGCAGGCGTGCCAGCAGTACCGGCGGTTTGATCGGTTTGATCACATAGTCGTCGGCACCCGACTCCAGGCCGAGGATGTGGTCGAGGTCGTCTTCCTTGGCGGTGAGGATCACAATGGGTGTGTCGGACACCGTGCGGATCTCGCGGCACACATGCAGGCCGCTCTGGCCCGGCAGCATCAGGTCGAGCACGACGATCTTGGGTTTGAAGTCGAGGAATGCCGCCAGGGCTTCGTCGCCGCGGTGCACCACGCGCACCTCAAAACCATGCTGTGACAGAAAATGCGCGATCAGCCCTGCCAGTTTCTCGTCGTCCTCAACGAGCAGGACCTTGCCCAGACCCAGGTTTTCCATAAGTTCTCAGTGTGCAGACGCGGATTGAAGAGCGGGCATTATAGGTGGCAAGCTGGGCAACTAAAGCAACTGGCCAGCTGGCGCCACCGAAGCTTCATGCTTTTAAGAGTTTTTAACAAATAGCCCGCAATCTTTAACGCCATTCACAGGGAGTTGTATGCGCAAGGATTACCTGGCGTTCTTCGTTTCACTGTTCCTGTCTCGCCTGGCGGACCAGATTCTGCTGTTTATCGTGCCGCTGATCGTGTTTCAGACCACCCACAGTGCGTCCTGGGCGGGGCTGGCGTTTTTCGTCGAGTCACTGCCGCGCTATCTCGCGTTTCCGGTGTGCGGGGCGTTGTGCGACAAGTTCTCTCCCGTGCGTATCCTGCATATCAGCCAGGTTTACCGGGCATTGGCCTGTGTAGTGGCGGTGGCATTGTATGGGATGTTCGACGGTATCTACTGGCTGGTGCTGCTGTCGGCGTTGTGCGGGGTGCTGACGACCCAGGGCATCATGGCTCGCGAAGTGTTGATGCCGCATGTCTTCCAGCAGTACAGCTATGCCAAGACCCTCTCCTACTCGCAGATCGCCGACCAGAGCGGCCTGGTGCTGGGGCCGCTGGTGGCCGCGCTGATGCTGGAGGTGTGGGCCTGGCATTGGGTGGTGCTGGGGATTGCCGGGCTGTTTGTGCTCGCGGACCTGGCCATGCTGGCCTGGCAGCGTAAAACCACGGCAAGCCTGGAAACCCATCAGCAGCATCGGGATATCTGGCTGCAACCGCTGCGTATCGCATTCGGGCATATCCGTAACCTGGCGGAGCTGAAGCGGATCATTACCCTGGCGGTCGGTGTGAACCTGATCATCGGTGTGACGCTGGCCACCTCCGCCGCCATGGTCACCGGCCTTTACGCCGCCAACAAGGACACCTATGCCTTGCTGCAGGCGGCCGGCGCGGCGGTGACCATCGCGATTCTGTTTTACCTGGCGCGCGCCACCTTGCCTTTGAAAGTGCTGGGCGGGCTGTCTTATTCGATGATCGGCGCCGGCGCGTTGATCATGGCGGTCAGTCCCAACCTGTGGGCGTACACCCTGGGCTTCCTGCTGGTCACCGGCTTCGACAAGATGTTCAACGTTTACCTGCGCAGCACCCGTCAGCGGGTCATTCCCGTGCAGGACTTCGGCAAGACCGTGGGCGTGATCACCTTGCTCAACAACCTGGCCCAGCCCTTGGCGGGCTTGTTGATTGCGCTGCTGGCAGCGCCGCTGGGGATGCAAACGGTGATCCTGCTACTGACCGGGATCACCGCATTGATCGGCGTGGCCGTGGCCTCAGGCTGGCACGCCACTGTGAAAGCGGAACTCGATGTCGGGTGATTCGATCAGTTCCTGCTCGGCCGCCCTCACCCGCTCGATCACCTGGGCGATGTCCTTGGCGTCGCCGTACTGGTAGGCCAGCTTCAGGTAACCCTGGAAGTGCCGCGCCTCGCTTTTCAGCAGGCCGAAGTAGAACTTGCCGAGTTCTTCGTCCAAATGCGGCACCAGTGCTTCGAAACGCTCGCAACTGCGTGCTTCGATAAAGGCGCCGACCACCAGGGTATCGACCAGCTTGACCGGCTCATGGCTGCGCACCACCTTGCGCAAACCGGAGGCATAGCGCCCGGCATGGAGCTGGCGCAATTCGACCTTGCGCTTTTTCATCAGGCGCATGACCTGCTCGTGGTGCACCAGTTCTTCCCGGGCCAGGCGCGACATCATATTGATCAGGTCAACGTGGCCGTGGTACTTGGCGATCAGGCTCAGGGCGGTGCTGGCCGCTTTGAATTCGCAGTTCTTGTGGTCGATCAACAGGGTGTCCTGATCGGCCAATGCGGCCTGCACCCAGGCATCGGGGGTGGGGCAACCGAGGAATTCGTGGATTTCGGGCAGGTTCATCGGGCTCACGGGCAAAGGGTCACAAAAGGCCGCCGATTATACCGACCGCGCCGCAGACCACCAGCCACCGGCCTTGATGTGCATCAACATGACGTCTGGCGAGCAGCAACTATAGTTATTCCACGTCCACCTTTTTGGAGATCCGATCATGCAAGCCATTCGCAGCATCCTGGTGGTCATTGAGCCCGAACATTCGGAAAGCCTGGCCCTCAAGCGCGCCAAACTGATCGCCGGGGTTACCGGCGCGCATCTGCACTTGCTGGTCTGCGACAAGAAACATGAGCATTCGGCGCTGTTGAGCCTGCTCAAGTCAGGCTTGCAGGAGGACGGTTACAGCGTGACCACCGAGCAAGCGTGGAACGACAGCCTGCATGACACCATTATCGACGTGCAGCAGGCCGAAGGCTGCGGGCTGGTGATCAAGCAGCATTTTCCCGACAGCCCGCTGAAAAAAGCGCTGCTGACGCCGGCGGACTGGAAGCTGTTGCGCTTCTGCCCGACGCCGGTGTTGCTGGTCAAGACGTCCACGCCTTGGGCGGAGAGAGTGATTCTGGCGGCGATTGATGTGGGCAATACCGATGGCGAGCACCGCTCGCTGCACAACTCAATCATTGACCACGGCTTTGATATTGCCAGCCTGGCCAAGGCGCAGTTGCACGTGATCAGCGCCCACCCATCGCCGATGTTGTCGGCGGCGGACCCGACGTTCCAGCTCAAGGAAACCATCGCAGAGCGTTATCGGGAGCAGTGCAAGGCGTTCCAGGCTGAATTCGACGTGGATGACGCGCACCTGCATATTGAGGAAGGCCCGGCGGATGTGTTGATTCCTTTCACAGCCCGTAAATGGCAGGCAGCCGTGACCATCATCGGCACCGTTGCGCGCACCGGGATTTCCGGGGCGCTGATCGGCAATACGGCGGAGGTGATACTGGATGCGGTGGAAAGCGATGTGCTGGTGCTCAAGCCGCAGACATTGATGGACCACCTGCAAGAACTGGCGACCAAGGCCTGACGCCGATCCCCCAGACAACCGAGATCCAATGTGGGAGGGGGCTTGCCCCCGATAGCGGTGTATCAGTCAGCTAATCTGTAGCTGACGCACCGCCATCGGGGGCAAGCCCCCTCCCACATTTGGATTCATGTTGTCAGTCAGCCAGTGCATCTTTCAGAAACCCCGGCGCGATATAGCGCTGGTAGTGGGCCTCGGACAGGATAAAGAACTCGCGGTCGATGGCATCGCGCAGTTCCGGCAAGGCCCAGTCACGGAACTCCGGCAACAGCACCATGCCGTACGCCTCGAGGCTATTGATCACCCGCGCCCCCCGGGCAATCAACTGGTACGCCCAGCAGTACTCGGACTGGTGCGGCACGAAACGGATCTTGCGCTGCTCCAGCTGAGCGCGCAGGGTCTTGGGGTCGAAAATCTCGAGCTTGCCGGCCATCACCTGCACCAGCAGTTGCTCCAGCCGCAGCCATACCGCGCGCTTTTCCTCTTCGTTATAGCCATTCCACTGAATCACTTCGTGGTGGAAGCGCTTGCAGCCGCGGCACACGAGATCGCCGTAAACCGTTGAGCAGAGGCCGACGCAGGGGGTCTTGATGGCTTGGTTGGACATGGGCAGCAACACACAAATCAGCGAAACAGTGCGCCATGTTAGCCCTTTGTCTAAGGTTGATCACCCAGCAAACTTGGCGAGGTAACTTACCTTTAGATTTTTTTTGCCGTAGAATCATCCGGCCTTGTAAGGCGCCAATAATCCGCTGGAAGCTGTTTTCAAAGCGTCACGAGCACAGTCGTTCCTTCAGAACGGTGTTGGCGCAGGTTCGACCCGCCAGGTCAGAACCCGCGCCAACCCTCATCAGCTCCGTTCTGCAGGCGTAAAACTTTGAAAGCAGCTTCTGTAAGGAATGCCGGCAGCGCTGGCTTTGCGGCCCAAAAAGCCCCCGAGCGCATGCGTGCCGTTCATTTCTGGATGAGCGTCCCGTGGGACCACTGATGAGGGTAATAACTGTGCTTGAAGCCTACCGCAAACATATCGAAGAGCGTGCAGCACTGGGTATCGTTCCCCAGCCGCTTAACGCCGAACAAACCGCAGGCCTGGTCGAGCTGCTGAAAAATCCTCCGGCTGGCGAAGAAGAATTCCTCGTTGACCTGATCACCAACCGCATTCCACCAGGCGTTGACGAAGCTGCCTACGTCAAGGCCGGTTTCCTGTCTGCCCTGGCCAAGGGCGAAGCCACTTCCCCCCTGATCGACAAGAAACGCGCTGTTGAACTGCTCGGCACCATGCAGGGCGGCTATAACATCGTGACTTTGGTCGAGCTGCTGGACGACGCCGAACTGGCGCCTGTCGCGGCCGCCCAACTCAAGCACACCCTGCTGATGTTCGATGCGTTCCACGACGTCGCCGAAAAAGCCCGCAACGGCAACGAACACGCCAAAGGCGTGATCCAGTCCTGGGCTGACGGCGAGTGGTTCCGCAACCGCCCGACCCTGGCCGACAAGATCAGCCTGCGCGTGTTCAAGGTTACCGGCGAAACCAACACCGATGACCTGTCCCCTGCCCCGGACGCCTGGTCCCGCCCTGACATCCCGCTGCACGCCCTGGCCATGCTGAAAATGGCCCGCGAAGGCATCGTGCCGGACGAGCAAGGCAAGACCGGCCCGATGAAGCAGATCGAAGAAATGCGCGGCCAGGGCTTCCCGATCGCCTACGTCGGTGACGTGGTCGGTACCGGCTCTTCGCGTAAATCCGCGACCAACTCGGTACTGTGGTTCTTCGGCGACGACGTTCCTTACGTGCCGAACAAGCGCGCCGGCGGCTTCTGCTTCGGCAGCAAGATCGCGCCAATCTTCTACAACACCATGGAAGATGCCGGCGCACTGCCAATCGAATTCGACGTGACCAACATGAACATGGGCGACGTGATCGACCTGTACCCTCATGCTGGCAAAGTCTGCAAACACGGCACCGACGAAGTCCTGACCACCTTCGAAATGAAGACCCCGGTCCTGTTGGACGAAGTTCGCGCCGGCGGCCGTATCCCGCTGATCATCGGCCGTGGCCTGACCGACAAGGCTCGCGCCGAGCTGGGCCTGGGCCCTACCGACCTGTTCAAGCTGCCTGAAGCACCAGTCGACACTGGCAAGGGTTTCACCCTGGCCCAGAAAATGGTCGGCAAGGCCTGCGGCCTGCCGGAAGGCAAAGGCGTTCGCCCAGGTACTTACTGCGAACCGAAGATGACCACCGTGGGTTCCCAGGACACCACCGGTCCGATGACCCGTGACGAACTGAAAGACCTGGCGTGCCTGGGCTTCTCGACCGACCTGGTGATGCAGTCCTTCTGCCACACCGCGGCGTATCCAAAGCCGATCGACGTGACCACCCACCACACCCTGCCTGACTTCATCATGACCCGTGGCGGTGTATCGCTGCGTCCAGGCGACGGCATCATCCACAGCTGGCTGAACCGCATGCTGCTGCCGGATACCGTCGGCACCGGTGGTGACTCCCACACCCGTTTCCCGATGGGCATCTCGTTCCCGGCCGGCTCCGGCCTGGTCGCGTTCGCCGCAGCCACTGGCGTTATGCCTCTGGACATGCCGGAATCGATCCTGGTGCGCTTCAAAGGCAAAATGAAACCTGGCATCACCCTGCGTGACCTGGTTCATGCCATTCCTTACTACGCGATCCAGTCCGGCCTGCTGACCGTAGAGAAGAAAGGCAAGAAAAACGCCTTCTCCGGCCGCATCCTGGAAATCGAAGGCCTGAACGACCTGACGCTGGAGCAGGCTTTCGAGCTGTCCGACGCCTCGGCCGAACGTTCGGCTGCCGGTTGCACCATCAAGCTGTCGAAAGAATCCGTCACCGAGTACCTGAACTCCAACATCACCCTGCTGCGCTGGATGATCGGCGAAGGCTACGGCGATGCACGTACCCTGGAACGTCGTGCCCAAGCGATGGAAGCCTGGGTTGCCAACCCGGAACTGATGGAAGCCGATGCCGACGCGGAATACGCCGAAGTCATCGAGATCGACCTGGCCGAAATCAACGAGCCGATCCTCTGCGCACCGAACGACCCGGACGATGCCCGTCTGTTGTCCAGCGTTGCCGGCGAGAAGATCGACGAAGTGTTCATCGGTTCGTGCATGACCAACATCGGTCACTTCCGCGCTGCCGGTAAGCTGCTGGAGCAGGTCAAGGGTCAGCTGCCAACCCGTCTGTGGCTGTCGCCGCCGACCAAGATGGACGCTCACCAGTTGACCGAAGAAGGCTACTACGGCATCTACGGCAAGGCTGGCGCGCGCATGGAAATGCCGGGCTGCTCGCTGTGCATGGGTAACCAGGCACGCGTAGAGCCGAACTCGACCGTTGTATCGACCTCGACCCGTAACTTCCCGAACCGTCTGGGTGATGGCGCGAACGTCTACCTGGCTTCGGCTGAGCTGGCGGCAGTCGCCTCCACCCTGGGTCGCCTGCCGACCGTTGAAGAGTACATGGGCTACGCAGCGAAACTGGACACCATGGCCAGTGACGTCTACCGCTACCTGAACTTCGACCAGATCGCCGAGTTCCGCAAAATCGCAGCAAGCGCCAACATCCCGGTGATTCAAGCTTAACCGTGTGTTGATGTGAAAGACGCCGCGTATCGCAAGGTACGCGGCGTTTTTTATGCCTGGAATACAAACACATTCAGTTGATGCATCTGTCACTGACCCACCGCTATCGGGGGCAAGCCCCAAGCGTTACGCTTTGCCCACTTCAAGCGCCAACTGCACCGCGCCATCGACGCTCAAGCCACTGAGCAGCACATAGGGCGCCAATGCTTCAGGCAACCCCTGCAACACCTCGCGGGCGTCATGCCGCACGCGAGCGAGCACCAGGCGCTTGCCCTCCCCGTGTACCTGGGCAAAAAACGCCGCCAGCGCTTCGATGCTGGTGCCGTCGAGGTCCGGCGATTCTTCCAGGCTCAACACCACCGCCTCGACCGGCGACTGACGCATCAGGCGCAAGGCCGCGCCAAGGATGCGCTCGGCATTCGCAAAAAACAGCGCCTCGCTGGGCCGTACGATCAATACCCCCGGCACGGCCAGGGCATCGACATGGTGCTGACGGTCGACAAAGTCATGGCTGTCACCCAGGCGGCCCAACACTTGAATGTCAGCTGACGACATCTGGCGCAGCATCAGCATCACACTGATCGCGACCGCGAGCAGCAAGCCATCCAGCACGCCGAGCACCAGCACTGCCGCCACCGCACAGATCACCAGCACGCGATCGCGCCGCCACAGGAAATAACGCCCCAGCGGCTGCACGCTCAAGCCTCGACCCAGGGCATAGATGACCACAGCCGCCAGCACCGGCTCCGGCGTGAGTGCCACATAGGGCAGCACCGTCAGCACAATCAGCAATATCACCAGCGCCGCGACAATCCCCGCCAGGCGCGAATAGGCGCCGGCCGCCTCATTGGCCGAGGTCGCCGAATACCCGGCACCCGCCGGCATGCCGTGGAACAGCCCGGAGACCAGGTTGGCCACACCCAGCGCCAGCAAGTCACGGTTGGAGGACACGCGGTCGCCATGCTTGAGCGCAAACGAACTGATAGAGCCGTAGGACTCTGCATAAAGGATCATCACTAGCGCAAACGCCAATTCCCCGAGGCGCAGCCAGTCGGCAAACGGCAATACCGGCAAATGCCCCAGCTCCAGGCGCAGGTCGATCATGCCGATCTGCGCCACGCCATAGGCCTGCAGGTCCAGGTACTGCCCGGCAGCGATGCCGAGCACCGCGACCACCAAGCCACCGGGCAGACGCGGGACGCGTGCGCACAGCCACAACACCAGCAACGCCAGCGCCGCCACCATTGCCGCAGGCCAGTTCCAGCGCGGTAGCTGCTCCAGCAACTGCGGCAGAAAACGGATCAGGTTGTTATCGGTCAGGTGCACGCCCACCACACTGGCCAATTGCTTGAGGATGATGGTCAGCGCCAGGCCGAAGGCAAAGCCACGCAACACCGGCTTGGCGATAAACGAGGTGACGCCGCCAAGCTTGAACAGGCCGGCCAGCAGGAAAAACACCCCGGTAAGCAACACCAGCCCGAAGGCCAGGGAAAGCCTCAGTGCCGGGTCATCCCCCGCCATGCTCGCCGTGGCTGCCGCTAACACCGCTGCCGACGACGAGGTGGCCGAGACAATCGCAAAGCGGCTGGTGCCGAACAGGCCGTAGCACACCAGCCCGGCAAACAATGCGATCACCCCGGCCTGGGGCGGCAGTGCGGCAATACTGGAATAGGCCACTGCCTCCGGCAGCAGCAAACCGGCAATGGATAAGCCGGCCAGCAGGTCTTGGCTGCGGTTCGACGGTACGGCAACGGGTGCATCGGTTTCAGTCTTCAATCGGCCCAACCCATCCTGGCAAAAAGCGTGCGTAAGCTTAGCCCTCATTGCCTGCAGGCGGTTGAGCCGCGTCAGCTTTTGCGCAGGCAAAAAAAAGCCGATTCGCGATGTGCGCGAATCGGCCTGTCTGCGTGAGCCCTGAGGTCAGGACAACAACGAGTAAATCAATGCGGTAATCGCCACCAGGCCCACCGCCGTGACAAACACGTTGGACGCCTGCCCACGGTACTTGGCCATGGCCGGCACCTTGCGGATCGCGTACATCGGCATCAGGAACAGGATCGAGGCAATGATCGGCCCGCCCAGGGTCTCGATCATGCCGAGGATGCTGGGGTTCAGCGTGGCAACGATCCAGCACACCACCAGCATGAAGGCGGCGGTCATGCGGTCCAGGGTCTTGGCGGCCGGGCGGCGACCGCTTTTGAGCACCAGGCCCTTGAGGCCTTCGCTGGCGCCGATGTAGTGGCCCAGGAACGACTTGGCAATCGCCACGAACGCGATCAACGGCGCGGCAAACGCGATGGTCGGGTTATTGAAGTGGTTGGCCAGGTACGACAGGATCGACAGGTTCTGCGCTTTCGCCTCACCCAACTGCGCCGGCGACAGGGTCAGCACGCAGCTGAACACGAAGAACAGCACCATCACCACCATCAACAGGTGCGCGCGGGACAGGATCTGCGAACTGCGCTCATCGGCGTGTTCGCCGTACTGGCGCTTCTGGTCGACCGCAAACGCCGAGATGATCGGCGAATGGTTGAACGAGAACACCATCACCGGAATCGCCAGCCACAGGGTATTGAGCAGGGCCGAAGGCGCCGGGATCTCACTCGCAGTGCGGAGGATGCCACCGTTCCAATGCGGGATCAGGTACACCGCGAGGAACAGCAAGGCGACGATAAACGGGTACACCATCATGCTCATGGCCTTGACGATCACCTGTTCACCGCAACGCACCACCGCCAGCAGACCGAGGATCAGCACAAACGCCAGCAGTACCCGTGGTGGCGGCATGATGTGCAACTGGTGCTCCATGAAGCTGCTGACCGTGTTGGTCAGGGCCACGCTGTAGATCAACAGGATCGGGAAAATCGCGAAAAAGTACAGCAGCGTGATCAACGCACCGGCCCTGATGCCGAAATGCTCTTCGACCACATCGGTAATGTCGGAGCCCGCACGACCGGAGAGTACGAAACGCGTCAGGCCACGGTGGGCAAAGAACGTCATCGGAAACGCCAGCACCGCCAGGATCACCAGCGGCCAGAAGCCGCCCAGGCCCGCATTGATCGGCAGGAACAAGGTACCGGCGCCAATGGCGGTGCCGAACAGGCCAAGCATCCAGGTGGTGTCCTGTCGGCTCCAGCTTGTGAGGGTTGCAGGTGTCGTTGCATAGCGTTCGTCGACGCTATTGGCCTGATCATTCATCCGGTCGGATCTCCGCATTTACACGGCCGGGACGAGTCAGAAAAACCTGACAGGCAGCGCCCCAACCATAGAAGGGGCGCGATTGTCCGGGATTCTCTTGAATAAGCAAAGACTTAGCTGAGGAACGGTTATGCGGTGCAGACGCTCAAACGCGGCCCTGGGCAGTGGTTTCGGGGGAGTTGTCACTGGTTTCTCGAACGACGGCCAAGTTGCATTAATGAGTTCGGCCAAGTTTCTGATCATTACTTTTTAGAGAAGTTACCTACAGCAAAATCGGACTTCGATTGCATTTAAATTAAATTCTAACCACAACACCCGTGCAATTGTTACACAACCTTACATTGCCATTGAGCAACCGCCAAACTGCAAACTAACATCACCCCGCAACATCCGAAAAACAGCACACTTATATAAAACCACAAGGATTCGAAAATGCGCAGACTCACTATTGTTTTTGCCGGTTTATTAATCACGGGGCTCTTCAATTCGTCCGAAAGTTACGCCAAACCCGCGGCACTTGAACCGGACGTTTTTGCACTGGCCTCTTCACCTCAATGGCTGACCACCAAAGTCTATATCGAAGGCGAGCCGGACAAGGACGTCAAGGCCAGTTACCCCGGTGTGGTAGGCCTATCGATGTGGGACCCGCAGCGCAATCGCTATGAGTTCTTCTACACCGATACAGGCCGCTCGAAATACGCCGATGGTGGCGGAGGTTATTTCCTGGTCACCGGCGACAAAAAGACCCACATCCTGGTGCCTGACGTCGGGCCGAACAGGTCCATTGTCAGAAGGCTCGAGAAACTCGACAACAGCGAGTTCACCTATTCTCGCGAAGTGCCGCGCGATATGGTCAGCACTAACCCGCCCGTTCGAATTTATGTGGTGCACGCGCCCTACACCGGCCCCATGAAAACAGCCATGTCGCACTGATTGAACATTCATGTTTATTAATAAAGTCCAATAACAAGCAAGGTACCTGATAATGAATATGCGCAAACTGTTAATGCCTGTATTACTGGCCGCGACCCTGTTACCCGGCGTGGTGACTGCACAAAACACAGCAGCACCTGTCGCCAAAAACGCTGCCGCCACGCCGGACGACACCGTCATGTTGACCGTATTTCTTAAACACGATCAATCGCGACCACTGGGCGAGTTGAAACAACAACTGGCCAAGCAGGAGTTTCACAAGGTATTCCCGCCTGCCGGTGTGGAGGTCGTCAGCTGGAACATAACCATGGGCATCGGACAGGTTGTCGTGCTGCGCCTGCCGGCGTCGCGCCTGGCAGAAGTCAACCTCGCAATCGAAAATACCGCATGGGGTGTCTACACCACGGAATTCTTTCCAACGTACAATTTCATGCCAATAGCACAAGCAGAGCAAAACAAGGCTCGACAGACGACACAGTAGTCAGGTCCTACGCCTCCAGCGCCCCGCCCCTGGCGGGGACGCGACGTTCCGATACGCTCTCAATTCCAGAATCCAGCTCATTGCCCTTAGGCTGTATGAAACTTCCTATTGCCAGTTGACAGCCCTTCGCCTACCCGCACCACCACGACCGCTGCCGGCGGGACGTGTGGATGCCCAATAGTGGTTGTAGGGAGCAGGTAAATCCAATTGACGACAATTCATTTAAGTCAGGAACGAAAAATCCCCAACCGCCCACCCAGAGGACGCCTTATCACAAAATCTGGAGATTCAACCATGATGACCTTATACATGAACCTGTTCAACGCCAGCCATTTGGGCAATAGCGATCCTTCCTACGGCAACGATCAAATCGCTGCAAAAGATAAGACCAAGCCAGAGCAGGCCAAGACCTTCGCGTTCAACGGTAATGAATATTCTGCCGCGCCCAAACCTCGCGATACCATGATCCCCATGCCGCGGATTGGCTAAAGATCAGTGATTCACCTGGGCGATGGATCCATGCAATGGATTCATCGCCCTCTCACCGCGCCTTGACGCCCCTCACGCCACCATCACGGGAAATGTCGCATACTCTCTCTTCCATCCTGCCCCTTAGGAAGAGCCGCCTCATGCCCGCAACCGTTTTGGTCCTGGTTGAAACCATCAACGATTACCTGCCGATCATCGAGAGCAATGACTTTCATGTGATTCTGGCACCCACGCCCTCCGAGCGCGCCCAGGCCATCAAAACCCATGGCGGGCAGATCAAGGCCGTGCTCACCCGTGGCCCGCTGGGGCTGTATGCCGAAGAAATCGCCGCCCTGCCACTGCTGGAGATCATCTGTGTGATCGGCGCCGGCTATGAGCACGTGGACCTGCAGGCAGCGAGCAATCGCGGGATCGTCGTCACCAATGGCGCCGGGGTGAATGCGCCGTCGGTGGCCGACCACGCCATGGCACTGCTGCTGTCGCTGGTGCGCGGCATTCCCCAGACGGACGCTGCGGTGCGACGCAACGAATGGCCCAAGGTGATGCGCCCGTCCCTGGGCGGCAAGCAACTGGGCATCCTCGGGCTGGGTGCCGTGGGCCTCGAGATCGCCAAGCGCGCGGCCCTCGGCTTTGGCATGGAAGTGAGCTATCACAACCGCCAGCCCCGCGATGACGTGGACTACACCTACTGCGCCACCGCCGTGGAACTGGCGCGCGCCTCGGACTTCCTGATCCTGGCCACCCCCGGCGGCGCCGGCACTCGCCACTTGATCGACCGCCACGCCCTGGACGCCCTCGGCCCGAACGGTTACCTGGTGAATATCGGCCGTGGCAGCGTGGTGGTCACCGACGACCTGGTCGCCGCCCTTGAGCAACGCCGTATCGGTGGCGCCGCGCTGGACGTGTTCGACGATGAACCCAAGGTGCCGGACGCCCTCAAGCGCCTGAGTAATACCGTGCTCACCTCCCACGTCGCCGGCCTGTCACCGGAAGCCGCCCACGACACCGTGCAGCGGGTGGCCGACAACCTGGTGGAGTACTTTGCCGGCCGTCCGGTGCTCACGCCGGTCGCCTTGCCCCCGCCCGTAAAATGACCAATCAGGCACGCTGATCACCCTTCAACACGCTAACCTATTAAGCCGCCCCGACCTTGTCGCTGGGCGGCTGCGCGCATTAGATTAGGAAATAGTCCGACGCCTTTAGAATAAGCAGAAGGGATAAGCATGGCGCTTAACGACCAATCGACCCAGATTCGCCCAGGCGAAGAACTTGATGCCAACCTGATCGATCCCTACCTCAAGGCCCATATCCCGGGCCTGAGCGGCACCCCCACGATCAGCCAGTTCCCCGGTGGCGCATCCAACCTCACCTACCTGCTGGAATACCCCGGCCAGGAATTCGTGCTGCGCCGCCCGCCCTTTGGCCACAAAGCCAAGTCCGCCCACGACATGGGCCGCGAATACCGCATTCTCAACCAACTCAAGGACGGCTTCCCGTACTGCCCCAAGGCCTATGTACACTGCACCGACGCGTCGGTGATCGGCGCTGAATTCTATGTGATGGAACGGGTCAACGGCATTATCCTGCGCTCCGACCTGCCGACCGAGCTGGGCCTGGACGCGACCCAGACCGAGGCACTGTGCAAAAGCTTTATCGACAAGTTCGTCGAACTGCACCAGGTCGACTACAGGGCCTGCGGCCTGGCCGACCTGGGCAAGCCTGAAGGTTATGTGGCACGCCAGATCGGAGGCTGGAGCGATCGCTATGAAAAAGCCCTGACTCCCGATGCCCCCAAATGGGAGGCCGTCCGCGCCTGGCTCAACGACAAAATGCCCGCCGACCACCCTACGTCGAGCATCGTGCACAACGACTACCGCTTCGATAACGTGATCCTCGACCCGCACAACCCGATGCAGATTATCGGCGTGCTTGACTGGGAACTGACCACCCTCGGCGACCCGTTGATGGACCTGGGCAACACCCTCGCCTACTGGATCGAAGCCGGCGACCCGGCGCCGGTGCAACTGATGCGCCGCCAGCCGAGCAATGCCCCCGGCATGCTCACCCGCCGCGAGTTCGTCGACTACTACGCCGAACGTGCCGGGATCCAGATCGACAATTTCGACTTCTACTACACCTACGGCCTGTTCCGCCTGGCCGGCATCGTGCAGCAGATCTACTACCGCTTCTTCCACGGCCAGACCCAGGACAAACGCTTTGCGCAGTTCATCCAAATGAACAAGCTGCTGGAGCAGATGAGCCTGAATGTCATCGGTAAATCAGCCCTCTAAGGAATCGCTAATGTCCAAGACCCACCTGTTCGACCTCGACGGCAAGATTGCTTTTGTGTCCGGCGCCAGCCGTGGCATCGGCGAAGCCATCGCCAAGTTACTGGCCCAGCAAGGCGCCCATGTGATCGTCTCGAGCCGCAAGCTCGAAGGCTGCCAGCACGTGGCGGATGCCATCATCGCCGACGGCGGCAAGGCCACGGCGGTTGCCTGCCATATCGGTGAAATGGAGCAGATCACCCAGGTGTTCGCCGGGATTCGCGAGCAGTTCGGCCGCCTGGACATCCTGGTCAACAATGCCGCGACCAACCCGCAGTTCTGCAACGTACTGGACACCGACCTCGGCGCCTTCCAGAAGACCGTTGACGTGAACATTCGCGGCTACTTCTTCATGTCGGTGGAAGCCGGCAAGCTGATGCGTGAGAACGGCGGCGGCAGCATCATCAACGTGGCGTCGATCAACGGCATATCGCCGGGGGTGTTCCAGGGCATCTACTCGGTGACCAAGGCCGCCGTGATCAACATGACCAAGGTGTTTGCCAAGGAATGCGCCGAGTTCGGCATCCGCTGTAACGCCCTGCTGCCGGGCCTGACCGACACCAAGTTCGCCTCGGCGCTGGTGAAAAACGATGCGATCCTGAAAATGGCCCTGGCGCAGATCCCACTCAAGCGCGTCGCCGACCCGAGCGAGATGGCCGGTGCGGTGCTGTACCTGGCCAGCGATGCGTCGAGCTACACCACCGGTGTGTCGCTGAATGTGGATGGCGGCTTCCTGTCCTGAGTGCACCTGGGTTTCTACAGATCGATTTACGCGTAACCTTGACGCAGATCGATCTGTCTCAGGATGCAACATGGAACTCCACATCGTCATCAACGGGCGCAAGGACCTGGCTGCCCAGCTGTATCAGCAGTTGCGCGAAGCCATCGCCACCGGGCGCCTCTCGGCGGGCGCGCAACTGCCACCCAGCCGCCTGCTGGCCGAGCAACTGGGCGTATCGCGCAAGACCGTGTCCGACACCTACGCCACGTTGACCTATGAAGGCCTGCTGGTGGGCAAGATTGGCCGTGGCACTTTCGTCAACGCGTGGGCGCCACAGCCGAATCGCGTGCAAACCGCCACCGACCTGGCCTGCGCCGCCAACCTGGCGAAATGGCAGGCGCTGCCCTCGCCCATGCACCACCCCACACGCGACACCACGTTGCGCTACGAATTTATCGGCGGCGCCACCAGCCGCAACCAGTTCCCCCAGGATGAATGGCGGCGCTGCACCCAGGACGCGCTGCGGCGCATCGCCCAGAACAGCGGGTTCTACAGCCAGCCCGAAGGGTTGGCGGCACTGCGCAGTGCCATCGCCGGGCATATCGCGTTTTCCCGTGGGGTCAAATGCCGCGACAGCGACATCGTGGTCACCAACGGCGCGCAACAGGCCTTGGATCTCATCGCCCGTGTGGTGCTGGAACCCGGCAGCATCGTCGCCATGGAAGACCCCGGCTACAGCCCCGCGCGCCACTTGTTCACGGCGATGGGGGCCTTGGTCATCGGTGTTCCCGTCGATGAGCAAGGCATCCAGGTCGATCTGATCCCCGATGGCGCACGGCTGATCTACGTCACGCCCTCCCACCAGTTCCCCCTCGGCATGCCCATGAGCCTGCCACGTCGAGAAGCACTGCTGGCGCGCGCCTTCGCGCTGGGCGCGATCATCATCGAGGACGACTACGACAGCGAGTTCCGCTACGAAGGCCGCCCCACCGATTCCCTGCAAAGCATGGACAGCCGTGGCGTGGTCACCTACGTCGGCACCTTCTCCAAAACCCTGCTGCCCGAGCTGCGCCTGGGCTATGCGGTGCTGCCACCGGCGATTTACGGCGCGGTGCTCAAGGCCAAGCAATTGACCGACCAGCACAGCTCCACGTTACCGCAATGGGCGCTGGCCAAGTTCATCAGCGAAGGCTATTTGCTCAAGCATATTCGCCGCTGCCACACCGTGTACGCCGGGCGCCGCGAGCGCATTTTGCAGCGCCTGGCGGCAGACCTGTCGCCGTGGTTCGAAGCGGTGCCCACCGTGGCCGGGTTCCATATGGCAGCGTTGTGCAAAGTACCGGTGAATATCCCGCTGCTGATGGAATTGGCGCGCCAGGTGGAAGTCGGCCTGTACCCGCTGGACGTGTTCTTCCACGACACGCCGGTGCGCCCGGGCCTGATCATCGGGTTTGGGGCCATCGAGACCCTCGACATAGACCCGGCGCTGGACAAGGTGCGCGATATTCTCCAGCAGATTGGCTAAGGGGGGGCCAGCGGATTGGTCATTGGTCGCTCCCGAGCCTCAGCGCCGTTGCCCACGAGCCCCTGTACAACCACGAACAGGTACTGACCCCTCTTCCACAATAATCAGCCGCCCCCCCAATCAAAAATGCGGCCGGGGGCTGCCCCCCTCCCACAGTTTTAACTGCGTTGGGTCAGCGGCTATGGGCGTTTGAATATGCGGCGCAGCGCTTCAATCTTTGGGCGGCATGCACACCCTTCAAGGTGATCATTGACCATCCCCATCGCCTGCATCAACGCATACATCGTGGTCGGCCCCACGAACGTCCAGCCACGTTTCTTCAAGGCTTTGGATAACCGCACCGAGGCCGGTGAAGTGGGATTGCCCGTCCAGTAAGCCAGGTCCACCGCTGCCGGGCGCTCTTCAGGGCCGGGTTCGAACGCCCACAACCACTGCGCCAGCGAGCCGGTCTCAGCCACCAGCTCACACGCCCGGCGCGCATTGTTGATGGTGGACACAACCTTCGCCCGATTACGCACGATGCCCGGGTCCTGCATCAACCGCGCGACGTCCGCCTCGCCGTACTGCGCCACGCGGCGAAAATCAAAGCCGTCGAACGCCGCCCTGAACTGCTCGCGCTTGCGCAGGATGGTGATCCAGGCCATGCCCGCCTGGAAGCCTTCCAGGCAAATTTTTTCGTACAGCTGAACATCATCCGCCACCGGCACGCCCCACTCGTGATCGTGATAACGGGGGTATTCCGGCGCGGCCGTGCGCCAGGTGCAGTGGGTCTGCCCTGCTTCGTCGGTGGTCAGTCCTGGTTTGTCCATCCATCACCTCATGTGCCTGGCGGCGGATGATAAGCGAAAAAAATTGCGCCCCGCCAACCGCTCAAGCATCAACCTTCGCGACCAACTGGTCAGACCGGGACCTGTCAACCGACGAAGAATGACTTGTTATTTCAAAAATACCTGGCCTAGACTGGCGACGCACTGGACTTACCGGTATGACCACAACAATTAAGCCCTGGAACCACCAGGGCACCGAATAGAGATCCCTCCCATGCTCAGATGGTGCTCGCGTTCGATTTTCCTGCAAGTCGTGATTGGCCTGATGCTCGGCATCGTCTGCGGCCTGGCCCTTCCCGAATTCTCCTCGCAACTCAAACCCCTGGGTGACGGCTTTATCAAGCTGATCAAGATGCTGATCGGCCTAATCGTGTTCTGCGTAGTGGTCAGTGGTATTTCCGGTGCCGGCGACTTGAAGAAGGTCGGGCGCATCGGCCTCAAGTCGGTGATCTACTTTGAAGTGCTCACCACCATCGCCCTGGTGATCGGCCTGATCATGGCCTTCAGCACCGGGATCGGCACCGGCGCCAATATTCACCTGGAACAACTGTCCTCCGCCGGTCTCAATGAACTGGCCGACAAGGGCCAACACATCAAGGGCACCAGCCAGTTCCTGATGGACCTGATCCCCAACTCGGTGATCGGCGCCTTTGCCGACAACAACGTCCTGCAAGTGCTGCTGTTTTCGGTGCTGTTCGGCAGCGCGTTGAACCTGGTGGGCGAAGCGGCGTCGGGCATCACTCGGCTGATCAATGAACTGAGCCATGTGATCTTTCGCATCATGGGCATGATCGTGCGCCTGGCGCCGATCGGCGTGTTTGGTGCAATCGCCTTCACCACCAGCACCTACGGGCTGGACTCCCTGCAACACTTGGGCAGCCTGGTGGGCCTGTTCTACCTGACCTGCTTTGCATTTGTCGCGCTGATCCTCGGCCTGGTGATGCGCCTGTCGGGCCTGCGCATGCTGCCGTTGCTCAAGTACCTGCGCGAAGAACTGCTGATCGTGATGGGCACCGCTTCCTCCGACGCCGTGCTGCCGCAGGTCATGCGCAAACTCGAACACCTGGGCATTGGCAGCTCCACCGTGGGCCTGGTGATTCCGACCGGGTACTCCTTCAACCTCGACGGTTTCTCGATCTACCTGACCCTGGCCATCGTGTTTATCGCCAACGCCACCGGCACGCCACTGTCGATGACCGACTTGCTGACCATCCTGCTGGTGTCGCTGATCACCTCCAAGGGCGCCCACGGGATTCCGGGGTCCGCGCTGGTGATCCTGGCGGCAACGCTTACGGCCATCCCGGCAATTCCGGTAGTCGGCTTGGTGCTGGTGTTGGCGGTGGACTGGTTCATGGGCATCGGTCGCGCATTGACCAACCTGATCGGCAACTGCGTCGCCACCGTAGCCATCGCCCGTTGGGAAAAAGACATCGATATACAGCGCGCCAACAAAGTGCTGGACGGCCAGCAAGGCTATGCCTTCCAGGCCAAGAAGCCGGTACTGCCGGCGCATCAGGAGTTCTAACGCTGTCTCATGGGCAACCCTGGCTAATGTGGGAGGGGGCTTGCCCCCGATGAGGACGGTCAGTTGATATATCTGTAACTGATCCACCGCCATCGCGGGCAACCCTCCCACATGACTGTATTAGCAACATTAAGGAAGTATCGACGTGATCAGCACCTCAACCGTCGTCAATTCAGTCGTAGAAAAACTCCGCGCCGCCCTGGCACGAGGCCAGTGGCGCCGCGGCGAAATGTTGCCCGGCCAGCGCGAACTGGCCGAACAGATGGGCATCAGCCGCCCCAGCCTGCGTGAAGCGGTGATCGTGCTCGAAACCCTCGGCCTGGTGCGCTCCATGCCCGGCAAAGGCGTGGTCGTGCTCGAAACCAGCATCAGCGAACCGCAATCATCCGACGCCGTGGCCGACGCCAGCCTCGAAGACATCCTGCAACTGCGCTACACCCTCGAACCCTTCATCGTCGGCCTGGTAGCCCAGTCCATCAGCAGCAAGGAAGTCGGCCAATTGCGCCTGACCCTGATGGACATGCGCGAAGCCCTGGATGCCGGGGACGCCGAAGCCGGCATGAACGCCTACCTCGACTTTCATGAAGAACTGTTCGCGCTCACCTCCAACCCGATCTTCCAGAACGTGGTGCAGCAAACCAGCAACGCCCTCAAGCAAAGCGCCCAGGTGCTGCGCAACTCCCCCGAGCACCTGGCGGAGCGCTTACAGGAAAATGAAGCGGTGGTACGCGCCATCCGCAACAAGAACAGCGCCCTGGCCAGCGCCGAGATGCGTCGGCATATCCTCCAGGAAGGCCTGCGCATGGGCATTCACTTGAACATCCCGGACGACCACCTGGGCAGTTGATTTTTTGGAGACCGGCCATGACCGCTCACGCCCTGCAATACGACCCCTTCCTGCCCACCCTGCGCCTGGTGGCCGGCAAAAAACCTTCGGTGGATGACATCTATCCACGGTTGTTCGACGCCATCCTCGAGCAACGCATCGCCCCGTCCAGCCGCTTTACCGAAGAAGGCCTGGGCGAAAGCTTTGGCGTGAGTCGCAGCGTGATCCGTCGGGTGCTGGCCAAGCTGTCCCACCAGCAAGTGGTCATTCTGCGCCCCAACCAGAGGGCCCAGGTGGCGGCGCCGGATGCCCAGCAGGCGCGGCAGATTCTGGAAGCACGGCGCATGACCGAGATCACGGTGGTCCAATTGGCCTGCGCCCAGGCAACATCCGCGCAGATACGCCAGTTGCGCGAGCTGATAGCACGGGAACGCGACTGTATAGAACGCAACCAGCGTGGGCCGGCGATTCGATTGTCCGGGGAGTTTCACCTGCAATTGGCGGCGATGGCAGGTAATGCGCCGTTGGCGCAGTTTCTCAACAGCCTGGTGCCGTTGACGTCGCTGATCATTGCCCAGTTTGAAGCGCAAGCCTGCACGTACTGTGCGTGGCAGGAGCATGCAGCGATTGTCGATGCGGTCGAACAGCGCGACGGGAACGGCGCGGTAAGCCTGATGACGCAACACCTGGATCACCTGGAAGCCAAGCTACTCAGTGGCGATGCGCGAAAGAGCACACGCTGACTATCTGCGATAACCAAGGCAATTTGCGAAATGGCCGACAATTCCGATTGGCACTGAACTGCAAAATTCATTCAGTGCCGAGTTCGTTACAGACCACGGCCCTTTTTCCAAAAAGCTTTACACGCGGATGAATACATCTATGCAAGCCACCGTCTTTACACTGTTCGCAGCCCTTTTTATTACCAGTGCACAGGTATCTGCCGAGTCAGTTGCCGAGACTCATATCATCACTCCAGCGCATCCTATCTGGCTGCTTGAACGACCCTACGCAGACGGCCCGATGCTGACCGCACGTACTTTTGGAGGGAGTGCTTACGGCGATTACCACGGGAAGGCCAACCTTGCGATCAGCTGTCACCCACAGAACCCAGAAGCCCACCTGACGCTGGAAATCAGCCCGCAATCGCTGGGCTTTGACATCGATCCATTTGAAGGCAAGGATGCCAGCGCCAATGGGCCACTGAGTATCACGACAGGACGACGCACCGCCGTCGATCACTCGGTAAATGGCGTCTGGAATGACGGTGGGGCTTTCCAGATAGATACGATCTTTGCGCTCAGCACCTTTGTCCCGCGAAATGAATTAGCCTACTGGGCCAGCGATGCCTCGCGCGGGCAAACACTGACACTCTCACTGGCGCCCGCGAAAGAGGGTGGCAAGCCATTGACTGCAACGTTCTCATTACCAGCAAACAATAGTGGGTTGAAAAAAGCCATCCAGCCTTGCCTGGGTGCTGCCAGCGCGTGAGAACACTCGGTCACCCTGTAGGAGCTGGCTTACCATTGATGATGCCGGTGGGTTCGCCGAAAGGCTAAGGGCTTCATCGCCGGCAAGCCGGCTCCTACAGGAATTCAACGCACACAAAAAAGCCCCCGCATCTCACAATGTGGGGGCTTTCGTTTTACCAAGGCATCAAGCCGGTTGCAGCACCGACTGTCCACTCAACGCCAGGTCCAGCAACTCACGGTTGGCCACCGCGTACATGGCGTAGTCCGTGCCGACCGCAGCACGGATTTCCACCATCATTGCGACCCAACGATCGGCCATGTCCTTGTGCTGCTCAAGCCACAAGGCCACGCGGGCTTCCATGTCTTGCGGCGCGTCGGCCATTTGCAGGACGGAAATGGTGATCGCCCGTTGCTGCCAGTCCACATCGTCGCGGAACGCTTCGCGCGCCTGGGCCTGCCAGTTGTTGGCCACGGGCAGATCGCTGATCTGCTGCAGGTACCACGGCAAATCCAGGGCGCTGCCGACGGCGAAGTAGGCCTTGGCCACTTCGGCGGCGTCATGCCCGGTGACGTCGGCGGCTTCGATGATCGGCAGCAAGGTGTACAGGTGGGTAGTGCCTGCAACCATGCGCGCCAACAACTCCGGCACGCCGGCTTCGGTGTAGGCCTGGTAGCGGGTCTGCCAGCCTTCGCGGGTCGGACCTTCCAGCAGTTCGTCGAGCTTGAGGCCCAACGCGGCCAGGTGCGGACCGAAATGTGCGGTGTCACGGCCAGCGTCCTGCTCGTTGCGACGGCTGCGCAGGAACCAGCGCGTGGCGCGACGGCCCAGGCGCATCAGCTCATCCATCAACTGCAATTGCACGTCAGCGGAGACCTGGTGGTCCAGGGCTTCAATCTGGCGGAACCAATGCGGGAGGTGGAAGATGTCACGCACGATCACATAAGCACCGGCCACGTTCGCCGGGCTCATGCCCGTCGACTCCTTGAGTCGCTGAACGAAGGTGATGCCCATGTGGTTGACCAGGTCGTTGGCGATCTGGGTGCTGACGATCTCGCGCTTCAGGCGGTGGCGACGCATGGCCTCGCCGAACTTGGCGACCAGGCTCGGTGGGAACGCGGTCTCCATGTCACGGGTGAGGTATTCGTCATCCGGTACCTGCGACTTGAGCAGCGCTTCCTTGAGGTCGATCTTGCTGTAGGAGATCAGCACCGACAGCTCCGGACGGGTCAGGCCCTTGCCGGTCGCGGCGCGCTCGGTGAGCTGCTCCTCGGTCGGCAGGTACTCGATGGCGCGGTCCAGCTTGCCACGGCCTTCCAGGTCGCTCATCAGGCGTTTGTACTCGGCGGCACGCTCGTAGGCACGGCGCGCAGCCAGGGACAGGGCCTGGGTCTGCTTGTAGTTGTTGCCCAACACCAGGCTGCCGACTTCGTCGGTCATGCTCGCCAGCAACTGGTTGCGTTGCTTGTCGGTCATGTCACCGGCCTGCACCACTTCGTTGAGCAGGATCTTGATGTTCACTTCGTGGTCGGAGCAGTCCACACCACCGGCGTTGTCGATGAAGTCGGTGTTGGAACCGCCGCCATTGAGGCCGAACTCCACACGACCCAGCTGGGTCATGCCGAGGTTACCGCCCTCGCCCACCACTTTGCAGCGCAGCTCGTTGCCGTTGACACGCAGCGCGTCGTTGGCCTTGTCGCCTACATCGGCATGGCTTTCAGTGCTGGCCTTGACGTAGGTACCGATACCGCCGTTCCACAACAGGTCCACCGGCGCCTTGAGCAAGGCGTTCAGCAGTTCGGTCGGGGTCAGCTTGTCGGCCTTGATATCGAAGCGTTCTTTCATCTGTGGCGAGATGGCAATGCTCTTCGCGCTGCGCGAGAAGATACCGCCGCCTTCGGACATGATGCTGGTGTCGTAGTCGGTCCAGGCCGAACGCGGCAGCTCGAACATGCGCTGGCGCTCGACGAAGCTGGTGGCCGGGTTCGGGTTCGGGTCGATGAAGATATGCAGGTGATTGAAGGCCGCGACCAGTTGCAGCTTATCGGACATCAACAGGCCGTTACCGAACACGTCACCGGCCATATCGCCGACGCCCACCACAGTGATGCTGTCTTCCTGCACGTTGATGCCGCGCTCACGGAAGTGACGCTGCACACCGACCCACGCGCCCTTGGCGGTGATGCCCATTTTCTTGTGGTCGTAACCGGCGGAACCGCCGGAGGCGAACGCATCGCCCAGCCAGAAGCCGTAGTCGATGGCGATGCCGTTGGCGATGTCGGAGAAGGTCGCAGTGCCCTTGTCCGCAGCGACTACCAGGTACGGGTCATCGTCGTCATGGCGCACGACATTGGCCGGCGGCACCAGGGCGCCGTCCTTGAGGTTGTCGGTGATGTCCAGCAAGCCGGAAATGAAGATGCGGTAGCAGGCGATGCCCTCGGCCGCAATCTCGTCACGGCTGCCACCCAGTGGCAGGCGACGCGGCAGGAAGCCGCCCTTGGCGCCCACCGGCACGATCACCGAGTTCTTCACTTGCTGGGCTTTTACCAGGCCGAGCACTTCGGTCCGGAAGTCTTCTTCACGGTCGGACCAGCGCAGGCCGCCACGGGCAACGTTGCCAAAGCGCAGGTGCACGCCTTCGACACGCGGCGAGTAGACGAAGATTTCAAACTTCGGCACCGGCTTGGGCAGCTCAGGGATCGCGCGCGGGTCGAACTTGAAGCTGAAGTACGACTTGTTCTGGCCGTTGGCGTCGGTCTGGTAGAAGTTGGTGCGCAGGGTGGCCTTGATCAAGTCCAGGTAGCGACGCAGGATGCGGTCTTCGTTGAGCACCTGGACGTCGTCCAGCGCCGTGAGGATCGCTTGTTCCAGGCGTTGCTGCTTGTCTTCCAGGTCATCGGCGGTGAGCTTGCGCGCCAGGTAAAAGCGGGTCTTGAACAACCGGGTCAACTCGCGGGCGATGTCGGTGTGGTTGTTCAGGGTGCTGGCGATGTAGCCGAGGTCGAAGCCCAGGCGGATTTGTTTCAGGTAACGGGCGTAGGCACGCAGCAGCGCGACGTCGCGCCATGGCAGGCCGGCGGTGAGTACCAAGCGGTTGAACGCATCGTTCTCGGCATCGCCATGCACGATGTGCACGAACGCGTCCTGCAGGGTGTCGTTGAGCTGCTGGATGTCCAGGTTCACGCCTTCGGCGGCGATGAACGCAAAATCGTGGATCCAGAACTCGCGGCCGTTGGCATGGCGCAGGCGGTACGGGAACTCACCGAGCACGCGCAGGCCAAGGTTTTCCAGGATCGGCAGCACGTCGGACAGCGCCAGCGGGGTATCCGCGTGGTAGAGCTTGCAATGCAGCTCGCGCTGGCCGGAAACCTGGCCCAGCGGCTGATAGAAGCTCATCACCAGCGGGTTGGCTTCGGTGAGGCTGAGCAGGTGCTGCATATCGACCACGGCCGAGTGCGCAGCGAAACGCTCGCGGTAGCCGGCCGGGAAGCCTTTCGGAAAGTCGGCCAGCACATTGGTGCCGTGGGCTTCGCCAAAGCTTTCCACAACGAGGCTGGAGTAGTCGTCCTGCCAGCTGCGGCAGGCCTGCACCACTTCTTTTTCCAGTTGCAGTGTGTCGATGTCCAGGCGGTTCTTCGGGTCGACCCGCAGAATCAGTTGCACGCGCGCTAGCACCGATTCGGAGAAGAAGGTCCAGAATTCGCAGTCCGAGGCCTTCAGGCGATCCATCAGCACTTGCTGGATTTTCTGGCGCACTTCGGTGGAATAGATGTCACGCGGCACGTAGGCCAGGCAGTAGCAGAAACGACCGTACGGGTCTTTGCGCAGGAACACGCGGATCTTGTTGCGCTCCTGGATCTGCACGATCGACATCACGGTGCTGAACAGCTCGTCGACCGGGGTCTGGAACAGGTCGTCACGGGGCAGCACTTCAACGACTTGAGCAAGCTCCTTGCCCAGGTGAGCCTTGGCCTGGAAGCCCGAACGGCGTTCTATCTCCGCGACCTTGCGACGGATATAAGGGATGACGCGCACGCTTTCGCCGTACACCGAAGAGGTGTAGAGGCCCATGAAGCGGCATTCCTTGATCACCTTGCCGTCGGCATCGATCTGGCGGATCGACACGTAGTCCGGGTAAGCCGGGCGGTGTACGCGGCTTGGGTGCGCGGCCTTGGCGAACGACAGCACGGTCGGCTCGCGCAGGTACGCCACGGCGTAGTCTTCGATGCGCAGGTCGTCGGCGGTCAGGCCGGCGCGCAGCAGTTTGGTCAGACCGAGGAACGAGCTGGCGTCATATTCGATATGACCGCCGTCCGCCTCGTCACGTACCACGAATTCTTCATAGCCAAGGAAGGTGAAGTGGTTGCCCACCAGCCATTCCAGGAAGTTCTTGATCTCGGCTTTCTCTTCGCCGTCGATGCCGAACGGGCTGGCGTCGATACCGTCCAGCAGCTCCTGGACCTTGGCCTTCATCGGTTCGAAATCGGCCACGGCCACGCGCACTTCGCCCAGTACCTGCTCAAGCTCTTTGCTCAGCACGTTCAGTTCGGCGGCATTGGCGCAGCGGTCGATTTCCAGGTACATCAGCGATTCTTGCTGGATGCCTTCGGCCTGGGTGCCTTTGGGCAGGATTTCCAGCAACTCGCCCTTGCTGCCACGACGCACACTGAGCACGGTGGTTTGCAGGGTATGGATGCTGTAGCCACGGCGGTTCAGCTCGGTGCGTACCGAGTCCACCAGGAATGGCAGGTCATGGTGCAGCACTTCGACCGCAGTGTGGGTCGATTGCCAGCCATGACGCTCATAATCGGGGTTGTAGACCCGCACTTGCGGTTGGGTGTGATCAAAGCGCTCAAGCAGGCGCCAGGCAGACAGGGTGCAACCGGCCAGGTCGGACAGGCGACGCTGGGTCAGTTCATCGAGGGAAATGATGCCGAAGAATTGTTCAGCGAACAGCGCCACTTGTGGCAGTGCCTGTTCACTGATGTGCTGCGCCAGTGCCGCTTGCAGTTGATGCTGGAAGTCGGCCTTGCTGGCTGCGGTGAAGAACGCCATCTGTGGTACTCCGCTTGGGCTTGTTATTGATGGAAGCGTCGCGTGTTATCCCCTTGCGGGGAGACCGTCAACTCTGTTCGCAGGTAACGAGTTAAGCACCATAAACGAATCAGAGTGACAGGTGGGTGAAGCTGGACAAGACAGTCAGGTCACATACAACTTCCATAAGATGCGCACCTTGCCGGGTGACGGTACGACGGGCAGGTCAGACGCTCGACACAGGGCTCATCCGTTGCGCAGCTTAACGAGTGTAGGAAGACAGCTGCTTGCGATGCTGCGACATATTCGGTCATCGGTACGCAGGGTTGCGGTTGCGACTTGTGCAACCCGGAATTTTCGGTAGAAAAACCGACTATTTCCCACGCCACGAGTACCAAAAATGACTGGTATTGCCCGCCAGGTCATGCGTTGGGTCTGACACAGGATGCAGCACAAAATTCGCCGCAATGGCACAATTGCCTACGTAACGCCCTACCCCAGACAGGATTTCCCATGCTGCAACTGAAAACCGACGCATTGATGGCCACCCCGTGCGACGAAGAAGAAGACAACATGGCCATGCTTTGCTGCCACGGCAAGAACGGCGAGATGTTCATGCTCACCCGCTACCCCGACGAAGACGAAGTGGAGCTGACCTGGGACTACGAACCGTCGACCCTGGACGGGCTGAAAGTCACCCTGAGTGATACAACCCTGCGGGTGGAACTGGCCGCCGGTGATGCCGATGCCCTGGGTGGCAAGGACCATCTGCAAATCAGCCACGCCACGGCACCGGCAGATCTGTCAGAAGTGGAAGAAACCCTGCAAAACATCCTCAAGGGCACGGGCGTCTACATACGTGCCTGAATAGCTGCGGGCGCGGACACGACCGAACCTGGAACCGTTTGTCGCTACTGTTATTTCTAACAGTATCGGTACCGATGTTTTGCGCCTTAGCTGATCGAAGTCACAGTGACTGCACGGGTGTCTTCGATGAAACTCATCAGCAAGCTTCTGGCTATTGGCCTATTGGCCACCGCTTCATCAGTGCTGTCGGCACCCGTGGCCGACAGGGACTATTCACACTTGATCCTGCTGATCAAGGACGACGGATCCAGATCGCGAAACTTTCAGGACAATATCGACCCCTCAAGCACGTTCCAACACCGCGTGCCCAACATCAAGCCGCTGGTGCCCCCCACCATGGCCCGCACGCAAGAGAATGTTCAAGCCCTGCAACGGCATCGGCTGGACCGCTACTACATCATCGATACGCGCCACCTGGCTCCCGAACAGGCTCAAGCATTGGCCGCGCAACTCAAGCAAGACCCCGCCATAGAAGACGTCGACTTTGAACCGAGAGTGGACGGCATGCACAACGACAAGGCCGAACCCGTCGAGCAAAGCCCGCGCAACAGTATTCCGGACTACACCCAACGCCAGAATTATCTGTTTGGGCCGCAAGCCGTAGCGCCCTACAAAATCGGCGGTGTAAATGCCGTACAAGCGTGGAAAGTGCCCGGTGGCAAGGGCGAGAATATGCGGGTGATCTCTTCGGAGATTGATCATTGGTCCTATGATCATGTGGACTTGCCCAAACCTTTTCTGGAAGTCAGCGACAGTGCCATACCCGGCAACCATGACACTGCCAGCGTCGGCACTATCAGTTCAAAGGCGAATGGGTTTGGCACCACCGGCATCGTACCTTCCGCACAACTGGGCTATATGCAATATGGCACTGAACGGTTGATGCAAACGGCCGAGCACCTCAGGGCGGGCGATGTGGTGCAATTAGGGGTGCACTTCGGGTACGCGACAATTCCCGGGGTAGGGTGCGCTTTCGACTGTTTTATGCCCCTTGAGTACAGCCGGCCGGTACGCGACATCATTACCTACCTGACCGAAGAAAGAGGCGTGCACGTCGTACTCGCCGCGGCGAACGGCAATATCAATCTGGATCACCCCTTCTTTAACGGCTGGTTTGATCGGCATAAATTCGACTCCGGCAGTATTTATGCCGGAGCGGTTGAGCCCAAATCCGGGATGAAAGCGTGGTTTTCCCAATTTGGTCACCGCGTGGATCTGTTCAGTTGGGGCGGCTCCGTCAGCACGACCACCTGGAGCGCCGCCAACCCAACCACGGGTTATACCCACACGTACAGCGGCACCTCCTCGGCCAACCCAATCATTGCCGGGGTAGTGGCGTCGTTACAAGGTGTCGCACGGGCCCACGGTTTGGGCAACATTGCGCCCAAGCGACTGCGCGAGATCCTGGTGGAAACAGGCTACCCACAGGCCGACGGCAATAGCACCCAAATCGGTGTGCAGCCAGACCTGGACGCCGCCATCAAGAAACTTCTCGCCGATGGCGTCGGCCAGCCGCCCACCGGCCGCCTTGCGCTTCCCGAGGAGGTGAAATCGGGAGAGGCCTTCAGCGCCCATGTCTACGCCGAGTCGCCCGCCCAGAAACCGCTGAGTTTTCTCTGGTGGGCACCCACCTTGAGCCCTCCGGAAGGGACGTCGCAAACCATGCAATTCAATACACACGTCGTGCCCGTGGACACCCCGACCTCGATTTCCGTTGATGTGTCCGATGGCACGAACACCCTGCGCCTGACCGAAAGCCTCATCCTCAAGGCACCTGATACCCCGCCGATCGGCGACTGCGCCGCGCCCTGGGTCGTGAATAAAGCGTACGCCTCCGTCAGCGAAAAAGTGTCCTACAGCGGCTACAACTACCGAGTGGCGCACTGGTCGCAAAACGCGCGACCCGATCTGAATTTTGTCGAAACAGGCGCCGCCAAACCCTGGTTGCGCCTGGGCACCTGCGGCGGCGGACAACTCGTCGCCAGGATCACCGGGCCATCCAGTGTCGAAGCCGGCAAGGGGGTGCTGTTGTCGGGGGTCTCGTCGAGCGGTCAAGGCCTGCGCTTTGCCTGGGCGGCCAATGGCTTCAACCCGTCTTCATCGCCTCAGGCATCCAGCACGTTCATTGCGCCGACTACCACCGGCATACGCAGTATTACGCTGACGGTGACAGACACGCATGGCGTGACGGCAACCACCAGCCACAGCCTGACGGTGACCGCTGGCACACCCACCAACCGCCCCCCCGTGGGCAACCTGCAGGGCAACGAGACGGTCGAATCGGGCAAAACCGTGAACTACATCGCCAGCGCCAGCGATCCGGATGGCGACCCCATGACCTACGCCTGGACGCTTGGAGACGGCCTCACCGCCGCCATCCGCAATACCCGCAGCGTCAGCGTGACCGCAAGCCCTGTCAGCAGCGACACCCGCACGACGATCAGTGTCGCCGTCAGTGACGGGCGCGGCGGTGTACTGCGCCGGGATAAACAGATCACCGTTAAAGCAGCGCCGGGCTCAGGCAATTGCGAGGGGATTGCGCCCTGGTCGGCCACAAAGATCTATTCGACCTACGCAGAGTCGGTCTCGTATAGCGGCAAGATCTACAAACAGAACTTCTACAACCTCAACAAACCGCCAGACGTCAACTCTGCCGCCTTCGGCAAGGAATGGCAGCAGGGGGTGCCTTGCCCTTGAAACGACGGGGGTGAGCGGTGCAGTCCGCTCACCCCATTTGTGCGTCCCAGACAAAATTCCTACAAGTTTTGCTAAAAATACCCCGCGCGCCGTTAGTCGCCACCCCCCGCCATGCATTAAAGTAGCTGCCCCAGACTGTCGTTTGTTACATGACGCACAGGCTTATCTCTCCAGGAACCGTCATCGATGGAACATCGTGAAGCGCTGCTTGCGCTGCGAACCTTTCTTTCTACGCAGATTCTCGGCCAGGAAAAACTTATCGATCGCCTGCTGATCGCCCTGCTCGCCGACGGCCATATGCTGGTCGAAGGCGCACCGGGCCTGGCCAAGACCAAGGCCATCAAAGAGCTGGCCGAAGGTATCGAAGCGCAGTTCCATCGTATTCAGTTCACCCCCGACCTGTTGCCCGCCGACATCACCGGCACCGAGATCTATCGCCCGGAAACCGGCAGCTTCGTGTTCCAGCAAGGGCCGATCTTCCACAACCTGGTGCTGGCGGACGAGATCAACCGCGCCCCGGCCAAGGTGCAGTCGGCCCTGCTGGAGGCCATGGCCGAGCGCCAGGTCAGCGTTGGGCGCAGCACCTACGAACTGTCCCCACTGTTTTTGGTGATGGCCACGCAGAACCCCATCGAGCAGGAAGGCACTTACCCGCTGCCCGAGGCCCAGCTCGACCGTTTCCTGATGCACGTCAAGATCGGTTTCCCCGACGCTGCCGTCGAACGGCGCATCCTGCAACAGGCGCGTGGCGAAGCGTTGAATGGCGAAACCAAGCCCGAGCGCCGCGTCAGCCAGCAGGCGATCTTCGCCGCACGCAAGGAAATCCTCGGCCTGTACATGGCCGATGCGGTGGAGGAATACCTGGTGCAACTGGTGATGGCCACGCGCACCCCGGCCAAGTTCGATCCCGAGATGGCCGAGTGGATCGCCTACGGCGCCAGCCCACGTGGCTCCATCGCCCTCGACCGCTGCGCGCGTGCCCATGCCTGGTTGGCCGGGCGCGACTTTGTCAGCCCGGAAGACATCCAGGCCGTGCTGTTCGACGTGCTGCGCCATCGCATCATCCTGTCGTTCGAAGCCGAAGCGGCCGGGATTGACCAGGATCGCGTGGTGCAACGCATTCTCGACGTCGTTGCCGTCGCTTGAAGTCGATGAATGCCAGCGATGGTGTGCGCGTCACGCTCAGCGAATTGATTGAGATGCGCCACCGCGTGCGCGAAGTGCAGCTGTTTTCGACGCCCAGCCAGCGCAGCCCGCTGATCGGCCTGCACCATTCCAAGCTGCGCGGGCGCGGCGTCGACTTCGACCAGGTGCGCGTGTACCAGGCCGGCGACGATGTGCGCACCATCGACTGGCGCGTGACCGCGCGCACCCAGGAGCCGCACACCAAGCTGTTCCACGAAGAGCGCGAACGCCCGATTTTCATCATGGTGGAGCAAAGCTGCCGACTGTTCTTCGGCTCGGGGCAGATGTTCAAGTCCGTGCTCGCGGCCCAGGCGGCGAGCCTGATCGGGTGGGCGGCCCTGGGGCATAACGACCGGGTCGGCGGGCTGGTGTTCGGTGACAGCGAGCACTACGAAATCAAACCCCGGCGCAGCAAACAAAGCCTGCTGCAACTGCTTAACCGCCTGGTGCGCGTCAACCAGAGCCTCGACACCGAAAGCCGCCCCGAAGCCGACGCCCTGGGCATGGCCCTGCGCCGTGGTCGCGAAGTGCTGCGCCCCGGCAGCCTGGTGATTGTGATCTGCGACGAGCGCGCCCTCACCGAAGGCGCCGAACAGCAACTGAGCCTGCTGTCACGCCACTGCGATTTGCTGCTGTTGCCAGTCTCCGACCCACTGGACCACGCCCTGCCCGCCGCCGGGCTGCTGCGTTTCGCGCAGCGCGGCGCGCAGTTGGAACTGGATACGCTGAACGTCGACTTGCGCCAAGCCTACAAGGCCCAGGCCGAAGCGCGCATCGCCCGCTGGGAACTGCTCGCACAAAAACTGCGGGTATTGCTGATGCCCTTGAGCACCCAGAGTGAGATGGTCGAGCAACTGCGCGAATACCTCAACCCGCAACGCCCGGCCAAAAAACAATGAGCAGCCTCGACCAACTGCAACCGCTGATCGCCCCGCCGACCATCGGCTTCTGGCCACCCGCGCCGGGCTGGTGGCTGTTGCTGCTGGTGATTCCGCTGATCGGTTGGGGGTTATGGTCACTTCGGCGCTTGCTGCCCACCCGACGCCCCCTGGCGCGCGCCGAACAACCGCTGGACCCACTGCGCATCGCCGCCCTGGCCGAATTGGCGCTGATGCCCAAACCCTACGACGGCGCGCCCGCCGGTGCCTGGCTGCAACAACTCAACGGCCTGCTCAAGCGCCTGTGCCGTAACGACTACCCCTACAGCCAGAGCCACACCCTCAATGGCCGCAAATGGCTGGCATTCCTCGACAACCGTTGCCCGGCTGCCGGCCTCACGCGCTGGATGGTGCTGGTGGAAGGTGCCTACAAACCCGAATGCAAACTCGACGACAAAGCCATCGCCGGCCTGACCCAAGCGGTCGACACCTGGATTCGCAAACATGTTTGAGTTCGCCTGGCCGTGGATCTTCGTCCTGTTGCCCTTGCCCTGGTTGATGCGCTTGATCCTGCCGGCGGCCGACAGCGGCGAGCCCGCCCTTAAAGTCAGCTACCTCGGCGATCTCGAAAGCCTGGCCCGCCGCCGTGCGCGGGTGAACCTGCCGGGCTGGCGTCAACAGGCGCCCTTCGTGGTGCTGTGGCTGTTGCTGTTGACCGCCGCCGCGCGCCCGGAATGGCTGGGCGAGCCACTGCCGATTGCCGCCAGTGGCCGCGACTTGCTGGTGGCGGTGGACGTGTCCGGCTCGATGGATTTTCCCGACATGCACTGGCAGGACGAAGACGTGAGCCGCCTGAACCTGGTCAAACACCTGCTCGGTGACTTCCTTGAAGGCCGCGAAGGCGACCGCGTGGGCTTGATCCTGTTCGGCAGCCAGGCCTACCTCCAGGCGCCGCTGACCTTTGACCGCCGTACCGTGCGCACCTGGCTGGATGAAGCGCGCATTGGCATTGCCGGCAAAAACACCGCGATTGGCGATGCCATTGGCCTGGCGCTCAAACGCCTGCGCCAGCGGCCTGCGCAAAGCCGCGTACTGATCCTGGTCACCGATGGCGCCAATAACGCCGGGCAGATCGACCCGCTGACCGCCGCGCGCCTGGCGGCCGAAGAAGGCGTGAAGATCTACCCCATCGGCATCGGTGCCGACCCTGAGCAAACCGGCTCCCTGGGCATCCTCGGCGTCAACCCGAGCCTTGACCTCGATGAGCCGGCGCTCAAGGCCATCGCTGAAGCCACCGGAGGCCAGTACTTCCGTGCCCGCGATGGCGAGGAGCTGGAAGCGATCAAGCAAACCCTGGACCAACTTGAGCCCGTCGAACAGCAACCCACCCAGGCGCGCCCGGCGCAGGCGCTGTACAGCGGACCACTGGCCCTGGCGCTGATCCTGAGCATGTTGCTGGTGATCCAGGAACGCTGGCCGAACAACGCCTTGCAACGCGGGTTCAACAAACTGTCGAGCAAGGGGATCTTCCTGCAACAGCACCCCGAATGGCGCCAGCGCCTTAAACGCCTGCGTTTGCGGAGGCGTCGATGATCGATCTCTGGCCGCACTGGTTCCGCCCCTGGTGGCTGTTGCTGCTGCCGCTGCTCGGCTGGTTGCTGTGGCAGCTGTGGCACCGGCAAAAACGCGCCGGACGCTGGCAGATGATCCTGCCGCCGGCCTTCCACGCCGTGCTGCTCAGCGGCGGCAACGGGCGCGAGAGCAAATCACCGTGGGTGTTGCTGGGCCTCGCCTGGCTGTTGGCGGTGCTGGCGTTGCTGGGTCCCAGCTGGCAGCGGGTTGAACAAACCAGCCAGAAACCCTCCGACCCGTTGGTGGTGCTGCTCGAACTGACCCCGCAAATGCTCGCCACCGACAGCCCGCCCAACCGCCTCGAACAGGCACGGCGCAAGCTCTATGACCTGTTGCAGGCGCGCACCGATGCGCAAACCGCCATCGTCGTGTATGCCGGCAGCGCCCACACCCTGGTGCCGCTGTCGGACGACCTGGCCACCAGCCGCAACCTGCTCGAAGCCCTGCGCCCCTCGATCATGCCCGAGCCCGGCCACCGCGCCGACCTGGCCGTGGAGAAAGCCCTGGACCTGCTCAAGCACGGCGGCCTGGGCCAGGGTCGCCTGCTGCTGGTCGGCTCATCGCTGTCCAAACAGGAACGCCAGGGCATTCGCCTGCTGCTGCAAAGCAACCAGGCGCCGAGCCTGTCAATCCTCGGCATCGGCAGCCGTGAAGGCACGCCGGTGACCCAGGAAAGCGGCGAATTCCTCAAGGATGAACAAGGCGCGATCCTCGTGCCACGCCTCGACAGCCCGACACTCAAGGCCTTCGCCAGCGAAATGGGCGGCCGTTACCGCGCCGCACGCCTGGACGATAAAGACCTGCGCCAGCTCGGCGTGCTGGACCCGCCGCAAGCGCTGCGCAACGACGGCCAGTTACTGCACCTCGACACTTGGGCCGACCAGGGTTACTGGTTGCTGCTGCCACTGTTGCTGCTCGCCGCCTGCGCCGGGCGGCGCGGCTGGTTGTTCTTTTTACCGCTGCTGCTGTTGGGCGCGCCGCAACCCAGCTACGCCTTTGAATTCCAGGATTTGTGGCTGCGGCCGGACCAGCAAGGCCAATACCTGCTGAAGAAAAAACGCCCCGCCGAAGCCGCCGAACATTTCGAGGATGCCCAATGGCAAGGCGTCGCCCTGTACGAGGCCGGCAACTATGCCGAGGCCATCAAGCGGTTTGCCCAGGGCAATGACGCCTATTCCCACTACAATCGCGGCAACGCCCTGGCCAAGTCCGGTGAACTCGAAGCGGCCATCGACGCCTACGAACAAGCCCTGGAAGCCCAGCCCGACCTGCAACCGGCGCTGAAAAACAAGGCCCTGTTAGAAGCCCTGATCCAGGAACAGGCCGAGCCTGAGCCTGAACAGCCGGCAAAAAACGAGGATGACGAAACCACCCAACCCGGCCAAACTGCGCAACCGGGCGCCACTGGGCAAAAAGCCACAGGTGGCGAGCAGTCGTCCCAGGGCCAGGGCGAAGCCGGCAGCGGCGACACCCAGGCCGGCACCCCGCCGCAAGCCGGCGGTAACGAAGTACCGGGCAGCGAATTGGGCGATGAGCAAACCACCACCCCGCCGCTGCGTCCCACCGACGCCAACCTCGACGGTGAACACCGCCAGGCCCTGGAACAATGGCTGCAGGAGATCCCGGACAACCCCGGCGAACTGCTGCGACGTAAATTCTGGTACGAACAGCAACAGCATCAGGACAAGACTCGATGAGCCGCCGCACCACCCTTCTGCTTCTGCTCGCGTTGTCGGCAGGCCACGCCCAGGCGGCGAACCTGGTCGCCAGCGTCGACCGCAACCGCCTCAATTCCGGGGAAACGGTGGAACTGACGGTGGAATCCAGCGATGTCACCCAGTTCGGCAAGCCTGACCTGTCGCCCCTGGATGCGCAGTTCGAAGTCAGCGGCACGCGCCAACTCAACCAACTCACCACGCTGGGTGGCGATAACCACGCGACCACGCGCTGGATCATTACCCTGCTGCCCAAGGAAAACGGCACGGTGGTGATTCCGCCGCTGCAAGTGGGTGAGTACGCGACCCAGCCGATCAGCCTGCAAGTGCTGGAGACCACCAGCCAGGACACCAACGCCGAGCTGGCCCCGGTGTTTATCGAAGCCAACCTCGACCAGACCAGCGTGTACGTCCAGGCCCAGGCATTGTTGACCGTGCGCGTGTACCACTCGGTGTCGCTGTACGACGACAGCAGCTTGACGCCGTTACAGATCCCCGATGCCCGTGTCGAACAGTTGGGCGAGTCGCGCACTTATGAAAAGGTCATCAACAGCATCCGCCATGGCGTGATCGAAACCCGCTACGCGATCTATCCGCAACACAGTGGCCCGCTGGAGATTCCGACGCAGACATTCAGCGCCACGCTGGTGGAGTCGCGCCCGCCCCAGGAAAACACGCTGCAAGGCACCAAGCCCGGCAAACTGATCCACGTGAGTTCGGCGGCGCTGCCATTGGTGGTCAAGCCCAAGCCGGCGCTGTACCCCGTCGATACGCCCTGGTTGCCGGCCCGTAGCCTCACCCTCACCGAGAACTGGGCCCCGGAGCCTGAGCATGTACAAGTCGGCGACTCCCTGACCCGCAGCCTGACCGTCAAGGCCGAGGGGCTGTCCAGCGCCCAACTGCCAGCCCTGCCCAGCACCGACATCAACGGCCTGCGCCGCTACCCGGACCAGCCGGTGCTCGGCAACCAGACCAGCGACCGTGGCCTGATCGGCAGTCGCGAAGACCGCGAGGCGCTGGTGCCCAACCGGGTCGGCGCCCTGGAACTGCCTGCCGTTGAAGTGGTGTGGTGGAACACCCACGAGGACCATCTAGAACGCACCAGCCTACCCGCCCGCACCTTGCAAGTGGCCAACAACCCCAGCCTGGCGGTGGATACGCCCGCCACGCCGACCATCATCACCGCACCGGACGACAGTCGCCTGTGGCTGTGGCAACTCAGCACACTCATCCTCGCCTGCACCACCCTGCTGGGCTTCGGCCTATGGTGGCGCGCCCGCTGGCAGCCGGCGGTCCTGCGTGCCGCGCAAACCGGCCCGAGCCCACGCACCCTGCTCGACGACCTCAAGCGCGCGACCCAGGCCAACGACCCCCAGGCCACCCGCCAGGCGCTGGATGCCTGGGCGCGGCAACAGCCGGAAACGTTGGCGGACATGGCGGCGCGGTTCGTGCCGTTGTCGGATGCGTTGGACGGGCTCAATGGCGCGCTGTACAGCGAGAGCGGTCAGTACTGGCTGGGTGAAGAGCTGTGGCGCGCGGTCAAAGCCATCCCGATGGCCGAGCGCGAGCAGGACCCGGCGACGGATACCACCAGCTTGCCGCCGCTGTATCCCAAGTAACCCCCGCTGCATCCCCGACACGCCACACATCAAAATGTGGGAGGGGCGGCGCGACGATTCGACTTGCCCCCAATGGCGGTGGGTCAGCCAGCTTATCTATAACTGCTCCGCCGCGATCGGGGCATAGGTATCAACACAACGTTGGCTCGACGCTGAATGCCCGGCAGATAGGGCTGTTGTGGCCACAGGGAGATGGGTCAGGGTCTGCAAAGTTGTGTAGATACCCATGGCCATCGGGGGTAAGCCTCCTCCCACCTTGGATCTGCGTCGTCTGGAGCAGCGCGTTCGCAATACAGGTAAACTCCCCTCCTTTTCATCTTCTCCACGGAGTTCGCCTTGCGTCTGTTTCACACCTCCGACTGGCACTTGGGCCAAAACCTCCACGGCCAGGAACGCGACTTCGAACACGCCTGCTTCCTCGAGTGGCTGCTGCGCCAGATCGCTGCCCAGCAACCCGATGTGCTGTTGATCGCCGGCGACATCTTCGACACGGTCAACCCGCCGCTCAAGGCCCAGGAGCGGCTGTATGACTTCATCATCAGCGCCCACGAACAAAACCCGAAGCTGACCATCGTGATGATCGCCGGCAACCACGATTCCGGCTCACGGATCGAACTGCCCGCGCCGTTGATGCGCCGTTTGCGTACCCATGCGCTGGGCCGCGTGCTGTGGCTGGACGATGGCCAGTTGGACGCCGAGCGCCTGCTGATCCCTCTGCCGGATGCCAAGGGCAAGGTCGCGGGCTGGTGCCTGGCGCTGCCGTTCCTGCGCCCGGCGGAAGTTACCGGTGCGCACCTGGGTGACGACTACCTGCACGGTATCGGCCAGGTCCATGAATGGCTGATCGCGGCGGCTAACGCCAAACGCAAAAAAGGCCAGGCGCTGATTGCTATCAGCCATGCACACATGGCCGGTGGCTCGGTGTCGGAAGACTCCGAGCGCAGCCTGATCATCGGCAACGCTGAGGCACTGCCGGCGAAACTGTTCGACAAAAGTGTCGGCTATGTGGCCCTCGGCCATTTGCACAAGCCGCAAAAGGTCAATGGCGAAGAGCGCATTCGCTACAGTGGCTCGCCGATTCCGCTGTCGTTTTCCGAAATCGGCTACAAGCACCAGATTCTCGACGTGATGTTCCAAGGCGAACGACTGGTCAGCGTAGAGCCGATCCTGATCCCGCGTTCGGTCAACCTGCAACGCCTGGAAGCCGCGCCCCTGGCCGACATCCTCAAGGCCCTGGCGGAGTTGCCCGACATCGACCTGCTCGCCGAAACCCAGCGCCACCCCTGGCTGGAAGTGCGCGTACGCCTCGACGAGCCGCAACCCGACCTGCGCCAACAGATCGAATCCGCCCTGCAAGGCAAGGCCGTGCGCCTGGTGCGCATCGCCGCCGAGTACGCGGGCAAACGCGGCGAAGACACTCACGATGGGCGCCTGATCGAACTCGACCAGCTCACGCCCCAGGAGCTGTTCAGCCGCGCCTGGCAGGACAGCTACGGCAGTGAAGTGGATGAACAGACCTTGAAGGATTTCGCCGTGCTGCTCCAGGAAGTGCAACAGGAGGGTGAACAGCCATGAAGATCCTCGCCATCCGCCTGAAAAACCTCGCGTCCCTGGCCGGCCCGTTCGAGATCGACTTCACCGCCGAGCCCTTGGCCAGTGCCGGGCTGTTCGCGATTACCGGGCCGACCGGCGCCGGTAAGAGCACCCTGCTGGATGCCCTGTGCCTGGCGCTGTTTGGGGCGGTGCCACGCCTGGGCGATACCGGCCAGGCCAAAATGCCGGATGCCGACAGCGATATTTCCATCGGCGACCCACGCACCCTGATCCGTCGCGGCACCGGTGGCGGTTATGCCGAAGTGGATTTTGTCGGTGTCAGTGGCCGTCGCTACCGGGCGCGCTGGGAAGCCAATCGCGCCCGCGACAAGGCCAGCGGCAAGTTGCAGAACAGTCGGCAAAGCCTTATCGACCTGGACAGCGACCAACTGCTGGCCAGCCAGAAGACCGAATACAAGACCCAGCTGGAGTTGGCCCTGGGCCTGAACTTCGAGCAGTTCACCCGCGCCGTGTTGCTGGCCCAGAGCGAGTTCAGCGCTTTTCTCAAGGCCAACGACAACGAACGCAGCGAACTGCTGGAAAAGCTCACCGACACCGCGCTCTACACCCAGCTAGGCCGCCGTGCGTTTGACAAGGCCAAGGACGCCAAGGACACGCACAAACACCTGCAGGACCAGGCCACCGGCGTGGTGCCCCTGGCCCCTGAAACGCGCGCCGAACTGGATCAGCAATTCGACGCGGCCCAGCAGCAGCTCAAGACCCAGCAGGCCCAGCTCAAGCAGTTGGAATTGCAGCACACCTGGCTCAAGGAACTGCGCGAGTGGCAGGACCGCCAGCGCAGTGCCACCGAAGACTTGCAGCGAGCACAAGCGGAGTGGGACCACCAGGCCACGCAGCGCCAGGACCTGAGCCGCCTCGACCAACTGGCACCGCAACGCCATCAGTTTGCACGCAGGGCGGAACTCCTCACCTTGCTGACGCCGTTGGCCGCGCAGATTCAGGCGCACATCGAGCAACAGGCCGAGTTGCATACCCGCCAGGCACAGGCCCAACAACAGCAGGCAGCCGCCCAGGCCGCATTGGCCGAAGCCCTCAAGGCCCAGGGCGACGCCGTGCCGTTGCTGCGCCAGGCCTTCGAAGCGCAAAGCACCCTCGCCCACCTGACCAAAGACCTGGCCAAGCGCACCGAGGACAAACAGCAGCAAGAAAGCGCCTGCGCCGAAGGCCAGACGCTGCTCAAGGGCTTACAGGACAAGCACACCCACGTTGCCGAGCGCCTGCAACGCCTGGCCGCCGAGCTTGAGCGCAGCAGCGCCCTCGCCCCGCTCAGCGAGGCCTGGAGCGCCTACCGCGACCGCCTGCAACAGCTGATGCTGATCGGCAATCGCCTGAAGAAAGGCCAGGCCGAACTGCCACAACTGGAACAGCGCGCCACGAGCGCCGCAGACAAGTTCGCCCAGCAACGTGACGCGCTGGACCTGCTGTATCAGGAAGCCGGTGCCGAGCCGCACGCCGTGGCCGAGCAGATCCAGCTGCTGGCCAGCCTGCTGCAAGACAATCGCAAGCAGCAACGCGCCTTCGAAGACCTGACTCGCCTGTGGGACAGCCAACAGCAGTTGGATCAGCAAGCCGCGGCCCTGACGCAAAAACTCGCCGACGCCCAGCAGCAGCGCGAGCAACTGAACCAGACCGGCCTGCAAACCAAAGCTGAACTCACCGTTGCCGAACAGACCCTGGCGGTGACCAAGCAACTGCTGGAACGCCAGCGCCTGGCCCGCAGCGCCAGCGTCGAGGAATTGCGCGAACAATTACAGGATGGCCAGCCCTGCCCGGTGTGCGGCAGCCATGAACACCCGTATCACCAGCCCGAAGCCCTGCTGCACAGCCTCGGTCGCCACGACGACAACGAAGAGGCCACGGCGCAGAAAGCCGTCGATACCCTCAAGGAAAAACTCACCGAGCTGCGCGGTGAAGTCGGCGGCCTGATCGCCCAGCAAAAAGAATTCCTGCAACAACAGGAACACCTGGTCACCCAACAGCAGGCGCTCCAGCCCAGCCTGGATGCGCACCCGCTGTCGGCCTCGTTGTTCAATCAGGACGCAACCAAACGCAGCCATTGGTTGGCCCAGCAACTCAACCAACTGACCCAAAGCATCACCCAGGACGAACAACGCCAGGGCGCCCTGCTCAACCTGCAACAAAACGCCGGGCGCTTGCAGCAACAACTGCAAGCCGCCCAGGACGCGAGCCAGCAGGCGCGCCAATTGCTGGTGGACCAGCAGCGCGAGCTGTCCAACGACCGCGAACGTCTCGACGAAGAACTCAACGCCTTCGCCAGCCTGCTGCCCGCCGAGACCCTGGAAGGCTTGCGCAGCGAACCCGCCGCGACCTTTATGCAATTGGACCAGCAGGTCAGCCAGCGCCTTGAGCAGCTTGGCCATCAGCATGATGAGCTGGCCGAGCAGCAGGAACGCCAGCAGGCCATCGAGAAAGAACACACGCACCAGCAGCATCGCCAACAGCAGCTCGACGTGTTGCATCAGCAGGTCACCGAGTTGAGCGCCCAGCAGCAGGCCGCCCAGGCGACACTCACCGCGCTGTTGGGCGAGCACGCCAGCGCCGAACACTGGCAGCAGCAGCTGGAACAGGCCGTGGTGCAGTCACGCCAGAGCGAGGCAGGCGCCAACCAGCAGTTGCAGGACATCCGCAACCAACTGATCCAATTGGCCGCCGACCTCAAGGCCCAGCAGGAGCGCCAGCAATCCTTCGAAGCCGAACAGCACACCCTCGATGCCCGCACCCACGAATGGCGCGCCCTGCACCCCGAGTTGGATGACGAGGGCCTGGCGCGTCTGCTGGCTTTCGATGACGCGCAGATCACCGCGCTGCGCCAGCATCTGCACAGCAGCGAAAAAGCCGTTGAGCAAGCCAAGGTGTTACTGCAAGAGCGCGAACAACGCCTCGCCGACCACCTGGCCCTGCACAACGGCAACCTGGACGCCCAACAACTCGATGACGCCCTGGCCGCGCTCAATCAACAATTGGCCGAAGGCGAAAAGCAATGCGCCGAACTGCGCGCGCGCCAGTCCGAGGACCAGCGTCGCCAGGACGCCAACAGTGCGCTAGCCGAGCAGATCGCCAAGGCCTATGAAGAGTGGCAACGCTGGGCGCGCCTGAACGCGCTGATCGGCTCGGCCACCGGCGATACTTTCCGCAAGATCGCCCAGGCCTACAACCTCGACCTGCTGGTGCACCACGCCAACGTGCAGTTGCGCCAACTGGTCCGCCGCTACCGCCTCAAGCGTGGCGGCAGCATGTTGGGGCTGTTGGTGATGGACACAGAGATGGGCGATGAACTGCGCTCGGTGCACTCGTTGTCCGGCGGCGAGACGTTCCTGGTGTCGTTGGCGCTGGCCTTGGGCCTGGCGTCGATGGCGTCGAGCACGCTGAAGATCGAATCGCTGTTTATCGACGAAGGTTTCGGCAGCCTCGACCCCGAGTCCCTGCAATTGGCAATGGACGCCCTCGACGGGTTGCAGGCCCAGGGGCGCAAAGTGGCGGTGATCTCCCACGTGCAGGAAATGCACGAACGCATCCCGGTGCAGATCCAGGTCAAGCGCCAGGGCAATGGCCTGAGCACCCTGGAGGTGAAGTGAGCGAGGCGCTGCTGTACTCGTTCCGGCGCTGCCCCTATGCAATGCGCGCACGCCTGGCGCTGCGCTACTCGGGGGTCGCGGTGCGCATCGTCGAGGTGAGCCTCAAGGCCAAGCCGGCCGAGATGCTGGCGCTGTCGCCCAAGGGGACGGTGCCGGTATTGAGTGTGGCGGGCGAGGTCATCGATGAGAGCCTGGCGATCATGCAATGGGCCTTGGCCCGGCACGACCCGGATGACTGGTTGTTGCAGGGCGATCCGTCGGTGCTGGCACTGATCGCCGAGAACGATTCAACCTTCAAACATCATTTGAATCGATACAAGTACGCCGAACGCTACCCCGAGCAGCCGATGGAACATTATCGGACGCAAGGTGAAGTGTTCTTGCAGAAGCTGGAAGGTTTGCTGGCAGAGAATGGCTACTTGCTGGCCGACCACTTGAGCCTGGCCGATATGGCACTGGCGCCGTTTGTGCGCCAGTTTGCCCATGTGGATCGCGAGTGGTTTGCTACGACGCCGTATCGGCGCTTGCATGTGTGGTTAGAGCAGTTTCTGAAGTCGCCGCTTTTTACCGCAGTGATGGCCAAACCCTGAGCCCTACGCAAATCACAATGTGGGAGGGGGCTTACCGTATCGACACGCTGTTGTAGCTGCCACCGCTAACCACGATGCGAAGCGAGCCGCCCTTGATCTTGCTTTAGATCTTGATCTTGATCTCAGGCGCCCCGTTAAACCACGCTGGCCGGAATTCGATAGTGATTTGGGGGGTAAACCGGCAGGGATGCCGGTTTAGCCGCCCCGCGCCATGGATGGCGCGTGGCGGCGGCCCCCCAAATCACTGTCGGATTACGGGCACACCGAGCCTGGGCGAGGTGCCGAGTGGTGGGGCGAAGCGTTTTTGGTTACTTTTGGCGCTCTTCCAAAAGTGACCCGCTGTAAGAGCGGAACCCTAAGTAGCCGTTACCGCAGCAACGGATATGTACTCGGTCTGATCCAAAAAAATGGTCGGCCCAGAGGCCGCCATCGGGGGCAAGCCCCCTCCCACATTGGATCTCCGGCATCTGTCGTTCATTGCTGGGTCTTGTGATCCAGTGCAGCGTAGAAGTTGGCGCTTTGTTGCAGGTATTTCTGGGTGTAGGCACTGGTGCTGGATTTTTTGCCGGTGACTTCCACGCTGGCGGCAGCAGGCAAAGCCACGGTGGCGGAAACAGCGGAAGCAGCGATGACGGAGAAGAGATTCAAGTTCATGTCGGTAACCCTTGTGTTCGTTTGGTTGGGTGGCCGGGGAAGGCCTTGGAACCCAACTTACGCCCGAGGGTTGAACCTTAGAAATGCTTTGAAACAGTAGCCGCTATTAATACAATTAATACAAAGACTCAGGCCCCGCGTTGCGGGGCCTGTGGCTTATTGACGCACCAGGAACTTGAGGTCGCTGGGGGCATCGATCGGCAATTTCTGCACGGTTTTACCCAACAGGCCGGTCTTGGGGTCACGTTCGACCACCACAATTTCATTGCTCTTCTGGTTGGCGATCAGCAGGAACTTGCCGCTCGGGTCGAGGGCAAATTCACGCGGGTGGTCGCCTTCTACGGAGCGGCGCTGCACTTCCTTGAGGTGTGCAGTGGCCGGGTCGATGCTGAACACCACGAGCTGATTGGCCGTGCCTCGGTTGCTCACATACAGGTATTTACCATCGCCGGAAGCATGCAGCGCGGCGCCGGCTTTATCCGACACCGGCTGCCCGGCGGCGTAGTCGACCAGTTGGGTCTGCGTCAGCGTGCCGTTTTTGTAGTCGAACACCGCCACCTGCGCGCTCATCTCGGTGGTCAGCCAGGCATGTTTGCCATCAGCGCTGAACAGCAGATGACGCGGGCCGCTGCCCGCAGGCAATTGCACCGAGGCCGGCGTGGCCGGGGTCAGTGGCTGCTCGTGACTGACCTTGGGGTCGTAGTGGTAGGCGAACACCTTGTCCGCCCCCAGGTCCTGCACGAACACATACTTGCCATCCGGCGCCGACACCACCGAATGCACATGGTTGGAGGCCTGGCGCTCCGGGTTTACGCGGCTGGCGGGGTGCCCACTCAACTGCACCGGCGCCGACAGCTTGCCCTCGGCGTCCACCGGCAAAATGGCCAGGCTGCCACCCGGATCTTCCAGCACTGAATAGTTGGCGACGAACAGATAACGGCCGTCAGCGGCCACGCTGGAATGGGTCGGCTCATTGCCCAGGCTCTGGACCTGGTTGATCAGGGTGAGCTGGTGATTGCGCGGGTCAATGCTATAGCTGCTGACGCGCCCGACCGGGTCTTTCTGGCCGGGGCCGTTTTCATTGACCACAAACAGGTGCTTCTGGTCCTTGGAGACCGTCAACCACGAAGGGTTGGCTGCCTTGGCCGCCAGCACCGGCGGGCCCTGGAACTGTCCGGTACGGCTGTCGAATTGCAGACGGTAGATACCTTCACTGCTGCCGGCTGTGTAGCTGCCCACCAACAGTTCGTAGGTGTCGGCCGGGGCGGCTTGCACCGACATCGCACCGACACTGCCCGCCATCAACAGGGGCCAGAATTTACGCATCATCATCGGCTTCATCCTCGTCGTTATTGTTGCCGGTGAAGGCGCTCATGCAGATCAGGCGGTGCTCGCCCGAATCACCGGTAAGGGTCCAGCTTTGCAAGGTGGTGTCGAATGTGGCCGCCTGCACCTGAGCCAGGCTGAATTCCCAGCGTTTTTCAGCACGGCCGTCCATGGCGGTGATCAGCAATTTCTGGGCATCGAGATGGAAGTCAAAGGCATGCAGGCCATCGATTTCAAGCATGTCGCTGGTGGCAAGTACAGCCGGCAGGGTCTTAGCAGTCATCAGGGTCATTCATTGGCAAGAAAGACACTGATGATAGGCCAATCCTTCACGCCTTTCTTCCCTCGCGTTGCCCGGCCATAGCCGGCTACCGCCTGCGGCCCGCCCGCAGACACCATGCTGGGCTGAAATGACCTCGCCTGATCCAGGCGGCGTTCCCCAGAAAAGGACTTTTACACCCATGCCCTCTCCTGCCCTCCCTGAAAACCTGACGGCCCAGGTGGTGAGCCAGCAATTTGCTGGCCTCGCGACCCTGGAAACAATCATCCGCCCTCTGCTCCTGCGTGCCATCAATGAACGCTACCCCTCATTGGCGATCGACCTGTCCCTTACCCAACTGGCCATTCCACAACCCTCCGGTGGCTGGAAACTCCAACCCTTGATAGACGTCGTCTACCAGTACCTGTGCAGCAATGGCCCGCTGGACTTCAGTGACGTCAATGACACCGCCTATTACCTGTCCGACGCTCCGCCCAAGCGCCTGAAGCTGCCGGGCACCACTGCGGAAAAGCTGGACATGAAGGTCATCGAGGACGTGATCCGGGAATTGCCCGCCACCCTGCCGATTGCCCTGCAGGACGCGTTGATCCACTTCTGGAATGAGGACGCGGACAATGGTGTCACTCGCTGGCGCTGGCTCAGCGACATGCTCAGGAGCACCTTGCAGGCCGCCGCCCTCGGCCAGCCGGCGCTGGATGAGATAGCCCGCCAAACCCTCGACCAGCTCACCACCACCCCAGACCGCGCCCAGCGCATGGCACGCCACGGTGAGCATGCCGTGATGGCCTACGGTATCGAGACCACACTTCACAACAAGGGCCAAAGTGCTCGCCTGCTCCCTGAGCACCTGCTGCTGACCCGCGTCATCAACGGCCAAGCGCCAGTACTGCTGTGTACACCCAGTGGCCGGGTTGAACATTTTACGTCCCAGGATGACTTCACCACCGCCTGGGAACAGCGCATCAGCGCGCAGTATCAAGCCCAGACAATCACCTGCAACCGCTACGAACCCGAGGGCTCGATCTTCGACCACCAGGCAGCGATCATCCTCAACCAGCAACTGGAAAATCTTGCCGACCTGAACCTGCCACTGAATCAAAGCCCAGCGACATTGCAAGCGTTGTACCGCGAATTCACCGACCCAGGGCGGTACTTTATCGATGCCCCGCCAGACCGCCTGCCGCACCTCAGGACCGTGCGGGCGCTCATGCCCGACCCATTGCGCGATGCGCTCCCCGCCGATCGTTCCCGTTACCGGCAATACAGCCTGGCCCTGGCCAGCGCAAAGCAGCGGGCGCAAGGACGCACCTTCCTCAGTGACATTGACGACATCCACACCTACACGGTCCGCGCCTTGCAGCAAGCGTTGCAGCGCGAGGCCGCCAGGGCCGCAGCCCCCGCACCCCAGGCCACATTGCACCCCGATGATGTGACGTTGACGTTCGTGGTGGCCGCCGGTTACCCCGGTGGCGCCGGTATCGTCGAACACGTGAACATGAGCCTCACCGAACTGGCCATCAATAACCTGTCCGCCCGTCCCAGCGGCCAACTGTCGATTGCCCATCGCCACGGCGCCGTGCTGCCGGACTGGTTGACGGCGGAGTACCTCACGGGCAGTGATGGCTTGATCGAACAAGTCGACATCGGCAAACACTACCCCCAGCGGCTTAAACAAGCACTGCTGAGCGACACACCTGACGCACAGCGACGCGAAGTCCTGTTTACCGATCAACAGCGAGTGCAGTTGCCGTTGCTGGCCTTGGAGCTGAGCCTCCAGGGCGCGGCCGGCGTGACGCCCCAAGGCGCCAGCATGGTCGACGCGTTGATGCAGCCCGAGAGTACAGACCAGCACGTCAACAACCATCCCGTGGCGATTCGTCACCTGGCATTCTTGCGTGCCCCAGGCGCCCCAGCGGATACGGTCAGCGCCATGTACCTCATCGAGTACCAAAATCTTGAGAGTGGCCCGCACCTCCTGTATCGACCGCTGTATGCCGAACCGCTGCGCGAGTTCGCCAACCGTGCGGCGCTGTTCGAGGCCATCGCCGAGCCCGGAGCGTTACAAACCAGCGTGCTGACCTGGCTGCCCGACAACGTGCGGCCGATCTACGACCGGGGCGGCTTTCGCCAACCCCATTACGTGCGCTTTGGCCAAGGCGACGAATTCGCGCCACTGCACACACCGCAGCCGGCGACCCTCGCCCGCAATGGTCTCAACGATGAACTGCAGCAATGCCTGGTGACCGGGCAGTTGATGCGCTACCTGTTCAGCGACCACGCCCGGGCGCTGGTGGATCAGGCCGAACGCGCGTCGGTGTCCAACAACGAAAGCCGCTGGCAAGTGTTGATGGAAGGTGCAAGCTTGCTGTTCGGCAGCCTGTTGGTGCCGGTACTGCGTGGTCCGGCGATGCTTACCGGATGGTTACTGACCATGTTCGCCAGCGTTACCCGCGATGTCCAAGCCCTCAGCAGCCAGAACCCCCTCGACCGGGAACAGGGCGCCATCGACTTGTTACTCAGCGTCGCGATGGCGTTGCTGGACTTCCCATCGGTGCAGGCACGACGACCACCGTTGGCCGCGGCCATCCGGCAACGGGCTTTGCACGCACCAGTACCTCGACGTGATGCCTCGCGCTGGCCGCCCCTGCCTTCCCCGCAGCACCGCCAAGGCACCGTGGCCCTGGCCGGAGAACTGCCGCGCGACAACCGCACGGCCCTGGATTTCAGTTTCGCCCAGGCACGCCAGCGCCTCACACCGAGCCAGCGTATGCGCCTTGCGGCATTTAAAGTCGCCACGCCCCCCGCCTTGCCCCAGCCCGTGTTGAACGGCCCACGCAGAGGCTTGTACCTGATCGAAAACCACTGGTACGCCCAGATTGAGGGGGACCTGTTCCGGGTCGTTCTGGACGACGATGCCAGCGTGGTGATTGTCGACCGTGCCGATAGCAAGCGGCGCGGCCCCTACCTGCGTACCAACGCACAGGGTGTCTGGTCCGTCGATACCCGGCTGCGGCTACACGGGGGCATGCCGCCCAAACGGATTGCCGCCGAACGCCAGCGCAAGGCCCTGCGTATCAGTGAGTTGCGAGGCGACTATGAGCAGATGCTGGCAAACCAACAGGAACGGCAACGCACAGTGGACGCGGCCCAGGCCGCGATGGAAGACGCCGAACAGAATGCCCGATTCAGCGAGGTGCAACGGGCCAACGTGCGCAAGCACTTCGACGATGCCCTGAAAACCCAGACCCGCGATTACCTGAAGATCCTCAACAGCGCCCAAGAACGCAACGAGCTGAACATTCCACTGCCGCTCAAGAACACCCTGGTGCTTTTGGAGAACACCATCAATAACACCCGCAAACATGTGGTAATCGCAGAAGCAGACAGGCGAGCGCTCTACCGCGCCCACCCTCGGTTCACCCGTGAAGGTGCCGCCCTGTACCTGGCGGTGCTCAGCGAACCGATGGGTTATCGGCAGTTTCTCCATCAGATGCTGGACATCAATGACCGCAGCATTCGCGGGCTTGAGTCCACGGATCGTCATCTGGAGCAGTTGTTCAATCTCGGCTCCTCCGGTGCCGACGTGTTCAAACGCTTGACCCAGGGCCGACCGAACGAGATCAGTGCCCTGGCCATCAAGGATCTGCAAATTCGCTGCCTGAAACGACTGATCGTCAAAGACATCCAGCATCCGCTGTTCATTGCGTTGGACACCATTGTCGAACCGCTGCAACAGCATGTGCGCACCCACAGTGAACTCAACAGGCTGGAGCTGTCGGCCAGTGATCGCCTGAGTGTGCTGGAGAGCCTGGTGGAGCATTATGGTCGCGCCCTCGATTCGTTGCAGGGCTTGGGCATCGTCGATGCCGGCGTGCTGGACCCGACCTACAACAGCAAACTGTTCACCTTGCTCGATGAGCTCTACCAGGACGTCACGCGACGTTTGGCCAACGAAGTCAAACCGCCTGCGCAAACCAGCCGACGGCCACCCCGGCGCCCTGTCGCGGTCACGGGAAGACCCGCGAAAAAGGTTATTCGGACCCGAAAAAAGGCCACGCTTATCGGCGAGGTGAAACCCGTTGGCAACGTGGAAATGGTCGAGGTGCGAGACGAAGCCAACGACCAACTGCTGGGAATGTACTCGCAGGACGGTGAGGACTGGGTCGAGTTCGTCGAAGCAACGCCTGCCCAATCGCCTGCTGCCCCGCGCGAGTTCGGCCTGGTCAAAGGCAAGGCGCGCAAGCTGCTGGCGATGGTTGAAGAGCACCTGCGTCGGGGCGACGACTACACCAAAATCTGCAAGCATCCGCAGGAGATTGAGGAGATCCTGCAGTACGAAGCGGTCCGCTACGACAAGCTGGCCACGGAGCTGGACCGGCTGGTTCAGGCCCAGGCCGAAAGCGCCCGCACCGCCGCGGACCAGACGCTGGTGACCGACCTGCGCGAAGCCGGACGACGCCTGAGCGCTCGCGGCAAGGCACTGCGCATCCAATTGAGCCTGGAACTGCCACCGACGCACGGCAACCTTGAATACCTGATCGGCGAAAAACAGGTCAGCGTGTCCAGGTGGAATGCACGGTTTCAACTAAAAGGCGAACGTCGGGACTTCATCCAGGAATACGCAGTGAATGACCAGCAAGGCAACCCGCTGTGGTTCGCGCACTTTCATTACCCGGCTGCCAATACACCCAAGGCTGGCTACACCGCCGCCCACTTGAAAACCCGTGCGCAACAAACGCAGAGCTACTACTCGTTACTGGCCCAGGCTCAAAGCCCGCAGACGGTGGTGGATGTACACCGTGGGCTGATCGGCAAGGCGTTGGCCGAGCGCTGGTTTTTGTCGCTCGAACCCTGAGGCCAGAACATCCCACTAACAGCAAGCGCGCATAAGCACCTGCATATCTGGTCGTTCTACGCGCGCGGGGTTGATCAGCCTCGCGCGCGTGGCCATAAAGCCTTCCGATAATATCGGGCTACCACATCGGGCGTGCTGTTGATCTTACTTTACGAAGGCATTCACTTATCCAACGTAAAGGAAGATGTCCATGCCTGTCATCCCGCCAAGTCCGGCCGAAAACCTGCTGAAAAAAGTCGTAGCAGCGCAATTTTCCACGCGGCCGTCACTGCGCTCAGTTGTTGCTCAAATGCTGGCCAGCAGGCTGGAAGAGTACTATCCGCCGCTGTTATCCATTCCCCTTTCAGGTCTTTGCCTGGCGCTACCTCGCGAAGGTAGCGGCCGAGGTCTGCATCCGCTACTGGATGTGGCGCTCCAACATCTTGCCGACGGCAGTTTTCCCGACCTGTCGTTTCGCTACGGACTGGACGCTTACCTGAGCGACACAACCGGTACCCGGCTCACCTTTCAAGCCAATGGCGAGCGCAACTATGACCTGCATGTCTTTGAAGACGCGATACGCGAGCTGCCCCTGATTCTGTTTGTCGGCGCGCAAGACGCGCTGGCCACCTACTGGGAGCAGGACAGCGATGCTGGCGGCAGCCGCTGGCAATGGTTGGCAAGTGTGCTGCGAGGCCGGCTGAGCACCTCGGCCGTACGCCAATCCGGTGATGATGCCCAGCAACTGCAAATGCTCAGCACCCTGGCCGACTGTCCCAGCCGAGAAGCCAGGTCCGAACGGCCATGGCCCGATAACGCTATTCACGCGTACACCCTGGAAACCCAGCTGGTGCGGGGGAATACCACGCTGACGCTGCAGGCCAGCGATATCCTGGTGGTCAGCGGCAGCCGCGTGTTCTGGTGCGGCTTGTCAGGCCAGATCCTGTCCTTTGCAAGCCTGGATGCTTTCGGTGAAGCCTGGGGCAAGCGCATGCAAGCGCAATGGATCGCCGATACGATCACCTGGCGGCAGTACGAACCCGACGGCGATATTTTCGAGGTGCAAGCCGCCCTGGTCTTGAATCAACAACTGGACGCGCTGGCTCGCATACGCCTGCCCGCCGACAGCACCGTCCAACGACTGGAGACGCAGTTTGACGCCCTTACTGATCCGGCCGAACTGTTTAGCCATGCGCCGCGCGTGCCCAGCCAAACACGCCTGCCGATCCAGGCCGCCCTTCCTGACTGGCTACGCGACGCCTCGCCTGCCGACCGCTTTGCCTTTCATCAACGCCTGCTCGAACAAGCCAACCTCAGACGCCTGACACACGGCAAAGGCTACCTCGACGGGTTGGACGATATCCGCACCTACGCCACCCGGCACCTGGACCATCAACTGTGCCTGGACCGAAATGCCGCCCTGCATGGCGAGCGCACCTGCACGGACATTGCCCAGTCGCCTTACGCGGCCGACACCCTGCACCTGACCTTCCACGTGCCCGTGGGCACGCTGCAAAGCGGCTACATCGAGAACGTCCCGATGAGCCTGGTCGACCTGGCCCTGAAGAACCTCAGCGGAACACCCGCCGGGCGCATGACGGTGCAGCACACGGGAGGGCTGCCAATCGAACCCTGGCTGACCCCGGAATACCTGCTCCAACTGGTGCAACGCGTTGATGTCGGCCGCAATTACCCGGCTTACATTCAACAGGGCCTGCTCAGTGATGAAGCAGAGGCGCAACAACGCAAGCGCCTGTTCTGCCAGCAACGCCCCATCGACCTGAAAAGCCTGGCCCTGGAGCACAAAATAAAGGGCGAAGCCGGGCTGACGCTGAGCGGTTTGCGCTATGTCAACGCAGTGCTGGGCGCCCACAGTACAGAGCGTTGGGCGGGTGCCGATGAAGTCGTGATGCGCGTGCTGTCGTTTCAGCGCAAGCCCGGCGCCAGGGCGGATACGGTACAGAACATGTTCATCATCGAGCCCCGCAACGGGCAGCCGGGGCCGCGTCTGCTGTATCGCCCCGCATACCGCGAGTCGCTGATGGAATTCGTCGACCGGGAGAGCCTGCTGGCGGCCATCATCGAACCTGGCGCGCTCCAGGACAGCGTATTGGCCTGGTTGAAAGATGACGCCCGGTCTATCTACAGCAACGGTGGGTTCAAGGAGCCCCATTACGTGCGTGTCAGCGGGATCGGTTCAGAGTTCGATCCCTTGCCCAGGGTTCCGCCTCCCGCCACCCTTGCCCTGCCTGGAGATGAAAGCAACGATCGGATTCTGCAAGCCCTCAATGCCAACCAACTGACGGAGTACCTGTTTGAGTGCGAAGCGCGTCAGTTGCTGGACCAGGCCGACCGCGATTCAACCTCCAACGCTGAAAGCCGTTGGGCGTTAATCCTCGAAGGCATGCAACTGGGCTTCAATACGTTGTTGATGCTGGTACGCGGACCGTTGGCGGCCGTGGGCTGGTTCATGCAACTGGCACAAAGCCTCAAGCAAGACGTGCCGGCACTGGAGAGCGACGACCCGACTGCCAGGGAACTTGCCTGGGTCGACCTGTTGCTCAATACCAGCATGGTGTTGCTCCACTTCGGCTTGCCCACCCAGGCAGCAAAAAAGCCCGCCGCCGCCGATGAGCCGGCTCCACAGGCCCTTGAACAATGGCCATTGAGCCGCCCATCCACTCAAACGCCCCCCGCCTCTGCCGTGGTTCAGCGGGGCATCGTCGGCTTACCCTCCGAGCCCCCCGGTGGTGGCCGCACGCTGTTGGACATTGACCGCTCACTGGCCGGCGACAGTGCTTCGGCGCGCCTGCTGAAAAAACTGTTGGGGTTCAATATTCCCTGGCCTGAACCGGCCCCGGAACCCGTCGCGCTCGGCCCGCAACGGGGGCTGTTCAGGCTCAACCAGCGCTGGCATGCCTCGGTGGGTGGCCTGCTGTTTCGCGTCAGCATCGTCCCGGGCTTTGACGAGGTGTTCATTATTGACCCCGAAAAACCCGACCACCCTGGGATCAAGCTGCGAACCGATGGCTCCGGCCACTGGACCCTGGACCGCGGGCTGAAACTGACCGGCGGTGGCCCCAAGCGCGTGGCGGCTTTACGTGAAGCGAATCGGCTCCAAAGGGAGCAACTGCTGGGCCGCATTCAAGTGCTCAGTGTGGAGATCACCCCCACGATGCACGCGTTCAGGGCATTGCTCGATGGGCTAAACAGCGAGCGCAAAACCCTGCTTCAACACATCAGCACGTTGAAACTGGTATGGAACCTTCTGGATAAAGCCACCGACACGCAAAAACCGGCCCTTGAAGCTCGACACGAGCAAGAGATATCAAGCTATTCAAAGGTACGCACGCGCTATGAAATTGCTCTGGAAAAGGCGGAACAACAGTACGCACTGTTACTGCCCAAGCGTATTGAACTGTTCAAGGCGGGACAGGACCTGGAAAAGTACGCAGGCGCTCGTGGCCACGTGCAGGACCGGGCAGCTACCCTGAAAACACTCTGGGAGGACCAACTGCGCCTGCATATCCATCTGCAAAAATGGGCAGAGACGTTTCTATTCACCGATCGTGGCGAGCCCATGAGCCAACTGATTCAACGGATGTTGCCTGAGTTGCAGAGCGGACGCCCTTGGACGTACAACGAACACGTGACCCGATCGATTGAACTGGCAGACGTCATCCACCGTATGGCCGCTCGCTCCCGCGAGATGGAAACCACCCTTGAGTTATTGGAACAGGACTCTGTAGCAGGACGTGCGATTCGTGAAGAGTTGCTGGCAAACATTGACACGCTCCAACACTTTTTTTCAGAGAACCTGGAGCTCCACGCGCTGATCCCGCTGTCGTGGGCAGTGGTCAAATTATCAGTACTGGAGCCGCCGCCACTGGAGGCGCTGTACATCGAACATCTTGCCGATTCGAACCTGAGCCAAACCTTGCTTTCGCACACCGAAGTACGCAGCAGCACCGGCTACCCTCTCGATCAACAGCGCATGCTATATGACACGCTCCTCGGTAAATACCGCAGCTACGAGCGCGCCATTGAGGCCCTCACGTTTATCAATCCAGAACGCGTCCACCCTGTCTCCGAACGCCTCATGAATGGGCTCAGGCAGGCGCGGATGCTGGCCGAAAACGAGCTGGAAAGCGTGGTGCGCAGCCAAGAGGCACTGGAGGTCGAAGCGTTGTCTTCAAGCTTGCGCAGACCGAAAGCGCCTACAAAGCGCATATTCAAAACCCGCAAAAGAAACTACCTGGTCGGTGACCTGAAGCCTGCTGACAGCCAACACCCTCAGGAACGTCTGATCATCACCAACACCTTTACCGGTGAAACCGTAACCTCGTTCGAGCCCTATGATGCTGACAGCTGGGTAGAAACAGTCCAAGAATCCCTAGCCACACCAGCGCCCGCCGCAAGTATGCGCCCCCTGGCAACGCTCAAGACTCAGGGCGAGAAACTGATCCGGCAACGCACAGAGATCGAACGGGTAATCACCGCACAACAACAGAAGCTGGAATCTCCCATCACCCGGCAAGACATCAACCCCGCGGACTGGGACGAGTTGCTCACCGGGCAGGCGAAAAAACTCACCGACCTCGCCGATGAAGTCGCGCACGCTCACCGCAACCAACCTTCAGCGCAGGACCTGATCGACACCTATCGGGCACACGCCAGGGATATTGAGCGCATGGCGCAGCGGGTGTGCAGTGAGGCCTATAAACGCCAGTGGCCAAGCCTGGAAAGCCTCGAGTATCTGTGGGGGCAAAAACAAATCGATATCAACCTTACCAGCCGGGCAGATCCGCAGCGGCCCACCCTGGGCGGCGATTTCTTCACCGAATACGCCGTGTATGACAAAGCGCAAAAGCCGCCGACGGTGCTCTGGTACGCCCACTTTCACTACGCCACCGCCGATGCACCGCCAGCCAGCTACACCCGGGCCCATCTGAAACTCGCCAGCCAGCGTAAATACACGCAAAAGGACCTGCTCAAAGAGCATGTTCAAACACGGTTACGCAGCCAACAGTCGCCTGGGGCCGAACCTATCGAGAAAATCCTGTATGTGTTGATCATGCCGCCTCAGGATCAGCTGTTTTTAGCCATCGCCCCCTCAGCCACCTGATCACCAACGCCCGATGATGCTGACATCGGGCGTCTCTGCGCAGCTGACGGAATCAGTGCGCAAACAACGAGTTGCCCTTCTGCCCCGCCAGCTTCTCGGGCTTGATCAGGAAACGCGCCAGTGCCGGCAGCAGCCACAGTGCACCGAACATGTTCCACAAGAGCATGAAGGTCAGCATCAGGCCCATGTCGGCCTGGAACTTGATGGCCGAGAAGATCCAGGTGCACACGCCGATCGCCAGGCACAGGCCAGTGAACAGTACGGCTTTACCGGTAGACTTGAGCGTCTGGTAATAGGCTTCCTGCAACGGCAAACCGGCACGCAGGAAGCTTTCCAGGCGGCTGTAGATGTAGATGCCGTAGTCCACGCCGATCCCCACGCCCAGGGCTACCACCGGCAAGGTCGCGACCTTGACACCGATGCCCATGAACGCCATCAGCGCGTTGCCCAGCACCGAAGTCAGCACCAGTGGCAGCACGATGCACAGGGTCGCCGCCCAGGAACGGAAGGTGATCATGCACATGGTCGCCACACACAGGTACACCAGGACCAGGATGGTCAGCTCGGACTCCTTGATCACCTCGTTGGTGGCCGCCTCGATCCCGGCGTTACCGGCCGCAAGGATGAATTCCAGGCCGTCCTTGTTGTTGTCCTTGGCGAAGTCCTGCACCGCATGCACCGCGCGGTCGAGGGTTTCGGCCTTGTGGTCGTTAAGGAACACCAGCACCGGCGCCAGCGAGCAATTGTTGTTGTACAGGCCATCGGCGCGGGCGATGGAGTTGTTCAGCACATCGGGGTTACGCGACAGGGTTTCCCACTTGAGGTTGCCCTCGTTCATGCCCTTGATCATCTGCTTGGACACGGTCACCAACGAGATCGCCGACTGCACGCCCTCGGTGTTCTGCATCTTCCACATCAACTGGTCGATGGGCGCCATGGCTTCATAGCGCGAGCAGCCTTCGGCCTTGGTCTTGACCATCACCACCAGCACGTCGGAACTGGTGGAGTAGTTGCTGATAATGAAGTTGTTGTCTTTGTTGTAGCGCGAGTCCGGACGCAGTTCCGGCGCGCCCTGGTCGAGGTCGCCGATCTTCAGGTTCTGGCTGTACCAGAGGCCACCGCCGAAGGCGACCAGCGCGAGCAGGACCGATACCGGCGCGACTTTGGCGCTGGCGAATTTGGACAGCAGGCGCCAGAACGGATGTTCGCGGTGCGCGTCCTTCTTGCTCCGGGCGATGGCACGCTTGCTGATGCCCGCATACGAAATCGCCACCGGCAGCAGGATCAGGTTGGTGAACACGATCACCGCCACGCCGATGGACGCGCCGATGGCCAGCTCACGGATCACGCCGATGTCGATGATCAGCAGTGTGATAAAGCCCACGGCGTCCGCGAGGATCGCGATCATCCCCGGCAGGAACAGTTGCCGGAAAGTACGCCGCGCGGCCGTCAGCGCGTTGTCCGCCTCGCTGGATTGCAGGGCGATACCGTTGATCTTCTGCACACCGTGGGAAATCCCGATGGCGAAGATCAGGAACGGCACCAGCATCGAGTACGGGTCCAGCCCGAAGCCGAAGAAGTGCATCAAGCCGAGCTGCCAGACCACCGCCACCAAGGTGGTGCTCAACACCGCAATGGTGCTGCGCAGGCAGTTGGTGAACCACAGTAACAGGACCAGGGTGATGACGAACGCGACGCCGAAGAACAGCACCACCATCACCAGCCCGTCGATCAGGTCGCCGACCTTCTTGGCGAAGCCAACGATGTGGATCTTGACGTTGGGGTTCTGGGCTTCGAACTTGTCGCGGATCTTGTCTTCGAGTTCATGGGAAAACTTGCGGTAATCCAGGGCCAGCAACTTGCCCTGGTCCTGTGGGTCCGGGTAGGACTCCAGCAGCGGAATATCGACAATGCTTGATTTGAAGTCGTTGGCCACCAGACGCCCGACCTGGCCGGACTTGAGCACGTTGTTGCGCAGTTGATCGAGGCTTTGCGCCGAGCCGTTGTAGCTCTGCGGGATGACTTCACCGCCGGCAAAGCCTTCTTCGGTGACTTCGGTCCAGCGTACGCTGGGGCTCCACAGCGACTTGAGGCCCGAACGGTCGACGCCGGAGATGTAGAACACCTCGTCGTTGATCTGCCTCAGGGTCTCCATGTACTCCTTCGTGAAGATGTCACCGTCCTTGGCCTCCACCGAGATGCGCACCGTGTTGCCCAGGTTGGCCAGGTCGTTGCGGTGCTCCATCATCTTTTCGATGAAGGGGTGCTTGAGCGGGATCATCTTTTCAAAGCTGGTGGACGGGCGAATCAACGTCGCCTGCCAGAACAGGAAAACACTCACCAGCAGGCAGATGACGATCACTGCCGGGCGGTTGTTGAAGATCAGGCGCTCAAGAAAGGTCGCTTTATCGTTGTGATGACTGCTCATTCTTTGCCCGCCTTCTTATTGTTTTGTCGGTTCAGCGCCGGTTGGCGCGGCCACACGAACACCGCCCTGCCCGACCAGAATCAAGTTGCCATTGCCTGCCGCCGTGACGGCCGACAACGAAATGCGGTCCGGGCGGTTGAACACGCTGAAGGTCTGGCCGTCGTCATGGCTGACCACCACGCTGCCGCCGTTACCGACGACGACGATGGCGCCGTCCTCCAGCAACGTCGCCCCCGACAAGCCGAACTCCAGGGCGCCGCGTGCGGCATTCAGTTCGACCTGTTCCCAGGTGCTGCCGAAATCCGTGGAACGGTAAAGGTTGCCGCGCAAGCCGTAGGCCAGCAGGGTCTGCGGTTGTGCGGTGCTGATCACGCCAAACAGCGAGCCCTCGTAGGGGCCTTCGAGTTTTTCCCAGGTCTGGCCGTCGTCGCTGGAGCGGAACATGCTGCCCTGCTCGCCGACGATAAACAGGCCGGCGTCCTTGATCTGGGCGATGGCGTTGAGGTGGAACTGGTCTTCGTTGTCGAGGCGGTCGCTGACGTCTTCCCAGGTCTTGCCGCCGTCGGTGGTTTCGATCAGCGCACCGTAGGCGCCGACGGCCAGGCCGTGGCTGGCGTCTTTGAACCAGATGTCGAGCAGCGGGGATTCGCGCTTGAGGTCCTGGTATTGCTGGGTCCAAGTGGCGCCGCCGTCGGAACTGGAAAGGATTTGCGCATCATGGCCGACCGCCCAACCGTGCTGGTCATCGACGAAATACACCGCCGTCAGCAGTTGCCGGGTGGGGACCTTGGCTTGAGTCCAGGTACTGCCCTGGTCATCGGAATAGAGGATGTGCCCGCGATCACCGACCGCCACCAGCCGCTTGCCGGCATGGACGACGTCGATCATCAGGCCTTTGGCGGCCTTGGGGGATTCAATCGCAAAAGTGGTATCGCTGGCGGCCTGGACGACCGTCGGCAATGCGACAGCGCCAAACAGCGAGAGCGCTGCGGCCAGCAACGCAACCCTGCGTGCGGCGCGTGGGCGGCAAACAACCCAACCCATGACAGGCTCACTCATAGACCTTTCTCCCATTTATTATTGTTAGGTCGTCTCGCCTTCCCGGGCCCTGAAACCTGCAATCTAGAGCGCCTGGAGGAAGCAGGGGCCATCCTATCGGGCTTTCGAATCGTCTGACAATCGGTGCTACGTTATCTTTTGTTAACTGGCGGCGTTTAGCCATGCCTGAATAGCAGGGTATTAGCCAGGCTGATCAATGAATTTTTATTCCATATCTTGAATTGTGGGAATTTTTATTCCATTAATAGCCTTCCTGAAAACAATAATCCAAAGGACCACGGCTATGCGTGAACTCGGAATCGGCTTGATCGGCACAGGCTTCATGGGCCGCGCCCATGCCTTGGCGTTCAACAATGCCCGGGCGGTATTTGAACTGCCGGTACACCTCAAGCTGGCCGCCCTGGCCGATGCCGACACCGAACGCGCCCAGCGCTGTGCCACGGCCTGGGGGTTTGCCAAGGCCCACGGCGACTGGCAAGCGTTGATCAACGACCCGTCGGTGGACGTCGTGGCCATCACCACTCCCAACCACCTGCACTACCCCATGGCGATGGCGGCGATTGCAGCGGGCAAGGCGGTGTATTGCGAAAAACCCCTGGCGGTCAGCCTCGAACAGGCCGACGCCATGCGCCGCGCCGCCAGTGCGGCCGGGGTGGTGACGCGGGTGGGCTACAACTATCAGCACAACCCGATGATCGGCCTCGCGCGGCAACTGATTGCCAAGGGCGACCTCGGCGAAATCATCAGTTTCCAGGGCGAGTTCAGCGAAGACTTCATGGCCGACCCGGCGTCACCGTGGTCGTGGCGCTGTGAAGTGGCACACGCCGGTGGCGCCCTGGCGGACCTGGGCAGCCACTTGCTGTCGATGGCGCGTTATCTGGTGGGCGACGTGACCCGCGTGTGTGCCGACACCCAGACCGTCCACGCCCAGCGCCCGGCCGTCAACGGCAGTGCCGAGCTAAAAGCCATCGCCGTGGATGACCAGGTACATGCCTTGCTGCGCTTCGCCAACGGCGCGCGCGGCACGGTGAGCAGCAGTTGGCTCAAGCACGGTTACAAGAACCACCTGAGTTTCGAGATCAGCGGCACGAAGGGTACGTTGGCGTTCGATCAGGAACGCTTGAATGAACTGCGCCTGTGTCGTGTCGGCCAGGACGGTTTCCAGCGTTTGCTGGCCGGCCCTGCCCTGCCCGGCTACGCGGCCTTCAGCCCGGCTGCCGGGCATCAGTTGGGTTACAACGAACTGAAGACCCTGGAAGTGCAGGAATTGATCATGGCGCTGGCCGGCCAGGGCGCGGATGGCACCGACTTTGAAGCGGCGTGGGAGGTGGAGCGGTTGGCGACGGCGATTCGCGTGGCTGCCCGTGAAGAGCGCTGGGTCAACGTGAACTCGGTTTGAACATGTGGGAGGGAGGCCCCACTACCTCTGTGGCGAGCGGGCTTGTCCCGCGTTGGGGTGCGAAGCGCTCCTGATGAGGACGAATGCGGTGTATCAGGCGCTCCACTGCGGCTGGTTTTGGGGCTGCTCCGCAGCCCAACGCGGGACAAGCCCGCTCGCCACAGGGAGATTTGTCAGGGTTTGAAAAGTTGTGTGGATACCCCTGCCCCGATGGCGGAGTGTCAACCAATGTATTGGACATCGCTATCTACACAACGTTGTAGCAGCCAACGGCAACCACGATGGTAACCACGATGCGAAGCGAGCCGCTCTTGATCTTGCTTTTGATCTTGATCTCAGGCGCCCCGTTAACCACGCTGGCCGGAATCCGATAGTGATTTGGGGGGTAAACCGGCAGGGATGCCGGTTTAGCCGCCCCGCGCCATGGATGGCGCGTGGCGGCGGCCACCCAAATCACTGTCGGATTACGGGCACACCGAGCCTAGGCGAGGTGCCGAGTGGTGGGGCAAGAGCCCTTTGCTTACTTTGGGGCTTTTCCAAAGTGAGCCGCCGTAAGGGCGGAACCCATAGCCGCCGTTACCGCAGCAACGGATATGTACTCGGTCTGATCCAAAAAAATGGTCGGCCCAGAGGCCGCCATCGGGGGCAAGCCCCCTCCCACATTTAGGTAGGTCACCTACACACATTTAAATCAGCGCAAGGCTCGGCGCAGTACCTTACCCACCGTAGTCTTGGGCAACTCGGTACTGCGAAACTCCACATACCTGGGCACCTTGTACCCCGTGAGGTACTCCCGACAGTGCGCAAGAATCTGTTCCTGGGTCAGCTTCGGGTCCTTGCGCACCACGATGATCTTGACCCTCTCGCCCGTCACGCCATCTTCCACCCCGATGGCCGCCACTTCGCCAACCCCCGGGTGCAGCGCCACCACGTCTTCGATTTCATTGGGGTACACGTTGAAGCCCGAGACCAGGATCATGTCTTTCTTGCGGTCCACCAGGCGGATATAGCCGCGTTCGTCCATCACGCCGATGTCACCGGTCGACAGCCAGCCCTCGGCGTCAAGCACCTCGGCGGTTTCCTTCGGACGCTGCCAGTACCCCTGCATCACCTGCGGACCGCGCACTTGCAGTTCGCCCTGCTCGCCAATCTCGGCCAGTTCGCCGTCTTCACGCATGAACCGCACCCAGGTCGACGGCAACGGGACGCCGATGCTGCCGGTGAATTCCATTTCGCGCATGCGCGCAATATTGATCGGGCTGATGCTCACCACCGGCGAGCACTCGGTAAGGCCGTAGCCTTCGATGATCGGCAGCCCGGTGACTTCCTTCCAGCGCTTGGCCACTGCCGTGTGAGTGGCCATGCCGCCGGCGATCACCATGCGCAGGTCGGAGAAGTCCCGCGCACAGAACTCCTTATTCTCCAGCAAGCCGTTGAACAGCGTATTAACCCCGGCGATGCCATTGAAGCGTTCCTTGCGCAGGATCATCTGCACCCGTTTCACATCCCGAGGGTTGGCGATAAGGATGTTGCGCCCGCCCAGGCACATGAACATCAGGCAATTCACCGTCAGCGAAAAGATGTGGTACAGCGGCAGCAGGGTGACGTTGGTTTCCTGTTTGTCCTGGTCCAACTGGTCGCCGACCCAAGCCTTGGCCTGCAACAGGTTGGCGATGATATTGCGATGGCTGAGCATCACGCCCTTGGCGTCCCCCGTGGTGCCGCCGGTGTATTGCAGGAAGGCCAGGTCGTCGAGGTGCATGTCCACCGGGAAGTGGTTGAGCGCGCGGCCCTGTTTCAGCACCTGGTTGAAGCGCACCGAGCCAGGCAGGTTGAAGGCCGGCACCTGCTTTTGCACGCGGCGCAGGATGAAGTTCATCGCCGCACCCTTGAAGGTGCCGAGCAAGTCGCCGATGGCGGCCACCACCACGCGCTTGACGCTGCTGCCGGCGATGACTTTTTCCAGGGTGTGGGCGAAGTTTTCGAAGATCACCACAGTTTCCGCGCCGCTGTCCTTGAGCAGGTGCTTGAGCTCGTGGGAGGTGTACAACGGGTTGACATTCACCACCACCGCGCCGGCCAGGATGGTGCCGAGCAAACAGATCGGGTACTGCAAGCAGTTGGGCATCATCAGCGCCACGCGGTCGCCCCTCTTCACCCCCTGGCCCTGTAGCCAGCCGGCAAACGCAATGCCTTGCACCTGCCAGTCGGCGTAGGTCATTTCAGTGCCGATGCTGACGTAGGCGACCCGCTCGCGAAATTTCTCCAGATGCTCCAAGAACACCTCGCGCAGCGACGGGTAGTCCTCGATAGCGGCATCGATGTCTGCCGGGACGCCGGGCAGGTAAGCGTTCAACCAGACCCGTTCGGTGTGTTCCAGGCTGATAGCGTTCATGGCAGTCTCCTTATTGTTGTTTTTGATAGCGCTACTTTTCGACGATGGCGGTAATGCCCAGCCCGCCCGCCGCGCAGATGGAAATCAGGCCGCGACCGCCGGCCCGTTCGTGAATGGCCTTGGCCAGCGCCGCCAACTGCCGGCCACCGGTGGCGGCAAACGGGTGGCCGCAGCCGAGGGAGCCACCGTTGACGTTCATTTTGGCGCGGTCGATGGCCCCCAGCGGCGCGTCCAGACCCAGGCGCTCGCGACAGTAATCGGCGTCTTCCCAGGCCTTGAGCGTGCACAGCACCTGGGCAGCAAACGCTTCGTGGATCTCGAAGAAATCGAAGTCGGCGAAACTCAGCCCTTCGCGCTTGAGCATGCGCGGTACGGCGTAGGCCGGGGCCATCAGCAGGCCTTCGCTGCCATCGACAAAATTCACCGCCGCCGTCTCGCCCGTGCGCAGGTAGGCCAACACCGGCCAGCCATTGGCGGTCGCCCATTCTTCGCTGGCCAGCAGCACCACCGAGGCGCCATCTGTCAGTGGCGTGGAGTTGCCCGCCGTGAGAGTGCCGCTCTGGCGGTCGTAGGCCGGGGACAGCCCGGCGAGTTTCTCCAGGCTGGCGTCAGCGCGCAGGTTGTTGTCCCGCGCCAGGCCGCGATGGGGGCTGATCAGGTCATCAAAGAAACCGCGTTTATACGCTGCGTCCAGGCGTTGGTGGCTGGTGAGGGTCAGCTCATCCTGGGCCAGGCGCTTGATCTGCCAGCGCTGGGCCATTGCTTCGCAATGCTCGCCCATGGACAAGCCGGTGCGCGGCTCACCATTGCGCGGCAACAGCGGCTTGAACAACATCGACGGACGCATCTTCAGCAACGCCTTCAACGTGTCGCCCATGCCCTTGGCGCGGTTGGCCGCAAGCAAGGTGTGGCGCAGGGATTCATTGATGCCGATGGGCGCGTCGGAGGTGGTGTCGGCGCCACCGGCGATGCCCACCTCGATCTGGCCGAGGGCGATTTTATTCGCCACCAGCAAGGCCGCTTCCAGGCCGGTGCCGCAGGCTTGCTGCACATCGTAGGCCGGGGTCTGCGGCGACAAGGTGGTCGACAACAGCGACTCACGCGCCAGGTTGAAATCCCGCGAATGCTTGATCACCGCGCCGGCGGCAAACTCGCCCAGACGCTGGCCGTGCAGGTTGTAACGGTCGACCAGGCCTTGCAGCGCCGCCACCAGCAAGTCCTGGTTGCTGTCGTGGGCGTACACCGTGTTGGAACGGGCAAACGGGATGCGGTTGCCGCCGATAATCGCCACGCGGCGGGTCGGGGCCGGGTTGAAGCTGTAGTCACTCATGGATGGCTCTCATTCCAGACAAATAGCCCGCGCATATGCGGTTTGTCGCCGGCGAAATTGCGCACTTCGAATTCGCGGCGCGTGCCGCTCACGGGGTGCTGCCACAGAGCGACCTGGCCGGGCAAAAAGATCGGCAGTTTGAAGTCGCAATGGGCTTGGGCCTGATCCAGGCCACCGGGCGGTTGTTGAGCGGCCAATGCGCGGCCGAGGGTCCACATGCCATGGGCGATGGCGCGGCGAAAGCCGAAGAGCCTGGCGCCGATCAGTGAGGTGTGGATCGGGTTGAAGTCCCCCGAGACCTTGGCAAAGCACCGGCCCAGGTCGGCGGGCAACATCCAGCGCTGGGTGCGCAACAGGCCTTCTTCCTGCAACGACAGCGCGTCCTCCCACGGCTCGCCGACGGGACCTTTCACCTCGCGGCGCAGGTACAGGCTGTCGCTTTCCCACACTAGGGTGCCGCTGCTGTAGGCACGGGTGGCGATGCTCAGCGCCTGGCCCTTGGTATGGGCCACCCAGCGTTCGCAAAAGACTTCCAGGCGCAGCGCCTGGCCTTCATGCAGGCGCTGGTGCTGTCGGATACGGTTGGCCAGGTGCACCATGCCGCTGGCCGGGTACGGAAAACTCGGACGGGTCAGCAGCATCAGGTGCAGGGGGAACGCCAGCACATGGGGGTAGGACAGCGGCACGCCCTGCTCGCGGCGAAAGCCACAGGCACGGCCGTAAGCCGAAATGCCCGCAGCAGACAATTCCACCGCCGAGCGCACCAGGCGCTCCTTGGGCAACAGCGGTGCGTCCTCGAGCTTGGGTTTGCGCAGGCCACGCACGCCGTCCAGCAGCAGGCGCGTGCGCGATGGCGGTGGGTCGACGATCTGCGTCACGTAGTCCATGGACTCAGGCTCCCAGCAGGCTTTGGCCGCACACGCGCACGACCTGGCCGTTGACCCCGCCCGATGCAGGGTGCGCCAGCCAGGCAATGGTTTCGGCCACATCGATCGGCTGCCCGCCTTGGGACATCGAGTTCATGCGCCGCCCCGCTTCGCGAATCATCAGCGGGATTCTTGCGGTCATCTGGGTCTCGATAAATCCCGGCGCCACCGCATTCACCGTGACCTGTGCCGCCGCCACACGCGGCGCCAGGCCTTGCACCAGACCAATCACGCCGGCCTTGGAGGTGGCGTAGTTGCTTTGCCCGGGGTTGCCGGCAATGCCGGAGATCGACGACACACACACGATGCGCCCGCCGGGGTTCAGACCCTGGCATTCCAACAGGGCGTTGCTCAGGTGCAACGGAGCTTCGAGGTTGACCGCCAGCACACTGCGCCAGGCCGCTTCAGTCATCTTGGCAATGGTCTTGTCGCGGGTGATCCCGGCGTTGTGCACCACCACGTCGAAGGCGCCGTATTGGCTGACATGGGCTTGAAGCTGTGCAGCGGCGTCCGCCGCCGTGATGTCCAATGGCAGCGCCGAACCGTCCACACTGGCGGCCGCCTGTTGCAGCGATTCCTGGGCCTGGGGCACATCCACGCAGACCACATGGGCGCCATCGCGCGCCAGTACCTGGGCAATCGCCAGGCCGATGCCACGGGAAGCCCCGGTAACCAGCGCGCGTCGGCCGGCAAAGGGTTTATCCCAGTTGACGCTGGGGTGACCGTCCACCGGTTTTTCCACCCGCACCACCTGCCCGCAGACGTAGGCCGAGCGGCGCGACAGGAAGAAACGCAGGCTGCTGTCCAACGCCGCTTCGGCACCCGGTGCGACGTAGATCAACTGCACGGTGATCGCGCGGCGCAGCTCCTTGGCCAGCGAGCGCACCAGCCCTTCGAGGGCACGCTGGGCGATGGCCTGGGGCAAGTTCGCGCAGTGTTCGGGCGCCGTGCCCAACACCACCACGCGACCGTGCTGGCCGAGGCGTTTGGCGTTGGCGTGAAAGAATTCGTACAGCTCATCCAGCTGTTTCAGGTCGACCACAGCGCTGGCGTCGAACACCGCACCCTGCACCTTCACCGTGGACGGCGCCTTAGGCGTCGCCGGGGTGGCGGTGACCGTGTCGGTGGCGCTGAAAACCTGTTGCACCTGCGCAACCAGGCGCCCTGCCCCGGCGACAATCACCGGGTTGACCAGGCCTGGCTGGCCGCTGCGATGGCGCTGCAACGGCACGGGCTGAGGCAAGCCCACCGCCTGGGCCAGGCGACGGCCCCAGGGGGAATTGACGAACGATAGGTAGCTGTCACTCATATCCGCATTCACTCACAACACATTCTGACGTTGTAAACCCGATCCATGTGGGAGGGGGCTTGCCCCCGATAGCGGTGATTCAGCCAATGAGCCGGCGACTGATGGATTGCTATCGGGAGCAAGCCCCCTCCCACACTGACCGCGTTTGTCCTAGTTGACCGAGGCGTTTTCACCTTGGGCGGTTCGGCGCTTGGGCGCCGGTTCCAACGCCTGTTTGCGCTGCTGCAACGCCTCCAGCAAACCGAAGTCCTGGGGGAAGTCATCCACCTGGATAGCGTGGTCGGCGTATTCCACATAGCGCGCCAGCAAGGCATCTTCGTCGTCGCTGATCAGGTCCAGCGCCCGTGCCTTGACGCGCCAGCCGGTAAAGGCCGTGGTGGAGATCGGCATCGGTTCGAGCAGGCCTTGCTTGATGGCCGGCTTGAGCCGGGCATCGATCAGCTCCACCTGCGGCAACAGGCGAAAGCCCAATTCGCCGTAGGCCAGCTTGTCGATTTCCGGGCGTGGAATGTAGGAATTGGCCAGCAGGCGGTCGCGGGTTTCGCCGGGGGTCTGCACCACATCGGCCACCTGGGCCAGCAGGTGATCCGAGGGTTTGCGCAGCGGGATACCGAACGGGAACGTCAAACCTCGCAGCACCGCAGCCGCTGTTGTGGAGGGGTAGTTATCCAGCACTTCGGCGAGGGCTTCATGGGCACGCAGCAACGCGTCCTGTGCCGCCCAGTGCACCAGCGGCAGGTCTGCCTGGGGACGACCGTCGTCCTCAAAGCGCTTGAGCACGCAAGACAGGATGTACAGCTGCGACAGAATATCGCCCAAGCGCCCGGTGATACTTTCCTTGCGCTTGAGGGCACCGCCCAGCACGCCCATGGAAATATCCGAGACCAGCGCCAACACCACCGACAGACGATTGGCCTGGCGATAGTAGGACGCCAGCGCGGGGTCGGTCTTGGCCGGTACGGAAATCAGGCGCCCGCCGGTCAGAGAATGCACCGCCGCACGTACGGTGTTGGCCAGCACGAAACTCACATGGCCGAACATCGCGCTGTCGAACGCTTCCAGCGCCTTGCGCCGGTCCGGGTTGCGGGCGGCTTCCATTTCGCGGAATACATAGGGATGGCAGCGGATCAGGCCCTGGCCAAAGATGATCAGGCAGCGCGTCATGATGTTCGCGCCTTCCACCGTAATCGCGATGGGGCTTTGCTGGTAGGCGCGAGCCAGGAAGTTATTGGGGCCCATGCAGATGCCCTTGCCGGCAACAATGTCCATGCCGTCGTTGACGATCATTCGCGCGCGTTCGGTGACGTGGTACTTGGCGATGGCCGAGATCACCGAGGGTTTCTCACCGGCATCCAGGGACGCCACCGAGACCTTGCGCACCGCATCGCAGGCATACAGGTGCCCGGCCATACGCGCCAGCGGCGCCTGCACGCCTTCGAACTTGCCGATGGGCAGGCCGAACTGTTTACGCATCGCCGCGTAGGCCGTGGTACCGCGCACCGCGACCTTGCCGAGGCCGACGTTGGCCGATGGCAGCGAAATCGCCCGGCCGGCGGCCAGGCACTCCATCAACATGCGCCAGCCGTTGCCGACTTGCTCGCGGCCACCGATAACCCATTCCAGCGGGATAAACACATCCTTGCCGGTGGTCGGACCGTTCTGGAACACCGCGTTGAGCGGCCAGTGGCGACGGCCGCTGTTCACGCCGGGGTGGGAGGTAGGAATCAGGGCGCAGGTGATGCCGAGCGAACCTTTCGGCCCCAGCAAACCGTCCGGGTCTTCGGCACGAAACGCCAGGCCAAGCACGGTGGCGATCGGCCCCAGGGTGATATAGCGCTTGTCCCAGGTCACGCGAAACCCCAGCACTTCCTGGCCTTCATGGGTGCCTTTGCAGACGATGCCCAGATCTGGAATCGCCCCGGCATCAGAGCCGGCATACGGGCTGGTCAGGGCAAAGCACGGGATGTCTTCACCCCGCGCCAAACGCGGCAGGTAGTAATTGCGCTGGGCGTCGGTGCCGTAGTGCAGCAGCAGTTCGGCCGGGCCCAGGGAGTTGGGCACCATCACCGAAATCGCCGCCGCCGAGCAACGCGTCGAGAGTTTCATCACCACCTGGGAATGGGCGTAGTGGGAGAAGCCTTTGCCGCCGTACTGCTTGGGAATGATCATGCCGAGAAAGCCGGCGTCCTTGGTGTACTGCCAGCCTTCGGGGGACATGTCCTGCCAGACCTGGGTGGTTTCCCAGTCGTTGGCGATGTCGCACAGGGTTTCCACTTCATTGTCGAGGAAGGCTTGCTCCTCGGCGCTCAGGCTCGCCGGGGCCGCTTGCAGCAGGCGCTGCCAGTCGGGTTGGCCGCTGAACAGCTCAGCGTCCCACCACACCGTGCCGGACTCGATAGCGGCGCGTTCGGTGTCGGACATCGCCGGCATGATCGTGCGAAACAGGTTGAGGGCCTTGCTGGTCAACAGCGTGCGGCGCAGCGGTTTAAGGGTCATCAACAGCGCCGGTAACACCACCAGCACTGCTGCGACGGTGGCGCCGAAAGCCACCACTACGTTGAACAGGTAACCAATCGCCAACCAGACCAAGCCAGCGCCCAACCACAAGGTGGCGGCGGCTTGTCGATACGCCAGGGCAATCGCAGCTGCGAAACCCACCAATAACCAGATAACCATGGGATACCTCTACTCGATTCAGGGCGTGGTTTACGTGCGGAAGGTCGGATTGACCTGCGGCGTAAAGCCACACTACAAACTTGGAAAGCTAAATTCAAATTTTGTTTTGAAATTTTTATTTAATTATTTGGCGAAAAAATTGGCGGCTGAATGGGTCAGCCTGATGGGTTGATGGGATGAGAAAATCGGAACGGGTCGCGCGGGCAACCCGTCGATGCATCATCCATATGCAGCACAACAGAAAGATGCGCTAACTGCTGGCTAATATGAATGTAGCCGGATCAAAACTCGTAAGTCGCAGATACGCTAACCACATCACCACGCGCCTCCGACTTGCCATCGAGGCTGGCCCCTCCAAGGCGATCCACGTTTTTAGTCCTCAGCTTGACGGTCTCTACGAATTGATGGGAATAAGCACCGTCGACGCTCAAGCCTGGTATTGCACTGACTTTGTAGCCGAAACCCAGGGACACGAACGTGCGGTCACCGTCCGGAATACGCGGGTCACGGGTGGCGTCCGGCGTAGGCGTCTGGTCAAAAGAAACACCGCCACGCACGGTAAAGTCGTCAGTCAATTTGTAGTCGGTGCCGTACGAGAATTGCCATGCATCTTTGTAGCGATAGGGAATCGAAACAATGGTGCTGCCTTCGGACTTGAGGGTCAGCGCTTTGAACGATGACCAATCCGTCCAAGTCGCGCTGAAGCCAACACCCCAACGATCATTGAATTGATGTACCCAATCGAAGGATGCGGTAGCCGGGATATCCAATTGGGTAGAGGCCTTGGCTCCATCGGGGTAGAGGTGCAGGCCTGGGTAGGCCATTTCTACCAGGGTTTTACCGTCCAGAACAGGCGTGGTCATGAGTAACCGAGATTGTTCGTCGGCGTAGATATTGTATTTACCCTCTAACTTATTCTTTATTTTCGCGTGGTAATTCAAGCCCAGCGTGTCCTGACTGGTCGGCTTCCAGGCGATACCCGCGAACCAGCCCAGCGATGTATTGTCGACTTTGACGCGCATCAACGAAAAGCCCTGACCCGCAGCAAAGGGAGTAAAACCGAAGTCCGCAGACTGTGCCGCTGCGGCAAACAAGTCGACGTTCTGGCTTACAAAACCAGAGGTGTGCTGAAGAATCGCACCGCCCCCAACGGAGAATTCGTCAGTGACTTTAAACGACAGCGAGCCAGTCAGTGCAACCGTCTCGATCTTCGTATCAACCGCGAAGTCCCTGCCTTTCCAATCATTGTCGTAGCTTGTCCTCGCCCCCATGGGGACCACCTGACTCAGGCCGAAGTTCAGGCGATCATTAATTGGCATGACCATGAAGCCGGTAGGCACCCATGCCTCAAAACCCGCTTGGCCCCCATCTCCCGTTCTAGTGTCGTAGATCGGATTGAAGTTGGGATCCAAAACCGTGGCCGACGTAGGCCGACCAGAGTAGTCGTACGCGCTACCCTTATATTTGATATCGATATTTGCGTAATTGAGCGTGAACTGGGAAATGTTCTTGTCGATAAATGCCATGGCAGCGGGGTTGTTATAGGCCGATGACGGGTCGTTCTTGAACAACGAACCACCACCAAATGCGCGACCCCAGCCGGCAGCGTTTGTCGTCGGCGTCATGAACGCTCCCGCCTGGGCCGAACCGGCAGCCACCATGAACCCGCTGAGCAATGCCAGGCTCAGGAATGTTTGTGCCTGTTGTTTCTTATTATTCATGCTCCACTCCTTATTGTTTTTATACCGCCCCAGCGGGTAAATACCGATGGTTTGTCGCAACAGATGCCTCTTGCGAGGCACCTGTCTTTGCCGTGGGTGATCAGCCCAGAGTGCTCTGCGGGACGATTAAGGAACGATCTGCAGCAGCGGCGATGTGGTCACCGTTACACTCAGGCTTTGAAGGGTGCAGGACGAACCAAGAGGCTGGCTTGTAGGGCTGGTGGTCAACACGCCAGTGCTGTTGTTGTAGGCCACCGTGACGGTCGATGGACCGCAGTTGGACGCTGGATACAACACGCTGGCAGGAATGGTGTAACCGACGTTGGTGACATTCCCGCTGCCTGAAGTACCACTCAGGGATGTAGCAGTCAGCGTCCATGGCACACCCGTGATTTGAGGTAGCTTGCACAGGTTGTTGCTACCCGACACGGTGACCTTGGTGATACTCGCAATTCCCACATTGTTTACAGAACCATCAAACTTCACGTCACACGTAATGGGCAACTGAAAAGAGGATGGTGACTTCACAGTAAGTGAACCGGACGCGGAAAAATTACTGCTGACCGGAGCGATACTCACTGCATTCGCCATCGAAGCAGCACCCATGCAAACAGCCAAAGCAGACAACGATACGAGGGTTTTCAAACTTTTCATTGTTTTTCCTCACATGTTATGGCGAATTCATTTCGCCAGGGGTAATGGCCATGAACGAGAGGTCACGGTGAAACTGCAGAACTTCCCTTTCCAGCCAAATTTCAATTCAATTACCGCAGCACGTTATTCAACAACTTTGAAGTTCGGTGGCATCTTGATTGACACCGTCTTGATCTTGCAGTCTTCGCCAATCGGTACATTGGCCGCTTCCAACTTGCCGGTGGCGTTATCCCAGGTGCCATCGGCGGTAGAAGGCCCGCACTTGCCGCCCAGGCCGAAGGCGTGAACATCGACGCTGATCTTCGACATGGAACCGCTCTTGGTATCTTTGGCGACCAGTATCCACGGCAAGTTGATGGCTTCGACCCGGCTGCATTTGAGGCCGCCATCGAAGTCGACTTTGTCGACATTGACCGAGGAACCATCCGCAGCGACCTTGCCGGCCACCTTGATGGTGCAATCGGCGCTGATCAGCGCGCCTTTGGAAAAGCTGATCGGGCCTTGGGCGGTAAAGGCGCTGCCGGCCGGTTCGATGCGTGCGGCCTGAGCCTGCTGATAGGCGATCAGGCCCAACGCGGCCAATACGATATGGGTGGTGAACTTGGCAGGTGTTTGCATGGTGTACGTCCTTCCCTTTAATTATTTTTGTTCGGGTCAAAGCACTTTCTCTGGGCGATAAAATCCTGCGCGGCAATCAGGCCCCGAGCACACAACAAAACTAAGTGTTACTTCAGATCAAAACGGCTTGGCATTGCCGCTGTACTTCTCCAGGTACTTCAAACGCTGTGAAGGTTGAAGATTGGTCAGGGTGATGTCCCCGGCATAGTGATTAAGAACTCGATGGTCCATGCGCCGCCGCCACAAGTACGGCACATACGCCCAGACAATCATGCTCGCGTAGCCATAAGGCAGTTGCGGTGACTCCTCGAAGTGGCGCAATGACTGATAACTACGCGTGGGATTGGCATGGTGATCGGAGTGCCGCTGCAACTGGAACAGAAAGATATTGGTGACAATCCGGTTACTGTTCCAGGAGTGCCGAGGCGAACAACGCTCATAACGACCGTTAGGCAACTTCTGACGTTTAAGGCCGTAGTGCTCCACATAGTTCACCACTTCCAGCAACGAGAAGCCGTAAATGCCCTGGATAATCAGGAACGGAATCACCGCCGCCCCCAGCCAGGCAATCATCGCGCCCCACAACACCACGCTGTACATCCAGGCACTGAGCACCCCGTTTTTCCAATGCCAGGCCGGCAGGCCGAGTTTGCGCAGGCGCTCGCGCTCCAGGTTCCATGCCGAGCGTGCACTGAACCACACCGAACGCGGCAGGAAGGCCCAGAAACTCTCACCCAGGCGTGAGCTGGCCGGGTCTTCCGGCGTGGCGACGCGCACGTGATGGCCACGGTTGTGTTCGGTGTAGAAGTGCCCGTAGAACGTCGGTGCCAGCGTGACCTTGGCCAGGAACACTTCCAGGGCATTGGGCTTGTGCCCCAGTTCATGGGCGGTGTTGATGGCAATGCCGGTGGCGGCCCCCGTCGACATGGCCATGCCCAGGTAGGTAAACCAGCTCGGTTCGCCATGCAGTTGCGTACGGTCGGTGATGTAACCGGCGGCGTGGGCCAGCCAATTGGAAGGCTCGACGTTGGCGGTGGCGTGCAGCAGGCCACCCTGAATGATCCAGTCGATGCCGCCGGCGGCCAGCCAACCGGTAATGACCACCGACGAGATGACGAACAGCACGCCGGTGTAGACGATCCAGCGGTAGTAGCTTTGGGATTCAAGGTGGTTGACGGCAGATTCGGGCGGGTTGCTGACGTCTTCGCCGAGCAGGCCGTCGATCAGGGGGATCAGGCCAAAGATCACCAGTACACCCACCCACCACAGTTGCTGGATGCCGGTGGTAATGGCGAGCGCGCCGGACAACAGCGGGGTGGCCAATGGCATGATGCCCAACCACCACAGATGGCGCTTGCCGTCGGTCCAAACGCTGGGTGCTGCCAGAGTCTGGTTCATGGCAGCCTCCGTGGCAGGCAGGCGGAAAACAGGTTCAAGGAGCGCTGGATGCTCCGGGAAATCAACCATGCGATAAAAGACGTTTTTTTCATTGTTATTCGCTCTTAGGCATTTCAAAAATCATTTCAAAATAAATATTGAAATATTTTTTTTAAATAAATAACGCGGAATCGTTAGGTCGTCAACTACTTTTTCAAGGCCTTTTGGGCGTGACCGAGCAGTCTCTTTTTCAGCCGTTTAGTCAGGTCTCTAGGGCAAGCATTTGCGACGTTCGCCCCCACAATGAGGGCCACGATTATTTGTTCGCCAAGGCAAAGGGCGGATGCAGGACCGTGGCCGTTTCCACTGGGCGCACGCGCTTGGCCACGTGCAATACGGCCTCGACCACCCGCGCCGTGGCGGTAATCGGCAGCATGTGGCCGCGCCCTTCCACCACTTGCAGCTTGAGGCCTGGCACTTTGTCGGCGAGGGCCTGGCCATGCTGGCGAAAGTCCAGCACCTTGTCCCGCGCGCCATAGATAAGGCCGATGGGCAGGGTCAGTTGCGGGTAGCGCTTGACCATCCCAGGCAGGCAGTCGTTGACCAACACAATCTCGCTGGAGGCGGCGTAAAAGTTGTCGGGACGCATACCCAGCAAGCCGCCGCCCTGGGTGGCGAAGTCCTCGGGAGCGGGGTCCGGCGCAAACACGCCCTTGACCACCGAACGTCGGGTCAGCAGGCCAATGGGCACGGTGAGCGTGTGGGCTACAAAGCGTCGCAGCCAGGCCGGTCGCACCGCCAGCGACCAGAACACCAGCGGCAATGTGGGTTGGGGATGGGTCAACGGTGCCACCAGCACCAGGCCCGATACAGCCTCGGGATGATCGAGGGCCAGGGCCAGGGAGATCGCGCCGCCGAGGGAATGCCCCAGCACCACAGGCTTGTCCAGGCCAAGCGTGTTGATAAAGGCCGCGACTTGCCGCGCCTGGGCCGGCAAGTCCGCAGCGGTACCTTTATGCCGCGTGGAATAACCCGACCCGGGACGGTCGAGGGTGATCACCCGAAAGTGCTCACGCAATTGGCCGGACAAGGCATAGGTCAGGTTGCGACTGCTGCCCATCAGCCCGTGAATCATCACCAGCGGCGGGCCCTTGCCCTCTTCGACATAATGAAAGCGCTCGCCCTCCACCTCCACGAAGCGCCCGTTGATGGGGACAGCGGCTTCGATGCGCCGCGTCATCCAGGTGCTGAAGCCCCACAACACGGCGCTCGCCCCCACCAGTACACCCGCCACAATCAACCATTGCACAGCCATAGCTCGGTCCTCAGCTTCCCTGTTGCCGGCGACCTGACCGGAATTGGTCAAGGCCTCGGCCAACGTCCACACCCTGGACCTGAACGGCGTGCGTACTACGCTCGTCCGTCGGACAAGTCGCACATAAGGAACAAGGTCCTAGCGTAGGCGATATTTTCAGGTAGATTATTTAAAATCTTTTTTAAAATAATTAATTCAATTTTCCTTTGCAATGGTGTTCTATCTAAAGACACAACAAAAACAGGAGCACATCCGATGCCCATGAAGGACCGCCTATGAATGCCCACACTGATTCCATCGACATCGCCATCATCGGCTCGGGCTTTGCCGGCCTGTGCATGGCCATCAAGCTCAAGGAAGCGGGGTTCAGCGACTTCTTTGTCGCCGAGCAGGCCGATACCCTCGGCGGCACCTGGCGGGACAATCACTACCCCGGTTGCGCCTGCGATGTGCAGTCTCATGTGTATTCGTTTTCCTTTGCGCCCAACCCGGACTGGACACGACAGTTCGCGCCGCAAGCGGAAATCCGCGCCTACCTGGAACACTGCGCGGCGCGCTTCGGGTTGGCGCCCTACCTGCGTTTCGGCATGGGCCTTGAGCGCGCGGTGTTCGATGACCGGCAACAACGCTGGCAGTTGAGCTTCAGTAATGGTCGCCAAGTGAGCGCGCGGGTGCTGGTATCGGGCATGGGCGGGCTGTCGCGCCCGGCGCTGCCGGATATACCGGGGCTGGAGCACTTCAAGGGCAAGCGTTTCCACTCCCAGCAGTGGGACCACGACTATTCCTTGAAGGGCAAACGCGTGGCGGTGATCGGCACCGGTGCCAGTGCCATTCAATTCGTGCCGCAGATCGCGCCGCAGGTGGCCCACCTGGACCTGTTCCAACGTACCCCGCCGTGGATCATGCCCAAGCCCGACCGAGCCATTTCGTCCTTCGAACGCTGGATGTTCAAGCACCTGCCTTTCACCCAGCGCCTGGTGCGCGCTGCCTTTTATTGGGCCCTGGAAGGTCGCGTGGTGGGGTTTGCCCTGCACCCGCGACTGATGAAAATGGTGCAGAAAATCGCTCGACGCCATCTGCACAAGCAGGTGGCCCGCCCTTCCCTGCGCAAAACCCTGACGCCGGACTACACCATCGGCTGCAAGCGCGTGCTGATTTCCAACGACTACTACCCGGCGCTATCGCGCAGCAATGTCGAGGTGGTCACCGAGCCGGTGCTACGCATCGAAGCCGACGGCGTGATCACCACTGACGGTATCAAGCACCCGGCTGATTGCCTGATCTTCGGCACCGGCTTCCAGGCCACCGACCCACTGCCCCGGGACTGCATTATCGGGCGCGACGGGGTGGGCCTGATGGACACCTGGCGCGAGGGTGCACACGCCTATAAAGGCACCACGGTGCCGGGCTATCCCAACCTGTTTCTGATCATCGGGCCCAACACCGGCCTGGGCCATAACTCGATGATTCTGATGATCGAGGCACAGGTGACCTACATCCTCGACGCGCTCGGGCAGATGCAGCGCCATCGCATCGCCACGGTGGACGTCAAACCGGCGGTGGAACAGGCCTACAACCGTCAGCTGCAAGACCAACTCAAGCGCACCATCTGGAGCACCGGCGGTTGCCAGAGCTGGTACCTCGACCCACGTACTGGCAAGAACACCACCCTGTGGCCCGGTTCGACATGGCGCTTCAAGCGGGTCACCCGGCAGTTTGCCCTCAAGGACTATGTGGTCGACCTGTTGCCCCTCAATGCTCCGCTCCGTCCGGCAACGGCGCCCCACTCCACCGCAGAAGGCAGCCTCTCATGAAGTCATTCAACGGTCGCGTGGCGGCCATTACCGGCGCGGCGTCCGGCATGGGCCGCGCACTGGCGCTGGCACTCGCACGCGAGGGTTGCCACCTGGCACTGGCGGACAAAAACGCCCAGGGCCTGGAGCAAACCCAGGCACTGATCAAAACCTCGACCCTGGCGCCGGTGACGATCACCACGCAAGTCCTGGATGTGTCCGACCGTCAGGCCATGGAAGCGTGGGCGGCCCGCTGCGTGGCCGAGCACGGCCAGGTCAACCTGGTGTTCAACAATGCCGGGGTGGCGTTGTCGAGCACCGTGGAAGGTGTGGACTATGCCGACCTGGAGTGGATCGTCGGCATCAACTTCTGGGGCGTGGTCCACGGCACCAAGGCGTTCCTGCCGCACCTCAAGGCCAGCGGTGACGGCCATGTGATCAACACGTCCAGTGTGTTCGGCCTGTTTGCCCAGCCCGGTATGAGCGGCTACAACGCGACCAAATTCGCCGTGCGCGGTTTTACCGAAGCCCTGCGCCAGGAGCTGGACCTGCAACGCTGCGGGGTCTCGGCCACCTGCGTGCACCCCGGCGGCATTCGGACCGACATCTGCCGCAGCAGCCGTATCGACGCGAACATGACCGGCTTCCTGATCCACAGCGAACAGCAGGCCCGCGCCGACTTCGAAAAACTCTTCATCACCGATGCCGACCAGGCCGCCAAGGTGATCCTGCAAGGCGTCCGCAAAAACAAGCGCCGTGTGCTGATTGGCCGCGACGCGTATTTCCTCGACCTGCTCGCCCGTTGCCTGCCGGCGGCCTATCAAGCGCTGGTGGTACTGGCCAGCAAGCGCATGGCCCCCAAGCAACGCCGGCCAGTGTTTGAAACCAACGACGAACCCCGTCTCTGAACAGGAGCACGAATCATGTTGCCGATCCGCCGCGACCTCCATTTTGCCCTGCCCGCCGAGCGCATCACCGACTGGCACGAACAGGGCCCGTTCATCACGCATTTCTTCAATGCCTTGTCGCTGCTGTTTCCCCAGGGCGAGCTGTTTTTCATGGACAGCGTGCGCCACTACCGTCAACGCATCGACAACCCGGAGCTAAAGAAACAGATCCAGGGGTTTATCGGCCAGGAGGCCATGCACAGCCGCGAACATGTGGCCTACAACGACCTGATGCAAGCCGCCGGACTTCCGGCGCACACCCTGGACCGTCGGCTTAAATTCATTCTCGACCTGCAGAAAAAACACTTCCCGCCCGCCTTCAACCTGGCGATCACCATCGCCCTTGAGCACTACACGGCGATGCTGGCCGAGATCCTGCTCAGTGACCCGTCACGCTTCGGCGATTCGCTCAAGGGTTACCAACAGATGTGGTATTGGCATGCCCTGGAAGAAACCGAACACAAAGCCGTGGCATTCGATGTGTGGAATGCAGTGATCGAGCCTGGGCCCAAACGCTACCTGCTGCGCACCGGCGCCATGCTCACCACCACGCTGCTCTTCTGGCTGGTGGTGCTGGATTTCCATGTACGTCTGTTGATTGCCGACCGCAAGGCGGGTGGGCACCTCAAGGGCTTCTGGCGCATGTTGAAATTTCTTTATGGCCCCAAGGGCGTCTTCCCACGCATGCTGCGGCCGTGGCTGCACTACTTCAAACCCGGCTTTCACCCCTGGGATCACGACAACCGTGCACGCCTGACGGGTATCGATAGCTTGGTCGAGGAGATCGAACAGGCCCAGCGCGGCTACTAGACCTGCGCCATGGCCGCACGCTGGCGCACAAAGCCTTCCAACTGATCGCCCGGCAGCGCCTTGCTGAAATACCAGCCCTGGATAATCAGCTCGGCGCCGGTGTTCAAGAAGGCCAACTGCTCGGCGGTCTCCACGCCCTCCACCACCACGCCCAGGTTCAGCGCTTCGCAGAAACGCAGCATGCCGGTCAGTACCTGGGCGCCCTTGGGATCGTGCTGCGCCACCACGAAACTGCGGTCGATCTTGATGAAGTCCACCGGGAACTGGTGCAGGTAACTCAAGGCCGAAAACCCGGTACCGAAATCATCGATATAGACCTTCGCGCCGATGGCCTGCAATTTCTGGATGGTCTGGCGCGTGGCCGGGATGTCGCTGACCAGCGCGTCTTCGGTGATCTCCACCGACACCTGGCCATGGGCCTGGGCGAGGATCTCCACCAGGCGTTCGCCGTAAGCGGCGTCGGTCAGAGTGGCGCTGGAAATATTGATGGTCATCGGCAGGGCAAAGCCGAGCTTCTGCCATTTCTGGTACTGGCGAATTGCCTGGGACGCCACCCACACATCCACGTCCGGCATCAACCGCGCCTGGGCCAACCACTGCAGGAACTCCCACGGCGAATGCACCGTACCCTGCGCATCGCGGGCGCGCATCAGCGCTTCGCAGCCAGTGCACAGCCCGGTGCGGGTCGAGACCTGCGGCTGGAATTCGAGATAGAACTCATAATCGCTGATCTGCTGGATACGGCTCAGTTCATTCGCCTGGCGCGCCAGGGTCTTGTGGGAGGCCAGTACCGGGTCCAGTTCGCGCAGTCGACCTTTTTCCTCCAGGCCGCGGAAGGTCATGTCCAGGGATTTGAGGTACACCGTGCCACCTTCGGCAGCCTGGCGATGAATCGCGCGCACATAGGGTGCGTACACCAGCGTGCCCAGGCCCAGGAGCGTCACTTGCAGCGCGACTGCCGCCAGGTCGCCGTGGGTACTCAGGTAGGCATTGAGCAGCACCGGCGCGGTAAACGGCACGCTGGCCACCGCCGGGGATACCCAACCCAGTTGCACCACGGTAAGCGCCACCATTGCGTTTATCGCAGGCACCAGCAGAAACGGAATGAACAGGCGTGGGTTCAGGATGATCGGCAGGCCGAACAGCAGGACCTCACTGACGTTGAACAGCGAGAGCGGCAAGCTCGCCATGGCCACCAGGCGCATGGACTGGCTCTTGGAAAACAGCAGGACTGCCATCAACAAACACAACGCGCCGCCCGAGCCTCCGATAAAGGCAAAACTGCCCAGCAGGCCGCCGTTCAACACATACCTGATCGGCTCGCCCGCGGCCAACGCGGCGCCATTGAGCACCACCGCCTGGTCCAGCACATCAAACAGCGGTTGCATGGCATAAACGCCGTGAACCCCGAAAAACCACAACAGCGAGTTCATCAGGGTGACAAACAAACCACTGCCGTAGGGCGACTCCAGCGCATCGATTACCTGGGGGCCCTGCATCTGCGCCACATAGGGTATCTGCAACAGCAAGGACAGCACCGCCACCAGCGCCAGGGCGGTGATGGCCCCAGGCACGACCATATTGATGGTGCCTCGCAGGTTGTGCCCCAGCAAGTCTTCGTTGACCAGGCGCGTCCAGCGAAAACGGTGCAACCAGGCCAACGCCGGTACATTCAGCAGCGGCGAGGCAATAGCAATAAACAGCAGAAAAGTGGCCGACGCCCGGGGGTATTCCCGCAGGACAAACGTCGCCAATACCACATGGGCCAGGCACAGGAACGCCACCGGTAATTGCGGCAGGCGGTGCTGGACCGCCAGCATGTACCCAATGGATGCGGCCACCAGCAATGGAATCACCGAACTGATCTGGTCGTGCAGCCCCGCCAGGAAGGTCACCACCTGCGGGTCAAAGCCCAACACCCGAGCGCATTCGGACAGGATCAGAAAGACCGCCGACACCAACAGGCAGGGCAAGATCCACAGCAGCCCTTCGCGGATCGCTCGCAATGAATCGGTACTGGCCAACGCAGCCAGACGCTGGGTAAAGAAAAGTTTGAACAGCGTTTGCGCCATGCCCCATCCCTCTGCCCATCGCCCGCTGCCCTTGGAAGGCAGGGTCGGAAACATCGGGGCTAACGCTACACGTCCTGGCACCGGGAGCGAAAGTCTTTTGCCATAGGTATCGGTGAATTTTCAGCAATGGGTGACAGGGTAAAGCCCGTTTTTTTCCAACAGCTGAATTTTCTGACCCAGGCCAATCCTGGAATCTGCTTCAATGTCTATTATCTGTGGGTCTTGCGCACACATGGCCCACCTCGGGCCAAAAACCGAGGTCTGACCCCCCATGATTTGGAGTACACCCTTGTCACCTCCCGGCGATAACCACCAGCTCGCGCTGGATCGATTCTTGAACGAACATCCTGATGTGGCTGCAGAACTGAACACCCTGAACCCGCTGGCCGCTCAGGCCAAGGGCGAAACCCTGCAGCAGTACCGCGCCGAGCGGCTGCATGAGGCCTTCGAGGCAGAAGCAGAGCGCCAGGGTTTGTTTGCCTGGGAGTTGACCCTCAAGCTGACCGCACAATCGGCCGCAGACTTCGAGACGCAGCGCCTGGAAGTCCATAAGGAAGTCGCCCAGATGGCCGGATTGAGTTGGACCGAATACTGCCAGTTGCATGATTTGGCCGGTTGACACGCCCACTAAACAAACCAGTGGCGCCGCCGTCCCTTCATCGCTTCGCACAACTCCTCGACGGAAATGGTTCGGCACTCAGGGTCCAGGGCCAGCGCAGAACGTAACGCCGGCCAGCACTGCCGAGGCAATTGCCAAGGCCTGGACAATCGCTTATCCAGCGGACACTCGCCGGGGCGGCGGCCCTGGGCCAGGTCATAGATCACGCAGGCGGCGCCATACAGGTCGGCCCTGGCGGATATATTCCCCCCGGCCACCAGTTCCGGCGCCGCATACGCAGGCGTCCAAGCGTTCAAACGGCTGCGACTCAAGGTCGGTAGCCCCGCAGCCTGCTGCGTCTCGGCATGACCCAAGCCGAAATCGAACAAGCGCACTCCCTGCTCGCCCACCATGATGTTGGCCGGTTTCACATCGCCATGCAGAACACCCTGCTTGTGCGCATGAGCCAGTGCATCCAACAGCTGCAAGGCAATGGGTTGCAGCTCCCGCCACGGCAATCCATCCGGGCACTCCAGGAGCAGGCGATCAAGGGTCATGCCCTGCAGCAACTCCATGGTGAAGAACGCAACCTGGTGCGGTGTATCGACCTCGAAAGCAAAGGCCCTGACCACGTGATCGTGGCGCAGGCTGCGGGTCAGGGCGAACTCGCTATACAGCAATACATGGCCGTCGGGGGATTCGGCGAGCGTATCGCCCAACAGCTTCAGCGCCACCCACGCGTTGGGCTCGCCGAACGCCTCGTGCAACAGATCACGGGCTCGGTAGACCACTCCCATGCCGCCGCTACCCAATATCCGCTCAAGGTGATAGCGCCCAGCAAGCAGTTTCGGCGGGCCGGTGACCGCGCTCATGGCTGGACCACCACGGCCGTCAGGTCGTCCCGAGCCGGCCCCCGTAACACGTCGGCAAACAACCGATCCACTACCTGGCGAGGCCGCCCCACGCTCAGGGCACTGCCCAACTCGCCATGGCTGAGCCCCTGATACAAACCATCGCTGCACAACAAAAACACATCCCCAGGCTGGGTACTGAATTCCAGCACCGCCAGGCTCAATGGCTTGCGACCACCGATGGCACGAGTCAAGGCCCGCGCATCCGGGTGGGCCAGGGCCTGCTGCAGGCTCAACTGCTGCTTGTCCATCAGTTGCTGCCATAGGGAATGGTCCCGCGACAATTGGTACAAACGCTGTCCCCGCCAAAGATAGCAACGGCTATCCCCCACCCAAATACAGGCTGCGCGATTGCCTTCGAGCAGCAACGTAACCACGGTGCTGCCCATGATACCGTCGCTGGTTTGCTCAATTGTTTGCCCCATTTCACGGTCGAGCCATCGCAAACAGCGCCGTACGGCCTCGACCCGTTCGTCAAAGCTGCCCTGGTCGGGCAACGACGCGAGGCTGCTGATGACCCGATGGCTGGCCACATCCCCAGCCAGATGCCCACCCATTCCGTCGGCTACCGCCCAACAACCGCGCCGGGGGCAGTCGAGGAACGCATCCTCATTGCGCGTGCGTGTCTTGCCTTGCGCCGTTCGCCCGGCGCTGCACCCATCGGCATGCATCTGCCTCACAGCTGCTCCGGCAAGCGGAAGGTGCGCCAGTTCGCCATCTGAAACGGATCAGGGCTGCGGGGGCTGGTGAGCAGGAAGTTGGCACGCATGCCAGCGAGCTCGGCCTTGAGCAGCCGCGAATCCCGACCACTCGCAGGCTCACTTTGCATCAGCTCGAAAAACCGGAACAACGACCAGGGGCCAGCGTTTTTTTCAATCCCCAGCGGCCGCTCCGCCCCCCGCTCCAGCACCAGGCTGCTTCGGCCATTGTCCGCCTCGCTTGGCCACTGGAACGCCATGGGCACAATTGGGCCATGACGGTATTCAAGGTGTTGGTCACCGATACTCAGGACCGCGCGGCTGACTGCCTGATCCAGGCTATAGGGCGCCAGCGTGAAGCGAACCGCCCACTCCCCCTGATCTTCAGTGAAAAACCCCTGGCGAATCACCTGGGCTTTCATCAGTTGGTCAAGCAGCGAACGCGACAGCGCCAGGCTACGGCCATCCAGGCCGCGTAGACGATAGCGACCGGACTCGGCGCTGACAAAGGGCCGCAGGTAGCTGTCATAAAAGCGCGCCATGCCACCCTGGGGCTTGAAGAACTCCTGGAAATCGCCAAGGGCGACATCACTGCCGGCATGAGCATTGAATGGATACCGACGTTGGATCGCCTTGGCGTAAAAGCCATACACCTCACTGTGGTAACGCTGATTTATATACACATACGCGTCATCGAGCAGCAGCCGCCAACTGTCATCGGCAATGCCTTCAAACCACCCCTTGAGCGGCAACGGCAGGCGCGCGGCAGCATCCCGCAGATTCCCCAGCGACGGCTGCTGCCCTTCCATGCGTTGCTTGACCATCATGAATACCGCCTGCCCTGGCGTACTCTCGCGGTTAAGGGCCGCCAGTTGCAGATGCCATTCATCGAGCAGCCGCAAAGCCTGTGTCAGTTCAGCAGCGGGGTTCTGATCCGCATCGAGCAATTGGTGCAGGTGTTCGAACCGACGCTGCAGTGCGCGCCGGGCGGAATCAGGCGAGGTCTGCTCATGCAGTTGGCTGAGCAACATGCTGGAAGCCGTGGCCCCGAACTCGCCGGCCTGCTGGCTCACGGCCTCAAGGGGATCGTTGGTCGACAGCAAGCGTGTGTTTTCCCGAACCTGTCGCAACAGTTGCACCAACGGTGACTGCGCTGACGCCAGGCTGGCAAGCCCGTTCGCATGCTGACTCAGGCTGTCACTTTCCTGCAGGCGCACCTGGCCAATGGCTTGACTCCAGGCATCGGCGTACTCACTGAAGTAGCGCTGCTCCAGCTCCAGCATCAATTGGCGCAAATCCAGGCTGCTGAGGTCTGAGCCCTCCCCAAGTACCCAGTTATCCTGAGCAATGGCATTGACCAGCCGAGGGCCCTGCTTTTCGAAGTACTGCACATACCGTCTGGTATAGAAGCCGGGGATGGGCTGCTCGACGGCTGCGAATCCGCGCCCCTCGGCCAGGCGCAAGGGCTCAAGGCTGCGTGCTTGATCACGCAGCACCCGATAAACCACGCCCGCCAATGATTCCCCGCGCAGTTCCTGGCGAGCCTCGGCAACCAGCTCACCATTCAATGGCATCACGAAGGGGCGTTCAAGCAACCGTGCGAAGTGCTCGTTCAAGCGATTCTGCACCGATGCATCACCGGCATAACGCACAGACCAATGACCGGCCACGCGTTGCGCCAGCCAAGCGTTGTCGCGACGCTCGCGCAGGCTGAGCATCAGGTAGGCCCGCAGGATGTCCAACAGTCCTTCGCGGTCGCCAAGGCCGGCCCGTACCTGTTCTTCAAGCATCGTGGACACCAGCGGCAGCAACTGCCGGTGCAGCAGATCCTCATAGGCACTGACCAGCAGCGGTCGACTCACCTCCCCTTGATACAAGCCACCCCGCTCGACCGCGCGAGCATCCGCCAACGCCGGAAACACTTGGGTAGCGGCCAAGCGAGCGTCCAGCAGACGCAGGAGCACCAGGGTATCGTCCAAACCGGGTGACGCGGGCGGCTGCGGTTTGAGCAGGTCCGCCAGTTGCGCCAGCCGCTGGTGATTGACCGAATAACTGTGTGCCCACAGCCCCCCCGCCCCGACAAAAACAAGGGAGGCGGTCAACGCCAGCAACCCTTGGTGTCGACGAATACGTTGTCGTTCTGGAGTCTGCAGCCCCGCAAGGTTGGCCTCGGCAAAAATCACCCGGTTGAACAAGCCCTGGACGAAGTGCGAACGCCTGTCTGCGGTCTGCGCACACGTCAGGTAAAAGCCGCGCAATCCATTAATACGCTGAAAGCGATGAGAGGAGAACGCAGACTCCACGAACAGGCACAAACGTTCACCGATTTGCGCAGCCTGCCGAGGAAAATCGAGCATCAGCCCGCGACGTTCGATATTGCGCTCCTGATGCAAACGCGGAATCAACTCTGCTCCAAGGCGTTGCAGCAAGGCCTCGAACGCTTCGCGGACCTGGGTGATGTCGGTACCGGCCGGGCCCGCGACCACACGCTCTCCGAGCAGGGCTTCGGCGCTGTCGCCCTGGGACTCATCGAAGAACTCGACAAAGCCCGGCAACCGGTCAGCGTGGGTCAATACCAGATAGATCGGCACATCCACATGCAGCGTCTGCTGTATATCCTGCAACCGGGTATGCACGTGGCGTGCATGCAGGTCCAGGTCGCGGTCATTGCTGCCAAGCAGCGTCTCTACCGCCAGCGTCACCACCACGCCATTGAGCGGGCGTGCCCTGCGCCGCAATTTGAGCAGCTCCAGAAACGTCGCCCAACCCGCCCCATCCACTGCACTGTCGGGTTGGGCCAGGTAGCGCCCCGCGCTCTCGACAACGACAGCTTCGTCGGCGAGATACCAATCAAAATACTGGGTTACGCCCGGCGTCATCGCCTCTTCCCGATCAAGCGCAAAGTGCGATCCGCAGCCAGCCAGCAGGCGAGACTTGCCGCTGCCCTGCTGGCCGATCAACAGGTACCACGGCAAGTCGTTGCGCCAACGCTCATTGCGCTCACCATAGCGACGGGAGGTTTTCAGTGTGTGCAACGCCTCCTTGAAACGCCCCCGCACCTGCTTGCGCTCGTCGTCAATCAACCCCTTTCGTTGATGGCGCTCCTGGTGCTCGGGCTGATTCAATCGTGCGGTACGGCGCGAGCCGACCATGACCATCGCTAACCCCCACAGCAGGAATAACCCGCTGATGGTCAACAGACGAGCCGGAGCGCCTTGCCAGAACCGGTGATCGTCCACCGCCAGCAATGGCCCGAAAAACCACACCAGCAACGCGCTGGACAACACGATAAACAGGCTCCAGACCCAACTCATGCGCAGCACCGTGCCCACGCCCTTGAAGAATGCGTTCATTCATTGCTCCCAGCGTTACAACGGCGACCGTGTCTGATCCGACGCCAAAGATTGAAAGGATTGCAGCACCGCCATGCGTTCATTGCCCAATACCCAGGCAAAGCCCAGGTACATGGCCAGCAAACAGGCGAGCGTGAAGACCACGACGCCGGTAGCGGAAAAGATGCGCAGCCGTGCACCGAGCGCCCGTGCTGCGGCAGCGGGCACAGACATCAGCGGGCGATCACCGCGCACATGTCGGATCTGTCGATACAGGCCATCTCGTACCGCTTCCAACTGCTGCCCTCCCCGCTCCATGACGCGGTATTTACCCTCAAACCCCAGTGACAGGCACAGGTACATAAGCTCCAGCATCGCCAGGTGCTTGACGGGGTCGCGGGACAAACGCTCCAGCAGTTGGAAGAACTTTTCGCCACCGAAGGTTTCGTTGTGAAAGCGGCTCAGCAGGCTGGACTTCGACCAGTCACTGCGACTGCCCCACGCGGTAGTGACCACGGCTTCGTCAATAACGCTGCACAGCACATAGCGCGCCGACATAACCTGTTTGTCCTCTGCGCCCCGGTGCAATGCATGCGTTTCAAACGCCGTGATCCCCGAGGACAACCGATCGTTGAGGGTTTGCAAGCTTTCCCGGCCGGAACTGCTCTTGAGCTGAACGACCTGAGACAAGAGTTCCCAGGCGGCGGCCACCAGGCTGTTGGGCCCGATATTGAAGTTCTGTGCCCCTTGCAGGCCGGCGGTGTAGATCATCCGGTCTTCGAGCTGTTCAAAGCGCGGCGGCGTTGGGAAGTCCGTCACCGGCGCCTGTGCGGGAGCGCGACCATCGAGGTCAAGCAGGATGGTTTTTTCGTCCTGCGGGTATTCGCTGTCCATGGTCATGGCATTCAGTTCCTGATGGCCCAGAAATTGAGTTTAAGGTCGGCAAACTCGCCGCTGGCGTGGAAGGCAAAACCGCCCGATTGCTCCAGTTGCGTGATGTCACGGGCACTGAGTTCGAGCATGAAATAGGTCTTGCCGGCATGGAACGGGATTTGTCGAGGCGCCACCGGCAGTGGCTTGACCTTGATGCCGGCCAGGTGCAGGTTGACCAGCTCGCGGATGCGTTCCACAGAGCCAATTTTCAGGTGTGCCGGAAGACGGTGGCGCAGCTCTTCCGAATCGCACTGGGCGGTTGCCGCCAGAATGAATGTTGCGCTACCCAGCAGTTTGAGGTCACTCACCGGACACACCAGCACCCCATACTGTCGCGGCTCCATTGGAAGCTCCATGGCATGCTGCTCCAGCACCAACGACAGCACCGTGCGAATGCCCTCCATCAACCCGCGAAAACTCGCACCCTGTTCACCATGCTGGTAATGAGTCTCCAGCTGCGCGCGCTTGTTGTCGGTGGCGAATGTCGACAACTCGCCCAGGATAGACAACAACTCCCGGTACAACGCCTCCGGGCGTACCTGGCTCTGACTCAAGAAGTGACGCAATACCAGCTCACTACGATTGATCAGTTGCAGCATCAGAAAATCGCCGACCTGAGCGCCCTCCGACCCGCCACCACCGCAGACCCTCGCGGCAATCGCATCGCCTCGGGTGGCAAGCAGGCTCATCACCTCCTTGATACATGACGAGACATAGCCTGAGCTCTGCAGGTAGATAAACGTCGGGACAAAATCCGCGTCCAGCCGCACACCCCCCTCGCGAGTCGAATCCAGCACCTGGGCAACCTGGAGTTTCACATACAGCGCGTCACTGGGCTGCTCCCCTAAGAGCAATCGCAGATCCGGGCGTGCGCAGTTGATCCGGCAACGGGAGTCAACGCCGGCATTCGAATCAATGATCTCTGCTTCGCAGCTTACGTAGCGCGCCAGTACATCACTGTGCTCCTGCTGGCGCACTTCAACCTGATTGCCGATGGCCAACGGCAACGCGAGGTATACGGATTGCCCACTGGTGTTGGCAGGGACCTGCAACACCAATGGTTCCATCACGCTGTTCAGCTCGAACAAGCTGCCATCGGGAAATACACCGCTGGCCTGGTTGACGACCACCTTACCCAAATTGAGGTGCTGCACATCGACGTCTAGGGTCAGGAACCCCCAACCATCAATGCCCAGCAAGCGCGTACGGTTGAGCTGCTGGCGGTAGTAACGGTCGTTGTGCTGCAAGTGTTGGGGACGCAGCAGCATGCCCTCCTGCCAGACGACTTTATGAACCTGCATCTCTATCCTCCGACCGTTGGGCTTGAGGAGCGACGACGCGAACCCCGGACTCGTCGAGCATCAGCTCGACACGCGTGAGTTGCTGCCGGGCCACGGGCAGCACAAGCCGCCATTGCACATGGGGCAAGTCCCGATAGGCAGCCAGCACGCCGACATAACGACTCTGTGGTTCGACACTGAGCTTCAACGCCAACTGCTCACCGGGGCGCAGCTCCAACTCCTCACTGTTCACCCAATCCTTGGGCAGCGCCTGCTCTGCGCGGCTATAGAGGGTGAAGAAGTCGGCGTTTTCGAACGCCACCGTGTGCCGCAGCTCAAGCAGGCGCACCACGACAGGAGATGGGCGGCCATGAAGATCGGGGTTGACGCCTTCGCTGGCGCTCAACGTCAGGTTCAGCTTGGTCAGGGTTGAATACGGTGACACGCTGGCACACCCAGCCAGCAGGCCGAGCGCAAGCAGCATTGATAGAACGGGGGCTCGATACATGACAGTCATCCCGGATAAGCCGCGTGCAGCGTGGCGACCAGGCGCACCTGCTCCGCGTAGGCGTTGGAAAATTCGTTACGCAACAGCTGCTCGCCCAGGGGATGCTCGTCGATAAGGCGTCGGTAATGGCGTTGGTAAGCCCGCCAATGGGATCCGTCGGTAGAGAACCTGGCCGGCAGGTTCTGGCGCTCGAAGCACAGCAGCAGATGGCTTGGTGCAAATGCCGCCACCGCGCCACGCATCGCGGCACGGCAGGCCACGACCAAGGCCAGTTGGTGGATCTGCATTTCCCGCAATGCCTGGGCGACCGCCACCTCGGCAGACAGCTGGCCCGGCTCAACGGGGCCCAACAGTGAGGTCAAGGCAGCCTGGGTATCGGTGCAATCTTTCAAGGGGTTGTGGTGCTTGAGCGCAGGTACGGTCCAACCGAGATTCAACTCGCCGTTCAGCTCATCGCGGGTACGCAGACTTTGCTGCAGCCCTTCGATGGTTTGCCTGAACAGGCCAGCCACCTTGATCGCCAGGGCCTCGCACGCCTGCGTATCGAGCGCATCCAGGGGCATGCCGATCGCCTGCGCGAACTGCGACCAGAATGGCGCACGGCTTGCTGCAGCAACCTGCACAGGTTGAGTAGAGGCCTCAGCCGTTACTGGCTCGGCCCATCTCGGCACGATCAAGTGATCCCGCTCCAAGAGGCCGTGAGAAAGTGCACAGGCCTCCCTTTCGGCTGAGGGGTTCAGCACTTCCAGATCCTCGGATGCCTCGCCATGCGCTTGCGCACTGTCGAATGCACGCAAGGGGTCAAGCACCAAAAACGCATCATCCGGAATCGTATCGTTGCCGAAAAACACTGGTCGGCCATTTTGTGTCGCGCGTGCTATCAGGCGTGCACGTATGTCCACTGGCCCCAGTTGGTAGACATCGCCCTCGCTGATCAGTCGTGCCTGCCCCTTGCACAAACGCTCCGCGCTGCCCGACACGCCAATGCCGTTGCTGCTGATATCGGTAAAAAAGTACTCACCATCCCGGTAACTGACCAGGCCATGATGACTGGAGAGCAAGCGACTCGCGTCGGGAATGACCCAGTCACAGCCGGTCCCGCGGCCGATCACGCCGCCGACGCCGTCAAATGTCTTACAGGATGCAGGCTCACTGCTTCCGGTATTACACACCTCAAACACTAATTGCATGACAAGGCTCCGCTGTTCAATCGCTGCGACGAGTCGCCTGGGGGTCACCCAGCGGACGGTAGTCGGCGTCATCAAAAACGTAATTGGCGTTGCAGCCGCTCAACAAACACAGGACGAGCCCCAAGGCTTTCCAAGTACGAAGTGGCATCAGGTATCTCCAATAAAAGTAAGGCCGGCGGCGAAGCGTGGAAGCCGTACGTGCACCATTCAGCGCCCCCCTCGGACATCGCCGCCGGGGATGTTCAAGCGTGTAAGGCGGTAAAGCAGCGTGCGGCGTGCGACCCCTAACTCACGTGCCGTACGGGTCCGGTTGCCACGGTTCTTGTGCAGGCAGTCGATCAGGAATACCCGTTCAACCCGCTCCAGGCGCTGGCGCAACGTCGCGCCGACGTCAGCGCAGGTCGGGCCGGGCAGCAGCGACAGGTGTTCAGGCAGCACCACTGCGTCGTCACAGAGCAGTACCGCGCGCTCCACCAGACATTTGAGTTCGCGGACATTGCCGGGGAAAGCGTGGCACGACAGTTGATCCAAGGCCGCAGCAGACCATTCCACCGGCGCCAGCCCCAGTGCAGCACAGGCCGATTGCGCGAACTGTCGCGCCAACAGCAGCACATCACCGTCGCGTTCACGCAAGGCCGGTAATTCAATCGGGAACTGCGCCAGCCGGTAGTACAGGTCCTCGCGAAAACTGCCATCCGCCACCATTGCAGCGAGGTCACGATGGGTCGCGGCAATAATCCGCACATCGACCTTATGGGCCGCAGAGGCTCCCAACGGGCGAACCTCGCCTTCCTGCAACACCCGTAGCAGCTTGGCCTGGAGCGATAGCGGCATATCGCCGATTTCGTCGAGGAGCAACGTGCCGCCATCGGCGGCGTCAAATAGCCCAACGTGGTGACGTTCTGCGCCTGTAAAAGCGCCCTTGCGATAACCGAACAACTCACTCTCCAGCAGCCCCTCGGGAAAGGCCGCACAGTTCTGCACCACAAAGGCGTTGCTACTGCGCGGTCCGGCAGCATGGATGGCCCGTGCCACCACCTCCTTGCCGGTTCCGGTCTCCCCGCGCAGAAGCACCGTGCAGGGGGCATTCAGCACCTTGCCGATCAGGCGGTAGGTTTCGTCCATGGCCGCGCTGTTGCCGATCAACCCATACGTCCTGCGCGCCGCGGGTAGGCGAGGCCTGGCCTGGGCGCCGTTGTGCGCAGGACGCACGCGTCGCAACAGCGCCAGGTGACTCAAGGCGAAGCTTGCCAGCTGGCTTAATGACGGACCGTAGTCCTGGAGCAATTTCGACTGCTGGCTGGCGCACAGCAATAGACCGGCAACAGCCTTGTGTCGACCGAACAGCGGCAGGCACACCAACGAGCGCCAGGGGGTAGCTGTCGCGGGTAAAAAACCGCTCTCATACACACTGTCGGCCAGGTTCTCCACGCTCAGGTTGCAGCGATGGCCGAGGACGTAATGCAACAGCTGCTGATGCTGAAAGTCCGCGCCGCAAGCAAGGTCGCCGAGGGGCAATGCACCCGGCAAATGCTGGGCAACCAAGTCAAGTCGACCAGTCGCCTCGTCACGCCAGTACAACTGGCCAAGTTCGCATTGACTCAGTTGCGCAGCCGCTGCAACACACAGGTCTGGCAACGTTGTCTCGTCACTCTCGATCCCTATTCGGGTGAACCAGCCCAACAACGTCTCCGCGTAGGCCAGGGGTTGGGGTAACTGGGCAAGCACGCCGTTCATCATTGGCTGAACTCGCAGATTGGCAGCCCGTCAGCATCCAGGCCGGCATGGGCTCGCGACAGTGGCTCACCCGTCGCCATCGCCGCCAGCAGTCGATCGACCATCTGCGGCAACAGGTGGATCTCGATCCATTGGTCGATGTACCGCGCTCCGCTGTCGCTATGGGCGCACCGCTCGGCCATATGCGTGACCAGTTCGGTCGTATAGCTCAATGCCAGCTTGCGCGACTGCAACCTTCGCCCAAGACGGTCCAGCTTGAGCCTTGCCAGGTCATGCAACACAGCGCCCACGACCGGGTAATAGGGCACGACCCGCATCCGGGCGAGCAGTGCGGGCTTGAAATAGTCACGCAGCAGGGGGCGAATTGCATCTTGCAGCACCTGAGTATCAGGCCGTCGGCCGCCTGCACATAAGTCGACGATGCAATCGCTGCCCAGGTTGGAAGTCATCAGGATCAGCGTATTGCGAAAATCGATTTCCCGACCTTCGCCATCATTGACCAACCCCTTGTCGAAGATCTGATAGAACAGGTTCAACACCTCCGGGTCGGCCTTTTCGACTTCGTCGAGCAGCACCACCGAATAGGGGCGTTGGCGCACGGCTTCCGTCAGCACCCCGCCCTCGCCATACCCGATATAACCGGGGGGTGCGCCAATCAGCCGAGACAGGGCGTGTTTTTCCTGAAACTCCGACATGTTGAGGGTGGTGACAAAACGCTCGCCGCCATACAGCAAATCCCCCAGGGCCAAGGCCGTCTCGGTCTTGCCCACGCCACTCGGGCCCACCAACAGAAACACCCCGACCGGCGCGTCGGCCTGGTTCAGCCCGGCAGCCACCGCGCGCAGATTGCGGTCAAGCGCCTGTATGGCAGGTTCCTGGCCGAGAATGCGTGACCGCAGCGCATCGGCAATCCCCAGCACCGACTCACTGTGCTCCAGGGACAGCTGTTCAACGGGAATCCCCGTCCAAGCGCTGATAACCTGCGCCACCAGGCGCGGGCACACACGCACCGGCTCCGCCAGTGCGCGCTGTTCAAGCCAGCGCTGCTCCCGATGTTGACGCTCGCTCTCGACAGCCGCCAATCGCAGGTTCAACGCTTGTGCAGCCGGCTCATCCACCGGCAGCCCAGCGTCCCTGTCTCGATTCAGCGCCTTGCGCTGCCGCGAGCCTTCAGCCTGCTCAGTGCACAGGCGCTCCAATGCTTCGGGCACCGTTACCTGGTTGATGCGCGCACGTGCGCAGGCGGTGTCCAGCACATCCACCGCCTTGTCTGGCAGTTGACGCCCTGCCAGGTACCGAGCGCTCATCTGCGCCGCCGCGACGACGGCATCGTCACGTATATGCACGCCATGGCTGGATTCGTAGGCCGGAACCAGCCCGCGCAGGATTGAAATCGCCTGTTCCACGCTGGGCTCGCCGACCAGTACAGGCTGGAAACGCCGCGCCAGGGCAGGGTCTTTTTCAAAGTACTTCTTGTATTCGGACCACGTGGTGGCAGCGAGGGTCCGCAACTCACCCCGGGCCAGGGCCGGTTTGAGCAGGTTCGCGGCATCCCCGGCACCGGCCTGGGCACCTGCGCCCACCAGGGTATGCGCCTCATCGATAAACAGAATCACCGGTGTCGGCGCGGCATTCACCTCGTCGATCACGCCCTTGAGACGTCGTTCGAATTCGCCCTTGATGCTGGCACCGGCTTGCAGCAAGCCCATGTCCAGGGTCAGCACGCGCACACCCTTGAGTGGTTCCGGCACCTGCGAGCTGGCGATGCGCAGGGCAAGGCCCTCGACAACCGCGGTCTTGCCCACCCCGGCCTCGCCGACAAGGATCGGATTGTTCTTGCGCCGCCGCATAAGGATGTCGATCAGCTGACGGATCTCACCCTCGCGACACAGCACCGGGTCGATGCGCCCTTCATGGGCCTGGCGTGTCAGATCATGGGTAAAACGCCCCAGCATCGACTCGCCGCTTGCTGCCGGGGTGATGCCAGGCCCCTGGCCCAGCAGAAACCCGTGTACACGCTGTGCATCCAAACGGCTCAACAACGCGTGATAGCCACTGCCTGCGTGCTGCAACGGGTGACGCAACAGCGCCAGTAACAGGGCTCCGTGGTCCACGACGCTCTGGCGCAACTCCAGATGAGCAACCATCAGCGCCTGTTGCAACCATTGCACGAGGGCCTGGGCGAACACCGGATTGCGCGTAGCACTTGCCTGCCCCTTGGGTTGCAGCGTTGCTTGCAGCGTCTGCACCTCGACCCCCGCGTCGGCCAAGGCTCGTATCAAAAGACCATCGGGACATTCCAGCTGGGCCAGTAGCAGGTCTTCCACCAAGACTTCAGTGCCACCCCGCGTCACGCAACGGTCGGCCGAGCGCTCCAAGTCTTGACGGACCGCAGGCGTCAATGTCCGGATCAGTTGTTGCAGGTCTACATTCATCATAATCATCAGTCCCTAGTGAGCATTGCTGGCCACGATGACCACACCGTCGGCGCACTCGTGTGCCAGCCAACTGGTCCAACCCAGCCTGCAGACATTGTGTTCACCCACGTGCAACGGCCTGATCGCGTCCTTGGCCAACACCAGGCGCAGGTCATACTCCAGCGGGTCTCGTGCAGTCAGCCGCACCAACGAACACAGCAGCGGATAGTCCGACCCTGTCGGCAAAAAACCATGAAAGCGCTGCCAATCCAGGTCCCGTACATGCACCCTGAACTTACCGCTGCGGTCGGCGACCTGGCTTCCCACTACGTGGTCGACGCCCAGCACGCTGTTGGCACAGCCAAGCTGGTTCAACTGCGGGGGAGCAATGACAACCGTGCGTTCCACCCATTGCTCGATAAACAAGCGCTCGTGCCTGAAGTAGTAACGCAGCACCGTCTCAATCACCGCCGCCGAATGCGCCCGCAGGCCAAGCAACCCCAGGTAGGGCAACAGTCGCTTGCAGTCCAACTGCGCCGCCGTGCGAATGCGCTGGCCCTTCAACCCAATCAACGCAAACATCTGCTCGGAAAAAGCATCACGCGCCTGCGCCTGGAAACACGCCTGGTAGCGGTATTTGCGCCAGATCGGCAGCATCAGCCGTTGCAGACGATGGTGAAACAGGTCCAGGAAGTCCCGGGTCGCCTGGCCGCCCGTCCCGTCGGTAAACGCCTGCTCGCTGTAAAAGGCCGGCAAGGGTGAACCTGCGCCACAGAGCCCCAGGACGTTGAGGCGAAGACGCGCGCGCAATTGATCGTGTTCAACAAAAAACTCCACCCGGTCAATATCGTGACCGGGAAAACCAAGACCTGGATTGGCCTGAAACTCCAACCTGTCATAGAGCGCGTTGTCATCCAGTGACGGATGGGCATCGCGCAGGCGCTTGATCACCTGCAAAATCGCCTGGAACAGCGAGTATTCGCGGATGGCCCGGCACAGTTCCTTCAAAGCAGGGGCTGCTGCCCCATCTGAAGTGGCCATAGGTACACATCTCCTTGTGTGCTGATGACACGTAGCTCGTGGTAGGCATTCAGGCTGGCGTAAAGCGCGAAAAACTCGTTGAGCACCGAGGCGAACACAAACGCTTCGCCCTGCCCCAGGAACCCTTGGGAATCAATGGTCAGGTCGACCCGCAACCCTCGAAGCGGCATTCCCCGGTGCAAGCGGTCGACGGCCGTATGGCTGATGGATCGCAAGGCCCCCAACCGCCTCTGGCTGATTTTTTTCGCTTGCAGATCGTGGTAACGCGGCACGTCATAGGTTTCGAGGACCACCTTCAAGGCGCTGATGTCGCTCAATGACAAATAGTTGAGCGACATGTTGCTGATCAGTCGCCAGAGAAAATCCTGGTCCAGGGGGGGTGCAAAACTCGCGGTCGGCGCGCAGATGTTGCGAAATGACAAGCCCTCCGGCGTCTGCTCACAGGGCTGATTGATCTCCCCTGCCTGCAATTGCCGAGGCAGGTTGTGATTGGTGCATGTCAGCTCGATTGACAGCGTTTCCTGGGTATGCCCTTGAGCGTTCCCGAACCCCAGCCAGGTATCGAGCCCGGCATGGTGCGCCGACGCGCGCTGACGAATGCTGTAGCTGGTGGGGGCTGCCGATGCATCGATAACGCCATCATGCTCGAAGGATTCAAACGGTACGTACGCCTGGTACCCCAACCCGCCAGGGCGCCAGCCCGTGACCTTGTCGACGGAAAATACACAGGCGTTTGCGCGCGTGTATTCCCCAGGAATCAGCAGGTATTCGTCCTGCTTGCCGTCCAGGCGAATCGGCACCGCATCATGTTTGAACAGGTTGACGATGGGCGTGCAGTACAACTTCACGTTGTCCAGCGTGGGGCACCCGGTTGCCTGGCACCGGGCGCGTAGCTTGAAGCACAGGTTGACGCTGCAGACCTGCTTGAGTACGTCCTGGGGGAGCCGCTGCAGCGCATCCAGGCCAACCACATCGACGAACAGGTACTTTTCAGGAAAGGCGAAGTACTCCTGCAGATGGCGGTACCCACGAAAGGTATTCTGCGGATAGGGCATCAGCGCATGCTCCTCGGCGAACCCCACCGGCCTTACCTGATCGCCACCCAGTCGCAACAGCAGGGGCTGGCCGTCAGCGCCGCTGACAGCCAGCCCATCGCAACCCAATGGCAGCAACTCGATACCCTCAACCTCACGCAACAGGCTCAGGTACAACGCTTGACTGATGTAGCGGTCGCCCGACAGATGCAGGCGCAATTGATCGAACGCGCATTCGCTGAAATTGCCGTCGCCCACCATGTCCAGGCGCAGGCTCAGCAACGCCTGTTCTCCCTGGACGCAGTACTCCAGCGCGCTCAGTTGCAGCGGCAAGATACGTGTGGCGTAACAGGTGCGAAAACGGCAGCGCTCGCCGTTGATCGCCGCACTTTCGACCGGCGTATCCCGTGCGACCATCACACCGGGTCCCGCATGCCTCAACGGATCAAACTGCAAGATGCTGAACGCCGGTACGGGCCGCATGTAGTTGGGCCACAGCAAATGCATCAAGGAATGAGTCAGCTCAGGCAACTCGTCATCCAGCTTCTGGCGCAGGCGACCAGTAAGAAAAGCAAAGCCTTCCAGCAATCGCTCCACATCCGGATCCTGGCCGGCCTCGCCTAAAAAGGGCGCGAGAGCAGGATTGCGCTCGGAAAAGCGCCGTCCGAGCTGACGCAACGCACTGAGTTCGCTCTGGTAATACTGGTTAAAGGACATCAGGCAAGACCTCAACCTTTCCAGCATCCTGCAGGCACGCGGAGAACACTACAGGCTGCGTCACACCGTCGACACAGAGCGTGGCCTCAATGACAAACGCCAGCACCAGAGGATCGTGACCACAGGGCAGCGCCCTCACACGCGCATCCTTCAAGCGTGGCTCATAGGCCCGGATAAAGCGTTCGATCAACAAGCGCGACTGGCTCAATGACTCATGCAGACTCTGGTTCATATCATTGAGATCTGGCATACCGTAATCCGCCAGCGTCTGCACGCTGCCAGCGCGGATGCTGAGCATCTTTCCCAAATGAGCTGCGACGGACGTCACGGCACATGATGACTTTGCGGCCGGACGTTCAAGTCGCTCAAAGAGGCTTTGGTTGCGGGTCATCCTTAGGTCCCTGCTCATTCTTTATCGAGCTTGCCAACCAGGGACAGGGTGAAATCCGCCCCCATGTATTTGAAGTGCGGTCGTACACTCAGGTTGACGCGGTACCAGCCAGGCTCGCCCTCGACATCGCTGACAACGATACGCGCCGCCCGCAATGGCCGCCGCCCACGCACTTCGGCACTGGGGTTTTCCTGGTCTGCCACGTACTGGCGAATCCACTTGTTGAGCTCCAGCTCCAGGTCGGTACGTTCCTTCCAGGAACCCAATTGCTCCCGCTGCAGAACCTTGAGGTAATGGGCCAGGCGGTTGACCACCATCATGTAGGGCAACTGAGTACCCAGGCGGTAATTCAGCTCAGCTTCCTTGCCCTCGGCACTGATACCGAAATGCTTGGGTTTTTGCACCGAACTGGCGGAGAAAAACGCGGCATTGTCACTGCCCTTGCGCATCGTCAAGGCAATGAAACCCTCTTGCGCCAGTTCGTACTCACGACGGTCGGATACCAATACTTCAGTGGGAATCTTGGTTTCGATTTCGCCCATGCTGTGGAAGTGATGCAAGGGCAAGTCTTCCACTGCACCGCCGCTTTGCGGACCGATGATGTTCGGGCACCAACGAAACCGCGCAAAACTGTCGGTCAATCGCGTGGCAAAGGCGTAGGCGGTATTACCCCATAGATAGTGCTCGTGGCTGTTCACCACGGTTTCACGGTAAGCGAAGGTCTTGACCGGACACTCAAGGGGATCGTAGGGCGTACGCAGCAGGAATCGCGGCACGGTCAGCCCGATATAACGGGCATCTTCGCTCTGGCGAAAGCTTTGCCATTTGGCGAACTGCGGACCTTCGAAATGATCCCTGAGATCCTTCAAGTCAGGGAGATCGGTGAAGCTTTCCAAGCCGAAAAAAGTCGGGCCGGCGGCCGCGATGAATGGGGCATGGGCCATGCAGGCAACATTGGATGCGTATTGCATCAGCTTCACATCGGGGGCGCTGGGAGATAGAAAGAAGTCAGCGATGATTGCGCCCACAGGTTGACCACCGAACTGGCCGTATTCCGCACTGTAGACATGCTTATAGAGCCCTGACTGGGTCACCTCGGGCGAGTCTTCGAAGTCATCCAGCAGATCTTGCCGCGAGACATTCAGCAGTTCGATCTTGATGTTTTCTCGAAAATTGGTGCGCGCGACCAACAACTGCAGGCCTTTCCATGAGGATTCCAGGGCCTGGAAGCTCGGGTGGTGCAGAATCTCATCCATTTGCCGACTGAGCTTCTCGTCAATCTCGGCAATCATCCGGTCAACCAGGCGCTTCTTGACCGGTTCCCCGTTGTTCTGCGGTTTGATCAGCTCTTCGATAAATGCCGAGACGCCACGCTTGGCAATGCCGTAGGCCTCATCGTCCGCACTCAGCAGAGTCTGGGCGATGATGTTGTCGAGGATGCTGTGCTCGTCAGCGGTGTGAACAGGCATCGGAGTGCGTTGAGTCGTCATGGCGTCAGTGTCCTTTTACTGAAAAATGTCAGGCGGTGTGGCCGCTCAGGCCCAGCTCCGCCAATACGCGGGCACGGGATTCATCATCGGCCAGGGCCTGTTCGATGGCTTTGCGAAAGCTCGGCGTGTTGCCCAGCGGTCCCTTGAGCGCCATCAGCGCTTCACGCAGGGCCATCAGCTTGTGCAACTCGGGGATCTGCTCCACCAGATTCGCCGGGTTGAAATCCCTCATCGAATTGATTCGTACCTGGATGGCCAGTTCTTCGACATCGGCACACGCCTGGAGGCGATTGGGTACATTCAGCGTCAGGCTCAGCGCCTGTTTGGCCAGCACCTCATCGAGGGTGTTCTGGTTGATGGCGATGGGCTTGCGATCTTCAAGCTTGCGCAGGTCCTCACGCTGGGTGAAGTCCCCGAGCACGAGGAGTTTCAACGGAAGCTCGACTTCTTCCTGTGCACCGCCGATGGCGGGTTTGAAGGTGATATTGATGCGTTCCTTGGGTGCTACCGAACCTTCTTTGGCCATGGTAAATCTCCTTTTCAAATGGCTCGTAAGCCTATTCAAGTACCGCTTCCAGATCGAAGAGGCACAGCCTGCGGTGGGTGTCTTCCTTGCGCTCGCGCACGGCATGGTTTTGTGGCATCAGGTCGCAGCAGCGGTGCAAGAGGTGTGTCACTTGAAACGCCAGTTCCGGCTCCCAGCGCTCCAGGCCCGAGCATTGCAGTTCGAGATCCAGCTGTTCGAGCTGGATCTTCGCCAGTTCATGCTTGCCTGCGTATGCACACAAGCGCGCCAGGGCCAAGCGCCAATAAAAGCGCACGCGATCGCTGCGAGCGGCGTGCAGGCCTTGATTGAGTTCATGTACTGCGGCTTTGAGCCCATCCTTGCGCAGCCTGGGCAGCACAGCCTGCAAGGCGATCTCCCAGGGCTCGGCATCGACCGCCACGCGGGGCGCCTCAGGGGTTTGCAGGTGACGGGAAACATGCAGTGCGATCCAGTCGCGAGTGCCGCTGTCGGCAAAAGGAGCGCCCCCTTGAAAGCGAAACCCCGGCAAGTCCGGCAAGCGTTGCAGCAACAGGGCGAAGTTCACTTCCAGCTCGGTCATGGCCAGCTTCGCCTGCTGGGCGTCCAGGCATTGCCAGAGCATGTGCAGCCCATCGAACCAGAACATCGCACCGCAGAGGCTGGCCTCAAGTTCAAGCAGCAGGTCGGCGTGATGGCCTTGGTCAAAACGCTCCTGATGGCGCTTGAGCTTGTCGGGCGCAGGCCCGCACAACGCGGTGACACGCTCACTGTTGGCGTCCGGATATCGGACGATGGCCAGCCAGGCCAGCGTTCGACTCAGCTGCAAGGCCCGAAGGTCGGTAGCGTCCTGGCGTAACCACCAGGTACACAACGGACGGGCCTGTTCCTGCAAGGCACGCAGCAATTTATGCGCGTCTTTTTCGTTGTTTACCGTCGGTTCGACTTTTAACGATGGAGGGGCAGCGGGTTGCACTTGCGCAACGACGGCGTTCACCGCGACGACCGGGGGATGGCCTTGCGCAGCAAGCTCCAACCGCTGGACCAATTGCCTGCGAATCGGCAGCAACAGCGGCGCATCGCCTCCCAAATGTGCAGTCCAGAGTTCATCAAGCCGCGCGAGGTGTTCAAGCATGGACTGGAATAAGGGTTGCTGGTCCTGAAGCGAAAGGTTTTGAACCAGCAGTGTCTCAAGGCGCAGAACCAACCAACCGAACGCCGCGCCACGGGTGCGCAGCTTTTCCGGGTACACCACCGACCAGTGGTGTTCACACAGATGACGCAGCAACCCGAGGCCAGCCAGCAGACCGGCAAAGGATTCGCGTTGGTACAGCGCCCAGGTCAGCCAGACGGCCACGCGCAAATCCTTGGACTGCTCACGCAACAGGCATTCGCTGATTTCCAGGAGCCTTTGCCAGTCCGGCTGGCCAGCACCATGAATGGACTGCACCTTTCCCAGCTCGAACTCCAGGCTTTCATATTCACTCGAGTAGCGCATGTCGCTGCCCGCAAAATTCGTTTGCAAACAGGGTAACCGGGCAAGTTCAAGATAATAAGCGCAGAGCTTTTCTGAATAGACCATTTAGGACCGCACGCGACTAATCAAGGTACGAGCGACAAACTAAGTGCATTTAAATTTCGCACCAGAATGCCATCTAAACTCCGCTTGAATTGCCGCGAAGTTCGCAAACCTTAGCCACGCCAATAACATTCAGCAAGCAATAGCCCTACACTTAAGACATTTCCTACGACTGCCGTAAACCAAGGCATGTGCAGACTTTTGCGCAGCTGCGGAGTTATATTCCACCGAATTTCAGCGAACAACCAACTACTGAGCGGTGTATTACGAGCGAGCAACTAGATGCGCACTTATGCGCAAACATTTCCCGCAAAACAACCATCAAAGCCACAACACCCGCTTAAATCCAACGCCTATATCCACATCACGCCAAGCCTGTATTGGTTCCCGCACTTTTCGGCACGCTTCTTGTAATAGCCATATTTCCAACCGGCACAATTACCGATTGGAACTACCTCATCAATCAGGCAAGGAAAACCGTCATGCCAACACCCGCATATCTTTCCATCACCGGCGTCAAACAGGGTTTGATTACGGCAGGCACATTTACCCAGGACTCGGTAGGCAACATTTATCAGGAAGGCCATGAAGACCAGATTCTGGTCCAGGCCTTTGCTCACCAGGTGATCATTCCCCGCGACCCGCAGTCCGGTCAGCCGACGGGCCAGAGGGTCCACAAGCCCTTGATGATCAGCAAGGTCTTCGATAAGTCGTCACCATTGCTGTTCAGTGCGTTGACCAGCGGTGAAGAGGTCACGTGCCGACTGGAGTGGTTCCGTACGTCATCGGCCGGCACCCAGGAGCACTATTTCACGATCGAACTGGAAGGGGCGACGCTCGTGGACATCCAGTCCCGCATGCCCAATTGCCAGGACCCGGACAATGCTCACTTCACCCACCTGGAGGACGTGTACTTCACCTATCGCAAGATCGTTTGGACCCACGAAGTATCCGGCACATCCGGATCGGATGACTGGCGCAGCCCGGTAGCCGGTTAAGTCGGATCTGCGCAGGGACGGTGCCAGGGATGGCACCTTCCCTGCCAGCCAACTACACCATCGCCAGGGGATGCTTGCGCTTGGGTGCGCCGAACACCCGATCGATGGCATCGAGGTCGTGCTCATCCAGCACCACCTTGGCGGCGGCCGCATTGAGCCGTACATGCTCCGGGGTGACCGCCTTGGGGATGGCGATCACACCGTCCTGGCGCAACACCCAGGCCAGGGCAACCTGGGCGGGCGTGACCTCGTGGCGGCGGGCAATCTGCTTGAGGGTCTGGCTGGACAGCAACTCGCCACCCTGGGCAATCGGGCAGTACGCCATCAGCGGCAAATGGTGCTGTTGCCACCAGGGCAACAGGTCGAATTCGATCCCGCGCTCTTCAATGTTGTACAGCACCTGATTGGTCGCGCAGGCCGCAGATGCGAGTTCCTGCAGGTCGGCCACGTCAAAATTGGACACGCCCCAGCGGCCGATCTTGCCGGCCTCACGCAGGCGCTCGAAGGCTTCGACGGTTTCTTCAAGCGGGTACTGGCCACGCCAATGCAGCAGATACAGATCGATGTAGTCCGTGCCCAGGCGCTGGAGGCTGGCTTCACAGGCACGGGGTACGCCCTTGTGGCTGGCGTTGTGCGGGTAGACCTTGCTCACCAGGAACACCTGTTCACGCCTGCCGCGAATGGCTTCGCCGACGACCGTTTCGGCGCCACCCTCGCCATACATCTCGGCGGTATCGATCAGGGTCATGCCCTCATCGATCCCCAATTGCAATGCCGCGACTTCGGCGCGGTGCTGGTCTGGGTCTTCGCCCATGCGCCAGGTGCCCTGGCCGATGACAGGGACGGGAACGCCAGCCAGATCAATGGTGCGCATGACAACCTCCTGATGAATTCGCGGATTAACAGTGTGGCATTGGCCGGACAAAAGGGTTCAATCGAAGTATGGTTGCCCTTTGCCAAGTCGCCAGGAAGGACCTGCAATGCTGTTTGTCGTGATGCTCGGGGGCAAGCACCCACGGGCAAAAATTGAAGTTCACGATGTGGTGTTCGCCGTGGCGGACACATTGGAAGCCACCTACCCGCAATTGCGCGAGGGCTGGTTTGGCAGCCCCAAGGGTGTGCATATTGATTCGTGGATGGCGGTGGATGGCGTCGACGGCTGGAAGGTCGAGCTCAGCCAACTGGCCCCCGCTGCCGACGCCCACCACCTGTACTTCATCAACCTTGGCGGCTATGAAACCAACAGCTTTGGCGAGGCCCACCACTACCTGCTGGTGGTCGCCCGCAACAAACAGGAGGCGACCAGCAAGGGCAAGCAACAGATGCTGCGCCACTGGTCCCAGGCCCACACCGACGGCGTACTGGACATCGACGACTGCCTGCCCATCGACCTGGTGGACGGCCGCTACCTGCACCTGGTGCAAGGTGACCATCGGCCGATCGTTCAGCAGAACGACTACATCGTCTTGAATTGATGGGGACTTATTCGACCTGCATAAGATGATTCCGGCAATGTCACGTAACACTGCTGTTGCTGTTGCTGTTGCTCTGGCTCTGGCTCTGGCTCTGGCTCTGGCTCTGGCTCTGGCTTTTGATCTTGATCCTAGGCGCCCCGTCAAACACGCTGGCCGAACGCAGGCTTGAATCCGTGGGTAACCCGGCAGGACGCCGGGTTAGCCGTCCTGGGCCAAGGATGGCCCATGACGGCGGCCCACGGATTCAAGCCTGCGTTCGGGCACACCGAGCCTAGGCGAGGTGCCGAGTGTTGGGGCAAGAGCCCTTTTGGTTACTTTTGGCGCTCTCCCTTTTCCAAAAGTGACCCGCCGTAAGGGCGGAACCCTAAGTGGCCGTTACCGCAGCAATGGATATGTACTCGGTCTGATCTAACATCCTGGTCGGCTATCAGGCCGCCATCGGGAGCAAGTCGAATCGTCGCACCGCCCCTCCCACATTTGATCTCTATGCATCAGGCAGATATCAGTCTGCCCTGAATCTCGCTCCATCACGCCAATATCCAAGCTCAACGCCCCCAACCTGAACCCCAGCGGAACTTTGCCAGGAAATAACCGCCTGAATCCGGTACGCTCACCGTTTTTACTCAAGGAGTTAATCCCCATGGCCAAAGCCACCGCCCGTCACATCCTCGTTGCCACTGAAGACAAGTGCAACGAACTCAAGGCCCAAATCGAAGGCGGCGCCGATTTCGCAGAAATCGCCAAAGCCAACTCCAGCTGCCCATCCAGCCGCCAGGGCGGTGACTTGGGTTCGTTCGGTCCCGGTCAGATGGTTAAAGAATTCGACACCGTCGTCTTCAGCGCCCCGGTCAACACCGTGCAAGGCCCGGTAAAAACCCAGTTCGGCTACCACCTGCTGGAAGTCACCAGCCGCCAGGACTGATCCAGTCCGCGCTGCTGCTTGAAACAACGGCCCGCCTCTTGGTGGGCCGTTGTGCATGTGACGACTGGCGACGCTGATGCCGTTAGCGTACAAATCCTTATTCCTCTTCACCCGGCGTTCAAGGCTGACAATGCGATTGGCTTTTTCCAGACTGCTCAGTACCTCCCTGGCCTTGCTGCTGGCCAGCAGCGCCGTGATCGCGGCGCCCCAACCGTCCATGACCGTCTACGGCGAGCCGGCCAAGTACCCCGCCGGCTTCAACCATTTCGACTACGCCAACCCCAACGCCCCCAAGGGTGGCAGCCTGCGGCGCTCGGCGCTGGAGATCGGGCGTTTCGACCATGTGCTGCCGTATATCGACAAAGGCATCGGCGTCTCCCAGGTCGACGGCTGGCTGTATGCGCCCCTGGCCCTGCGCTCCCTGGACGAGCCCTATACGGTGTATGGCCTGGTTGCCGAGAAGATGGAGCGCGCGGACGACGGCCTGTCCCTGCGTTTCTTCCTCAACCCCAAGGCGCGTTTTGCCGACGGCAAGCCGATCACCGCCGAGGATGTGCGCTACAGCTACAACCTGCTGATGACCCAAGGCAGCCTGCGCTTTCGTACGCTGTTCGCCGACGTCAAGCACGTCGAAGTCGAGGGCCCGCGCCAGGTACGTTTTGATTTTTCCAGCAACGAAAACCGCACCCTGCCCCTGGATGTCGCCACCCTGCCGGTGTTCCCCGAGCACTGGTGGAAAACCCGCGACTTCGCCAACGGCGGCGGCTACGAGGCCCCACTGGGCAGCGGCCCGTACAAGGTCAGCAAGATCGATTCGGGCAGCACCATCACCTTTACCCGCGACCCCGACTGGTGGGGCAAGGACTTGCCCGTCAGCCGCGGCCTGTACAACTTCGATCACCTGAGCCTGGAGTACTTCGGCGACACCGAGGTGGCCCGCCAGGTACTGCGTGGTGGCGCCTACGACTTCAACCGTGAGTTTTCCGCTACCGGCTATTCCATCGGCTACAACGGCCCGGCCCTGGACGATGGCCGCCTGCAACGCGCGCACTTGGCCAAGGACATGCCGCAACCGGCCCAGGGTTATGTGTTCAACGTGCAAAAACCAATGTTCAAGGACCGTCGCGTGCGCCAGGCCCTGGCGATGCTGTGGGACTTCGAATGGGCCAACCGGCAGATGATGCGCAACCTGTACATCCGCCAGCAAAGCTACTTTTCCAATAGCCCATTGGCCGCCACCCAACTGCCCACCCCGCAAGAACTGGCGATTCTCGAACCCTTGCGCGGGCAGATTCCCGACGAGGTGTTCACCCAGGTGTTCAAGGCGCCGGTCACCGACGGCAGCGGCATGATCCGCGACAAGCAACTGCAAGCCCTGGCCCTGCTGGAAGACGCCGGCTGGAAGCCGGACGGCGACAAACTGGTCAACGCCGAGGGCGAGCCGCTGGAGTTCACCTTCCTCAATGCCCAGAACGGGCTGGAGCGCCTGTTGTTGCCGTACAAACGCAACCTGGCGCAGATCGGCATCACCCTGAATATCCGCCGCATCGACTCTTCGCAATACGTCAACCGCTTGATGGCCCGCGACTACGACATGATCGTGACGGGCTTCCCGGTCACCACCTCGCCCGGCATGGAGCTGTACAACTACTTCGGCTCCGCCGCCGCGTTCGATCCGGGCGCCAACAACTACATGGTACTCAAGGACCCGGCCGTCGACAGCCTGATCAAGGGCCTGGTCAAGGCCGACACCCAGGCGCAGATGCTGACCTATGCCCATGCCCTGGACCGGGTGCTGCAATGGAATTACCTGTGGATCCCCAATTACTACCCGCCCGGCACATCCGCCGCCTGGTGGAACCGCTTCGGCCGTCCGGCCATCGAGGCCAGGAATGACGAAGCCCTGGAAACCTGGTGGGAAATCAGCCCTACCCCGCTGACGAATGAACAAATGAATGCCGAACTGAAAAAACGCGCAGGAGCTCGCTGATGTTTGCCTATATCGTGCGACGCCTGCTGCTGATCATCCCGACGCTGGTGATCATCCTGCTGGTGAATTTCGTGATCGTCCAGGCCGCACCCGGAGGGCCGGTGGAGCAAGCCATCGCCCACTTGCAGGGTATCGGTGGCGGCGCGGTCGGCGGCTCATCCGGCGACGGTGTCAGCAGCGGCTCCCGCGCCAGCCGTGGCCTGGACCCGAAACTGATCAAGGACATCGAAAAACAATACGGCTTCGACAAGCCCGCACCGGAACGCCTGTGGCTGATGCTCAAGAGCTACGCCCAGCTGGATTTCGGCAACAGCTTCTTTCGTGGCGCCACGGTGATCGACCTGATCCTGGAAAAGATGCCGGTCACCATTTCCCTCGGCCTCTGGGCCACGCTGATCACCTACCTGGTGTCGATCCCCCTGGGCATTCGCAAGGCGGTGCGCCATGGCAGCAGTTTTGATGTATGGAGCAGCACCGCCATCGTGATTGGCTACGCGATGCCGGCGTTCCTGTTCGCAATGTTCCTGATCGTGGTGTTCGCCGGTGGCACCTCATTGAACTGGTTCCCGGTGCGCGGGCTGGTCTCGGAAAACTTCGCCGAGCTGAGCACCGTGGGCAAGATCGCCGACTACTTCTGGCACCTGGTGCTGCCGGTCAGCGCACTGGTGATCGGCGGGTTCGCCACCCTGACCATCCTGACCAAAAACTCGTTCCTCAATGAAATCACGCGCCAGTACGTCGTGACCGCCCGCGCCAAGGGTTTGAGCGAACGACGGGTGCTGTACGGCCATGTGTTTCGCAACGCCATGCTGCTGGTGATCTCGGGGATTCCCCAGGCGTTCATCAGCGTGTTCTTTGCCGGTTCGCTGTTGATCGAGGTGATATTTTCCCTCGATGGCCTCGGCCGCATGAGCTACGAAGCCGCCGTGTCCCGGGATTACCCGGTGGTGTTTGGCTCGCTGTTTATCTTTACCTTGTTTGGCCTGTTGATAAAACTGATCGGCGACCTTTGCTACACCCTGGTGGACCCGCGTATCGACTTCGCCGCGAGGAACGCCTGATGCTTAACCTGTCTCCCGTGGCCCGTCGGCGTTTCGAACGCTTCAAGAAAAACCGTCGCGGCTGGTGGTCGCTGTGGCTGTTTATCGGCCTGTTTATCCTGACCCTGGGCGGCGAGTTGATCGCCAACGACAAACCCCTGGTGCTCAGCTACAAGAACGAGCTGTATTTCCCGGCGTTCAAGCGCTACACCGAGCAGCAGTTCGGCGGGCAACTGCCGTTCCAGGCCGATTACCGCAGTGACTACGTGCAAAAGCTGATCAAGCAGGACGGCGGCTGGATGCTGTTCCCGCCGATCCCGTTCAGCGACGACACGCCCAACTACGAATTGACCCGCCCGGCCCCCAGCCCGCCCTCGACGGTGAACTGGCTGGGCACCGATGACCAGTCGCGGGACGTGCTGGCGCGGGTGATCTTCGGCGCGCGGGTGTCGATCCTGTTTGCCCTGGCACTCACCGCGATCAGCGCCGCCATCGGCATCGCCGCCGGGGCCTTGCAAGGCTATTACGGTGGCTGGGTGGATCTGCTCGGCCAACGCATCCTCGAGGTGTGGTCCGGGCTGCCGGTGCTGTACCTGCTGATTATCCTGTCGGGGTTTGTCGAGCCGAACTTCTGGTGGCTGCTGGGCATCATGGCGCTGTTTTCCTGGCTGGCCCTGGTGGATGTGGTGCGCGCCGAGTTCCTGCGCGGGCGCAACCTGGAGTACGTCAAGGCCGCACGGGCGCTGGGCCTGGGTGACGGCAAGATCATTCGTCGGCATATCCTGCCCAATGCGATGACCGCCACCTTGAGCTACCTGCCGTTCATTCTGACCGGTGCGATTTCCACCCTGAGCGCCCTGGATTTCCTCGGTTTCGGCATGCCGGCCGGCAGTGCGTCACTGGGCGAGTTGATTGCCCAGGGCAAGCAGAACCTGCAAGCGCCGTGGCTGGGCTTGACGGCGTTTTTCACCTTGGCGCTGATCCTGTCACTGCTGGTCTTTATCGGCGAGGCATTACGTGATGCCTTCGACCCACGTTCATGAGTGACTGCATATGAACCTGATCGAAATCCGCGACCTCTGCGTCGCTTTCAGCGGCCAGACCGTGGTGCGCAACCTGAGCCTGGACGTACGCCCCGGCGAGTGCCTGGCGTTGGTGGGCGAGTCCGGCTCCGGCAAATCGGTGACGGCTCATTCGATTTTGCAACTGCTGCCCGAGGCCGGCACCGACACCCGCGGCTCCGTGAAGTATCACGGCCAGGAACTGATCGGCGCCTCGGCGTCGACCTTGCAGAAACTGCGCGGCAACCGCATTGCGATGATCTTCCAGGAGCCGATGACCTCGCTTAACCCGCTGCACAGCATCGAAAAACAGATCGGCGAAACCTTGCTGCTGCATAAGGGCCTGGGCGGCAAGGCGGCGCAGGCACGCATCCTCGAATTACTGCAGCTGGTGGGTATCCAGAAACCCCAGGAACGCCTCAAGGCCTATCCACACCAACTCTCGGGGGGCCAGCGCCAACGGGTGATGATCGCCATGGCCCTGGCCTGTGAGCCGCAATTGCTGATCGCCGACGAACCGACCACCGCCCTCGACGTGACCGTGCAGCGCAAGATCCTGCTGCTGCTCAAATCCCTGCAACAACGCCTGGGCATGTCGCTGCTGTTGATCAGCCATGACCTAAACCTGGTGCGCAGCATTGCCCAACGCGTGTGCGTGATGCATGCCGGCGAGATTGTCGAGCAGGCAGACTGCGAGACCTTGTTCACGGCGCCACAACATCCCTATAGCCGCCTGTTGCTGGACGCCGAACCGTCCGGCGATGTGCTGTGCAGCGAGCCACGGGAGACCGTGCTGGAAGTGAACGACCTGAGCGTGCAATTCCCCCTTGGCGGCGGCCTGTTCCAGCGCAAGACCTACCTGCGCGCAGTGGATGGCATCAGCCTCAGCGTGCAGCGCGGCAAGACCCTGGGGATCGTCGGCGAGTCCGGTTCGGGCAAGTCCACCCTCGGCCAGGCGATCCTGCGTCTGCTGGATTCCACCGGCAGCATCCGCTTCCAGGGCGAGGCCCTCGACCCGCTCAACCACAAACAGATGCGCCCGTGGCGCAAGCAGATGCAAGTGGTGTTCCAGGATCCCTACGGCAGCCTCAGCCCGCGCATGTCGGTGCAGCAGATCATCAGCGAAGGCCTGGAGGTGCATGCGCCGTGCAGCGTGGCCGACCGCGACGCGCAAGTAATCCAGGTGCTCAAGGACGTGGGCCTCGACCCCGCCAGCCGCCATCGCTTCCCCCATGAATTCTCCGGCGGCCAGCGCCAACGCATCGCCATCGCCCGTGCGCTGGTGCTCAAGCCGGCGCTGATGCTGCTGGACGAACCCACCTCCGCCCTTGACCGCACGGTACAGAAGCAGGTCGTGGCGTTGCTGCGCGAGTTGCAGGAAAAGTACGGCCTGACCTACCTGTTTATCAGCCATGACCTCGCCGTGGTGCGCGCCATGGCCCATGACATGATTGTGATCAAGGACGGCAAGGTAGTGGAACACGGGCCGAGCCATGACGTGTTCGAAGCGCCGCAGCACCCGTATACCAAAGAACTGCTGGCGGCGGCCGGCGGGCTGTCGTCATGAGTACCAGCCTCAAGGACTACCAACAGGTTCGTGGCCTGGCGATCCAGTCGCTGTTCGAGATCATCGAGCAGTCCAGCGAAGGCACGGTGATTGTCGACCGCGACGCCAATATCGTCTGGATGAACGAGCGCTATGCCAAGCGCTTCGGCCTCAACAGCGCCGATGAAGCCATCGGCCAGCCGTGCGAGCGGGTGATTTCCAACAGCCTGTTGCGCCAGGTGGTGCGCACCGACCGGCCGATTCTGCTGGACATCCAGGACACCCCCAAAGGCCCGCTGGTGGTGATGCGCCTGCCGATCCACAACGATGCCGGGGCGGTGATCGGGGCGATTGGTTTTGCCTTGTTCGATGAGCTGCGCAACCTGTCGCCGCTGATCGAACGCTACCTGAGCATGCAGCAGGAACTGGCCTCCACCCGCTCGTTGCTGCGCTCACGCCAGAGCAAGTACAACTTCGCGCACTTTATTGGCACCAGCGCCGCCAGCCTCGAAGTCAAACGCCGTGCGCGGCGCAGCGCGAGCGCCGAGTCGCCAGTGCTGCTGCTGGGCGAAACCGGCACCGGCAAGGAACTGTTGGCCCAAGCGATTCACGGTGCTTCGCCGCGTGCGCACAAAGCCTTTGTCAGCATCAACAGTGCCGCGATTCCCCATGACCTGCTGGAAGCCGAATTCTTCGGCACCGCGCCGGGGGCCTTTACCGGTGCCGATCGCAAGGGCCGTCCGGGTAAATTCCAGATTGCCCAGGGTGGCACGCTGTTCCTCGATGAAATCGGCGATATGCCGCTGCCGCTGCAAAGCAAGCTGCTGCGGGTGTTGCAGGAAAAGGAATTCGAACCGGTGGGTTCCAACGAGATGCTGCACAGCGACGTGCGGGTGATCGCGGCGACGTCCATGGACCTGGAAGCGGCGATCAAACGCGGCGAGTTCCGTGCGGACTTGTATTACCGCCTGAATGTGTTGCCGATCCAAGTGCCACCGCTGCGTGAGCGGCTGGAGGATATTCCGGCACTGAGCGAAGCGATCCTCGAGGAGCTGCGCAGCCAACATGAACTGGACCGCGAGGCACTGGCGTTGCTGGCGCAACATGCGTGGCCAGGGAATATCCGCGAGCTGCGCAACGTGCTGGAGCGGGCGGCGTTACTGAGCGATGACCTTGTGTTGAACGCCAGCGAAATTCGTGCGGCGATTGGCACGCTCAGCCCGGTGGAACGCGGTGCGGTGGACACGGTTGAGGGGGAGACGTTTGCAGCGGCGCGGGCGCGGTTTGATCGGCAGGTGATTGCGGCGGCCCTCGAGGCGTGTGGTGGGAATGTGGTGGAGGCGGCCAGGCGCCTGGGGCTGGGGCGGTCGACGCTGTACAAGAAGATGGTGGCGCTGGGGATCGCCTAATCTCCAAGCAGAGACAAAATTCTCCATACAAAGACACTCCCTGTGGGAGGGGGCTTGCTCCCGATAGCATCAGATCAGTCAACACATCTGCAGGCTGATGCACCGCTATCGGGGGCAAGCCCCCTCCCACATTTGATCCGTGCTTGTCTCCATATTGAGACAATACTCAAAATCCATCAAAAGAAATCATAAAATATTCATATATTTCAACAGCTTGAAAACATGGCACACATCTCGCTAGAGCCTTCCCAAAGCTTCACCCACAAAAATAACAATCCGATGGAGACACACCATGAGTGTGATCATTGCCCTGGCCGCGCTTGCGCTGCTGATGCTGGCTGCCTACCGTGGCTATAGCGTTATCCTGTTTGCCCCCATCGCCGCCCTCGGCGCCGTGCTGCTCACCGACCCATCCGCCGTCGCCCCTGCCTTTACCGGGGTGTTCATGGAGAAAATGGTCGGCTTCATCAAACTGTATTTCCCGGTGTTCCTGCTCGGTGCGGTGTTCGGCAAGCTGATCGAGCTGTCGGGCTTCTCGCGTTCTATCGTGGCCGCAGCGATCCGCCTGCTCGGCACCCGCCAGGCGATGCTGGTGATCGTGCTGGTCTGCGCCCTGCTCACCTACGGCGGCGTGTCGCTGTTTGTGGTGGTGTTCGCGGTGTACCCGTTCGCGGCGGAGATGTTCCGCCAGAGCAATATCCCCAAGCGCCTGATCCCGGCGACCATCGCCCTCGGTGCGTTTTCGTTCACCATGGACGCCCTGCCCGGCACGCCGCAGATCCAGAACATCATCCCCAGCACCTTCTTCAACACCACTGCCTGGGCGGCGCCGTGGTTGGGCCTGATCGGCACGATCTTCGTGTTCTGCGCCGGCATGCTCTACCTGGCGCGCCAGCGCAACAAGGCCCAGCGCGCGGGTGAAGGCTATGGCACCGAGTTGCGCAACGAGCCTGAGACCGCCGAGAACATTGCCCTGCCCAACCCCTGGATCGCGCTGTCGCCGCTGCTCCTGGTGGGCGTGATGAACCTGCTGTTCACCCACTGGATCCCGCAGTGGTACGGCAAGACCCACAGCCTCAGCCTGCCGGGCATGAGCGCGCCGGTCACCACTGAAATCGCCAAGCTCACCGCGATCTGGGCAGTGCAGGCGGCGTTGCTGGTGGGCATCATCATGGTGCTGGTGTTTGGCTGGGCGGCGATCAAAAGCAAGCTCGCCGAGGGCAGCAAAAGCGCAGTCAGCGGCGCGTTGCTGGCGGCGATGAACACCGCTTCCGAATATGGCTTTGGTGCAGTCATCGCCTCGCTGCCGGGTTTTCTGGTACTGGCGGACTGGCTCAAGGGCATCCCCAACCCGCTGGTCAACGAAGCGATCACCGTGACCCTGCTGGCCGGTATCACCGGCTCTGCGTCCGGTGGCATGAGCATCGCCCTGGCGGCCATGTCCGAGAGCTTTATTGCGGCGGCCCATGCGGCCAATATCCCCCTTGAAGTGCTGCACCGGGTCGCCGCCATGGCCAGCGGCGGCATGGACACCCTGCCCCACAACGGCGCGGTGATCACGCTGCTGGCGGTGACTGGCCTGACCCACCGCGAAGCCTACAAGGACATTTTCGGCATCACGATTATCAAGACCCTCGCGGTGTTCGTGGTGATCGGTACTTTCTACGCCACCGGCATTGTGTGAGGTTTTCATGACGACTTTGAACGGCAAGACCGCCCTGGTTACCGGCTCTACCAGCGGCATTGGCCTGGGCATCGCCCTGAGCCTGGCCAAGGCGGGCGCCAACCTGATCCTCAACGGCTTCGGCGACGCCAGCGCGGTGGCCGCCCAGGTGCAGGCGTTCGGCGGCAAGGTCGGCCACCACCCGGCGGACGTCAGCGACCCGGCGCAGATAGCGGACATGTTCGCCTACGCCGAGCGTGAGTTCGGCGGTGTCGACATTCTGGTCAACAACGCCGGCATCCAGCATGTGGCGGCGGTGGAGGACTTTCCGGTAGAACGTTGGGACGCGATCATCGCCATCAACCTATCGTCGGTGTTCCACAGTACGCGCTTGAGCCTGCCAGGCATGAAGGCCAAGGGTTGGGGGCGTATCGTCAACATCGCCTCGGTGCACGGCCAGGTCGGCTCGGTGGGCAAGGCCGCGTATGTGGCGGCCAAGCACGGCGTGATCGGCTTGACCAAGGTGGTGGGCCTGGAGACCGCCACCAGTAACGTCACCTGCAATGCGATCTGCCCCGGCTGGGTGTTGACGCCGCTGGTGCAGAAGCAGATTGATGATCGCGTGGCCAATGGCGTCGATCCGCAGCAGGCGCAGCAGGATCTGCTGGCAGAGAAACAGCCGTCGCTGGAGTTTGTGACGCCGTCGCAGTTGGGTGAGCTGGTGCTGTTCTTGTGCAGCGAGGCCGGTGCCCAGGTGCGGGGTGCGGCGTGGAACATTGATGGCGGCTGGCTGGCCCAATAAACCAAACACAGAAAATCAATGTGTTGATTGTTAGATTCATACAAAAGAATAAGAGACCTTGCTGATGTCCGAGATTCTCTGGCAACCCTCCCCGGAACGCATCCACAACACACGGATGGACCAGTTCCGGCGCTTTATCAATGATCGCCACGGCGTGCAGCTCAGCGACTACCCGGCCCTGCATCAGTGGAGCATCGACCAGCGTCCGGACTTCTGGCAGGCGATCGTCACGTTCTTTGATGTGCAGTTTCGCAGCCCGCCCAGCGCGGTGTTGATTGAAGACGCCGAGATGCCCAGCGCCCAGTGGTTTCCGGGCGCGACCCTGAATTTTGCCGAACACCTGCTGCGTCGACGCGACGATCACCCGGCCGTGGTCGCGATCAGCGAAGACGGCCAGCGCGAACAACTCACCTATGCCGAGCTGGCCGCCCATGTCGCCGGCCTGCAAGACAGCCTGCGGGCGGCCGGGGTCGGCAGCGGCGACCGGGTGGCCGCCTGCATGCCCAACACCTGGCAAACCCTGGTCGGCATGCTCGCCACCACCAGCCTGGGCGCGATCTGGTCGTGCTCTTCACCAGACTTCGGCACACAAGGCGTCATCGACCGTTTCGGCCAGATCGAGCCCAAGGTGCTGATCACCTGCGCCGGGTACCGCTACGCCGGCAAAACCATCGACCAAAGCGCCAAGCTCAATGAAATCCTAGAACGCCTGCCGTCCCTGGAGCAATTGATCATCGTCCCGTATGCATGGCCCCAGGCCTGCGTCGAGGACTATCAGACCCCGGCCCGCGTTGCGCTGTGGAATGACTTCTACCAACCCGGCGGCGAGCCTGCGTTCATTGCGGTGCCGTTCGATCACCCGCTGTACATCCTCTATTCCAGCGGCACCACCGGCGTGCCCAAATGCATCATCCATGGCACCGGCGGCGTGCTGCTCACCCACCTCAAGGAACACGGCCTGCACGCGGACATAGCCCGCGAGGACTGCCTGTTCTACTACACCACCTGCGGCTGGATGATGTGGAACTGGCTGGTCTCGGTGCTGGCGATCGGGGCCACGGCGGTGCTGTATGACGGCTCGCCGTTTCATCCCGGCCCGGAACGCTTGATCGACCTGATCGACGCGGAAAAGATCAGCGTGTTCGGCACCAGCCCCAAGTTCCTCGCCACCCTGGAAAAGGCCGGGCTGCAACCGCGCCTGAGCCACGACCTGAGCAGCCTCAAAGGCCTGATTTCGACCGGCTCGCCCCTGTCGCCCCAGAGTTACGACTACGTGTACCGCGAGATCAAGGCCGAGCTGTGCCTGTCATCGATGTCTGGCGGCACCGACATCGTCTCCTGCTTTGTGATCGGCAACCCGGTGCTGCCGGTGCGGCGCGGTGAAATGCAATGCAAGAGCCTGGCGATGGCTATCGAGGTGTGGGACGACCGGGGCCAACCGTTGCTCGGGGAAAAAGGTGAACTGGTGTGCACCCGCCACTTCCCGGCGATGCCCATCGGTTTGTGGCACGACCCCGGCCAGAAGAAGCTGCGCGCCTCGTATTTCAGCCAGTTTCCCGGCGTGTGGGCCCAGGGCGACTACGCCGAGCTACGCCCCAACGGCAGCCTGCTGATTCATGGCCGCTCCGACGCAGTGCTCAACCCGGGCGGCGTGCGCATCGGCACTGCAGAGATTTATCGCCAGGTGGAAAAAGTCCCGCAGGTGCTGGAGAGCCTGGCCATCGGCCAGCGCTGGCAGGACGATGTGCGCGTGGTGCTGTTTGTGCGTCTCGATGACGGGATCGAACTGGACGAAGCCCTGGAGCACCAGATCCGCCAGGTCATACGCGCCAACACCACGCCGCGCCATGTGCCGGCGAAGATCCTCGCCGTCAGCGATATTCCCCGCACCATCAGCGGCAAGATCGTCGAACTGGCGGTGCGCAACGTGGTGCACGGCGAGCCGGTGAAAAATACCGACGCGCTGGCCAATCCGGAGGCCCTGGCGCAGTTTCGCGACCGCCCTGAGCTGGCGTGAAGATGAAAGGTTTCAGCCTTAAAGCACTCATTTGAAGACAACCCCCCAATGCATGCTATTTTTCGAGGGTAGTCACCCATAGGTTTCCCACGGGATAATGGGTGTTGTCATTTTTCAAAGCGTTACGCTCAGGGCTTTTTATGAAGGGAACAACCACCGGTAGCGAAGCCGCTGCATTGATTGCGCGGCTGGACTGGGCACACAGCCCCCTCGGTGAGGCCAATGATTGGCCGCAAAGCCTGCGCACAGCCGTGGACATCGTCATCCACTCACCGATGCCGATGCTCCTGCTGTGGGGCAACCAACTCACCCAACTCTACAACGACGGCTTCGCCCTGCTGGCGGGCAACAAGCACCCCGAGGCCATGGGCCAGCCGGCGCACCAGACCTGGCCGGAACTCGAAAGCTTCACCGCGCCGATCTACGACGCCGTACTGACCGGCCAGGTGCGTACGTTCAGCGAGCAGCGTTTCGTCCTGCAACGCAACAATCGCGACACTGAAATCTGGCTGGACCTGACCTACAGCCCGATCCGCGATGAAAGTGGCAGCGTGGCCGGCATCCTGGTCACGGCCATCGAAACCAACGAGCGCCGCAAGGCCCAACACAACACCGAACAACGCCTGCAACTGGCCCTGGCCGCCACCGACGCGGTGGGCACCTGGGATTGGGATATTGGCGAAGACCGCTTTATCGCCGACGCGCACTTCGCCTACCTCCACGGCGTCGACCCGAGCGAGTCCGACCAGTTGCCAATCAGCGATTACCTGCTGGGCGTGCATCCCGAAGACCGGGGCACAGTGACGCGCAGCATCAAGCACTGCATCACCCACGGCACCGAATACGCCGAGGAATACCGCCTGCAACAAGCCGACGGCCAGGTGCGCTGGGTGTTCGCGCGCGGACGTTGCTACAAGGATCACCAGGGCCGCCCGGCGCGCTTCCTCGGCGCGGCACTCGACCTCACCGAGCGCAAGCACACCGAGCAGGCCCTGCGCCAGAGCCAGACAGAGCTGCAGTTGATCATCAACGCCATGCCGGTACTGATCGGCTACGTCGACCATGAGCAGCGCTTTCGCCTGAACAACAGCGCCTACCTTGACTGGTACGGCATGACGCCCCAGGAGCTGTACGGCAAGACCATCCGCGAGGTGCTCGGCGACGAGGTGTATGCCGGGCGCGAAGACAAGATCGCCGCCGCGCTCAAGGGCAAGTCCTGCAGCTTCATGACCATTACCCCCCATCGCGATGGCCGGCCGCGCCACGCGCTGATGAAATACCTGCCACGCTTCAGCAACGACGGTTCGGTCAACGGTTTCTACATCTTTGTGATCGATGAAACCGAACGCAAACTCACCGAAGAAGCCCTGCGCCACCTCAACGAGAACCTCGAAGAACGCGTGGCCCAGCGCACCCAGGCGCTGGCCGAAGCCAACGAACGCCTGCAAAACGAGATGTTCGAGCGTGAGCGCGCCGAAGACGCCCTACGCCATGCGCAGAAGATGGAAGCGGTGGGCCAGCTCACCGGCGGTATCGCCCACGACTTCAACAATATGCTCACCGGCATCATCGGCAGCCTGGACCTGATGCAGCGCTACATCGCCGCCGGGCGCAGCGAGGAGATCGGCCGGTTTACCGATGCCGCCGTGTCCTCGGCCCATCGCGCGGCCGCCCTCACCCACCGGCTGCTGGCGTTCTCGCGGCGCCAGTCGCTGGACCTTCGCCCGTTGGATCCCAACCAGTTGGTGGCGTCCCTGGAGGAGCTGTTCCAACGCACCAAGGGCGCGCATATCACCCTCAAGGTACAACTGGGCCACGATATCTGGCCGGTCAACACCGACGCCAGCCAACTGGAAAACGCCCTGCTCAACCTGGTGATCAACGCACGCGACGCCATGCCCGACGGCGGCGAACTGCTGATCGAAACCGCCAACAGTTACCTGGACGGTACCGACATCACCACCCTCGAACCGGTCAGGGCCGGCGACTACGTGATGCTCGGCGTGTGTGACAACGGCAGCGGCATGGCACCGAAGATTCTCGCCAAGGCGTTCGACCCCTTCTTCACCACCAAACCCATCGGCCAGGGCACGGGCCTGGGGCTGTCGATGATCTATGGGTTTGCCCAGCAGTCCGGTGGCCACGTGACCATCCAGAGCGAACCGGGCCAGGGCACCTGCGTGCGCCTGTACCTGCCGCGCCTGCACGGCACCTCCCTGGAGAGCAACCTGCCCACGCATCTGGGCGAAGCGCCGGTAGCCCTTGCCGGTGAGGCGGTGGTGGTGGTCGAGGACGACCCGGCGGTGCGCATGCTGGTGGTCAACGTACTCGACGAGTTGGGCTACACCGCGCACCAGGCCGCGGATGCGCGGGCGGCGCTGCCGTTGCTGGAGTCGGATTTGCGCGTGGACCTGCTGGTGACCGACGTCGGCCTGCCCGGCATGAACGGCCGCCAGTTGGCGGAGATCGCCCGCCAGCATCGGCCGGGCCTCAAAGTGCTGTTCATGACCGGCTACGCGGAAAAAGCCGCCGAGCGCCAGGGCTTCCTGGAGGACGGCATGGACATGGTCGCCAAGCCATTTTCCATCGACGTGCTGGCGACCAAAATCCGCAGCATGATCAGCGTCGACGGTTCAGTTCAGGCATAATCGCGCGCCGTCGCACACCTGGTAGAGATCAATGAAAGCCCAAGCCCGCCATATCCTGGTGAAAACCAGCGAAGAAGCCGAACAACTCAAGCAGCGCATTGCCAAGGGCGAAGCCTTTGATGTGCTGGCCAAGAAGTACTCCACTTGCCCGTCCGGCAAGCGCGGCGGCGATTTGGGTGAAGTGCGGCCTGGGCAGATGGTCGGGGCGATTGATGCAGTGATCTTCAAGAAGCCGGTGAAGGTGGTTCACGGGCCGATCAAGAGCAAGTTTGGCTATCACCTGGTGCAGGTGTTTTATCGCGATTGAGGCGTTGACTTAAGACTGCTATCGGGAGCAAGCCCCCTCCCACACTTGACCGCATTTCATCTGGACGAATGCGGTCAACTGTGGGAGGGGCGGTGCGACGATTCGACTTGCTCCCGATCCGCCGCAGGCGGCCATTCACCTACTCCCTGGGGATCAGCGCACCCGGCACCTGGATGACACGGCTCGCCAATCGATGCCCGGCCAACGCCGCCTCCTGCGGCGAACCACCCTTGAGCCGACTGGCCAGGTACGCCGCACTGAACGAATCCCCCGCCGCGGTAGTGTCCACCACCCTCTCCACCTTCAGTGCCGGCACGGCAAAGCGCTCACCATCACAACGGATCAAACACGCATCCGCACCGCGCTTGAGCACCACTTCCGCAATCGCCGGATAGGCCGCAAATACCTGTTCACTGTTGGCATAGCCAAAGAGCGCACGCTCGTCGTCCTCGGTCAGCAAGGCGATATCCACCTCGGCCAGTACTGTACGATAAGCCTCACGGGCAACGTCCACCGTGGCCCACAGCCGTGGCCGGTAGTTGTTGTCGAACACCACTTTGCCGCCACGCCGGCGTGTTTCGATCAGGGCCTTAAGCAAACGCGCGCGCCCACTTTCACCGAGTACCGCCAGGGTAATGCCGCTGAAATACACCACGTCGTACCCCGGCAATGCCGCCAGGATCGGTTCGGCTGCCGGCGTGGTAAAGCAGTCGCGCACGGCCGCTTCGTTGCGCCAGTAGAGAAATTTGCGCTCGCCGTTGGCATCGGTCTGTATGCAGTACAAACCGGGCAGACGCCCAGGCAGGCGCTGGACCCTCTCCAGCCCAAGACCCTCTTCTTGCCATTGCTGGCACATGGCATCGCTGAAGCTGTCATCGCCCAGGGCGGTGACGTAGTCGACGGTGCCGACATCGCCCAACTCACGGCGCAGGTACACCGCCGCGTTCAAGGTGTCGCCGCCGAAGCTTTGTTGCAGGCTGCCGTCGGCGCGGTGTTGCAGTTCGATCATGCATTCGCCGATCAGGGCGATGCGTGGAGAGGCGGTGGTCATTGTTTACACTCAGAAACGGGTTTCCAGGGACTCGATCACCTGCAACTGCTCATCCACCAGGCAGCCCACCTGCCATTTGTCGAAGGTCAGGCAAGGGTGCGAGGTGCCAAAGGAAATGATGTCGCCAATGCGCAGCTCGACACCTGCCGCGACGGTCATGAAGGCGTGTTGGTCCATCACCGCGGTGACGGTGCAGGCGCTCACATCATCGCCTTCCGCCGGCAGGATCCCGGCCCGGTAGCGTTTGAGCGGCACCGGCAAACCGGCGTCGTAGGCCACGTCGCGCTTGCCCAGGGCGATCACCGCAAAGCCAGGCTCAGGCAACGACTGCACATGGGCCCAGACTTCGAGGGCCGGGCGCAGGCCTTCATGAAGGTCGCTGCGGCGCTCGAGCACACAGCATTGCGCCGCTTTGTAGATGCCATGGTCGTGCGCCACGTAGCTGCCGGGGCGCAGCACGCTGAGGAAACGGCCGGCGGCGTTTTGCGTCTCGAAGGACTCGGCGATCAGGTCGTACCAGGCCGAACCTGACGCAGTGATAATGGGCTTGGGCAGGTCGAAGGAACCATTGTTTTGCAGGTCGACAGCCAGGCGCACCAAACTGGCGGCGAAGTCGCGGATGCCGCTGATGGCGTGCTCGCCGTGGATCACGCCTTCATAACCTTCGATACCGGTGAGGGCCAGGGCCGGTTGGGCCTTGATCGCCTTGGCCAGGTCGCGCACTTCCTGCTCGCTGCGGCAACCGCAACGGCCGCCGACCACGCCGTACTCGATCATCACGTTCAGGCGCAGGCCACGGGCGGCGAAGAACAGGCCCAGGTCGGCGACGTTGTCCGGGTGGTCAACCATGCAGTGGAAGTCAAAATCCTTGTCGGCCAGCAGGTCGGCGATCAACGCCATGTTCGGCGCGCCCACCAACTGGTTGGCCATCAGCACGCGGCGCACGCCACCGGCATAGGCGGCGCGGGTCTGCACCGCGCTGGCCAGGGTGATGCCCCAGGCGCCTTGGGCGATCTGGCGCTGGAACAGCGCGGGCATCATGCTGGTTTTGCCATGGGGCGCGAGTTCGGCGCCGCTGTTGCTGACAAAGTCCTGCATCCAGCGAATGTTGTGTTCCAGGGCGTCGCGGTGCAGCACCAGGGCGGGCAGGCTGACGTCGCGGACCAAGTGGGCACCGACGGCGGCGGCGCCCTTTTCAACGGCGTTGATGAAAGACATGGAAAACTCCTATTCGTTGATGCGACGGGCCAGGTTGTTGGCGCTGTCGATCAACACCCGGCGATAGTCGTTGTAGTTTTTGCTGGCATCCGCCCGTGGGGCGACGATGCACAGGGTCGCAATGCTGACGCCCTGCGCGTCCCGGACCGGGGCGGCGAAGCAGTGGGTAAAGGTGTCGGCCACGCTGTCGAAGGAAAAGAAGCCATCGAGGGTGGCCTGGCGGATTTGCGCGAGGAAGGTCTCCAGCGGCAGGCGCTGGCCATCCGGCAGGATAAAGTCGTCGTGGTCGATCAGGTCGATGATCTGCTGATCGCTCAAGTGCCCCAGTAACAGGCGCCCGGACGCCGTCCATGGGATCGGCGCGTCTTCACCGATGTCCGAGGAAATGCGGAAATGCCGCTCGCCTTCACGCATCAGCGCCACGGTGTATTTGCGCCCGTTGAGCAGGCACATCTGCGCGGTTTCGTGGGTCTGGCTAACGATCTCCTGCAAGGCGTGATCGGCCTCGCGGGTCAGGTCGAAATGGCGCAGGTGCGCCTGGCCGAGGAAGTACAACTGACGGCCGAGGTAGACGTGACCGTCCTTGCCCACGGTTTCGAGGATGCGCCGCTCCAACAAGGAGGCGACCAGCTCGTAGACGGTGGATTTGGGACTGCCGATGCCGCTGGCAATATCATTCGGGCGCAGGGGCTGGCCGACTTCCTTGAGAAAATCGAGGATATCGAATGCACGGTCCAGGCCTTTGGCGCGGCGTTTGATGGTGTCTTCGGTCATGGCAATTTCGGTCCGGTCGAAATGGTAGGGCTGGCGCAGGTCCACTGTGGGAGGGGGCTTGCCCCCGATGGCGGCGTGTCAATCAACACATCTGTTACTGATACACCGCTATCGGGGGCAAGCCTCCTCCCACATTTGATCTCTGGTGGGCTTAAGAGTGGGGGCAATTTAGCCCTTTTTCTTGTAGGCCACGCAATCAATCTCGACTTTGCAGTCCACCATCATGTTGGCCTGCACGCAGGCCCGCGCCGGGGCGTGTTCCGGGGTGAAGTACTCGCCGAAGACCTTGTTGAAACTCCAGAAGTCCCGCGGGTCTTCCAGCCACACGCCCACCCGCACCACGTCTTTCAACTCGTAGCCGGCTTCTTCGAGGATCGCCACCACGTTGCGCATGGTCTGACGGGTTTGCTCGATGATCCCGCCGCTGATGATTTCGCCGTCCACCGCAGGCACTTGGCCCGAGACGTACAACCAGCCGTCCGCTTCCACAGCGCGGGCGAAGGGACGAGGCTGGCCACCGCCGGCAGTACTGCCGGCTCCGTAACGAGTGATGCTCATAAAACTTTGCTCCTGATTAAAAACGAATGTTCTTGAGAAATTCCGCCAGGCGCGGCGATTGCGGCCGCTCGAAGATGGCCTTCGACGAGCCCTGCTCTTCAATCCGGCCCTGGTTCATGAAGACGATCTGATCCGAGACTTCATAGGCAAAACGCATTTCGTGGGTGACCAGCAACATGGTCATGCCCTCTTCCGCCAGGCCCTTGATCACGCTGAGCACCTCACCCACCAATTCCGGGTCGAGGGCCGAGGTGACTTCGTCGAACAGCATCAGGCTGGGGTTCATCGCAATCGCGCGGGCAATCGCCACACGCTGCTGCTGGCCGCCGGACAACTGGCCGGGGAAGTGGTTGCGGCGCTCCAAAAGTCCTACGCGATCCAACCATTTTTCCGCGAGCGCTACTGCCTCGTCCTTAGGCATTTTCTTAACTTTCAATAAGCCCAGGGTCACGTTCTGCAACGCGCTCAAATGTGGGAACAGGTTGAACTGCTGGAACGCCATGCCGGTCATCGCCCGGTGCTGGGCGATCACGCGCTCGGGGTGACGCACGCGCTTGCCGCCGATCTCGCTGTAGCCGATGGACTCGCCGTCCAGGGTGATCTGCCCACCCTGGAATTCTTCCAGCAGGTTGACACAACGCAGCAGTGTGGTCTTGCCCGAGCCGCTGGAGCCGATCAACGTCACCACGTTGCCGCGCTGCATGGACAGGTCGACGCCCTTGAGCACTTCAACCTCGCCGTATTGTTTACGCAGGCCGCGAATGTCCAGCAGCGGTTGGGTTGTTTGAGGTTGGTTCATGGCAAGGCCACCCGCTTTTCAATGTAGCGCCCGAATAACTCGATGGCGTAGTTGATGACAAAGAACAGAAACCCGGCGAACAGGTAGAACTCCAGGGTCATGAAGGTACGCGCGATCACTTGCTGGGTGCTCAACAGCAATTCGGCGACGCCGATCACCGAGAGCAAGGTCGAGGCCTTGACGATTTCCGTCGAGGAATTGACCCAGGTCGGCAGGATCTGCCGCAGTGCCTGGGGCAACAGCACGTAGGCGAGTGACTGCCGGAATGTCAGGCCAATCGCCTTGCCGGCTTCCAACTGCCCACGGGGAATGGCTTGCAGCGCACCGCGCACGATTTCCGAAACGTGGGAACCGCAGAACAACGTGAGCCCGACGGCGCCGGCCTGGAATGCGCTGATTTTCCAGCCGAGCGCCGGCAGCATGTAGAAACACGCCAGCACCAGCACAAACACCGGGGTGCCACGGATCAAATCGACATACAGCCGAAACGGCGCACGCATCCAGAACTTGCCATACGTCAGCACCAGCCCGGCGAAGATACCGATCAGGGTGCCAAAGATAATCGCCAGCACCGAGCAATAAATGCTGGTCTGAAACCCCGCCCAGAGGGTATCCCGGGCGATCCACAACTCATGCAGCCAGCTGGGAGACTCGTACATGGAAACCCTCCTTAACGACGGATCGCCAAACGCTGTTCCAAGTAACGGAGCAGCATGGCAATGAGGTAACAGGCCGCCACGTAGAGCGCGGTCGTGACCAGCCAGGTTTCAATCACCCGGTAGCTTTCGACGTTGATCTTGCGGGCGTAATAGGTCAGCTCCGGCACCGCGATGGCGGCGGCCAGGGAGGTGTCCTTGAACAGCGATATAAAGTTGTTCGACAGCGCGGGCAGCACGTTGCGCAGCATCACCGGCACGGTGATATAGGCGCGGATCCGCCATTCCCCCAGGCCGATGGCCAAGCCGGCTTCGCGCAAGCCCTTGGGAATATTCAACAGCCCGGCGCGGAACACCTCGGTCAGGTAGGCACCGGCGTACAGCGACAGGGTGATGATGAACGACGGGATCTTGTCCAGGCGGATGCCCAGGCTGGGTAAGGCGAAGTAGATCAACAGGATCAGCACCAGGATCGGCGTATTACGGATCACCGTCACATAGACCGAGGCGAAGATGCGCAACGCGCGGTGCCTGGACAGCATGGCAAACGCCATCAACAGGCCGATCACGCAGCCGATGGCGATCGACAGCAAGGCCAGTTGCAGGCCCAGGCCGAGCCCCGCCAGCAAGGTGTCGAAATCGCGCCACACGGCGGCAAAGTTCAACTGATAGTTCATGGTCAGCAGTACCTGATTGGGGCGCCGTGACGGCCGCCCCGATTATTCCGAATCACTTGAATTCAACAGGGAAACCAATCGCCGGCTCTGGCAGGTCTACACCGAACCACTGCTTGAACGAGGCCTTGTAGGTGGGGAACTCCACACCGGTCATGGCTTCATGCAGCGCGGTATTGACGAAGTTCAGCCAGTCCTGGTCGCCACGCTTGACCGCACACGCATAGGTTTGCGGGCTCCAGGCGTAGGCCGGGCTGCGGTAGCGGCCGGGGTTCTGCACCATCAGGTACTTGACCGAGGACTGGTCGGTGGCGGCGGCATCGGCGCGGCCGGAATTCACGGCCTGGTACATCAGGTCGACGCTGTCGTACTGGTCGACCTTGGCCTTGGGCAATGCCTGGTGCACCAGTTCTTCGGCGTACACGTTCTGCAGCACGGCCACGGTGACGCCATCGCCCGCCGCCTGCAGGTCTTCGATTTCCTTGTACTTGCTGTTGTTCGGCAGCAGCAGGCCCACGCCTTCGCGGTAGTACGGCAGCGTGAACGCCACTTGCTGCGCACGGCTGGCGGTGACGGTGATGAACTGGCAGCTCATGTCGACCTTGTCGGTCAGCAGGTTGGGAATGCGGGCGTCGGAGGACTGCACCACAAACTCGACCTTGCTCGGGTCGTTGAACAAGCCCTTGGCCACAATGCGACCGATATCGATATCAAAACCCTGCAACTTGCCATCCGCTCCCTGGAAGTGCCACGGCGCATTGGTACTGCCTGTACCCACGATCAGGTGCCCACGCTTGAGCACATCATCGAGCTTGCTGTCCGCCGCCTGCACGATGCCTGCGAGGGAAGCCGATGCGGCGAAGAGAAAAACACACGCTTTAAACACGGAAGGTCGGTGATGCATGACAAGCACTCCAGGAGTTGTGTATTCCGCTATACCGGAACTTAGTATGTAACAACGGAATAGACAGCAGAAAGTGTGCCACACGCACCGAGGGAAACCTATGGCTTGGATAAATTGCTTAGTAATCAGTTAGATAAATCGCAACCTGAAATGCGGCGTTGCGCCAGCACTTGCAAGCGGATTGCTACCCAAGGCCTCACACGGTGGTGACAGCACGATTCAAGTGCGTCACCGCCCCGTTACTACGCACACCGACAGTGCACCCGCCCGATGGAAAATCCACTGTGCTGGACTAGCCTTTGGCACACCCCTCATGACAAGGACCGCAGTCCGATGAAGCTCAGTCTCACCCTGGTCTTGCTGTGTTTTCTGGCGGCCGGCAGCGCCTCGGCCAACAACGACCGCCGCGAATGCAAAGAAGAACTGCGCAAACTCAAGGAAGCCTTCGACGCCAACTACAGCAGCCAGAATCACCATGGCTATCGCCGCGCCAAGGCGTCCCGTGACAATGAGGAATACCGCAAGTGCGCGAGCCAGGCGCGCAAGGCCCGGGAACGTGCGGAGCGTGATGTGGACCTGTGAAGGTTGACAGTAGACGGTGGCGGTCCCCGAGCTTAGCGTTGGCGAAAGCCTGTGCGACTCAAAGGGAGATGATCATGGGGATTGCCACTGCAACCATTGCCAATACCGAAGACTACCGGCGCGTGCTGAGCACTTCGCGCCCGGTGTTCATGCTGTTTGTCTCAGATCACTGCCCAGCCTGCGGAGTGTCCGGGCCACTGTTTGAGCTGATCGCCGCCCAGTATCGATCAGTGGTTAGCCTGGTGCTTGATTGCGCGAAAACGCCCAGGCACCCAGAGGTGACAGGCACCCCGACGCTGCTGATCTTCCAGAACGGCACCTTGATGGAAACATTCAAAGGTTTCGGACCCGAGGAGCAGCAAGCGCAGTTTATGGAGGACACCTTCAGGCGCTATGCACGCCGCAAGGGTGCAATAACACCTGCGTCACCCGCCGCTCCTCCACCGCTGCCACCGTCAGGCGCCAGCCCTCATGCTCCAGGCTATCGCCCACCACCGGCAGGCGGTCGAGCAGGCTCATTACCAGACCGGCCAGGGTCTGGTAATCCTCGGTCGCGACAGCCTTGAAGCCGGTACGTTGACGAATCTGGGTGAGGTTCAAGGCGCCATTGGCTCGGAAGCCAGCGCCCTCCTCGACAATATCCGGCCCTTCGATCTCGCTGGCATCGGGCAATTCACCGGCGATGGATTCAAGAATGTCGGTCATGCTCAACACGCCCATGAAGTCACCGAATTCGTTGATCACGAAGGCAATATGGGTCGATTCCTGGCGCATCTGTTCCAGGGCGTTGAGGATCGAAAAGCTCTCCAGCAGGTTGATCGCCCGACGCGCGAGGTGTTCCAGGTTCGGCTCGTTGCCGGCCAGGTATTCCTTGAGCAGTTCCTTCTTGTGCACGAAGCCCAGCGGCTCATCCACCGCGCCATTACGGATCAACGGCAGGCGCGAATAGGACGAATGCATCAGTTTCAGGCGAATCGTGTCGGGATCATCCGCCAGGTCGATAAAGTCGACCTTGGCGCGCGGCGTCATCAAGGTGCGAATCGGCCGCTCGGCCAGTTGCAGCACACCGCTGATCATCACCCGCTCACGCCGGTCGAACAGCGGCCCTTGCGCTGCATCCGTCTCGCCCAACAGGTCGGCCACGTCTTCATCCACTTCTTCCACCGCCAGGCTGCGGCCGCCGAGCAAGCGCATCACCGCATGGGCCGTCCGCTCACGCACCGGCAATACACCCTGTGCAGATTTCTTGCGACGCGCGCGGGCAATCTGGTTGAACACCTCGATCAGGATCGAGAAACCAATCGCCGCGTACAGATAGCCCTTGGGAATATGGAAACCCAGGCCTTCGGCGGTCAGGGCAAAACCGATCATCATCAGGAAGCCCAGGCACAGCATGATCACCGTCGGGTGGGCGTTGACGAAGCGCGTGAGCGGCTTACTCGCGACGATCATCAGGCCGATGGAAATGATCACCGCGATCATCATCACCGCCAACTCATCCACCATGCCGACGGCAGTAATCACCGCATCCAGGGAAAACACCGCATCGAGCACCACGATCTGCGCCACGATCGGCCAGAACATGGCGTACGCCACGTTGCCGGTGCGCTGGGCCACATGACCTTCCAGGCGTTCGTGCAATTCCATGGTGGCCTTGAACAACAGGAACACACCGCCGAACAGCATGATCAGGTCACGCCCGGAGAAGCTCTTGTCGAACACCTCGAACAGCGGCTGGGTGAGGGTCACCAACCAGGAAATACTCGCCAGCAGGCCCAGGCGCATCAGCAACGCCAGGGACAAACCGATCAACCGCGCACGGTCACGTTGCTCCGGCGGGAGCTTGTCCGCCAGGATCGCAATAAACACCAGGTTGTCGATGCCCAGCACCAGTTCCAGCACAATCAAGGTCAACAGGCCGAGCCAGGCCGTTGGATCCGCTAACCATTCCATTTATAAAGTCTCTGTATTCAGGTGTTCAGAATGCCGGACACGGCAATGCGCGGTCAGTGGACCGGGACAAGGTTAGCTGTCGGAATACGGGGTGCTTCAGGGGGAACAGCGGCAGCAAATGTCTTGGGGAAAGACGACTGGGAGGCTCCGAGAGGATGTTCATGCACGTCCTGAAATAACAAAAGGACTTGAATCCTACAGGCGAAATACAAATTTCCCACAATGCAAAACTATTACAAAACCTGTCTTCGAACCCCACACAAAATCATGTGGGAGGGGGCTTGCCCCCGATGAGGGTGTGTCAGTAAATGCAACTGTGACTGACCCACCACCATCGGGGGCAAGCCCCCCACATTTGAGCACGGGCGTGTCAGGTTTTACGGGTTGCATCGTCCAGCGCCAGGATGGTGTGGGCATTCGTCACCGTCGTCGCCAACGTATTGATCACCCCCGACCGCAGCGCCCCCAACGTCGCCGCTGCCTTGGTGTTCTCGCTGGCAATCGCCACCACGTCCGGGATGCGAAACAACTCCTGCACCGTCAACCCGATCACCCGCCCCTGAATCGCGTTGACCGCCGGCTGGCCGTGAATATCGATGAAGTCATAGCCCATCATGTCGCCCACGGTGCCGGACAGCCGCGCCTGGGCAATCTCCTGGGGCGAGAACCAGCCCATGCGCACCATGTTGCTGTTCTCGCTCATGTCACCGATGCCGATCAGCGCCATGTCTGCCCGCCGCGCGCGGTCGAGGGTGGAGCGCACCGTGTCGTTATTGATCAACACACCGCGCAGCTCCGGGTTGGCCACCAGGGCCGGGGCGTACAGGCTTTCACTCTCGCCGCCAAAGCGCAGGGCCAGGCGCCGGCAGATATGGTCGGGGTTCATGTATTCACCGGCCTTGAGCGAACCACCGATGGCGCAGACAAATGTGCAGTTGCGCGTCACCGGCAGGAACACGTTATCGGCCACGGCCCCGACATTGCGGCCCATGCCGACGGCGACGATCATGCCGTCGCTCAAGGTCTTGTTCAGGTAGTTGGCCACCAGGCTGGCGACGGCCGAGCGCTGGGTATCGGGATCGCTGTGATCGACCGCGATCAACGCACGATCCAGCTTGAAGCGCGCCACCAGCGCCTGTTCCAGCTCGTTGTTCATCGCCGGGTGCTGCAATACGCGCACCTCGACAATGCCTTCGTCCCGCGCACGTTTGAGCAGCCGGCTGACTTTTGCCCGCGACAGGTCGAAGCGCTTGGCGATGGCTTCCTGAGTGACGTTCTCGAGGTAATAGAGCATCGCCACTTCAGTCATCTGATCAATATCACTGGCCATGCGCTGGGTACTGTCACTCATGGGGACGGGCTTCCGTTTCGGCGTCAAAGGCGCATTCTCCCGACTCTTGCCCTGCTACGTCCACTATTGATGCCCATCGCGCTCGATCGCATTGATGCGCTCGACCTTGGCCCCGGAACGTGCCGCCTCGAACTCCGACTCCAGGAACGACTTGACGATGCTTTTCGCCAGTTCGGCGCCGATCACCCGCGCGCCGATAGACAGGATCTGCGCATCGTTGCTCTTGCGCGCCCGCTCTGCCGAGTAGGTGTCATGGGCCTGGGCCGCACGAATCCCGAGCACCTTGTTGGCCGAGATCGCCATGCCGATCCCCGTGCCGCACACCAGCACGCCCAGGCGCTGCTGCCCGGCATTGATGGCGGTGGCCACGGCCAGGGCGATGTCCGGGTACAACACCGGCGCGGTGGAATGGGTGCCGAAGTCGGTCACCGGATAGCCCAGCGCCTCGATATGGCGCTTTAACAGCTCCTTGAGCTCAAAACCCGCTTCATCGCATCCGATAGCCACCGGGAAAGGTGTGTTCATGGCGTCTGGCTCCGCTGCCGTGATCTTGCTTACGACTGATCAATTGATCACTCAATGAAATATCTCTCATCCATTTCGCGGGCTTTACCCCCTTTCTGTCAAGCATGATTTAACTGACTCGCCAGTCAAAGCGCTCTAAAAAAGGGTAATCCCCGCAAAAGAGCAGAATCACAGCATTTACATGAAAGAGATTGACTGATCAGAATTTCATTTGATACACATATGATCACAGCGAAACATGACTGTGCGACCTAATAAGAATTCACAGCACGAGGACACGCCGATGGCCACGCCATTACTGCTCCAGGCTGAACACGTCGCCAAGGCTTATGCCGGCATCCCTGCCCTGCGTGACGGGCGTCTCTCTCTGCGAGCCGGTAGCGTTCACGCCCTGTGCGGCGGCAATGGCGCAGGCAAGTCGACTTTCCTGAGCATCCTGATGGGCATTACCCAGCGTGATGCCGGCAGCATTCTGCTCAACGGCACCTCCGTACAGTTCAACCGCCCCAGCGAAGCCCTCGCGGCGGGGATCGCGATGATCACCCAGGAACTGGAACCGATCCCCTACATGACCGTTGCCGAAAACATCTGGCTGGGCCGTGAACCGCGTCGCGCCGGCTGTATCGTCGACAACAAGGCCTTGAACCGCCGCACCCGCGAACTGCTGGAAAGCCTGGAATTTGATGTAGACGCCACCAGCCCCATGCACCGCCTGAGCGTGGCGCAGATCCAGCTGGTGGAAATCGCCAAGGCGTTCAGCCATGAATGCCAGGTGATGATCATGGACGAGCCCACCTCGGCCATTGGCGAGCGCGAAGCCGAAACCCTGTTCAAGGCGATCCGCCGCCTCACCGCGCGCGGCGCCGGCATCGTGTATGTGTCGCACCGCTTGAGCGAGCTGGCGCAGATCGCCGATGACTACAGCATTTTCCGCGACGGCGCCTTTGTGGAAAGCGGGCGCATGGCCGACATCGACCGCGACCATCTGGTGCGCGGCATCGTTGGCCAGGAGCTGACTCGCATCGACCACAAGGTCGGCCGCGAGTGTGCTGCCGACACCTGCCTGCAAGTCGACAACCTCAGCCGCGCCGGCGAGTTCCACGACATCAGCCTGCAGCTGCGCCAGGGTGAAATCCTCGGTATATACGGCCTGATGGGCTCGGGACGCAGTGAATTCCTCAATTGCATCTATGGCCTGACCGTGGCGGACTCCGGCAGCGTCACCCTGCAAGGCAAGCCCATGCCCATCGGCCTGCCCAAGGCAACCATCAATGCCGGCATGTCGCTGGTCACCGAAGACCGCAAGGACAGCGGCCTGGTGCTGACCGGCAGCATTCTTTCCAACATCGCCCTGTCGGCCTACAAGCGCCTGTCGAGCTGGTCGTTGATCAATGCGCGCAAGGAAACCCAGCTGGCCCAGGACATGGTCAAGCGCCTGCAGATCAAAACCACCTCGTTGGAACTGCCGGTGGCGTCCATGAGCGGCGGCAACCAACAGAAAGTGGTGCTCGCCAAATGCCTGTCGACCGAACCGGTGTGCCTGCTCTGCGATGAGCCGACCCGGGGTATCGATGAGGGCGCCAAGCAGGAGATCTACCACCTGCTGGATCAATTCGTGCGCGCCGGTGGCGCCGCCATCGTGGTGTCGTCGGAAGCCCCGGAACTGTTGCACCTGAGTGATCGCATCGCCGTCTTCAAGGGCGGTCGCCTGGTGACCATCAGCACCGACACCGCCCTTTCCCAGGAAGCCTTGTTGAGTCTTGCCTCATGAATGCCAAAACCATTGCCGCCCCCATCACCACAGCGCCGCGCAACCGCCTGCGCCTGTCCCTCGACCGTTTCGGCCTGCCGCTGGTGTTTATCCTGCTGTGTGTGGTGATGGCGTTTTCCAGCGAGTACTTCATGACCTGGCGCAACTGGATGGACATCCTGCGCCAGACCTCCATCAACGGCATCCTCGCGGTGGGCATGACCTACGTAATCCTGACCAAGGGCATCGACCTTTCCGTAGGCTCGATCCTGGCCTTTGCCGGATTGTGCAGCGCCATGGTCGCGACCCAGGGCTACGGGCTGCTGGCGGCGGTGAGTGCAGGGATGTTTGCCGGCGCGATGCTCGGCGTGGTCAACGGCTTTATGGTCGCCAACCTGTCGATCCCACCGTTCGTGGCCACCCTCGGCATGCTCAGCATTGCGCGCGGCATGACCTTCATCCTCAACGACGGCAGCCCGATCACCGACCTGCCCGACGCCTACCTGGCGCTGGGCATCGGCAAGATCGGCCCGATTGGCGTGCCGATCATCATCTTCGCCGTGGTCGCGCTGATCTTCTGGATGGTGCTGCGCTACACCACCTACGGCCGCTACGTGTATGCGGTGGGTGGCAATGAAAAAAGCGCGCGCACCTCCGGGATCGGCGTGCGCAAGGTGATGTTTTCGGTGTACGTGGTGTCCGGCCTGCTCGCCGGGTTGGCGGGCGTGGTGTTGTCGGCACGCACCACCTCCGCCCTGCCCCAGGCCGGGGTGTCTTATGAGCTGGACGCGATTGCCGCCGTGGTCATCGGCGGCACCAGCCTGTCGGGCGGCACCGGCAGCATTGTCGGCACGCTGTTCGGTGCGTTGTTGATCGGCGTGATCAACAACGGCCTGAATCTGCTCGGCGTGTCCTCCTATTACCAGCAGGTCGCCAAGGGCCTGATCATCGTGTTTGCAGTACTGATCGACGTGTGGCGCAAGAAAAAACGCTAGAGAACGACCACTACAACAATAACCGGAGTTCCCCCCATGAAACTTGGTACCACCTTGGCCGCCGCGGCGGCTCTCTCCCTGCTCGCCAGCAGTATCGCAACAGCTGCCGATGGCAAGACCTACAAAGTCGGCGCGGCCGTTTATGGCCTCAAGGGCCAGTTCATGCAGAACTGGGTCCGCGAGCTCAAGGAACACCCGGCGGTCAAGGACGGCACCGTGCAGTTGACCGTGTTCGACGGCAACTACGACGCCCTGACCCAGAGCAACCAGATCGAAAACATGGTCACCCAGCGCTACGACGCGATCCTGTTCGTGCCGATCGACACCAAGGCCGGCGTCGGCACTGTCAAGCAAGCCATGAGCAACGACGTGGTGGTTATCGCCTCCAACACCAAAGTCGCCGACGCCTCGGTGCCCTACGTCGGTAACGATGATGTGGAAGGCGGCCGCCTGCAGGCCCAGGCCATGGTCGACAAGCTCAATGGCAAGGGCAACGTGGTGATCATCCAGGGCCCGATTGGCCAGTCGGCGCAGATCGACCGGGAAAAAGGCGAACTGGAAGTGCTGGGCAAGCACCCGGACATCAAGATCATCGAGAAGAAGACCGCCAACTGGGACCGCGCCCAGGCCCTGGCGCTGACCGAAGACTGGCTGAACGCCCACCCCAAAGGCATCAACGGCGTGATCGCACAGAACGACGACATGGCCCTCGGCGCCGTGCAGGCCCTCAAATCCCACGGCCTGACGTCCAAGGATGTGCCCGTCACCTCTATCGACGGCATGCCGGACGCAATCCAGGCGGCGAAAAAAGACGAAGTCACCACCTTCCTCCAGGACGCCCAGGCCCAGTCCCAAGGCGCGCTGGACGTGGCCCTGCGCGCGCTGGCCGGTAAGGACTATAAGCCGCAGTCGGTGATCTGGGAGCGCTATGCCAAGGACGTGAAGTGGGGTGATGGCACGGCCAAGACCTACATCCTGCCGTGGGTGCCTGTGACTAACGCCAACGCCGATGCGCTGTACAAACAAGTCAGCAGCGGTAAGTAGTTATTGACTTGAAATACAGTCAAGTGTGGGAGGGGGCTTGCTCCCGATGGCGGTGTACCAGTGATAGATCAGGTGACTGACCCACCGCCATCGGGGGCAAGCCCCCTCCCACATGAGATCTTCACTGTTTTCGAAAATGGAGTCATGTAAATGTCTGGATTCTGGAACCAAGCCTTCGACCTCAGCGGTCGTTGCGCGGTGATCACCGGCGGCGCCGCCGGTATCGGCCTGGCCTGCGCCAGCCTGCTGGTGGAGCGCGGCGCCCGCGTGGCCTTGCTCGACCGCGACCCGGCGGTGGTTGAAGTGGCCGCGAGCCTGGGCGCCGGGCATCTGGGCATTGCCGTCGACCTTAGCCAGATCAACCAGGTGCAACACACCATCGACCAGGTCTTCGAACACTTCCAACGCCTGGACTACCTGATCAACAGCGCCGGCGTGGCCCTGCTGGACAAGGCTGTCGATGTCAGCGAAAGCGCCTGGGACACCACCCTGGACATCAACCTCAAGGCCAGCTTTTTCGTGGCCCAGGCCTGCGCCCGGCACATGCTGGCCCAAGGCAGTGGGCGCATTATCAACCTCGCGTCCCAGGCCGCAGTGATCGGCCTCGACCGGCACGTCGCCTACTGCGCCAGCAAAGCGGCCATCGTCGGCATGACCAAAGTGCTGGCCATGGAATGGGCACCGCACATCAACGTCAACGCCATCTCCCCCACCATCGTCGAGACCGCGCTGGGCAAGAAGGCCTGGGCCGGAGAAATCGGCGAACGCGCCAAATTGCAGATCCCGGCGGGCCGCTTTGCACAACCGGAAGAAATCGCCGGGCTGGCGCTGTACCTGCTCAGCGATGCCGCGCAGATGATCACCGGCGCCAACATGGTGATCGACGGCGGCTACAGCATTCAGTAATTCATTTTATCTGTCGTGAGGCTCTGTCATGTCCACCGTCACCGAACGCACACCCGAACAACTCTCCCCGGTCATCCCGAAAACCATGCAGGCCGTGGTTTGCCATGGCCCGGAAGACTATCGCCTGGAAACCGTCGACGTACCCACGCCCGGCCCTGATGAAATCCTCACCAAGGTCGAGCTGTGCGGCATTTGCATGGGCGACATCAAGACTTATCGCGGCGCGCCGTCATTCTGGGGCGATGCCGAACAACCGCGCTACGTAAAGCCGCCGATGATCCCCGGCCATGAGTTCGTCTGTCGCGTGGTCGCCCTGGGGCCCGGCGCGGAAAAGCGCGGCGTGAAGGTCGGTGACCGAGTGATCTCGGAGCAGATCGTGCCCTGCTGGGGCTGCCGCTTCTGCAACCACGGCCAATACTGGATGTGCCAGAAACACGACCTCTATGGTTTCCAGAACAATGTGCAGGGCGCCATGGCCCAGTACATGATCTTCACCAAGGAAGGCATCATTCACAAAGTACCGGAATCCATCGCCCCCGACGAAGCGATCCTGATCGAACCCCTGGCCTGCTCACTGCATGCGGCGGAGCGCGCCAACGTCGACCATGACGACATTGTGGTGGTCGCCGGTGCCGGCACCCTGGGCCTGGGCATCATCGGCGCCGTGCGCTTGCGCAACCCGAAAAAACTCATCGTGCTCGACATGAAACCCGAACGCGCCGCCCTCGCCCTGCGCATGGGGGCCGACGAAGTGTGGAACCCGGCCGAAGTCGACGTCATGGCCAAGATTCGCGCGATCACCGACGGCTACGGCTGCGACATCTATATCGAGGCCACCGGGCACCACAAGGCAGTGAACCAGGGCCTGGCGATGCTGCGCAAGCTGGGCCGATTCGTTGAGTTCAGCGTGTTCAACGATGAGGCGACGGTGGACTGGTCGATCATCGGCGACCGCAAGGAGCTGGACATCCTCGGCTCGCACCTGGGCCCGTATATGTACCCGCGGGCCATCGACTTTATCGGCAACCGCAAGATTGATATGCGCGACGTGGTGACCCACAAATTCGCCCTGGCGGACTTCAAGGAAGCGTTTGCGGTGATGGAGCGTGGCGACAAGTCGCTCAAGGTTGTACTCGAGCCGTAAGACCACTAACTATCCAAATGTGGAAGGGGGCAAGCCCCCTCCCACACTGGCTAGCGGTGAACCAATAAAAAACAGGAACCCGCGTTATGAATCGAGTCATCAACGATCCGGACCAAGTGGTCGAGGACATGCTGCGCGGCATCCTGGTCGCGCACCCCGAACTGCGCCAATACGAGAGCAACCCACGGGTGATCGTCAAGGCCAGGCCTTCCGGGCCAGGCCGTGTCGGCATTGTCACGGGCGGAGGTTCCGGCCATGAGCCGGCGTTTCTCGGCTATGTCGGCCCCGGCCTGGTCGATGCCGTGGCCGTCGGCGAAGTGTTCTCCTCGCCCACCGCCAAGAGCTTTTTCGACGCCTTTCGCGCCGCCGACCATGGCGCTGGCGTGGCCTGCCTGTACGGCAACTATGCCGGCGACAATATGAACGTGAAGCTGGCGATGAAAATGGCCGCCAGCAAAGACATGCGCATCCGCACCGTAGTCGCCAACGACGACGTGGCTTCCGCGCCCAAGGCCGAGATCGCCAAGCGCCGTGGCGTGGCCGGGGAAATCTTCATGTGGAAGATCGGCGGCGCCGCAGCCGCCCAGCATTACGACCTGGACGGTGTGATTCGCGTCGCGCAGAAAACCGTCGACCACTGCCGCTCGATTGGCATCGGCCTCACGCCCTGCACCATTGCCGCCGTGGGCAAGCCGAACTTCCAGATCGCTGACGGCCAGATGGAACTGGGCATCGGTCATCACGGCGAACCGGGCATTGAGGTTGTCCCGATCGAATCCGCCGCCGCCATGGCCGAGCGCATGCTCGCGCCGATCCTCGCCGACCGCGACTTCAGCCAGGACGACAGCGTGGTGGTGCTGGTCTCCGGCCTCGGCGCCACGCCGGTGATGGAGTTGTATATTTTCTACGCCGAGGTCGAGAGACAGCTCAAGGCCAAGGGCTTGAAGATTCACCGTTGCTACGTCGGCAACTACTTCACCTCCCTGGAAATGATGGGCGTGACCCTGACCCTGCTCGGCCTCGACGCGGAGCTGAAAACCCTGATCGACCAACCCTGCCGCTCCATCGGCATGACCCAGGCGGACTGAACCATGAGCCAGCATTTTTCCAGCCACGACGGCAGCGCCATCGTCACCGACCTGGTCAGCGTGATTGTGGCCAACCGCGAATACCTCAGCGAAGTCGACGGCGCGATTGGCGACGGCGACCATGGCATCAACATGGCCAAGGGCTTTGCCCATTGCGGGCGCACCCTTGAAGGTCGCCAACTGAGCCTCGCCGAAGCCCTGGATGAACTGACCCTGAGCCTGATGGAAGGCATCGGCGGCTCCATGGGGCCGCTGTATGGCAGCCTGTTTATCGGTATGGCCGACGAAGTGCGCGGCCATGATGACATCGACGCCGCCACCTTCGCCCACCTGCTGCGCGGTGGCTTGACCTCGTTGCAGGACATCACCGAAGCGGGCGTCGGTGACAAGTGCCTGATGGATACGTTGATCCCGGCGGTGGAAGCGTTTGAGCGCGCGCATGCCTCGGGGGCGTCGTTCAACGATGCACTGGAGGCGATGAAAACCGCCGCCTCGCAAGGGCGCGACTCCACCAAGGACCTGGTGGCGAAGATCGGTCGCGCCAGTCGCCTGGGCGAGCGCTCACTGGGCGTGCTGGATGCGGGGGCGGTGTCGTGCTGTCTGATCCTTACGCGTCTGGCGGATTCAGTGCAGCCGCGCCTGAGTGTTTGACCTGCTGGATATACCGCGCCACCGCCGGCGCTTTCTCGAAGCGCCGGTGAATCAGCGACAGCCACGACGAGGCGTCGCTGCCCTGAATGCTGCGGTACACCACGCCCGGTAACTGCACATGCGCGACCATTGACGCGGGCACCACCGCCACGCCCTGGCCCATCGACACCAGCGCCACCACCGCGACCAGCCCGCCCGGTTGCGGCCCCAGGCGCGGCGCATATCCGCCTTGCGCGGCGATATGCAGGGTGCCGCTGATCTGCTCCGGCAGGATAAATGTCTCGTTTTGCAGGTGTTCGCAGCCAATGGCCGCGAGCCCCAGCAGCCAGGAATCCTGGGGCAACGCCAAGACAAAACCTTCGCTGTCCAGGCGCACCGCCTCCAGCCCTTCGGGCAACGTCATCGGCGAGCGGATGTAGCCGATGTCGTAGCGCCCGTCCGCCACCGCACCCGGCAGCGTGGCCATGGCGCATTCGCGCACATTCACGCTCACGTCGGGAAATGCCTGGCCGAACGCGCGCATCTGCCGCTGCAACAGCCCGGAGTACACCGCCGAGGCTACGTAACCCAATTCGATATGACCGATCTCGCCACGCCCGGCGCGCTGGGCATGACGTTGGGCAAATTCGAACTGGCGCACGGTGGCTTCGGCTTCGACCAGCAAGGCGGCGCCGGCTTCGGTGAGGCTGACTTCGCGTTGCCGGCGGATAAACAAGCGAGTGCCCAGGCTGGTTTCCATGTCCTGGATCTGCCGACTCAGGGTCGGTGGCGCGATCCCCAATTGCTCGGCGGCGCGGGTGAAGTTGCGCTGCCGGGCCACAGCGAGGAAGTAGCGAAAATGGCGGATGTCCATAGCAGAATTAGCTCAAAGGTAATGAAGTACTCCACACCGGCTAACAATGTCAGCAATGGCCGGGGATAAGCTTGAAGCACCTCAACACTAGAGAGCCCTTGCGATGTCCGTCAACTGCATTCCCCATATTGCCTGTAAGGTAATACAATCATGAGCCGGGTCAGCCCGCGCCTGACGTTGCTGACCGCGTCCGGCGTCTGCTCGCTGATCGTGCTCGACACCAATATCGTCGCCGTGACCCTGCCGAGCATCGCCCGCGACCTGGGGGCGAACTTCGCCGATATCGAGTGGGTGGTCAGCGCCTATATGCTGGCGTTTGCCGCTTTGCTGCTGCCGGCCGGGAGCATTGCTGATCGGTTCGGCCGCAAGAAATCCCTGGTCTGGGGCCTGAGTGTTTTTATCCTCGCCTCCCTTGGCTGCGGGGCGGCGCCGAGTGCGCTGTGGCTGGACATCGCCCGTGCGGTAAAGGGCGTGGGCGCAGCGTTATTGCTCACTTCGGCCCTGGCCTCCATTGGTCACACCTTCCACGATGAGGTCGAGCGGGCCAAGGCCTGGGCGTTCTGGGGGGCCTGCATGGGCGTGGCGATGACGGCCGCGCCGACCGTGGGCGGCTTGATCACCGAGTACCTGGGCTGGCGCTGGATTTTCTACCTCAACCTGCCCGTGGGCCTGGCGCTGATGGCCTTGGTATTGCGCGCGATTCCGGAATCCCGCGATACCCAATCCGCCCGCCTCGACCCGTGGGGTAGCCTGGCCTTCAGCGCGAGCCTGTTGTGTCTGATCTGGGGCCTGATCGAGGCCAACCGCATCGGCTGGGACAACCCGCTGACTTATGCGCGCCTGATCGGCGGCGCGGTGTTGCTCGGTGTGTTTGTGGGGGTCGAACGTGTGCAACAGCGCCCCATGGTGGACCTGCAACTGTTTCGCCACCCGCGTTTTATCGGTGCCTTGCTCGGGATGTTTGCCTACGCCGGGTGCGCCCAGGTGATGATGACGTTGCTGCCGTTTTATCTGCAGAACGGCCTGGGTTTGTCCGCAATTGCCTCGGGCCTGGGCATGCTGCCGTTCGCCTTGACCATGCTGGTCTGCCCACGGATTGGCGCGCGCCTGGCGGGTCGCTTCGCACCGGCAACGATGATGGCGGCCGGATTGACCCTGGTGGGCTGCGGCAACCTGTTAAGTGCCTGGGCGGTGAATATCGGCGGCTACGTGCCCTTCGCCCTGGCGATTGCAGTCACCGGGGCCGGTGCCGGTTTGCTCAACGGCGATACGCAGAAAAACATCATGGCCTGCGTGCCACGGGACCGTGCGGGCATGGCCTCGGGCATGAGCACCACCCTGCGGTTCAGCGCGATCATGTTGGCGATTGGCGTGTATGGCGCACTGCTGAGCAGCCACAGTGAGCAGTTGTTGCGCGCAAGTATCGACCCGCAATGGCAGGCGCAGGTGACGGGAATTGCTTCGCGGGTGGTGGCTGGGGATATGCCGGCGGCAATGGGTCTGTTGCCGGAATCCGCCCGGACGGTGGTGCAACCGCTGGCGCCGCAGGCGTTTGTGGACGGGTTCAGCGGGGTGTTGTGGGTGGCAGGGTTATTGGGATTGCTCGGAGCGCTGGTGGTGGGGAGGCTGATGCGCAAGCAGATACCCACACCGAACTAAATGTGGGAGAGGGCTGACCCTAATACCAGTCAGTTAAGGAGGAACACTGTAACTGTGGCGAGCGGGCTTGCCCCGCGTTGGGCTGCGCAGCAGCCCCAATAAGAGCGCTGCAGTGTGCCAGGCAGCTCCGGGACTCTGTTTTGGGGCTGCTTCGCAGCCCAACGCGGGGCAAGCCCGCTCGCCACAACAGCCCTATCTGCCGGGCGTTCAGCGTTGAGCTAAAGTTGTGTAGATACCTATGCCCCTATGAGGGTGTGTCAGTAAATGCAACTGTGACTGACCCATCGCCATCGGGGGCAAGCCCCCTCCCACAGGGGACTGCATGCATTCTGAACGTCGGGTTACCAGAACCGTTGCTGGGTCAGACGGCTCCACCAGGTCAGCAGCACCCGGTCTACCGAGCCGCTGGCCGCCAGGCCCACCCGCTCCTGCAGGCTTTTACGTTCGGCATAGTGCAGGTGGAACACCTCGGCGGTCTTGGCCTTGGTGGCCAGGTATTCGTCGCTGGTTTGCAGTTCGTCGACCAGTTGCTTATCCAGCGCTGCAACCCCCAGCCAAACTTCACCAGTGGCCACGTCATCAATCGCCAGCTGTGGGCGATAACGCGACACGAAGTTCTTGAACAGCTGATGGGTGATGTCCAGGTCTTCCTGGAACTTCTCGCGGCCCTTCTCGGTGTTTTCGCCAAAGACCGTGAGAGTGCGTTTGTACTCGCCGGCGGTCAGCACTTCAAAGTCGATGTCGTGCTTTTTCAGCAGGCGGTTGACGTTGGGCAGCTGCGCCACCACGCCAATGGAGCCGAGGATCGCAAACGGTGCGCTGATGATCTTCTCGCCGATGCACGCCATCATGTAGCCGCCGCTGGCTGCGACCTTGTCGATGCACACGGTCAACGGCACGCCCGCCTGGCGGATACGCGCCAGTTGCGACGACGCCAGGCCGTAGCTGTGCACCATACCGCCGCCGCTTTCCAGGCGCAGCACCACTTCGTCCTTGGGCGTGGCCAGGCTCAGCAGCGCGGTGATTTCATGGCGCAGGCTCTCGGTGGCCGAGGCCTTGATGTCGCCGTCGAAATCCAGCACGAACACCCGTGGCTTGGCCTCGGGTTTCTTCTTGCTGTTCTTCTTTTCGGCTTTGCTTTCGGACTTGCGCAGGGCCTTGAGCTGCTCCTTGTCGAGCAAGCTCGACTCGAGGCGCTCACGCAGGCCCTTATAGAAGTCATTGAGCTTGCTGACCTGCAGTTGGCCGGCGGCTTTGCGACGCCCTTTACTGCGCAGTGCCGCGAAGCTGATCAGTACCACCAGAATAGCGACCACCAGGGTGACGGTCTTCGCCAGAAAGCTCGCGTATTCAGCCAGAAAATCCATGTGTCTCCTTAAAAATGCACTGCGCCAGGCGCGGATTGCCCAAGCATACCGACGGGACCGCCGGGCGACCAGTGCTCAAACAACCAGCAGGTGCGCGCTCTAACGGGGTTTTAAAACAAGCGTATGTTTTTTCATTGACAGCTCCCTGGCATCCTCATAACCTCGCCAGACTTTCAACGTACCGGGAAAACGGACGTGGGCAGCATCTATTTGATTCGACATGGCCAGGCCTCCTTCGGTGCAGACGACTATGACGTCCTGTCGCCCGTCGGCGTGGAACAAGCGCAAGTGCTCGGTCGTCACCTGGCGGATATGGGCCTGGTGTTCGACCGTTGCGTGGCCGGCGACCTGCGCCGCCAGCAGCACACGGCCACCGCCGCCTTCGATCAATACAGCACCCTCGGCCTGCCTGTTCCTGCATTGGAAACCGACAGCGCCTTCAACGAATTCGACGCCGACGCAATCATCCGCGCCCTGCTCCCCGACCTGCTCAGCAGCGAACCCGACGCCCTGGACATCCTGCGCAACGCCGCGCAAAACCGCAGCGAGTTCCAACGCATCTTCGCCCTGATCATTGAGCGTTGGCTGGCCGGCACCTATGACACGCCGGGGCTGGAAAGCTGGCTGGGCTTCGTGGAGCGCGTCCAGGGTGGCCTGCAACGCATTCTTGAGGCAGCGGACAACACGCAGAAAATCGCCGTGTTCACCTCCGGTGGCACCATCACCGCCCTGCTCCATCTGATTACCCGGATGCCTGCCGCCCAGGCCTTCGAACTGAACTGGCAAATTGTTAACACCTCGCTCAACCAGCTGAAATTCCGCGGTCGCGAGGTGGCACTGGCTTCCTTCAACAGTCACACCCACTTGCAACTGTTGAAGGCGCCGCAACTCATCACCTTCCGATGAAATGCGGCCAACCGTGACCCCAAGGTCACTGGACTCACCATAAAAGGATCGAAACCATGACTGACGTAGCTAAAGCCGTAGAAGCAATGAAAGCCAAATTCAACCCAGCCGCTGCTGCCGGCCTGGACTTGGTGTTCGGTTTTCGTATCGACGACACCCAGAACTTCTCGCTGATCGTCAAAGACAGCACCTGCGAACTGCAAGAAGGCAAAAACCCTGACGCCCAAGTGACCCTGGTCATGGACGGCGAGACCATGAAAGGCATCGTCGACGGCTCCACCGACGGCATGCAGGCCTTCATGGGCGGCAAGCTGCGCGCTGAAGGCGACATGATGCTGGCCATGAAGCTGAGCGAACTGTTCCCGGCCTGATTCACGGGCAACCCTGAATCGCTGTGGGAGGGGGCTTGCCCCCGATGGCGGTGTGTCAGTCGCTTCATCAGTTGACTGATTCACCGCTATCGGGGGCAAGCCCCCTTCCACATTTGGGCTGTAGCAGCAACGCCACCAACGCACTCCACCCGGTCTGGTGTGATGCGCCCAGCCCTCGCCCGGTCTCGCCATGGAAATACTCATGGAACAACACCAGGTCGCGACTGGCCGGGTCCGCCTCCAACTGCGCATACCCGGCCATCGATGGCCGTGCACCGTTTTCATCCCGCAGAAACAAACGAGTCAGCCGCTGGCTGAGGCTGTCGGCCACTTCCTCCAGCGATGCCAGATACCCACTGCCCGTCGGGTATTCCACCGAGAAGTTGTCCGCGTAATAGCGGTGAAATTCGCGCAGCGATTCGATCAGCATGTAGTTCACCGGCATCCACAATGGCCCGCGCCAGTTGGAATTGCCGCCGTACAAGCGGGAGTCGGATTCACCCGGCTGGTAACGGGCGCACAGGGTGTCGCCATTCATCTTCAGCGCCAATGGCTGCTCGGCGAACGCCTTGGACAGGGAACGCACGCCAAAGGCCGAGAGAAACTCGTCATCATCGAGCATGCGCCGCAGCAGATCCTTGGTGCGCTCGCCACGCAACAGCGCGAGTAACAGACGATTGCCCTGGCCCGGTTCGTTCCAGCGCGACACCAGCTTGGCCAGGTCCGGCCGGTGATGCATGAAACCCAGCAGCCGCTCACGCAACCCCGCCAGCCCTTCGTGTTCGCGCTGTTCCAGCACCAGCACGGCAAACAACGGCATCAGGCCGACGATGGAGCGCAGGCGCACCGGCTCGTTCTGGCCGTCGGGACGGTGCAGTACGTCGTAGAAGAACAGGTCCTGTTCGTCCCACAGGCCTTCGGCGCTGTCGTCGACACGGTTGATGGCGCCGGCGATATACAGGAAGTGCTCGAAAAACTTCACGGCAATATCAACGTACACGACATTGCGCTTGGCCAACTCCAGGCCGATGCGCATCAAGTCCAGCGCATACGCTGCCACCCAGGCGGTGCCGTCGGCCTGATCGAGCTGATAACCCGGCGGCAACGCCGCCGAGCGGTCGAACAAGGCGATATTGTCCAGCCCCAGGAAGCCGCCCTGGAACAGGTTGCGGCCTTCGGCGTCCTTGCGGTTGACCCACCAGGAGAAATTCAGCAGCAGCTTGTGGAAGATCCGCTCGAGGAAATCCAGATCGCCCACACCGGTCAGCGCCTTGTCCTGCTGATACACGCGCCAACTGGCCCAGGCATGCACCGGTGGGTTGGCGTCGTCGAAACGCCATTCATAGGCTGGCAGTTGACCGTTGGGGTGCATGAAGCGGTCCTTCACCAGCAACAACAACTGTTGCTTGGCATACCCAGGATCAATCAGTGCAAACGCCACCGCCTGGAAACCCTGGTCCCAGGAGGCGTACCACGGGTATTCCCAGGTGTCGGGCATGGACAGGATGTCGAAGTTGGACAGGTGCCGCCAATGGGTATTGCGGATATGCAGGCGCTCGGGCGGTGGCGCGGGCTGGGCCGGGTCGCCGTCAAGCCACTGGTTCACATCGAAATAGTAGAGCTGCTTGGACCACAGCAAGCCGGCCAGGGCCTGGCGCTGCACATTGCGGGCGTCGTCATCGACGATGCCTTGCTGCAAGGCGGCGTAGAAGTCATCGGCCTCCTGGCGACGCTGTTCAAACAGTTTGCGCGCGTTGACCTCGGGCGCATCCACGGGCGCAAAGCGCAGGTAAAGGCTTTTGCTTTGCAGGCCCGCCAGTTCAAGGATAAAGCGCGCGGCAACCTTAGTACCGGTGTCGCGACGAATCGCAGCATCCAGCCCTTCGACCACGTAATCGTTGACCCCATCCTTGAACGGCCCCGGCGCCGCTTGCCCGTCGAGCAACGGGAAGTTGCTTTCGTTTTCACAGAACAGCCATTCCAGGCCTTCCTGGCCCCAGGCGCTGAGATGCCGATCGGGCAGTTCATGATGACGGGCCAACACGTGTTCGCCCTCCAGCCTCAACTGCGGCTTGCGCGCATCAACGGTCCAGCTCCAGTCATTGCGCGCCCACACCTGCGGCAACACCTGCAGGCGCGTCGGCTGCTGCGAACGGTTGTGCACGGTGACGCGCATGAAAATATCGTCGGGCTGGTGCTTGGCGTATTCGATGCTGACGTCGCAGTAGCGGTTGTCTTCGAACACGCCGGTATCAAGGATCTCGTACTCGGCATCGTCCAGCCCACGCCGGGCGTTTTCGGCGAGCAGGTCGGCGTAGGGAAAGGCGGCATGGGGGTATTTGTAGAGCATGCGCATGTAGGCATGGCTGGGCACGCCGTCGACGAAAAAGTACAGCTCCTTGACGTCTTCACCGTGGTTGCCCTCGGCGTTATTCAGGCCGAACAGGCGCTCCTTGAGGATCGCGTCGCGCTCGTTCCACAGGGCCAGGCCCAGGCACCAGCGTTGTGCCTTGTCGCTGAAACCGGCCAGGCCATCCTCGCCCCACCGATAGGCGCGGCTGCGCGCATGTTCATGGGGGAAGTAAGTCCAGGCATCGCCGTCGGCGCTGTAGTCTTCGCGCACCGTGCCCCATTGGCGTTCGCTCAGATAGGGGCCCCACTCGCGCCAACGCTCGGCATCCTGCGTCGCCAGGCGTTGGCCTTCAATCGTGTCCAGTATTCGGGTGTCGGGTGTGGCCGTCATCGGGTCCTCCATCGCCTACCAGGTGAGGAGCAGTGTAGAGCCCAATGACGCCCGGGCGCACATGAAGACTTAGAAGATGGCGTACGTGTAGTTGAAGATCAGGCGGGTCTGGTCCTGATCGGCGGTGCCGGTGTTTTTGCCGTGATAGGTACCGGTACGCAAGGTGGTACCGAAGCCTTTCAGAGGACCGGCCTGGACTACATAGTCGAGGCGCAAGTCGGTTTCGTTTTCTTTCTGGTCAGGGCCACCGGCCACCTTCGACTTGATATCCGTACCGTCCAGGTAGGCCACGGACGCTTTCAAGCCCGGCACGTAGGCCTTGAAGTCATACGCGTACTGCCCGAAGTTGACCTGCTCGCCCGCCCGAGAGAATTGGCCCACCACCGCGTCGGTGAACAGGTAGAAGTCGCTGCCGCCGGCACCTTGGGCGTGCGGGTCGGCAAGGCTGCCCTGGTTGACCCACACAAAGCCACCGTCGCCACCCACGCCGATATGGCCGAGCATCAGGCTGCTGCCGCCCAGTTGGTAGGTGAACGCGGCACTGTAGGTTTTGTTGTCCACTTCGTTCGCGTGCTTGGCGTAGCCGCCGTTGTTGTTGAACTGGTAGCCGCTCTCGCCATTCTTGCCGTCGCTGCTGCTGTCGAAGTAACGCAGATCGGTCTTGAACGACTGATCGTTACCCAGCGGCAGCACATGGACCAGGCCAACGTAGTTCTGTTTGTAGAAGTCCTGCAGGTTGGCGTAGTAGTACTGCAACGTCAGGTTTTTCGCGATGGCGTTGTCGGACGAACCAAACGGTTTGTAGTCCACCCCACCGAATTTGAAGCTGTCGCTGTCGCGCGTACCGCCGGCCACGCTCAAGCCCGTGGAGTTGCTGGAGGCACGGCCTTCGACGCGGTTCAGCTCGCCACCGGTGAAGGTGACGTTGGGAATATCGCTGGAGCTAAGGATCCCGCCGTCAAAGGTTTGCGGGGCCACGCGGCTGTCGTTGGAGACCAGGATCGGCAGCACCGGCGCCAAGCCACCACCGACATGCAACTCGGTCTGGGAAATGCGGAACTTCACGTTGCCGGCTGCGCGACCGAAGGCATCAGCCGGCTCGGTGCCGTTGTTCCTGGTCGGGAAAAAGCTGTTGCCGTTACCCGCCAGGCCCGGGCCCGCGGTGTGACCATCGCCACCGTCCAGGCGCAGGGCGCCGAAGGCCATCACGTCGAAACCCAGGCCAACGGTGCCTTGGGTGAAACCGGATTTGTAGTCGAAACGCAGCGCGGTTGCCGCTTCGCGCAAGTCGTTGTTAGTCCCCGAGCGGTTATCCGCGCTGTAGTACATGGTCCGCGAACTGACGGACGCATGGCTGTCTTCGAGAAAGCCGCTGTGGCCATTGCCCGTGCCCAGCGAACCGAGCCCGAAGTCATCCGCGTAAGCCTGTTGTGCAAGAACGGCGGCCGTGATCGACAACGCCAGTGTAGAAATTTTCATTAACTGCGGCCCCTGAATGTTTTTTTATCGTGCTTGGCGTGCAAACCCGTTGTGGGCTCTGCAAACGTGACGATTCTTTCATGCCGGCCTGGACGGACCTCGTGAAGCTTTCTTTAGAAAAGTGCCTGGAAAATGAAATTTCCTTGCCGCCGTTTTTTGTCATATTCACGTCATTTCATTCATTTGCAGAATGAAGTCCAGAGGATTCTTCGTTTGCACGCCCGCCCACAGCCCAACAAAATCCAGGCATAGGCCGCGCCCATCTCCATCGCCATCAGGAATTTTTCTATGCACGCCACCGCACATGTCAGCCCCGACGAGATCCGCAAGGGCTTTTCCAAGGCCATGTCCGACATGTACCGAGATGAAGTTCCCCTGTATGGCGCACTCATGGAGCTGGTCGCCGCCACCAACGCCCGCGTACTCGACACCGAACCGGGCCTGGCGCAACAGCTGCAACGCACCGGCGAGATCCAGCGCCTGGACATGGAACGCCATGGCGCCATCCGCCTGGGCACCGCGGCGGAACTGGCGACCATCAGCCGCCTGTTCGCGGTGATGGGCATGCAGCCGGTGGGCTACTACGACCTGACACCCGCCGGCGTACCGGTGCACTCCACCGCCTTCCGCGCCGTGCATGAAAGCGCGCTGCAAACCAGCCCGTTTCGCGTGTTCACCTCGCTGCTGCGCCTGGAGCTGATCGAAAACCCCGAGCTGCGTGCGTTTGCCGAAACCGCCCTGGCCAAGCGCTCGATCTTCACCCCCCGCGCCCTGGCGCTGATCGAGCAATCGGAGAAAGACGGCGGCCTCACTGCTTCGGATGCCGATGAGTTTGTGCGCCAGGCCCTGGAAACCTTCCGCTGGCACCACACTGCGACCGTCACCGGCGCGCAGTACCAACAGCTCAGCGACCAGCACCGCCTGATCGCCGACGTGGTGGCTTTCAAGGGCCCGCACATCAACCACCTGACCCCGCGCACCCTGGACATCGACCAGGTCCAGGCCGCCATGCCCGGCAAGGGCATCACCCCCAAGGCCGTGATCGAAGGCCCACCCCGCCGCCACTGCCCGATCCTGTTGCGCCAGACCAGCTTCAAGGCCCTCGACGAACCCATCGCCTTCACTGATGCCCAGGGCAGCCACAGCGCGCGCTTCGGCGAAATCGAACAGCGTGGCGTGGCGCTGACGCCCAAAGGCCGCGCGTTGTACGACCAACTGCTGAATGCCGCGCGCGACGAACTGGGCGCCTTCCCCAACGAGGGCAACGCCGCGCGTTACATGCAATTGATGGAGCAGCACTTCCAGGCCTTCCCGGATAACCACGCGCACATGCGTGAACAGGGCCTCGCTTACTTCCGCTACTTCGCCACGGAAAAAGGCCTGGCAGCACGCGGCCAGGCCGATCAACCGCGCACGCTGGAGGCACTGGTCGCCGCCGGCCATGTGGATGTCGAACCGTTGGTGTATGAGGATTTCCTGCCGGTGAGTGCGGCGGGGATTTTCCAGTCGAACCTGGGGGACGCGGCGCAGAGTCACTACGCCGCCAATTCGAACCAAGCCGAATTCGAGAAGGCCCTGGGGCGCAAGACGATTGATGAATTGAAGCTGTATGGCGAGACGCAGCAGCGCTCGATGGATGAATGCACCCGCACGCTGCTGGGGTAAAAACCGACAGTGCCCACCCGGCTCACCGGCGCAATCCTTGCGCCGCAACAGTCCCTTGAGCCGGGTGGGCGAGCGGCATCATAGGTAGGCGGGACAGAGATGTCTTTCAGTCAATTCTGAAAAAATCTGCACAGCCGATGGCAGGTGTGGTTCTCTGCTTAACCCAGTCGCCCCACAATCTCGTCTTTGACCAACAGTCGTTTCTTCTTCAGCTTCTCCACATCCTCATCGCTGGCTTTGGCCGATTCCGCCTTAAGCACCTCCCCGTCGGCAGCGTCGTATTGAGTGAGCAGCGAGTCCAGGCGTTTGTCGCTCGCCCTGCGTTCGTGAACGTCTTCCTTGCTCAACCCCAAATCCTGATACAGGTCGTGTTTCACTGGCATGGCGTACCTCCGCAAGTTGATCAATGGCTTACACCCTTGAAGCTAGCCCATTCCGACGGGTCTTGTCATGTTTAGGCTCAATCCATCCCCGTTCGTCGCGACGCAGGCAATGGGATCAAACCTTTGCCACGTCCAGCCCTCCACTGTAGATCGCCACCCGAGGGAGAACGGTTTCATGACTCACGCTGCCACTGCTGTCGACACCCAATGCATCAACACCCTCCGCACCCTGGCCATGGACGCCGTGCAGAAGGCCAACTCCGGCCACCCCGGCACGCCCATGGGCCTGGCCCCGGTGGGCTATACGCTGTGGAGTCGCTTCCTGCGTTACCACCCCGAGCATCCCGACTGGCCCAACCGTGATCGCTTTGTGTTGTCGGTGGGGCATGCGTCGATGCTGCTGTATTCGCTGCTGCACCTGGCGGGTGTGGTCGAGATCGATGCCCATGGCAAACGCTCGGGGCAGCCGGCGATCAGCCTGGACGACATCAAGCAGTTCCGGCAGATGAGTTCCAAGACCCCGGGCCATCCCGAATACCGCATGACCACCGGCGTGGAAACCACCACCGGGCCGCTGGGCCAAGGCTGCGCCAACAGCGTCGGCATGGCCATGGCCGAGCGTTGGCTGGGCGAGCGTTTCAACCGCGACGACCAGGTGCTGTTCGACTACAACGTCTACACCCTGTGCGGTGACGGCGACATGATGGAGGGCATCAGCAGCGAAGCCGCGTCGATGGCCGGGCACTTGAAGCTCGATAACCTGTGCTGGATCTACGACAACAACACCATCAGCATCGAGGGCCACACCGAGCTGGCCTTCAGCGAAGACGTGATCAAGCGCTTCCAGGCCTATGGCTGGCACACCTTGCACGTGACCGACGCGAATGACTTACAGGCCTTGAGCGAGGCGTTGGAAACCTTCCAGCGCACTACTGGCGCACCCACCCTGATCGTGGTCGACAGCGTGATCGGCTATGGCTCGCCGCACAAACACAACACCGCCGCCGCCCATGGCGAGCCATTGGGCGATGAAGAAATCCGCCTGACCAAGGCCGCGTATGGCTGGCCCGAAGACTCCAGTTTCCTGGTGCCGGACGAAGCCCGCAACGTGTTGCGTGATGCGCTGCTGGAGCGCAGCCGGCCGCTCTATGAAGCATGGAACCAGAGCTTGTCGCAGCTTGATCAAGCCGAGCCGGCATTGGCCGACGAGTTGCGCCGCATGCGCGCAGGCGAAATGCCGCAGCATTGGCAAGATGACCTGCCCAGCTTCGACAGCGACGCCAAGGGTGTGGCCAGCCGTGCCGCCGGTGGCGAAGTGCTGAATGCGTTTGCCCGGCACATCCCTTGGCTGCTCGGCGGCTCGGCGGACCTCTCGCCCTCGACCAAGACCAACCTCACCTTCGACGGTGCCGGGCGCTTCAGTGCCGACGACTACAGTGGGCGCAACCTGCACTTCGGCATCCGCGAACACGCCATGGGCGCGATTGCCAATGGCATGGCGCTGTCCTACCTGCGGCCGTACACCTCGACGTTCCTGGTGTTCAGCGACTACATGAAACCGCCGATCCGCCTGGCCGCGATCATGGAGCTGCCGGTGGTATTCGTGTTCACCCATGACTCGATTGGCGTAGGCGAAGATGGGCCGACCCACCAGCCCATCGAACACCTGACCCAACTGCGCGCCACGCCGGGGCTGCTGACCCTGCGCCCCGGCGACGCGAATGAAACCTTGGAACTGTGGAAGGTCGCGCTGGCGCAGACCCACAGGCCAAGTTGCGTGGTGCTGTCTCGCCAGCCACTGCCGACGTTGGATCGTACGAAGTATGCGGCGGCGTCGGGTGCGGCCAAGGGCGCGTATGTGCTGGCGGGGGCTGACGATCCTAAGGTGATTCTGTTGGCAACGGGCAGTGAAGTCAGCCTGGCGGTTGCAGCTTATGAGCAGTTGAAAAGCGAAGGGATTGCTGCGCAGGTGGTTTCAATGCCCAGCTGGGAACTGTTCGAAGACCAGGACCAAGCCTACCGCGACAGTGTGTTGCCGCCGGCAGTGAAGGCACGGGTGGTGGTGGAACAGGCCGGGCCACTGGGCTGGGACCGCTATGTCGGCCAGACCGGCGCCAAGGTGGTAATGAACAGCTTCGGCGCGTCAGCACCGCTGGCGAAGTTGCAGGAGAAGTTCGGGTTTACGGTTGAGAACGTGGTGAAGCAGGCCAAGGCACAGATCAACCTGACGTAACACTGAGCAAAATGTGGGAGGGGCGGTGCGACGATTCGACTTGCTCCCGATAGCGGTCGGTCAGCCACAAATGCATCAACTGACACGCCCTCATCGGGGCATAGGCATCTACACAGCTTGAGCCGAGCCCCCTGCGTAGCTGTCGAGCCCTGGCGAGGCTGCGTGAGGCCCTCACAAACACCCAGCATCACGATGAATCGCCGCGAGAACGTGGATGGTCAGTGATGTCAGCGATGTGCCCAACGCAGCCTCGCTTGCGCTCGGCAGCTGCTACGGGAGCGTGAGATGGCGGGCAGCCGTCGAGCCCTGGCGAGGCTGCGTGAGGCCCTCACAAACACCCAGCATCACGGTGAATCGCCGCGAGAACGTGGATGGTCAGTGATGTCGGCGGTGCGCCCAACGCAGCCTCGCTTGCGCTCGGCAGCTGCTACGGGTGAGATGGCGCGTAGCAGCTGTCGAGCCCTGGCGAGGCTGCGTGAGGCCCTCACAAACACCCAGCATCACGGTGAATCGCCGCGAGAACGTGGATGGTCAGTGATGTCGGCGGTGCGCCCAACGCAGCCTCGCTTGCGCTCGGCAGCTGCTACGGGTGAGATGGCGCGTAGCAGCTGTCGAGCCCTGGCGAGGCTGCGTGAGGCCCTCATAAACACCCAGCATCACGATGAATCGCCGCGAGAACGTGGATGGTCAGTGATATCGGCGGTATGCCCAACGCAGCCTCGCCAAGGCTCGACAGCTGCTACGCGTTATCCTATTGAAGTTGTGTAGATACTTATGCTCATCGGGGGCAAGTCGAATCGTCGCACCACCCCTCCCACATTTGGACCACGTCGCTTATTAGATGAGCTCTCGAGCAAGGAATGGCGCGGTGCGGCTGGTCTTGCTTTTGGCCACCTTCTGCGGCGTCCCACTGGCAACCACCTTGCCGCCCAGATCCCCGGCCCCCGGTCCGATGTCGATCACCCAGTCACTCTGGGCCACCACGCGCATTTCATGTTCCACCACGACCACCGTATGCCCCGCGTCCACCAGGTGATTGAGCTGGCTGAGCAAGCGGTCGACATCCCGTGGGTGCAACCCGGTGGTGGGTTCGTCCAACACATATAACGTCGCGCCTCGGGCGTTGCGTTGCAGCTCGGTGGCCAGTTTGATCCGCTGTGCTTCGCCGCCGGACAGTTCCGTCGCCGGCTGCCCAAGGCGCAGGTAACCCAGGCCGATATCCCGCAGTACTTGCAGCGAACGCAGTACCCCAGGTTGTTCGGCAAACACCTCCACCGCCTGCTCCACCGTCAGCCCCAGCACCTGGGCGATGCTCAAGCCTTGCCATTTGACGGCCAGGGTTTCGGGGTTGTAGCGCGCGCCGTGGCAGGTCGGGCACGGCGCGTAGACGCTGGGCATGAACAGCAATTCGACGCTGACAAAGCCCTCACCTTCGCAGTTCGGACAACGACCCTTGGCGACGTTGAAGGAGAACTGCCCGGCGTCGTAATCGCGCTTCTTCGCCGCCGGCGTGGCGGCGAACAACTTGCGTACGTTGTCGAACAAACCGGTGTAGGTCGCCAGGTTGGAACGTGGGGTGCGGCCGATGGGTTTCTGGTCCACCTGCACCAGGCGGCGGATGTGCTCCAAGCCGGCACCGATGCGTCCGCCGCTGGTTTGCGGGGCGTCATCTTCCAGGCTCGGTTCTTCGTCGCTGTGCACCCGGCTGCCGAGACCGCTGCCGACCAGTTCCAGCAGCGCCTGGCTGACCAGGCTGGACTTGCCCGAGCCGGAAATACCGGTGACCGCCGTAAAGCAGCCCAATGGGAAATCCACGCTCAGGTCCTTGAGGTTATTGCGCGTAACCCCTTCCAGGCTCAGCCAGCCGGTGGGTTCACGCCGCGTCTGGTGCACAGGGCGCTTGTCGGCAAACAGATAGGCCCGGGTCTGCGACGCCTCGACGTCCGCGAGACCGGCAGGCGGCCCGCTGTACAGCACTTGCCCACCGTGTTCGCCAGCGGCCGGGCCCACATCGATCAGCCAGTCGGCGCGGCGCATGGTTTCCAGGTCATGTTCGACCACAAACAACGAATTGCCCGCCGCTTTCAAGCGTTCGAGCGCGGTGAACAAGGCTTCGCCATCCGCCGGGTGCAGGCCTGCCGAGGGTTCATCCAGCACATAGATCACCCCGAACAACTGCGAGCCCAGTTGCGTGGCCAACCGCAGGCGCTGCAGCTCCCCGGACGACAGGGTCGGCGTACTGCGCTCCAGGGACAGATAGCCCAACCCCAATTCGATCAGGGTACTGACCCGCTCCAGCAGGTCCTCGGCGATGCGCTGGGCCGCGAGGCGTTTTTCCACCGACAGCTTCATCTTGTCCTGCCCCGCCGCCACCGGCCGCAACAACGCGGCCAGTTGCGTCAATGACAGTTGCGACAACTCACCAATGTCCACCCCGGCAAACTTCACCGACAGCGCCGCCTTGGTCAGCCGCTTGCCCTCGCACAACGGGCAGGCGCTGCCCTGCATGAACTGCGAGACACGCTTTTTCATCAGCGCGCTTTGCGTGTGGGTGAAGGTGTGCAGGATATAGCGCCGGGCGCCGCTGAAGGTGCCCTGATAGCTCGGCTCCAGTTTGCGTTTCAGCGCTTCGCGGGTCTGCTCGGGGGTGAAACCGGCATACACCGGCACGGTTGGAGTTTCTTCGGTGAACAGGATCCAGTCGCGCTGCTTTTTCGGCAAGTCGCGCCACGGAACATCCACGTCATAGCCCAGGGTCACGAGGATGTCGCGCAGGTTCTGGCCCTGCCAGGCCAAGGGCCAGGACGCCACCGCGCGCTGGCGGATGGTCAGGGACGGGTCGGGCACCATCAGCGCCTCGGTCACTTCATACACGCGGCCCAGGCCATGGCACTGCGGGCAAGCACCCTGGGGCAGGTTCGGCGAAAAGTCCTCGGCATACAGCATCGCCTGCCCCGCCGGGTAGCTGCCGGCGCGCGAATACAACATGCGGATCAGGCTCGACAGGGTGGTGACACTGCCCACCGAGGAACGCGCACTTGGCGTACCACGCTGCTGTTGCAAAGCAACGGCGGGCGGCAGTCCTTCGATACTGTCCACATCGGGCACGCCGACCTGATCGATCAGGCGCCGCGCGTAGGGCGCCACCGATTCGAAATAGCGGCGCTGGGCTTCGGCATACACCGTGGAAAACGCCAGGGACGACTTGCCCGAGCCCGAGACGCCGGTAAACACCACCAGGGCATCCCTTGGAATATCCACGTCGACGTTCTGCAAGTTGTGTTCGCGGGCTCCGCGCACCCGTACAAATCCAAGGTGCTGGGCGGTAATCGGGGAGATGGAGCGCTGTGAAGTCATGAACAACCTTGTCTGACGGTGAGCACGCTGCGCAGCCGTTGCGTCAGGGCCTCTGGGCTGTAGGGTTTGCTCAGCAGGTGAATGTCAGCGCTGAGCAGATGATTGCTGGAGAGAATGTCCCGCGTGTGCCCCGAGGTGAACAGCACCGCCACCGGCGGCGACTGGGCGCGGGCCCACTCGGCCAGGTCGGTGCTTTTGATGCGGCCGGGCATCACCACGTCGGTGAAGATCAGGTCGGGCCGCACCCCGCCCTGCAAGGCTTGCATCGCGCGGTCGCCGTCCTCGGCCGTCAGCACCGTGTAGCCCGCCTGCTCCAGCAGATCCACCACGGTCACCCGCACATCCTCGTTGTCCTCGACCACCAGGATGGTCTCCTGGCCCACGTCGTGCAGCACGGGTTCAGGGTGAGTCTCCTGGACTTCTTCGTCCAGGCTGCGCGGGAAGTACATTTGCACCACGGTGCCCTTGCCCTCCTCGCTCCACACGTCCACGTGCCCACCGCTTTGCCGAACGAAGCCAAACACCATGCTCAAGCCAAGACCGGTGCCGTGGCCGTTGCGCTTGGTGGTGAAAAACGGCTCGAACACCCGAGCCAGGATCGCCGCCGGCATGCCCACGCCAATGTCCGTGACGGCCAGGCGCACGTACTCGCCGGGCTTGATGCTTTTGCCGATGCAATCCTTGGGGTTGAGGATGATGTTTTCACCGGTGATGCGAATCACGCCCTCGCCTTTCATCGCATCGCGGGCATTGATCGCCAGGTTGAGCAGCGCGTTTTCCAATTGGTTGCGATCGACGTTGATGCACCAGGAATCCTGCGGCAACTGCACATCGATATGAATGGTTTCACCGAGTGCGCGTTGCAGCAGTTCGCCCAGCCCGGCATAGATGCGCTGCGGGTTATACACGGCGGGTGACAGCGGTTGGCGGCGGGCAAACGCCAACAACTGCGATGACAGTTTGGCGCCGCGCTCCACCGCCGCGATAGCCGCAGTGACACGCCGCTGTACCTGGGCATTCTCCGGTTCATGGCGGGCCAGCAAATGCAGGTTGCCAGCGATCACTTGCAGCAGGTTATTGAAGTCGTGGGCCACGCCACCGGTCAGGCCACCGATGGCCTCGAGCTTTTGCGACTGGCGCAGTTGGTCTTCGGCAGCGGAACGCGCCTGGACTTCGGCGGCCACGCGTTGCTCCAGGTTATGGGTCAGTTCCTGGCGCAAGCGTTCGGAATGCACATGGGCGGTGGTTTCCACCACAATCGCCAGCACCCCGGCCGGTTGCTGGTTATCCCCGGCGACGGGGCTGTAGTAAAGATCCAGCCACACCGTTTCCGGCTGGCCGTTGCGCAGCAGCACCAGGTCTTTGTTGTGATAGGACAAGGTGCCGCCGGCCAGGCAGGTGTCCACCACATGGCGGTTGAAGTCGGCGACTTCCGGCCAGCCGAGTTCCACCGGCGTGCCGAGCAAATAAGGATGACGGCCACCGGCAAATACCGAATAGCTGTCGTTGTAGATCATGTACCCCGCCGGCCCCCAGAGCATCACCATGGGCACGGGGGACGCCAGCATCATCTGTACGGTACAGGCGAGGCTGGTGGACCAGCGATCAAGCGGTCCCAGGTCGGTGGTTGACCAGTCAAATGCGCGAATTCGCTGGGCCATTTCGCCGGCCCAACCTTCACAGCCGTGGGGGTCGGATAAGAATTGCATCGTTCGGCTCTGCGCTGAGAAAGGGCGGTCGCAATTTTTTTGAGCGCATCAAGGGAAGATGGTTTCATTTTGCATAAATTAGGGGTTAATCACGCCAAACGCTATCGGCCTCAGTGAAAATCCCGGCTGCGCACCGTGATGCCTTCCAGCAGCGGCGTCAGGTCGGTCAGGCGCCCGGCGATCAGGTGTCGCACCTCGCCAACCGCCTCCCAGCGCCCGTCCACTTTGAGCAACCGCGACCCCACCAGCGCCTGGCGCTGACGTTCGGCCAGGTCGCGCCAGACCACCACGTTGAGGTTGCCGAATTCATCTTCGAGGGTGACAAAGGTCACGCCGCTGGCCGTGCCGGGGCGCTGGCGACCGGTCACCAGCCCGGCGACGCTGACAGTGCGCCCATGCTCCACCGCCTGCAGTTCGTTTGAACTGCGGCAGCGCCGTTTACGCAGCTCGGCGCGCAGCAGCGCCAACGGATGCGGGCCAAGGGTGGTGCCGAGCATGGCGTAATCGGCATGCAGGTCCTCGCCCACCGTCGGTGTTGGCAGCTCCACCACCGCTTCATCGGGGCTGGGCAGGCCCGCGAACAATCCAAGCTGCTTATGCACCCCAGCCACGGCCCAGCGCGCCGTATGCCGGTTGCCGGCCAGGGCACGCAAGGCCCCGGCATCCGCCAGCAACGCCTGGGCACGCGCATCCAGGTCGGCGCGCTGGTCCAGGTCGGCAATGTCGCTGAACGCCCGGCGCTGGCGTGCGGCTTCGATACGCCGCCCATCCTCTTCGCGAAAGCCCGAGATCATGCGCAAGCCCATGCGAATCGCCGGTTGCTGGCCGTCGATGGGTTCCAGGCTGCAATCCCAGTCGCTGGCCTGCACATCCACCGGGCGGATCTGCAAGCGATGGCGCCGCGCATCCTGCAGGATCTGGTCCGGGCTGTAGAAGCCCATGGGCCAGCTGTTGATCAGCGCACAGGCGAAGGCGGCCGGTTCATGGCATTTGAGCCAGCAACTGGCGTAGGTCAGCAAGGCAAAACTGGCGGCGTGGGACTCGGGGAAACCGTAGCTGCCAAAGCCCTTGATCTGCTCAAAGATCTGCGCGGCAAAGGCCTCGGTGTAGCCATTCTTGAGCATGCCGGTGCGCAGGCGCTGCTGATGCGGCTCCAGGCCGCCGTGACGTTTCCAGGCGGCCATGGAACGGCGCAACTGGTCGGCCTCGCCGGGGCTGTAGTCGGCGGCGACCATGGCGATCTGCATCACTTGCTCCTGGAACAACGGGATGCCCAGGGTGCGCTCCAACACGGTTTCCAATTCCGGCGACGGATAGGTGGTGGGTTCTTCCTTGTTACGTCGGCGCAGGTACGGATGCACCATGCCGCCCTGGATCGGTCCGGGGCGCACGATAGCCACCTCGATCACCAGGTCGTAGAATTTTTGCGGCCGCAACCTGGGCAACATCGACATCTGCGCCCGCGACTCGATCTGGAACACGCCAATGGTGTCGGCCTTGCTGATCATCGCGTAGGTGGCCGGGTCTTCCTTGGGGATCGTCGCCAGGGAAAAGTCCAGATGGCGATGGCGACGCAGCAGATCGAAACAGCGGCGGATCGCGCTGAGCATGCCCAGGGCGAGAATATCCACCTTGAGCAGGCCCACGGCATCGAGGTCGTCCTTGTCCCACTGGATGATGGTGCGCTCGGCCATGGCGGCGTTTTCCACCGGCACCAGGGTGTCCAACGGGTACTCGGAAATCACGAAGCCACCGGGGTGCTGGGACAGGTGCCGGGGAAAACCGATCAACTGCTGGGTGAGTGTCAGCACACGGCGCAGGATCGGGCTGTCGGGGTCGAAGCCGCCCTCACGCAGGCGCTCCAGGGGCGGCGCATCGTCACTCCAGCGCCCGCAGCAGTCGGCCAATGCGTTGATCTGGTCCGGCGGCAAGCCCAGGGCCTTGGCCACATCGCGCACCGCACCGGTCGCGTGGTAACTGCTGACCACCGCCGTCAGCGCCGCGCGCGTACGACCATAGCGCTGGAACACGTACTGCAGCACTTCTTCGCGGCGTTCGTGTTCGAAGTCGACGTCGATGTCCGGCGGCTCGTTGCGCTCGCGCGACAGGAAACGCTCGAACAGCATGTTCATCAGGCTCGGGTTGATCTCGGTGATCCCCAAGGCAAAACATACCGCCGAGTTGGCCGCCGAGCCGCGTCCCTGGCACAGGATCGAACGGCTGCGAGCGAAGCGCACGATGTCGTGCACGGTGAGAAAGTAGCTTTCGTAGCCCAGCTCGCTGATCAGTTCCAGCTCGTTGTTGATCTGCTGCAAGGTCTTGGCGTCGACCCCTTGCGGCCAGCGCCGGGCGATGCCTTCTTCGGTGACGGCGCGTAGCCAGGATTTGGCGTCATGGCCCTCGGGCACCAGCTCGCGCGGGTAGTGGTAGCGCAACTGGCCAAGGTCGAAGGTGCAACGGCGCGCGATGTTAACGGTCTCGTCGAGCAAGGCTTGCGGGTACAGCGCGCCCAGCGCCTCGAGGCTGCGCAGGTGACGCTCGCCATTGGGGTGCAGGCGCGTGCCGGCTTCGGCCACCGGCACGTGATGACGGATCGCGGTCATGGTGTCTTGCAGGGCACGGCGGCCGCGCGCATGCATATGCACATCGCCGCAGGCCACCGCCGGGATATGCAGGCTGGCGGCCAGTTGCAGCCGTTGCTCCAGATGTCGCGCATCGTCCTGTCCGCAGTGCAGGTGCACCGCCAGCCACAGGCGATCGGCGAAGGCACGGCGCAACCATTGGAGGGAGGCCTGGGTGTCGCGGTCTTCGGCGACCCATAGTGCCAAGAGGCCGTTGAGGGGTCGGTCGAAGTCTTCTTGCAGCAGGCGATAACGGCCCTTTTCAGCGCGGCGGCGGGCCAGGGTAATCAGGCGGCACAGGGACTGGTAGCCGCTGAGGTCCTGCACCAGCAGCACCAGTTTCGGGCCATTCTCGATGCGCACTTCGCTGCCGATAATCAGCGGCAAGCCCACCGCCTTCGCCGCCTGCCAGGCCCGCACGATGCCGGACAAGGTGCATTCATCGGTGATTGCCAGGGCGCTGTAGCCCTGGCCCTTGGCCCGTTCGAACAACTCCAGCGCGCTGGAGGCACCCCGTTGGAAGCTGAAATTGGACAGGCAATGCAGCTCGGCGTAACTCATGCGAACCAGCCTTGCAGCCACAGCCCATCGCGTTGCCCCACACTGCGATAGGCCCAGCCTTGCTGGCCGGCGCGGGTCCGGATCAGGTAGTAGTCACGGCGAATGTCGGCGCCGTCCCACCAACCGGATTCGATGCGCTCCGGCCCCATGAGGATCTGCACGCCCTGCTCGGCCAGCAAGGTCGGTTCGTCAAGCAACCAACCGGGACGCTGGACCTTATCCAAGGGGGCGCACGGGCTTTTATCCGCCGCCATTTGCCAGGCACATTCGGGGCGATGGTCGGCATGAAAACGCAGGCCTTGCACCGCCTCATCGCCCAGGCGGGCACGCAGGCGTTCGCGCAGTTGTTCCCACGGCAGGGTCTGTTGCGGGCGATCGTCGAACAGGTCCTGGCGTTGCGGCACGAACACCGGCAGGTCCTGGGCCACCAGGCGAAAGCCGCGCACCGGTGAAGTGACCTGTACGTGCTCCAGGCGCCCACGGGCCAGTTCGAACAGCATCGCCGCTTCACGCTCGGCACTCAGCAGGCCGACCGTGATCACGCTGTCCGGCGCCTGGGCGTGTTCCAGGTGCAGGTCAAAGCGTTGCACGCCACTGTCGCGGCCGCAGAGGAAGGCCGAGAGATCGCCGGTCAAACGGCGCAGGGGGAATAACAAGGCCTGGTGGGATTGCACATCGAAATTCAGCTCGATGCGCACATCGAACTGGTCCGGCGGCTGATAGAAGGCCAAGGCCAATGGCCGTTGCCCGGTCAATGCATCCAGGTGCTTGAGCAGACTGGCGTCAAAACGCCGCGCCAGGGTGTGCCGGGGCAACGCCTGCACCTGGGCCAGGGTACGCAGGCCCATGCGCGACAATGCGGTGGCCGCCTGCGGGTCGAGGCCGGCGCGGTCGATGGGCAATGGCGCCAGGGCCTGGAGCAACGCATCCTCATCGGCCACGGCCAGGCCATCATAGAGATTGGCCAGCACCCGCGCCGCCGCCGGGTTGGGCGCGGCGACGATACGGTGACGAAAGCCCAGCTCGGTCAGCTCCTGGCGCAAGCGTGCCTCGAACTGCGGCCAAGGCCCGAACAGGCCCAGGCTCGACTCGATTTCGAACAGCAAGGCGCGCGGGTAATACACGCTGACCTGGGAGCTGAAGCGGTAGGCCCAGGCCGCCAGGAACTGCTGCCAGCGTTCGATTTGCACGGGGTCGTATTCGGCGCTGGCAAAGGTCTTGACCAGGGCATGGGCTGCCGTCAGCGATTGACCGGGGCGCAGGCCCAATGCACGGGCGGCGTCATTGACGGTTTGCAGCACGCGCCGCTGCGTCGTGCCGGCCAGCAGCGCCAGCGGTTGATCCGGCTCGGGGTGCAGGCGCTGCACCCCGTCCAGCGCCAATTGCGGGAAAACAATACACACCCAGCGCATGGCAACCTCAGTGCCCCGCCAGTGCAATCGGCGCCGGGTGGGCCAACCCGCCCCGGCATTTGAGCACCCGCACCTGGGCAGGTTTTGCCTCGACGGCCAGGCGCAAGGCGGCGGGCGAAGCGTTGATCGCCTCACTCAAGGCGCGCCAGGCAAACGCCAGGGTCTGCCCGGTTTCCGCAGCCACCTGCAAGCGACGCAAGGCGCGGTCATCCGCCTTGCGCGGCCAGCACAGCACCGCGCCGCAACTGCCGGAGCGCAGGCACTGCTCCACCGCCCACAGCGCATCGCGCGCCTCGGCCTGGACCACCGACAGCTGGCGCAAATCCACCCCGGCGTTCTGCCACGCGTGGGGGTACGGGGTGTAGGGCGGCGCCACCAGCACAATGCGCTCCCCCGCCGCCGATAAGCGCGCCAGGGTCGGCAGCACCAATTGCAGTTCGCCCACGCCTTCCTTGGCCATGAGGATTTCGCTCAAGGCCGACTCCGGCCAGCCGCCCGTGGGCAGCACCGCATCCAGCGCCGCCAGCCCCGTGGGGTGCACGCTGGCCGGGGGCGCGGCAGGCCGGCCTTTCCAGACGCGGCCGCCATTGAACAGCGTATCCAGTGCAACCACGGCGCCCATCAACCTTGCCTCACCAGGCCGCAGAACACCCCTTCGATGGCCAGGTCCTGGTCGGGGCCTACCACGATAGGTTCGTACACTGGATTGCGCGGCAGCAGGCGCACACGGTCGCCACTGCGTTCGAAACGCTTGATGGTGACTTCGCCGTCCAGGCGCGCCACCACAATCTGCCCGTTCAAGGCTTCGGCACTGCGGCGTACGCCCACCAGATCGCCGTCGAGGATGCCGTCTTCGATCATCGAATCGCCTTGCACCCGCAACAGGTAATCCGGGGTTTTCGCAAAAGTGGCGGGGTCGAGTTGCAGGCGGCTGTGCACTTCGGCATCCGCGCCGATGGGCAGGCCTGCCGCCACTCGGCCAAGCACCGGGACATCCAGCCACTCCGGACGCACGGGCTGGTTGAGCAAACGAATACCGCGCGCCTGGTTGGGGTTGACCTCGATGAAGCCGGCTTCGGTCAGGGCCACTACGTGTTTACGCGCGACGCTGCGGGAGGCAAAGCCGAACGCCTCGGCGATCTCGGCGAGGCTGGGGGGTTGGCCTTGCTGCGCGATACGGTCGCGGATGAAGGTCAGGATGGCGGTGCGGCGGGGGGTCAGGGTTGTCATGGAGTACATTTGTACTCTTATGGGAAATTTCTTACAAGAGCCGGTAGTCGGGGTTGAGTTGACTGAGTACATATCCGTTATTCAGGTAACGGCATACCTGATGTATGCAGATCAAATGTGGGAGGGGCGGTGCGACGATTCGACTTGCCCCCGATTGCAGTGGGTCAGTACCAAATCCATCAACTGACACGCCCTCATCGGGGGCATGGGTATCTACACAATTTTCAGTGGTCTGTGGCGAGGGAGCTTGCTTCCGTGGCGGCCTTTGGGCCGACCATGTCGTTGGGGTTGACCGAGTACATATCCGTTGCTGCGGTAACGGCTACCTATGGTTCCGCCCTTACGGCGGGTCACTTTTGGAAAAGAGCCCCAAAAGTAACCAAAAGGGCTCTTGCCCCACCACTCGGTACCTCGCCTAGGCTCGGTATGCCCGAACGAAGGCTTGAATCCGTGGGCCGCCGTCATGGGCCATCCTTGGCCCAGGACGGCTAACCCGGCGTCCTGCCGGGTTACCCACGGATTCAAGCCTGCGTTCGGCCAGCGTGGTTAACGGGGCGCCTAGGATCAAGATCAAAAGCCAGAGCAAAAGCAGAGCAAAAGCAGGCTGAGGTCTACCTGCTGGATGGAGATCCAAATGTGGGAGGGGGCTTGCCCCCGATGAGGGAGTGTCAGTTGATGGATTTGGTACTGACCCACTGCAATCGGGGGCAAGCCCCCTCCCACATTTTTAACCCAGTACACCAGACCCAACTCCGGTCGGCTCTAAGGCCGCCTCGCTTTGGCTTTTGATCTCAAATCGCCCCGTCAAACACGCTGGCCGAACGCAGGCTTTGGAGCGTGGGTAACCCGGCAGGACGCCGGGTTAGCCGCGCTGGGCCAGGGATGGCCCATCGCGGCGGCCCACGCTCCAAAGCCGGAGTGAGGGCACACCGAGCCTAGGCGAGGTGCCGAGTGTTGGGGCGTGGACCTTTTGCTTACTTTTGGCTGGGCCGGCATTCCGGTCCCTCCAAAAGTGAGCCGCCGTAAGGGCGGAACCCTAAGCCGCCGTTACCGCAGCAACGGATATGTACTCGCTAAAACTCCAAAAAAACGGTCGGCCCGAAGGCCGCCACGGGAGCAAGCTCTTATAGAACAAAATTTATCTCATTAATTTTAAAAATAAATTATTTGCCGATTTATCGGCATGTTCTCTGCGCGAAAGCGCAGCCTGTTTACAGGCTGGGCGGCCTCCCTCGCCACAGACCGCTGAAAGAAGTTGTGTAGATACTTATGCTCATCAGGGGCAAGCCCCTTCCACATTTCTACCGAGTACACCCGGAACAACTCCGGTCGGTCCAGAGGCCGCCAAGCTCACCCGCCTCCCGCCATATGCTCCGCAATCCTGCCCCTCAACCACCGCTCTGCCGGATCATTGTCATGCACTCCACTCCACACCATCGACAACTCCGCCGCATCAATCGCAAACGGCGGATCCTCTGCCCGTAATGCCGTACCCTCGGTCAATGCACACGCCGCATAGTCGGGCACCGTCGCAATAATCTGCGTACCAGCCAGCAATGCCCGCAAGCCGCTGAACTGCGGCACTGCCAGCACCACCCGCCGGGCGCGGCCGATGCGGGCCAGGTCCAGGTCGATGTTGCCGCTCAAGTCTCCCGAGAACGACACCATCGCATGGGGCCGTGCGCAATAGTCGTCGAGGGTCAGCGGTTCAAGGCCGTCATCACCGCGCAGTACCTTGCAGGGAATGTCCCGCAGTTTCTTGCGCTTGGCATTCGCCGGCAGTTCGGTGGTGTAGCTCACGCCTACCGAGATCTCACCACTGGCCAGTAGCGCGGACATCAGCAGGTAATTGGCGCGGCGTACCACCACGATAATGCCTGGGGCTTCTTCGCGCAGTTGGCTGAGCAAGGGGGGGAACAGGCCGAACTCGGCGTCGTCGGACAGGCCGATGCGGAACACCGCACAACTGGTGGAAGGGTCGAAGTCCTTGGCGCGGCTGACCGCGCCTGAAATGGTGTCCATGGCCGGTTGCAACTCCTTGAGTATCGCCACGGCGCGTGGCGTGGGTTCCATGCCGCGGCCATTGCGCAGCAGCAACGGGTCGTCGAACAAATCCCGCAGCCGGCCCAATGCCGCACTCACCGCCGGTTGGCCCATAAAGAGCTTTTCGGCGACCCGGGTCAGGTTCTTCTCGAACATCAGCGCTTCGAAAATCACCAACAGGTTCATGTCGACGCGGCGCAGGTCGTTGCGGTTCATGGCGGTATCCAAACGGTTAGCAGGCCGCCAGCTAAGCAGGCAAAACACTGCCTGGATTGCATGCCTGTGCTGTCTTTTCCGTGACCGTACCTGGCGAAATTAACAACGATTAACTCGCCAGCCAGACGGTACGGCGCCAAAAATGACCCGGTCTACACTGCATCCATTCACCGGGAACGCTCCCATCGACTGCGGATATTCGTCATGGCCCGACCTGCGTACTGTGCTCCTCGCTTATCCGCTACCGGCGGCCTGTGCCCCCGGCGCGAGCGGATCGCCAAGCAATTGATCCTCGCCAACCTTGGCGAAAGCCTGGCGATTGCCGACCTGGCCCAAGCCTGCGCCCTGTCGCGCAGCCATTTTTCCCGCGCATTCAAGTGCACCACCGGGCTGTCGCCCCAGGAATGGATACGCCAGCAACGCATCCAACGGGCCAAGGAACTGATCACCGGTTCCTCCTTGAGCCTCACGCAAATCAGCCTGGAGTGCGGGTTTTGCGACCAGGCGCATTTCTGCCATATGTTCACGCGCAGCGAGGGCGTCAACCCGATGACCTGGCGAAATCACCAACTGCGTCACAAGCCTCAAGAGATCGCTGCCTAGTGGTCTGCGTGTACCTGGAATATGCTGGCCGCTTACTTTTCCCAGAGCATGGCGCCCCATGAGTGACCCACGCGACCAGGCCGTGCATTTCGGCCCTTACCGCATACACCCGCACCAGCGCCTGGTGCTGGAGGCCGGTCGCCCGTTGCGGTTGGGACGGCGGGCAGTGGACATCCTGCTGATCCTGCTGGAGCAGGCCGGCAATGTGGTGAGCAAGCAGGAACTGATCGCCCGGGTCTGGCCTAAAAGCGTGGTGGAAGACGGCAACCTGCGGGTGCATATGGCAGCGCTGCGCAAGGCTCTGGGCGATGGCCAGGCCGGACAGCGCTATATCGTCACGGTGGCCCAGCGCGGCTACAGTTTTGTGGCACCACTGAGCATCGAGCCGATGAGCCTACCCACCGAAGGCGCGCCCCAACGCCCGAGCCACAACCTGCCGCTGCGACGCACGCGCATGCTGGGTCGCCAGGCCCTGATCGACAGCCTGGTGCAGCACCTGCCCGAGCAACGCTTTATCACCCTGACCGGCGCCGGCGGCATCGGCAAGACCACCGTCGCGTTGCGCGTGGCGGAATTGTTGATCGGACATTACCGCGACGGGATTCGCCTGCTGGACCTGGCGCCCCTCAGCGCGCCGTCGATGATCCTGCCCAACCTCGCCGCACTGCTCGACCTCACCCACACTGAGCACGAACCGTTGGCCGTGTTTGCGCGCCGCCTGCAGGAGTACCAATTGCTGCTGGTGATCGACAACTGCGAGCACCTGCTGGACGACATCGCGCTGATCAGCGAAACCCTGCTGCGCCACGCGCCCAAATTGCACATCCTGGCCACCAGCCGCGAGGCCTTGCGCGCCGAGGGCGAGTCGGTGCAACGCCTGGAACCCCTGGCCTGCCCGCCCGCCACCGGCAACCGCGCCCAGGCCCTGGGCTATCCGGCCCTGCAACTGCTGATCGAGCGGGCCATGTCCCATCAGGACAGTTTCGAACTGAGTGAAACCGAACTGCCCCTGGCCATCGACATCTGCCAACGCCTGGACGGCATTCCCCTGGCAATCGAGCTGGTGGCCGCGCAGATCGAGCGCTTCGGCCTGCCCGGCCTGCTGGTGCAGATGGAAGACAACTTCCGCCTGCTCACCCGTGGCCGACGCAGCGCCCTGCCCCGCCATCAAACCCTGCGCGCCACCCTGGACTGGAGCTTCGAACTGCTCACCGGCTGCGAGCAAATCTGCCTGCGTCGCCTCGCGGTGTTCCGGGGTGGCTTCAGCCTGGCCAGTGCCGCAGCGGTGATCGCCGGGCAACAGGTTGCGCCGGCCGAAGTACTGGGTTCGATCACCCAACTGGTGGCGAAATCCTTGCTCAATGTGGAGGCCGGGGATGACGAGGTGGTCTATCGCCTGCTGGACATCACCCGCACTTATGCCCTGGAAAAACTCAGCGTTGCCAATGAGCTCGACGCCACCCGCGAACGCCACGCCAACCGCTGCCTGGTCCTGATGAACCAGGCGCAGGACGATTGGGAGCAGACGGCTACCCAAACCTGGATCGACCGCTATGCCCCGCTGCGCGAAGACATTCGTGCCGCCCTCGACTGGGGCCTGGGCGACCAGGGTGTCCACCTGCTGGGCATTCGTCTGACCGTCAGCGCCATGCCGTTGTGGCAGGAGCTGTCGCTGCTGCGCGAACACGGCCTGTACGTGGGCAAGGCGCTGGCGCGGCTGGGGCAATCGAGCACGCCAAGCCCGCACTTGAACATGGCCTTGCAATTGGCATTCGGCAGTTTTTCCTATCACACCCAGGGCGGTACGCCGCAGACCATCGAAGCCTTTGCCCGTGCGCGACGCCTGGCCGAAGTCGACAGCAACCTGGTCGGCCAACTGCGCGCGGTGTCGGGGCAAATGACGGTCAGCCTGTGTGGCGGCGACTACAGCGAGGCCTTGGAGCAAAGCCTGCATTTCGACCGGTTGGGGCCGCAGGCCGAGCCGTTGCTGGCCCTCAGCGCCCAACGCCTGAGGGTGCTGGCGCAGCACTTCGCCGGCAACCAGGCGCTGGCGCAGCAGAATGCCGAACAGGTGATCCAGCGCATGGCCCAGAGCGGCCATCTCAACCGGTTTACCCACGGCTTTGGCGTGCAGTACGACCAGAGCGTGGCCTCGTTGACCATCCTCGCGCGCATCCTGTGGCTGCGCGGCTTCCCCGAACGTGCGTGGCGCACCGCAAACCAGGCACTGGCGTTGGCGTTGCAGATCAACCACGGCACATCGATTTGCTACACCCTGGCCCTGGCTGGGGTGGTCATCGCTCACTACAACGGCGACACCGTCGCGGCCCGCGACCAGTTGGACCTGCTGTTACAGCAGGCGCAAAAGCATTCGGTGCAGTTGTTCCACTCCTGGGCGCAGTGCTACGAAGGTACGGCGCAGATCGCCGATGTGCAGGGATTGGGGCTGGTCGAAGACATCCTGGTGACCTTCAACGCCCACGCAGTGGATGAGGCCTTGTTCGCACGCGCCCGGAGCGGTGCGGCCGGCTGGTGCAGCCCGGAAATCCTGCGCGTGCGCGCCGAGGCCATGCCCGATGCCCACGGGGCTGAGGCGCTGCTGCTCGAAGCCCTGGGCCTGGCACACCAGCAAGGCGCGCTGGCCTGGGAGCTGCGCTGTGCGGATTGCTTGGCGCGGCTGTGGCAAAAGCAGGGTCGTGTGCAGGCCGCCCGCGAGCTGCTGGGTTCGGTCTACGCGCGATTTACCGAAGGCTTCGCCACCCAGGACCTAGTCCGCGTAGGCCGCCTGCTCGACGAGTTGCAGGACAAACGGCCGGCCTGAAAACGCCCCCAGGTAATGCCCATAGCCCCGTTGCAAACGCGCCACCTGCTGCGGGTCGCGCAGGAGTGCCAGGCCATAGCTGCGTACGCTGTTGAGCAGGCGATAGCGCGGATAGCCCGGACCGGGTTCGAGGCTCAGCAGCGAGGTGCCGACCAGGCGCCCGAGCAGGTACGACAAGTCGGCGTGCTCCAGCTCGGTACCGGCCACCAGCTTACTCAGGGTGGGCAAGGTCACCGCCATCTTGAACAAGCTCAGTTGCAGGAACAGCCAGCGCTCCGGCAGGCTCAGCCGCTCGTATGTCCAGTCCAGGGCGGCGGTCACGGATTGATGGCGCTCCACCGCCGTGCGGCGACCCCGGGTCAGTACCTGTAATCCACTGTGCAACTGCGCCTGTAAACCGCGTACGCCCAGCGCGTCCACTTGGGCGGCCGCCAGTTCAAGGGCCAGGGGAATACCGTCGAGGCGCCGGCAGATGTCCCGCAACGGCGCCAGGTCCTGTTGCCGCAACACAAAACCCTGTTGACCGGCACACGCCCGTGCGACGAACAGTTGCACGGCGGGGAACGCCATCGCCTGTTCAACACTGCCCATCGCCGACGGTGCCGGCACGCCCAGTGAGGGCACGCGCTGCACCCATTCGCCTGGGGCCTGCAACGCTTCACGACTGCTGACCAGCACGCTGACCGCGGGCGCGTTTTCGCGCAGCGCCCACAGAAGATGTCGACAGGCACCGAGCAGCAGGTCGGCGCCGTCGAGTACCAGCAGCAATTGCCGGGAGACCAACTGGCGGCACAACTCAGTGACACTGCCGCAGGGCTCCAGGTGCAGGGCCGTGGCCAGGTGGCGCAGCATCATCAGCGGCGTCTCCACTGTGGCCAGGTCGACCCACCACACACCATCGCGGTAGCGCGGCAACACGCGCTCGGCCAGCGCCAGGGCCAGGGTGCTCTTGCCCACGCCGGCGCAACCGGTAAGGGTCATCAGGCGCTGCCCGGACACACGCCGCGCCAGCACGCCCAGCAGCTCAGCGCGACCGATCACCGGGCTGAGCCGGGTGCCGAGGTTATGCCGGGGCAGCACCGTTGCGGTGGCAACCTCCACGGGTGCAGCGAAACAGTAACCGCGCTGGGGGTCATTGAGGATAAGACGTTGCCCGTCGAGGGCACGGCGCAGTGCCGCGATGTGCACCCGCAGGTTGTTCTCTTCCACCACGCTGCACGGCCAGACCCGCTCGATCAAGGTAGCCTTGCTGATGAATTGCCCTGGCGACTCCAGCAGCACCGCAAGGACATCCAACGCCCGCCCGCCCAATGGCACCGGCCAACCCGCCTTGCTCACCAGCCGCTGCTGCCGGTGAAAGGCATACTCACCGAAGCGCACCGTGCTATCCGCGTCAATCGCCTGAGGGATATTCATGTCTGCAATCGCGCTGGAACACCCGGTCTTGGGCGTCCGCGCATCCTTTTCCATGGGCTCGACGCTATCTTGCCAGCTACCCGCGACAGGGCAATGCTGGCACGGGGAGCGATACGGACAATCGGGTGCGCGAGACGGACATCCTGTCGTTAACTGAACTGCTGGCGGTATTGGGTAGGGTTGAGGCCGAGTTTTTCACTGAATAGAAAGCGCATGTGCCGCACGCTGCCGAAGCCTGCGTGGAACGCCACAGTCTTGAGCGGCAGGTCGGTGGTTTCCAGCAAATGCCGGGCGCGGTCGATGCGCGCGCCTTGCAGGAAGGCCATGGGTGTCATCTGCACGTCCTTGGCGAACAACCGGGCAAAGTGGCGTGCACTCATGCCGGCCAGCTCGGCCATGGACTCGATGGTGAAGGGTTGGTCCAGATGCGCGAGCACATGGTTCTGCACGCGGGTGATCGCGGTTTCCTGGGGCGCCACGGACGCGGTCATCGGGCTGAACTGGGCCTGGCCGCCCTGGCGTTTCATCACCACCAGCAGCACCTTGGCCACATCCACCGCCACTTGCTTGCCATGGTCCTGGGCGACGATCGACAACGCCAGGTCGATACCGGCGGTGACCCCACCCGAGGTAATCAACCGCCCGTCCTGCAGGTAGATGCGATCCGTCTCGACAATGGCCTTGGGGAAGGCCTTGATCAGGCGCTCGGTGTAGTGCCAATGGGTGGTCACGCGGCGCTCGTCGAGCAACCCGGCGTGGCCCAGCACAAAGGCTCCGGTGCAGATCGAGCCGAAGCGCCGCGCCCGTGGCGCCGCCGCCTTGAGCCAGGGCAGCAACGCCGGGTGGCATTCGTTATAGGCACCCGGGCCGCCGGGCACCAGCAGCAGGTCATAAGCCGCGTGGGCCTGGTCCAGCAGCAGATCAGTCTGGACCATCACCCCATTGGAGGCGCGCAGCGGGCCAGGCTCGGTGCCCAGGGTGAGGATCTGGTAATGCTCCGCCGCCGGCAGGTAGCGGTTGGCAATGGAAAACACTTCGAGCGGCCCGGCCATGTCAAGCAAGAGGAAGTCCGGGAACAGCGCCATGGCCACGGTTTTCATACGGGAAGAATCCATCGGGGGAAGAAAGCGAAATGCATTATGGCATGCCTTTCACTGTCAATCTGAAAGAGACAGTTATTCAGATCTCAGCTTCTTAATGAATATTTCGGTTACCAGTAATCTTCTTCTCAACGCAAGCGCCCTGCATCTCGCAGCCCGCGCTCACTTGAGGACAAGACCATGCTGACCCTTCGCAAAGCTTCCGAACGCGGCGCCGCCAATCACGGTTGGTTGAAGTCGTTCCACACCTTCTCGTTCGCCAACTATTGGAACCCCGAAGAACAGGGCTTTTCCGACCTGCTGGTGATCAACGACGACCGCGTCGCGGCCGGCAAAGGCTTCGGCCAGCACCCGCACCGCGACATGGAGATTTTCTCTTATGTGCTTGAAGGCGCCCTGGAACACAAGGACACCCTGGGCACCGGCTCGGTGATCCGCCCCGGCGATGTGCAACTGATGAGCGCCGGCAGCGGCGTGGCCCACAGCGAGTTCAACCACAGCCAACGCCAGGGCGTGCACTTCCTGCAAATCTGGATCGTGCCCGCCGTGGCCGGTGCCGAGCCGCGCTATCAACAGGAGCACTTCAGCGCGGCGCAGAAACGTGGGCGCCTGCAACTGATCATCTCGCCGGACGGCAGCGACGGCTCCCTTACCGTGCGCCAGGACGCCCGGGTGTACGCCGGGCTGTTCAACGGCGACGAAGCCGCGACCCTCGACCTGCCGCCGGATCGCCACGTGTACATCCATGTGGCTCGGGGCAGCGTGGACATCAACGGCCAGCGCTTGCAGGAAGGCGACGGTGCCCGAGTGCGCGATGAGCGGCAAATCCGCCTGAGCCAGGGCCAGGATGCCGAGGTGCTGGTGTTCGACCTGCGCCCCCAGGAACGGCCACAGATGCCGTGACCGGCGCGGCGATGGCCCTTTGAAACGGGCCATCGCTGGCATCGATAGTCACCATCAGCCCAATGAAGTTCTCTTAAAAAATGCAACGCGTAACATCAAACCCATACCAGGCAACACCCAACTAAAACACTCGGAGCACACCATCATGAAACGCCAAATCTTGCTTAGCCTCGCTTTCTCGGTACTCGCTGCAAACGCATTTGCCCACCCTGTTGTTGCTGAAGGCGGCGCGGATCGCCTGATCGAAAGTCGTGTTGCCGAAGGTGGCTCGGATCGCCTGCTGGAACGTCGTGTTGCCGAAGGTGGTGCTGATCGCCTGCAACAACACGGTATTGTTGAAGGTGGCGCTGATCGCCTGCAACAACGCGGTATTGTTGAAGGTGGCGCTGATCGCCTGCAACAACGCGGTATTGTTGAAGGTGGCGCTGATCGCCTGCAAGGCAACCGCGTCGCCGAAGATGGCGCTGACCGCCTGCAAGGCAACCGCGTTGCCGAAGGTGGCGCTGATCGCTTGCAGGAACGTGGCCTGGCCGAAGGCGGTGCCGATCGTTTGCAGCAACGCGGTATTGTTGAAGGCGGTGCTGATCGCCTGCTGGACAACCACGCTTAATCCCGCACTGTTCGCGGGGCACCCCAAACCGGCCTGATCAGCCGGTTTTTTTTCGCCTTCGATTAATGCAGGTCTCGGTCCACCCACACCACCGCCTTGCCAATCTGCTGCCGTGCTTCGATGCGCTCATGCACCTGCTGCAGCGTTTCCAACGTGTAATACCCTTCGATTGCCACCGTCAACGTGCCTTCGAGCATCGCCGCAAACACCGCGTTGGCGCGCCGTTGTACGGTCGCGCCGTCGGCCATATGATCGGCCAACCGGGGGCGCGTCAAAAACAGCGAGCCCGCTTCCCCCCGTTCGATCGGGCCGCGATGCAGTTGCGCCGCTGAGGCAACCGAGGCGACGTCCACCCACCATCGGCCCGCCCCGCCGGGCGTTTTCTCGCCCGGAGAAGGCAACGCTTAAACCGGCGCCCGTCAAAAAAATCGTTGGAACTAAAATACTTATCGAGCATTAAGAGTTTGCACTAGTGGCTTGAGCGGTTAATCCATTAATTTATTTTTTATCACACTCAGCTTCGCTTTATGTACCGAGCTAATGATGGCCTCAGCCGTTTTATTCCACTTGAACGGCTTGGCTGAATGCTCATTGTG
>NZ_VFES01000016.1 GCF_007858185.1 Pseudomonas grimontii
ACACTCCTAAGGTAAACTATAATAAACCCTAGACTACAATCCTACTTTTCGCAAAAAAGTACGCTAATCCTCTGTTTTTATTATATTTCCCTCCTAAATATTTACGTTTTAATAGAAGTCGGCGCTATTGCATCTTCAATGACCTGGCGGTGATCAGCCAATACCTGCTGGCCAGCGGCCGGGTCAACCGCGTGCTGATATTCGACTGCGACGTGCACCAGGGCGACGGCACCGCGCGCATTCTCCACGACACACCGGATGCGATCACCGTGTCCCTGCACTGCGAAAAGAACTTCCCCGCCCGCAAGGCCCAGAGCGATTGGGACATCCCGCTGCCCATGGGCATGGGCGATGCCGACTACCTCACCGTGGTGGATGACGCGCTCAACTACCTGCTGCCGCTCTACCAACCGGACCTGGTGCTGTACGACGCCGGCGTCGATGTGCACAAGGATGACGCCCTCGGTTACCTCAAGCTGACAGACGCAGGCGTCGCCGCCCGCGATGAAAGCGTAATGCGCCATTGCCTGGGCCGCGACATCCCGGTGATGGGCGTGATTGGCGGCGGCTACAGCAAGGATCGCCCGGCCCTGGCCCGCCGCCACGGCATCCTGCACCACAGCGCGCAGCGGGTGTGGACGTCATCAGGGTGTCATTGAACTGTGGGCGTTACCCACAATGCCTGTGGAACGGCCTGTGGATAACTTGAGCGTAAGCGTCTGAGAGCCTGTATCCGTATACCCTGTAGGAAGCTGTACGTTTTTTGATCAGGCAGCGCCGCGCTCCTCGGGTAGAATGCTCGGCTTATTTCCGCGATCGTAGCCCTGCCCATGCCCGACATCTCCTCACGACACGTCACCATCATCGGCGGCGGCCCAGCCGGGCTGATGGCCGCCGAAGTCTTGAGCCTGGCCGGAGTGCATGTCGATCTGTACGACGGCATGCCGTCGGTGGGACGCAAATTCCTGCTGGCCGGCGTGGGCGGCATGAACATCACCCACTCAGAAGCGTACCCGGCGTTCGTGTCGCGCTACGCCGAGCGCGCACCGAACATCGCACCGTTGCTGCGGGCGTTTGGTGCCGAGGCGTTGTGCGAGTGGATTCATGGCCTGGGTATCCAGACCTTTATCGGCACCTCCGGCCGCGTGTTTCCTACGGATATGAAAGCCGCCCCACTGCTGCGCGCCTGGCTCAAGCGCCTGCGTGACCAAGGCGTGGTTATCCACACCCGGCACCGTTGGTTGGGCTGGAATGCCGACGGCGACCTACTTATCCACAGCCCGGAAGGCGAGAAAACCGTCCGCAGCGATGCAGTCCTCCTGGCTCTGGGCGGCGGCAGCTGGTCGCGGCTGGGTTCCGACGGCGCGTGGCTCAAGCTGCTGGAGGATAAAGGCGTGCCTTACGTGGCACTGCAACCCAGCAACTGCGGCTTCGAGGTGTCGGCCTGGAGTGAATTGATGGTCAGCAAATTCGCCGGCGCGCCGCTGAAAAACGTCGCCATCGGCCTGGGGGATGACAAGCCGCGACTCGGCGAATGCGTGATCACCGCCACCGGCATTGAGGGCAGCCTGATCTACGCGCTGTCGGCGCCGATTCGTGAGGCGATCAACCGTAATGGCTCAGCCACGGTGCATATCGATTTGCTGCCCAGCAAGCCGTTGGACAAGGTTCAGGCGGCGTTGGCCAAGTCACGCGGTTCACGCTCGATGAGCAAGCATTTGCACAGTCAATTGGGTTTGGATGGGGTCAAGGCGGCGCTGCTGCGCGAGTTGGCACCTGCTGAGCATTTCAACGACCCGGCGCAATTGGCAGTGGATATCAAGGCGCTGCCGTTGACGTTGGTGAAGACACGGCCGATGGATGAAGCCATCAGCACCGCAGGCGGCGTGCCGTTTGAGGCGCTGGATGAGCGCTTGATGCTCAAGCAATTGCCTGGAGTGTTTTGTGCGGGGGAGATGCTCGACTGGGAAGCGCCGACCGGGGGGTATTTGCTGACGGGGTGTTTTGCCAGTGGCAGAGCGGCTGGGCGGGGGATGTTGGAGTGGCTCAACCGCTGAGATCTGCGGTGAATTCAAAGCCGCCATCGGGGGCAAGCCCCCTCCCACATTTTGAATGTATTCACAAATCAAACTGTGGGAGGGGGCTTGCCCCCGATGAGGCCATCAGCCACCCCGCAAAATCACTTCTTCTTACGCGGCCCAGTATTGAACACCGGCACCTTACGCACCGGCTTGATCGAAGGCTCCGACGGCGCCACGTCACCACTGTCCACCCACTTGCCGAGGTTGCGCTTACCACCACCTGACGCCTTAGGCTTCTTCGGTTTTTTTGGCTTCTTCACCACTTGACCGCTGGCATCGGTATCCGGCACGCGGTGTTCCGGCTCGAAGTCCTGTTCCATCTGGCGGGTCAAGGTCTGGCGGGTCAGCATCTCAATGGCTGAGAGCATGTTGACTTCATCGGCGCACACCAGGGAAATCGCCTCACCGGTGTTGCCCGCGCGACCGGTACGGCCGATGCGGTGGATGTAGTCCTCGGCCACGATCGGCAGGTCGAAGTTGACCACCAGCGGCAAGTCTTCAATGTCCAGGCCGCGGGCGGCGACGTCGGTGGCGACCAGGATCTGCACTTCGCTCGATTTGAAACGGTCCAGCGCCCGCTGGCGCGTGGCTTGCGGCTTGTCGCCATGGATGCCGTCGGCGTTGATGCCCAGGCCCTGCAACTTATCCACCAGCGCATCCACACCATTACGGGTCTTGGCGAACACCAGCACTTGCTTCCAGCGGCCTTTGCGCATCAGGTGCACAAACAGCTCCGCCTTGCGCTTCTTGTCCACCGGCACCACCCATTGCTTCACGGTGTTGGCGGCGACGTTGCGCGGGCTGACTTCGATGGTCAGCGGGTCGTTGAGCATCTGCCCGGCCAGCAGGCGGATGTCATCGGAGAAGGTCGCGGAGAACAGCAAGGTCTGACGCTTTTTCGGCAGCATGCGGTAGATGTTCGCCAGTTCTTCGGAGAAGCCCAGGTCGAGCATGCGGTCGGCCTCATCCAGCACCAGGGTTTGCAGCTGGTTGAGTTTCAGCGCGTTCTGGCGGAACAGGTCGATCAGGCGGCCCGGCGTAGCGACCAGTATGTCGACGCCCTTGCGCAGCTTCATCATCTGCGGGTTGATGCTGACGCCGCCGTACACCGCGTAGGTGGTGAGCGGCAGGTTTTGGGCGTATTCGGCAACGCTGGCGTGAACCTGCTCGGCCAGCTCGCGAGTCGGGCACAGGATCAGCGCGCGCGCCGAGTTGGCGGCGACTTTAGGCCCTTCCACGGTCAGCAGTTGCAGCAGCGGCACGGCGAAACCGGCGGTCTTGCCGGTGCCGGTCTGGGCCGCGGCCATCAGGTCGCGACCGGCCAGCACCGCCGGAATGGCTTGCGCCTGCACCGGCGTCGGGGTCTGGTAGCCAAGCGTCTCAAGGGCGCGCAGCAAGGGTTCGATCAGGCCAAGTGTGGCGAAAGTCATGTGTTTACCGTAGGAAAAATTCAGCGCAAGGGCGTAATGCGCGGCAGTTTACCTTATTTCCGGCTTGGGCTTTCGCCACTGGGGCAGACTGATCAACAGCACGGCGCTGATAATCACCAGCATCGCCAAGGCCTCTTCCAAACCGATGGTCTCGCCGATGAACACAATCCCCAGCAACACTGCGACGGCCGGGTTGACGTAGGCATAGCTGGTCGCGGCCGCCGGGCGCACATGCTTGAGCAGGTACATATAGGCGTTGAAGGCGATGATCGAGCCGAACACGGTCAGGTAGGCCAACGCCAGCCAACCCTCCAATGGCGGCATGGCCTGCAGGTGCTCACCGGAAAGCGCGCTGCCGATCAACAATGTCACGCCCGCCACCAGCATCTCCGCTGCGCTGGCCATCGCGCCCTGGGGCAGCGACAACTGCCGACTCCACACTGACCCGAATGCCCACGATGCGGCCGCGAACAACAACAAGGCAGCACCCACCGGGCTTGATTGCAGGGTGCTGCCCATATTGAGCATGGCGATGCCGACAATTCCCAGGATCACCCCGGCCCATTCCAACCGCGTGTTGCGCGCCCCCCAGAAATACCCGCACAGCAAGGTGAACAGCGGCACGGTCGCCACCGCCAGGGCAGCCACGCCGGACGACACGCCCGCGTGTTCGGCCAACGTGACGCCGCCATTACCGAAGGTGAGCAGCAAAATGCCGATCATCCCGGCGGCCTTCCATTGTGGCCACGTCGGCGCCGGCACCCCGCGCCATCTGAGGTAGCCATACATCAGCGCACCCGCCGTGCAGAACCGAATCCCCGCCAGTAACAACGGCGGCCAGTATTCAACGCCGATGCGGATCACCAGGTAGGTAGACCCCCAGATGACATACAGCGCAAAAAAGGCGGCGATCAACGGTAAAGGAAAGCGACGTGGGCCAGGCATTGGGCAGCTCGAAGGCAGATATAAGAGATGCTTATTCTAAAAAGGCAGGTCTTTAAACATAAGTTACAAAACCTGTTTAAACCGCCCATACACTTTTCAAAGCATGGTTATGAAGGCTATAAACTATATTTTCGAAAGCCACCTGGCGCTGGAGCCTTTTCATGGACAAATACGACCGCATGCTCCTCAGCGCCCTGCTCGAAGACGGCCGCGCCTCCTACGCGCAACTGGCCCGCACGGTAAACCTCTCCGCCCCCGCCGTGGCCGAACGCGTGGCCAAGCTGGAAGCCAGTGGGGTGATCACCGGGTACCAGGCCAAGGTGGATATGTCGAAAGTGGGTTTGCCGATTCAGTGCGTGATTGAACTGCGGCTGACCAACCATGGCAGCCAGAAGGTGTATGACGCACTGGCCGAAATCCCCGAACTGACTGAATGCCACCGGGTGACGGGCGATCCGTGCGTGATCATGCAGGCGGCGGTGGGCTCGATGCCGGAGTTGGAGAGTTTGATCAATCGGCTGGCGAAGTTCGGGTTCAGCAAGACCTCGATTATTTTGTCGAGCGCGATAGAGCGGCGGGTGCCGTTGGGGCAGTTGGAAACCAATGGCAGAAATGGTGGCTGATCTACCGCCATCGGGAGCAAGCCCCCTCCCACAGTTTGATTTGTGAATACATTCAAAATGTGGGAGGGGGCTTGCTCCCGATGGCGTCAGTGGCCGCACTGCAAATTCGAGCGTTCAACAATCAAATCGACTATCTGCTTGAAGTCATGGATGAAGTCCGTTTGCTCCGTAATCTGGCTTCGGTCGATGAAACCGATGATATCGACGAATAGCTGAATCACCTTTTCGCTGATCTCAGTTCTCATTTAGTCAGCGTCCTTTTCTTCGCCCCGGAATAACTGAACAGATACCAGAGGGCGGTTTTTAATCGCCAGCAAATGCGGCGGATTTGCTGAGCTGCGCGGTGGGCACTGCGCACTCGTCGGGTGAGGCGATGGATGTGCAGCAGCGGGCGGTGAATCGGGCGTTGGAGTCTGTGCAGCCTCGATGAACGACAGATAACCAATGTGGGAGGGGGCTTGCTCCCGATAGCTGAGTGTCAGTCACCAGATGTACTGGCTGACACACTGCAATCGGGAGCAAGCCCCCTCCCACATTTTTTTGAACGGCGTTGTTCTGTCAGAACCCGCGATGCTTCTTCAGATGCTCATTGATCTTCGCCGCCGGCACTTTCTGCAGGGTGCACAGCAGGTCGTGGGACAGTTCGCGCAAGCCATGGGTACGCCGCAGTTCCTGGGCCAGGTGTGCCGTGAGGTTGGCGGCCATTTCCGCATCCGCCAGCGCTCGGTGAGCCTGGCCGGTGTGGGGCAGTTTCGCGTAGGCGTTGAGGGTGCCGAGCTTGTGGTTGGGCGCAGTCGGCATCAGGCGGCGGGCCAACAGCAGGGAGCAGGCGAATTTTTGCAGGCGGGTGCGGCGGATCAGGCCGAGTTCGAAGTCCCAGAACTTCTGGTCGAACGCGGCGTTGTGCGCCATCAGCGGCGTGGTGCCGACGAATTCGTTGACTTCGTTCATCACCCGCTCGGCCGGCGGGGCGCTGCGCAGCATGGCGTTGCTGATGCCGGTGAGTTGTTCGATAAAGCCCGGCACGCGCACGCCTGCGTTCATCAGGCTCTGGTAGCGGTCCACGATCTGGCCACGCTCGAGGATAACCACCGCGATTTCCGTGGCCCGGCAATGGCTGCTCGGGGTGATGCCGGTGGTTTCAAAGTCGATGACCGCTATACGTTCCAAACCTGTTCCAACTCCGTCTAACCATTTATGTATTGAGCCGCAGCGCTTATTTAAGCAACAGCGCGCCTTCGATTGGCACGTAGCGGCTGGCGGCACGTATCAGTGAGTTGGCCGTCAGCCCCGGTACGCCGTAGGCCACGGCTTCGACGCCGTGCTTGTGGATGATGCGGTCGAGCAGCATGTCGAAGTCGCCGTCACCCGAGGCCAGCACAATTTCGTCGACGTGGTCGGCGGCGTCCATGATGTCGATGGTGATGCCCACGTCCCAGTCGCCCTTGGCCGAACCGTCGCTGCGCTGGATATACGGCTTGAGTTTTACCGTAAAGCCCAGGTTGCGCAGGATCTGCTGGAACTGCTGCTGCTTGCTGTCACCGCGGTCGATGGCATACGCATAGGCCTCGACGATCTGCCCACGCGAGCCGATATCAGCCCACAGGGCGGCGTAGTTGAAATGGCAGCCATAGGCCTGGCGGACGGTGTAGTAGAGGTTTTGTACATCGGCGAACACTGCAATTTTCTTCACCGCACTTCCTCATGACAGCCAGGCGCCGGGCCCGGAAAGGGTGCCAGTATGCCAGCCGCGAGAACGTTACCGGGAAAAATCAGACCGGGGCGGCTCAGCGCCCCGGACCGGGAGGGTCAGACGAAGGAATCGTCGTCGCCGAAGGAGGAAGAATCGTCGGAATAGTCGCTATCGGCAAAGCTGTCCGAGGCATTGTCGTTGCCCCAGCTGTCATTGCCGGCGAACTTCTGGTCGTCGTTGCCCCAGTTGCCGTTGTCACTGGCGGGCGCCGGCTCTTCACGGATGATTTCTTCCACGACCTGCGGCTGTTGCGAGTTGTGGTTGAACAGGCTGCTGATACCTTCGGCCAGCAACACACCGCCGGCCACGCCCGCGGCGGTTTTCATCGCGCCACCGAGGAACCCGCTGCCAATGGGGGCGGCGGCCGGTTGTTGTGGCTGTTGATAGTTCTGTTGCGGCGCTGGCTGGCCAAAGGACGGCCGCGCCGGTTCACGCCAGCCACCGCCCGACGAGGCCGGAGCACTCTGGGCCGGTTGCGGGTCACGGGAACCGCCACCAAAGATGCTCGACAGGAAACCACCGCTGCTTGCCGGGGCCGGGGGCGCGGACTTGGCCCGCTGCAACTCATCCTGCAATTGCTGGATCTGCTGCGCCTGTTGCTTGTTCTGCGCGTCGAGACTCTTGAGCGCGTGTTCCTGCACCAGGATCGACTGGGTCATGTAGTACCCGGCGGCCGGTTGGCGAGTCATGTGCTCCTTGATCCGTGCTTCTGCTTGCGCATCGCGCGGGGCTGAGTCCGTTTCGGCTTGCTGCAACCGTGAAAACAGTCCATCGATCAGGGTTTGCTCTTCGCTGTTCATGGCGACCTCGTTAGATTGCCGGTAGAAATCGTGGTCCTGCCTGTGATCAGGCCAGGTGCGTCCTAGTTATGGGGGTGTTACCAGTTGTTTCAATGGTCTTTACTCAAGGTTTACGTTTGCTTACCGCTGGCCATGATCGGTTAAAGTGTTGCCCTTGCTTTTAGGCCTGCGATGAACCTGATGAATCCGTTAGACGTATTGCGCGACTCCTTCCGTTTTACCCGAGGCAACCTGGGTGCCATCGTCCAGCTGTGCCTGCCGCTGGTGATCCTCGAAGCCCTGCTGCAACAGGTGCTCGACCATGTGCTCGGCCCGGATGCCTTCCCCGGCTACAGCGTAGTGGTGGGGTTGCTGGTGTACCCGCTGTACACCGGCGCGTTGATCCTGTTCCTTGACGCCCGCACCCGTGGCGAGTCGCCGCGCACCAAGGACATCTGGGCCATGGCCCTGACCCTGTGGCCACGCTTCGCGCTGCTGACCGCCATGAGCACCCTTCTGATTTTGCTGGGCCTGTCGCTGTATTTTCTGCCGGGCCTGTGGCTGATGGTGGTGTTGGCCTTCGCCGAGTACCTGTTGGTGCTGCGCGGCATGCCGGCGCTGGAGGCGATGAAGGAAAGTTTGCGCCTGACCCGTGGGCATTTCTGGCGAATCCTGGTGTGCCTGTTGTGTGTGATGACGCCCCTGTGGCTGCTCAAAGGCGCCAGTGTGGCGGCATATCCCAATCCCGCGCCGCTGCTGGGGCTGCTGATGGACAGCGCCCACAGCTTCCTGCAACTGTTCACTAGCGTGGTGCTGTTCCGTTTATTCATGCTGATCGGTGGCGATGCCGACGCACGGTGATATGCTCCACGCCACTCCTGAAACGCCATAAGCCGAGCCGATGACCCGTTTATTGCGCATCACCCTGCTGGGCCTGCTGATCGTTGCGGGCCTGCTGACGGCCCTGATCTACAGCCTGACCTGGCGCCCCGCCGCCAAGGAAACCCTGCCCGTCAGCTGCGTCGCGCCCCGTGCGCCGACCCTGTTGCCGGGGCAGGCGCTCAAGGTCATGACCTGGAACGTGCAATACCTGGCCGGCAAGAACTACGTGTTCTGGTACGACACCGCCGACGGCAGCGGCCCGGACGAACGCCCCACCGTTGAAGACATGGCCGTCAGCCTCGACGAAGTGGCGCGGGTGATTCGTGACGAACAACCCGACATCCTGCTCTTGCAGGAACTCGACGAAAACGCCAAGCCTTCCCACTATCAGGACCAGCTAGCGCTTTTGCAGGAACGCCTGGTCGACCTCTACCCATGCAGCGCCCAAGCCTTCGACTGGAAAGCCGACTTCGTGCCCGACCGGCATATCTTCGGCAGCGTCGGCCGCAAGCTGGCGACCCTGAGCCGCTACCAGATCGAACACGCCGAACGCCTGCAATTGCCGGCACCCGAGGCCAATATCATCAGCCGCCAGTTCCAACCCAAACCGGCCATGCTGTTGACCTACCTGCCGCTGAGCGACGGCGGCCAACTGGCGGTGCTCAATACCCGCCTGGACGGTGACGCGCCTGGGCGCAGCGCGGTGCAGGAACAGGTACAAACCACGGTGAAGTTGCTGGACAAGTTCGAAGGCCGTGGCACGCCCTGGCTGATCGGCGGCGATTTCAACCTGCTGCCCCTGGGGCAATTCCTGCGTTTGGATGCGGGTAAGCGCGGGCAGTATTCGCCGGACAGTGAGCTGCATTTATTGTGGGACAAGTACCCGATGATCCCGAGCAACAGCCAATCCAGCGGGATTGATCGTGAGAAATGGCTGACGCATTTTCCCAATGACCCGAGCATCGATGGCCCGGATCGTACGCTGGATTACCTGTTCTACAGCCCGCGAATCAAGCGAGTGGAGGCCAAGGTGAGGCAGGAGGATACGTTGCGTATTTCCAACCATATGCCGGTGATCGCCCGGTTCCTGCTGCCTGCCGCGCAATAACCCACACAACAAGCCCCCTCCCACATTGGGATCCTTAGCGTTACGACTTTCGGGGTTTGATCCGCGCGGTAGGCTCGGCTATCAGCGGATCATCCGGCCAGTAATGCTTGGGATACCTGCCCTTCAGATCCTTCTTCACCTCGGCATAGGTACTGCGCCAGAAGTTCGCCAGGTCCTGCGTCACCTGCACCGGCCGTCGCGCTGGCGACAGCAGGTGCAACTTCACCACCTGGCGCCCGCCGGCAATGCGCGGGGTGTCGGCCAGGCCGAACAGTTCCTGCAAACGCACCGCCAGGATCGGCGGTTGTTCGCTGTAGTCCAAACGCACCGATGAACCAGATGGCACTTTCACATGCTGTGGCGCCAGCTCGTCCAGGCGCTGGGGCAGCGGCCAGGGCAACAGGTTGTGCAGGTAGCTGGAAATATCCAGGTTGGCGAAATGACTCAGGCGCGAGACGTTGCCCAGGTAGGGCATCAGCCAATGCTCCAGGCCGGCGAGCAAGGCGCTGTCGCTGACGTCAGGCCATTCGTTGGTTTTGCCGGCGTCCAACTGGCGCAGCAGCAGGACGCGGGATTGCCATTGGCGCAGTTCCGGGGTCCAGGGTAATAGCTCCAGGCCTTTGCGCCGCACCAGGTTGACCAGCGCCTGGCTGCGCGCGGATTCGTCGAGACCGGAGAGCGGTTCGCGGCTGAGCACCAGCTCACCGACTTTGCGCTGGCGTTCGGCACGCAGCACGCCTTCGCGCTCGTCCCAGTCCAGTTGATCGACGTTGCGCACTTGTTCGGCGAGGACCGTGTCGAACAGCGTCGGGTCAAAATCTGCCGCGAGGTAGATGCGTTCTTCGCGCTGGCCCTGGCGACTGCCGAGGTCGGCGATCACCAACCAAGGCTGCTTCATCAAACTGTCGGCCTCGGCGAACAGCGCGGCGCGGCCGTTGGCCAAGCGGTATTCGGCACCACCGGGGCGACGTTGCTGGGCGACACGGTCCGGGTAGGCCAGCGCCAGCAAGGCACCGAGCCAGCGCGGGTGGTCGGGGTCGGCCACCGGCTGAGTCGCCTTGCCCCTTAAATAGCCACGGTATTGCCGTGCCAGTTGCTTGGCGCGCTGCACGCCACCTTGAGTACCGCGCGCGCGCTCTTCGCCGGACATCAGCGCCAGGCGGCTGTGCAAATCGGCGCCGCCGCCGCGCAAAATATCGCGCTCGCCCAACAGTGCCGCGACATCACAGGCCGTGGCCGCCAGCCCCAGGTCCTGCCCGCGCAGCAGCAAATGGGCGATGCGTGGATGGGCCGGCAACTCGGCCATCTTCTGGCCATGAGCGGTGAGCTTTTCTTCATTCAGAGCCCCGAGGCGCACCAGCAAATCCTGGGCCTGGGCATACGCGGCGGTCGGTGGCACGTCGAGCCAAACCAGCTGCGTGGGCGTGACGCCCCATCGCGCCAGCTGCAGGGCCAAACCTGCAAGATCAGCCGCAAGGATTTCAGCACTGCCATACGCGGCCAGGCCTTCATGCTGGTCTTCGGACCACAACCGATAACACACCCCCGGTTCCAATCGCCCGGCCCGGCCCGCGCGCTGGGTGGCGCTGGCGCGGGAGATGCGCTGGGTGTCGAGACGGGTCATGCCGCTGCCGGGGTCGAAGCGCGGCACGCGCGCCAACCCGGCATCGATCACCACGCGTACGCCGTTGATGGTCAGGCTGGTCTCGGCAATGTTGGTGGCGAGTACCACTTTGCGTTTACCGGCAGGGGCAGGATCGATGGCCGCGCGCTGGGCGTTGAGGTCCAGTTCGCCATGCAGCGGGCACAGCAACACATCGCTGCGATCGCCCAGGGCGTCGGCCAGTTGCTGGTTGACCCGGCGAATTTCCGCCTGGCCCGGTAGGAACACCAGCACGCTGCCGGTTTCATCGTGCAGGGCTTCGAGGATGGTGTGCACCACGCGCGGCTCGATGAATTCACCGGGCTGGTACGGTCGGCCCCAGCGCATCTGCACCGGGAACATGCGCCCCTGGCTGCGCAGGATCGGCGCGTCGTCCAGCAGGCTGGCCAGGCGCTCGCCTTCGAGGGTAGCGGACATCAGCAGGATTTTCAGCGGTTGCTCGTCGCGAAACACATCGCGGCCGTTCAGGCTCAGGGCCAGCGCCAGGTCGGCGTCGAGGCTGCGCTCGTGGAATTCGTCGAAGATCAGCAAGCCCACACCGTCCAGTGCCGGGTCGTCCTGCAGACGGCGGGTGAGGATGCCTTCGGTGACCACTTCGATACGCGTAGTGGGCCCGACCTTGCTGTCGAGGCGGATGCGATAGCCGACGGTTTCACCGACCTTTTCGCCCAGTTCGCTGGCCAACCGTTCCGCGGCGGCGCGAGCGGCCAAACGCCGGGGTTCGAGCATCAGGATGGTCTGCCCGGCCAGCCAAGGCTCATTCAACAAGGCCAAGGGTACGCGGGTGGTTTTACCGGCGCCGGGCGGCGCTTCCAGCACGGCTTCATGGCGATTCGCCAAGGCGTCACGCAGGGCGGGTAAAACATCATCGATTGGCAACGAATTCATACTGGCTCCAAAGCAGAGCGGCGAGTATAACGGCGAACTGCCGGATGCCGATGATGGTCTCAATGGCAGTGCTATATAGTCCCCTCTCAACCGTGTTCAGGAGAGTCTCCATGCGTATCGCTTCCCGTGTCATCGGCGGTGTCCTCGCCGTCACCCTGCTGAGCCAACTGACGGCCTGCGGTTCGATTTTCTACCCGGACCGCCGTGGCCAGATCGACGGCAAGATCGACCCGACCATTGCCGTGCTCGATGCCGTGGGCCTGTTGTTCTACGTGATCCCTGGCTTGATCGCATTCGGCGTCGACTTCGCCACGGGCGCGATCTACTTCGAACCCGGCAAGACCGCCCAGGTCGACCCGGAAAAACTCCACGAAGCCATCGGCGCCGACGGTAAGGTCGACAACGCCAAGCTGCAAAGCATCATCCAGAAGGAAACCGGCCGCACCCTGCCGCTGGACGACCCGCGCATGATCCAGTTTAAGGGCAGCGTGCAACAACTTGCGTCCCTGGGCCTGCAACCCGCCGCCTAAGGAACGTTTATGACCAGCAGTCCCGAACACGCCCGGCTGTTACGCCTGGCCACCCGCGCCTCGGTGGGTGTGGCCTGTGCGCTGATCGTTACAAAGGCCATCGCCTGGTGGCTCAGCGGCTCGGTGAGCATGCTCGCCGGACTGACCGACTCCCTGCTCGATGGCGTGACCTCGCTGCTGAACCTGCTGGCGGTGCATTACGCCCTGCGCCCGGCCGATGACGATCATCGTTATGGTCACGGCAAGGCAGAGTCGCTGGCGGGCATGGCCCAGGCGTTGTTTATTGGCGGCAGTGCGGTATTGATCGCCTTGCAGGCCTACGAGCGTTTGCAGCATCCGGAACCGGTCGGCGCGCCATGGCTGAGCATTGGGGTGATCGTGTTTTCCCTGGTGCTGACCGTGGCACTGCTGATGCTGCAACACCGGGTTGTGCGCGAAACCGGCTCCAGCGCCGTGCGGGCGGATTCGCTGCACTATCGCTCTGACCTGCTGCTCAACGGCAGCATCCTGGTGGCGTTGGTGCTGGCGGGCATGGGCTTTCATCAGGTCGACGCCTGGTTCGGCCTGGGCATCGCCGCCTACATTTTGTGGAGCGCGATCCAGATCGCCAAGGAAAGCTTTGCGGTGTTGATGGACGAGGAACTGCCGCCGGACGTCAGCCAGCACATGCTGGAACTGGCCCGAGGCGTACCGGGGGTGCTGGGAGCCCATGACTTGCGCACGCGCATCTCCGGCAACCATTGGTTTGTGCAGTTGCACCTGGAGTTGCCGGGGGAGTTGACGCTGTCAGTGGCCCACGGCATCAGCGACCAGGCCGCCGATGCCATTCACGCAGCCTACCCGCGCGCCGAAGTGCTGGTGCATGCGGATCCTGCGGATCAGGTACACGCTGCAAGCTATAAGCCGCAAGCCTGAAGCTAAAAACTTGAAGCTTGAAGCTTGAAGCTTGCAGCTGCCTCTATTGCACCTGATACCCGCGACTGCTCAGGCAGTTGCCCTGGGCCTGGCGGTAGGTTTGCACCACCGCCGGGTCAGGGGCGTAGGTGACCGCCTGCGGGTCGAAGCCGCTTTGTTGCACCGCCCAGCGATAACAGTCGTAACCATCCTGCTGGACTTGCGCCGGTGACTGCCCGTTGGTGGGATAGGCCACCACGTCATAACCATTGCCTTGCGGTGCTGGCTGCGGCGCTGGCACTTGCGTCGGCGGTTGCACCACCACGTATTGCTGGGTGCTTTGTTCGTAGGCGTAGTAGGCGCCGGCGGCCAGGAACAACAGCGAGCCACCGACCCACACTTCGCGCGCGTAGTCCGGCAAGTAATGCACACGGATGCCATACGGCGGCGCCACGACCACATAGCGCGGGCCTTGAGGGCGGTACCAGTAGCCGCCGGAGAAGAAGTAATCCTGGCCACGGTACGGCACGCGGTAATTGCGGTCGGGGAAGCGGTCGACGGTATAACCGGGACGATATTGCGGGCCGGGGCCCCAGCCATTGCCATGCCCATCGGGGCGGCCAGGCCAGCGGTTATCGCCGGGATGGCCGTTGTTATAGCCGCCGCCGTTGTTGCCCGGACGCGAGCCGGGGCCGCCGGCCTCCCAATTCCGGTTGTCGTCGTTGCGTCGAGGAATGTCACGGTAGTAACCCTGACGCGGCTCCTGGGTCTGGCGCACGGTATCGGGGCGACCCTGGATCGGCAGGTTATTCGCAGGCTGCGGTGCTGGGCGCGGCTGTTCGTTACCTTGACCTTGCCGACCGCCCTCCGGCCCTCTTTCATGCTGGCCGCCCCCTTCAGGGCGCGGGTCTTCGGCCATCACTTGCGTGCCGACGGTGACCATCAGCAAACCTACACCTGCCATACGCCAGATGCGCTTCATGCTATTCCTCACTGCGGATAAGGGCCTAGAACGTCCAGCCTCATAGATGAGACTGGAAAAGCCTCGCCCGGTTCTGAGACAGGTTATCAGTCACGAGAACAATTTTCTTAAGGCAAAAGAAAAGGGGTGACCCGTCGGCCACCCCTTGAGAACTTCGTCCGTGCTCAACGCTTTTGACGTTGGCTCACCTCACGCCGTCTTGTGGACAGTGTGCAGCCTGGAGGCCGGCTCAACCCTGCTGGGGTGGCGGCCGCAGCAAGCCTGATTGGGCGAGCTGCTGTGGACTGTTGTCCAGGCGGTGATTCTGTTGATAAAGATACAGGCCCGCGCCCGACAGATGATTGCGAAGATTGCGTCAATAAACAGTGCTTGCGCAATTTTTAACCCTTCATGGATAATTCACCGCAATAGTTACGACAAAGGCCAACCCGATGAGCAAGCTTGACCGATACGACTTGAGTATTTTGGCGGAATTGCAGCGCGACGCGAGGATCTCCAACCAGGAGTTGGCCGAGCGTATCGGCCTGTCGCCTTCGCCCTGCTCACGCCGGGTCAAGCAGCTGGAAGACGACGGCTACATCGCGCGCCAAGTCGCCCTGCTCGACCGCAAGATGCTCGGCCTGAGCCTCACGGCCTATGTGCTGATCGGCATGGACCGCCACACTCCCGAGCGCTTCGAGAACTTCGAAGCGGCCATCCGCACCCTGCCCCAGGTACTGGAGTGCAGTTTGGTGACGGGGATGGATGCGGACTATCAGTTGAAAGTGGTGGTGCCGGACATGGACCACTATCAAAAACTGCTGCTGGGCCACCTCACTCGCATTGAAGGCGTGACCAGCGTGCGGTCGAGCTTTGTGCTGAACCAGGTGCTCAACAGCACCGAATTGCCGCTGACCCACCTGCGTACTTAAGATCGGTGAAGGTCAACTGTGGGAGGGGGCTTGCTCCCGATGACGGTGCGTCAGCCACAGATTAGCTGACTGACACACCGCCATCGGGAGCAAGCCCCCTCCCACAATTGGAACGCACTTCGATCCAGGTCAATGTTGCGCCTGTGGCACTGCCGTATACTTGCCGCCTGCCCCGTTGGAAGAGCCCATGAACAACATCGACCCCGCCCTGTTCGAAGAATGGATGATGACCGGCCTGGTCACTATCCTGATCATTTTCATGGGCTTTATCGTCTGGGACCTGGCGAAGAAATCCAAGGCCGGGCGCTTTGGCTCGTTCATCCTGTTTTTCGTGCTGGGCCTGGGCGTGGCCGCGTTCATCATCAAGAGCGTGGTGATCGGCCTGATCGAGTCCGGCGCCTTATAAACGCGCCGGGACTTCCTTCCATTGGCCTTGGTCCAGGCCGTCGATTGTCCAATCGCCGATACGCACCCGCACCAGACGCAAGGTCGGCAGGCCCACGGCGGCGGTCATGCGTCGTACCTGGCGGTTACGCCCCTCTCGAATCACCAGCTCAAGCCAGTAAGTCGGTAGGTTTTTGCGAAAGCGCACCGGCGGGTTGCGCGGCCACAACTCAGGCTCGTCCAAACGCCGGGCCTCGGCGGGCAGGGTTTTGCCGTCGTTGAGTTCTACCCCCTCGCGCAGGCGTTGCAGCAACTCTTCGGTGGGTTCGCCCTCCACCTGCACCCAGTAGGTTTTCGCCAGCTTGTGCTTGGGATCGGCGATACGCGCTTGCAACTGGCCATCGTTGGTCAGCAGCAACAGGCCTTCGCTGTCACGGTCCAGGCGGCCTGCCGGGTAGATGCCGGGGATGTCGATAAAATCCTTGAGCGTCGCGCGCCCGCCTTCGTCGCTGAACTGGGTCAGCACATCGAAGGGTTTATTGAACAGGATCAACTTCGGCTCGGCCGGTGGCGCCTTGGCAACACGGCGCGCGGCAGAATACGGAGGTTTCACGCCAGGGCGGCGCGGATCGGGACGGCTGGGACGGGACATGGCAAAGGAACATCTAACGGTCAGGACCGACAATGCTAGTGGCCTGACCGCTAAATAACCATCCCAACCGCTTAGCGGAACGGCGGCTCGTCGAAGCTGCGCAGTTTGCGCGAGTGCAGCGAATTGAGTTCGGTGCGCAACAAGTCCACCGCCTCGATGCCGATCTTCAAATGCTGGCTGACCGCACGTTCATAGAACGCGTTGGCCGAGCCCGGCAGCTTGATCTCACTGTGCAGCGGCTTGTCCGACACGCACAGCAATGTGCCGTACGGTACGCGCAAGCGGTAGCCTTGGGCGGCGATGGTGCCGCTTTCCATGTCCACCGCCACGGCGCGGGAGAGGTTGATCAACGGTCGTTCCTGGGCCCAACGCAGCTCCCAGTTGCGGTCGTCGTAGGTCAGCACGGTGCCGGTACGCAGGCGTTTTTTCAGCTCTTCGCCTTTCTCACCGGTGACATTCGCCGCCGCCTGCTGCAAGGCCATCTGCACTTCGGCCAGGGCCGGGATCGGAATGTTCGGCGGTACCACCCGATCGAGAATCCCGTCGCGGCGCATATAGGCGTGGGCCAGTACGTAGTCGCCGATAGTCTGGGATTGGCGCAGGCCGCCACAGTGGCCAATCATCAGCCAGCAGTGTGGACGCAGCACCGCCAGGTGATCGGTGATGTTCTTGGCGTTGGACGGGCCGACACCGATGTTCACCAAGGTCACGCCGTGGCCATCGCTGGCCTGCAGGTGATAGGCCGGCATCTGGTAGCGGTGCCACACCACGCCCGCGGCAATCGCCGAGGCTTCGCCGTGGTCCATGCTCTTGTCGATGATGACGTTGCCCGGCAGCACCATGCGGATAAAACGCGGGTCGCTGCGCAGTTGTTCCAGGCCATGCAGGATGAACTGGTCGACATAGCGGTGGTAGTTGGTCAGTAGGATCCACGGCTGCACATGGCGCCAGTCGCTGCCGGTGTAATGCACCAGCCGGCGCAGGGAAAAGTCCACGCGCGCCGCATCGAACAGCGCCAGCGGCAGCGGGTCGGTGTTTTCCCAGTCGTAGAGGCCGTCGGCGATGCCATCGGTGGCGGCCGACAGGTCGGTGCTGGGGAACACGCGCGCCAAGGTCGCGGCGGTCACACCGGAGCCGGCCAGTTCGTCGCCCTGCTCCACCACGTAGGGGTACGGAATGTTCTGCTGGCTGACGCCCACTTCCACGGTCACGGTGAAGTCGTGCATCAGCGGCACCAGTTGTTCCAGCAAATACTTACGGAACGCCGCAGGATGAGTAACGGTAACGCTGTAGGTCCCCGGTAGCTGGACCTTGGCATACGCCCGGGTAGTCTGTGGGACTTCGCCGTGGCAGTGGTAAGTCAGGCGCAGTTCCGGGTAGCGAAACAGCGCACGTTGTGCGGCGTCGGGTTCGACGCGGTCCTTGAGGTATTGCTTGAGGGCTTGATTGAGCGCGCCGGTGGCACGCTCATGCAGGGCCGCCAGCCGATCCACGGCCTCTTCGGCGGTTTGAACGACAACAAAAGCTTCGGTCACGGTAAGCATCCTGTGTTCTGACTTGCAGGCCTTTATCTTGCCTGTATCCCTGTCAGACGCAAACCTTGAATTGGAGTGCCCTCTCAAGATTGCTGCAATCCCTGTGGGAGGGGGCTTGCTCCCGATAGCGGTGGGTCAGTTTATAGATAGGCTGACTGACACTCAGCCATCGGGAGCAAGCCCCCTCCCACATTTGGACCGTGTTTATTCAGATACAGTGGGGCTTGAGCGCGCGACGATGGCTTCGACATCAACGCCTCGCGGCAAGGTGCCATATGCCCGGCCAGACGACTGGCCCAAACGGCTGGCGATAAAGCCATCGCTGACCGCCGCATGACCGGCCTCCAGCAACAACTTGGCCTGTAGCGCCACAGCAATATCCTCGGTCAACTGCCGCGCGCGGTACTGGATGTCCTGGGTGTCCATGAACGCCGACTTCAGTTGCTCGATGTGCCGCGCCAGCTGCTTGTCGCCATGCCCATCACCGAGTTCGACAAACAACGCCTCCAGCACGCCGGGCTCTTTGGACAGTGCGCGCAGCACGTCCAGGCATTGCACGTTGCCGGAACCTTCCCACGTCGAATTCACCGGTGCCTCACGGTACAAACGCGGCAGAATGCTGTCCTCCACGTAGCCCGCACCGCCCATGCATTCGGCGGCTTCGTTGATCATCGCCGGGGCGCGCTTGCAGATCCAATACTTGCCCACCGCCGTCACCAGCCGAGCGAACTTGGCTTCCCGCTCATCGCCCAGGTTGTCCAGGGCGCAGCCCATGCGCATGCTCAAGGCCAGCGAGGCTTCGCTTTCCAGGGCCAGGTCGGCCAGCACGTTTTGCATCAGCGGTTGCTCGCTGAGTACGCGACCACCCACCAGACGATGGGCGCAATGATGGCTGGCCTGGGTCAACGCCTGGCGCATCAAGGCGCTGGAGCCCACCATGCAATCGAAACGGGTCATGGCGACCATCTCGATGATGGTCGGCACGCCACGCCCCTCTTCACCGATCATCCAGGCCAGGGCCCCGCGAAACTCCACTTCACTGGAGGCGTTGGAGCAGTTGCCCAGTTTGTTTTTCAGCCGCTGGATGTAGAACTCGTTGCGGGTGTCATCCGGGCGGTGCCGGGGCAGCAGGAAACAGGTCAGGCCTTTGTCGGTCTGGGCCAGAGTCAGGAAGGCATCGCACATCGGCGCAGAGCAGAACCACTTGTGGCCCACCAGTTCATAGGCTTGCCCAGGCCCGCCCGCGCCCACCGGATAGGCGCGGGTGGTGTTGGCGCGCACGTCGGTGCCGCCCTGTTTCTCGGTCATCGCCATGCCGATGGTTGCACCGGTCTTGTGGGCAATGCCGACATTGCGCGGGTCGTATTGGGTGCTGAGGATTTTCGGCAGCCAGGTCTTCGCCAGGTCGGGTTGCAGGCGCAGGGCCGGGACGCAGGCGAAGGTCATGGTGAGCGGGCAGCCGGTGCCGGCCTCAGCCTGGCTGTGCAGGTAGGTCATGGCAGCACGCGCCACATGGGCGCCGGATTGTGGATGGGCCCACGGCAGCGACGGCAGGCCATGCTCGACCGCAGTGCGCATCAGCTCGTGGTAGGCCGGGTGAAACTCCACCAGATCGATGCGATGGCCATACCGGTCATGGCTGCTGAACACCGGTTTGTTCTGGTTGGCCAGGAACCCGGCCTCCATCAGCGGCCCGCCGGCCAACACCCCGTACGCATCGATGCGCGCCTGCGCCCAGCCGGCGCCAAAGCGCCGCGACCACTCTTGCAGCGGCACGTCGATGCGGTACAGGTTGGTGCCGTCCAAGGAGGGCGGCTGGTTGGTGACGTCGTGGGTTTCGGCGAACTGATGCAGGTTCATGACGGGCCTCCTGGAAAAAAGGCCCTGTCGAATGCACACCTACCCATAAAGGCGCAGATCGATTGAGGCCGGTTTTTTCAGTTAAGCACCGTCATCCGGGTTAAAAAAGTGGCATACGCGCCGAATGCCCGGCGCGTTCGCCGTCTAACGCGTTTAACAAGTGGCGCTCCAGTACCGCCTGTAACGCCTCGAAGCGCACCGGCTTGGCCAGGCGCTCGGTGATGCCGACGCCATGGCAGCGCTCGCGCTCGGAGGTATTCAGCGAGGTACTCAAGGCGATCACCGGCAATTCACTGCCGCCAGGCAGCGCACGAATCTGACAACACAACGAGAAACCGCCTTCAGGTATGTCCAACAAGACGGCGTCGAAGTTTTGCCCCTGCAAGGCCGCCAACGCAGCCGGACCACCGTCCACGGTTTTCACTCGGTAACCCAGCTTGAGCAACATGCCACGCACCACCAACTGGCCGACGCTGTTGTCATCCACCAGCAATACCGCGCAGTCCTGGGGCGCGCGCTGCCGATCGGGCGCCGGTTTTGCCTCGGGCGGCACCGGGCTGACTTTCACGTCCAGCTGGAAGCGGCTGCCCTTGTGCGGCTCGGAATGATGGGTAAGGCGCCCGCCCAACAACTCGATCAATTGCCGGCAGATGGCCAAGCCGATACCCAGGCCGCCGTATTCGCGGGTCATGGAGCCATCGAGCTGGAAAAAGCGCTGGTACAAGGTGGCCTCGTCGAGGAAGGCGAAACCAATACCGGTGTCGGTAACAATGAAGCTCAGGCGCACACCACCGTCACTGTGAGGCACACCTACCACGCGCAGGCGCACGGAGCCTTCGCGGGTGAACTTGAAAGCGTTGTCCAGCAAGCAATCCAGGCACTGGACCAGTTTGTCGACGTCGCCCACCACACGGTCCGGCAGCTCATCGGCCACATCAATGGAAAATGCCAGGCCTTTGCCTTGGGCGCTGGCGTTGAATTGCTGGCGCAAGGTGTCGAGCACGCCGCGCAGGCTGAACACCCGAGGCTGGGCACTCAGGCGCCCGGCCTGCAATTCGGTGAGCGTGAGGATGCCATTGACCATGCGCATCATGTCCCGTGCCGAACCGGCGGCAGTTTGCTGGTACTGCGCCAGGTCATCGTCCAACGGCACCGTTTGCATCAGCTCAAGGGAGCCGATCACACCGTTCATGGGCGTGCGCAGTTCGTGGGTCAGCGTCGCGAGGAATTCATCCTTGAGACGGTTGCTGCGGGCCAGTTGCTGGTTGAGCACTTCGAGCTTCTGACTGGCATCGAACAGGATCTGCGCCTGTTGCTCACGCATGCCATTGATGCGGTCGGCGAGGGCCAGGGATAACAGCGCCACTTCAATCGCCGAGCCGATCTGGCTGGCGTACATGGTGAGGAACACATTGGGCAGGTAGCCCAGCACCATCAGCGTGTTCACCACCCCGCCCAGCAGGAACGCCGACCAGGCGATGATGAAATACCGCGCCACCCGCTGGCCGCAGTACCAGGCCTTGATGGCGGCGACGAAGATGGTCACGGTGAATACCAGCGCTAGGCCGGTGGCCAGGCGCAAGGCCAGGGCGTAGCTGGTCAGCAGCGCCAGCGCCATCACTACGCCGCCGCACACCGCCAGTGTCAGCAAGACCCGGTTGAGCCAGCGGCTGTGCTGCGCGGTATGCAGGAAGCTACGGGCGAACAGGCTGCCGAACAGCGCCGCCGAACCGATCAGCAACGGCACCGCCGCATTCGCCCACCACGGGTTGTTGGGCCAGAAGTACTGCACCGCCACGCCATTGACCGAGAGTTGGTACAGGCCAAACGAGGCGATATAGAGGATGTAATACAGGTAGCTGGTGTCGCGCACGCTCAGGTAGATGAACAGGTTGTAGACCAGCATCCCCAGCAATACGCCGTAGATCACCCCAAGCACAGACAGGCGCAACGGTTGTTGCTCCAGGTAAGCGGTGCCGGACCAGAGCGTCAGCGGCGCCTGGATCGAGCCCTCACTTTGCAGGCGCAGGTAGAGTGTTTGCTGCTGGTCAGGCACAAAATTGAGCTTGAACAGGTAGTTGCTCTGGCTGACTTCACGGCTGGAAAAAGGCAGCGCACTGCCGGTGCGGATGGCCAGCCGATAGTTGCCGGTGCCATCGTTCTGGTACAGGTCCAGATGATTCAGCGGTGGGTAAGCCAACTCCAGGAACCAGGTACGCGGTGCGCGGGGGTCTTTGGCCATGTAATGCAGGTCGACCTTGAGCCAGAACACCGACCGCGAATAGCCGGCATTGAGGGTGGCTTTGTCATGGTGCTTGAATTGCGCAGCGTAGGCGGGGGAGCTTACTTCGGCGATGGTGAGGGCATCGGTTGGGTCTTCGAGCACTTGCATGGCTCGGCCCAGCGGCAGGCTTCGGGTGTCCTGGTTGAACTCAATGGCGCTGGCGAGCATCGGCAGCCCGCACAACAATAGAATCAGAAAATAGCGCATAGAGCCCCAGCGTGGCCTGTCCGGTTATGTCAAAAGCCCCCCATTCCTTTTGAGAAGACGTACACCGGCGGTACAGTAAGTTGTTTGGATCCACTTTAGCATAGCCGCTAAAGGCCATTGGACACCATTGAAATAATTTTTTGAAAGGCTCTAGAACAAGGCTTTCAGCGCGTTTCAGCGGCCGACGAAACGCCAAAAAAGCGGTGCTTTCAGGCCAAAATTCAACCATCGCCCGACGGCCCCGCCAAAAGCGTTTGGTGGTAAGCTCGCGCACCATGAATATCTACAGCTCTCGCCCCGTTGTCCTCTGTCTCTCCGGCCATGATCCCAGTGGTGGCGCCGGCTTGCAGGCAGATATCGAAGCCCTGCTCGCCCAGGGGTGCCATGCGGCTCCAGCCGTCACCGCCCTGACCGTGCAGAACACCGTCAATGTCAGCGATTTTCGCGTGCTCGACCGTGAGTGGGTACTGGCCCAGGCCAATGCAGTGCTCGGCGACTCCGAAGTGGCGGCGGTCAAGCTGGGCATGCTCGGCTCCACCGCGATGGTCGACACCGTGGTCGAACTGCTGCAGGCGCACCCGCACCTGCCGGTAGTGTGCGACCCGGTGCTGCGCGCCGGCGGCGGTGGCAGCCTGGGCAAGGACGAAGTCGGCTACGCCATGCGCGAGCGGTTGTTGCCGTTGTCGCTGATCGCCACGCCGAACCTGCCTGAAGCCCGCATCCTCGCCGAACTGCCCGAGGGCACCGCCGACGAATGCGCCGAGAAGCTGTTGCCGTTTATCAAGCACCTGTTGATCACCGGCGGCCATGGCGATGAGCACGAAGTGCACAACCGTCTCTACAGCCGTGATGGCACGCGCCAGACCTTTACCTGCCAGCGCCTGCCCGGCAGCTATCACGGTTCGGGCTGCACCCTGGCCAGCGCCCTGGCCGGACGGATCGCCCAAGGCGAAGGGCTGGTAAGTGCGGTGCAGTCGGCACTTAACTACACTTGGCGCACCCTGCGTGACGCCGAACAACTCGGCCGGGGCCAGTTTGTACCGCGCCGGCTGCCGCTGGATTTCTGCTCGTAACTTTCTGCTCTTAAAAGCAAGAGGCCTGCCCGATGAAACTACGTGGCCTTTACGCCATTACCGACAGCCAACTGTTGGCCGGCAAGTTCCTCGCCTACGTCGAAGCGGCATTGGACGGTGGCGTGACCCTGCTGCAATACCGCGACAAAAGCAGCGACGAAGCCCGGCGCCTGCGCGAAGCGGAAAAACTGCGGGAGCTGTGCTCGCGCTACAAGACCCAGCTTATTATCAATGATGACTTTGACTTGGCCGCGCGCCTGGGCGTCGGCGTGCACCTGGGCCAGACCGACGGCCCCCTGACGCCGGCTCGTGCGCTGCTCGGCTCCAAGGCAATCATCGGCGCCACCTGCCACGGCCAGATCGAACTGGCCGAACAGGCGGCGAAGGAAGGCGCCAGTTATGTCGCCTTCGGCCGCTTCTTCAATTCCAACACCAAGCCGGGCGCTCCGGCCGCCAGCGTTGAAATGCTCGCCGAGGCCCGCAAGCGCCTGCACGTGCCGATCTGCGTGATCGGCGGCATCACCCTGGAGAACGCCGAACCGCTGGTAGCCCATGGTGCCGACCTGCTGGCCGTGGTCCACGGCCTGTTCGGTGCCGACAGCACCCAGGAAGTCACGCGTCGCGCCCGCGCCTTCAACGACCTTCTTAAAATTTCAGTTTAGAGAGCCCGATCATGTCTCGTTCAGAAACCCTGTTTGCCGATGCCCAGAAACACATCCCCGGCGGTGTGAACTCCCCCGTGCGTGCGTTCAAGAGCGTGGGTGGCACGCCGTTGTTCTTCAAGCATGCCGAAGGCGCCTACGTCACCGACGAAGACGACAAGCGCTACGTGGATTACGTCGGCTCCTGGGGGCCGATGATCCTCGGCCACAGCCACCCGGACGTGCTGGACGCAGTGCGCAAGCAGCTGGAACACGGGCTGTCCTACGGCGCGCCGACCGCCATGGAAACCGAGATGGCCGACCTGGTATGCAGCATCGTGCCGTCGATGGAGATGGTGCGCATGGTCAGTTCCGGCACCGAAGCCACCATGAGCGCGATTCGCCTGGCCCGTGGTTTCACCGGCCGCGACAGCATCATCAAGTTCGAAGGCTGCTACCACGGCCACTCCGACAGCCTGCTGGTCAAAGCCGGTTCCGGCGCGCTGACCCAAGGCGTACCCAGCTCGGCCGGTGTACCGGCAGCGTTCGCCAAACACACCCTGACCCTGCCGTTCAATGACATCGGCGCCGTCGAGCAGATGCTCAGCGAAGTCGGCCAGGACGTGGCCTGCATCATCGTCGAGCCGGTGGCCGGCAACATGAACTGCGTGCCGCCCGCCCCAGGCTTTCTGGAAGGCCTGCGCGAACAATGCGACAAGCACGGCGTGGTGCTGATTTTCGACGAAGTGATGACCGGCTTCCGCGTTGCCCTCGGCGGAGCCCAGGCGCACTACGGCGTCACGCCGGACCTGAGCACCTTCGGCAAGATCATCGGTGGCGGCATGCCGGTAGGCTGCTTCGGTGGCAAGCGCGAAATCATGCAGCACATCGCGCCGCTGGGCCCGGTGTACCAGGCCGGCACACTCTCGGGTAACCCGCTGGCCATGGCGGCGGGCCTGACTACCCTGCGCCTGATCAGCCGCCCGGGCTTCCACGCCGAGCTGACCGATTACACCAGCCGCCTGCTGGACGGCCTGCAGCAGCGCGCCGATGCCGCCGGTATCCCGTTCGTGACCACGCAAGCGGGCGGCATGTTTGGCCTGTACTTCAGCGGCGCCGATGACATCGTCACCTTTGATGATGTGATGGGCAGCGATGCCGACCTGTTCAAGCGCTTCTTCCACCTGATGCTGGAGGGCGGCGTGTACCTGGCGCCGAGCGCCTTTGAAGCGGGCTTCACCTCGATCGCCCATGGCGATGCCGAGCTGAAACTGACCCTGGATGCCGCCGAACGCGCCTTCGCCGCACTGAAATAAACCGGTGCAAAAACCTGACGTCGCTGTGGGCGGCGTCAGATTTGCTACTTTGCTTACAGAGATTTCCTTATTTTTCCGAGAATTTACCTGCAATCCGGCAGATAACTTGCCCAAGCAGCAGAAAAACGAGTAAAGACTTTGTAAGCAGAGGCCTGCTTATTTCATAATGCGCGCTTATTGGATCCCGTGAGGATCCGCGCGCCCCGTCAGAGGTAAGTCGATTCCCATGAAACGCACCGGCCGCACCCTGGTACTGGGCTGCCTGTTGCTCCTTCAGCCGCTGCTGGCATATGCCCAGGCAGGCGGCAACTCGTTGTTAATCCCAGCGATGGGTCGTTGCACCCTCAATACCCAGCCAGACAGCCAGGCCGAATCCCTGAGCGCGTGTCAGAAACAGGCCGACGGTGGGGATGCGCAGGCGCAATACGAGTTGGGCGAGTACTACCACGACAGCAAGAACCCCGCCCGCGACCTCAACAAAGCCTTGAGCTACTTCGAGAAAGCCTCGTTGCAGGGCCACGCGCAGGCGCAATTCCAGCTGGGCACCATGTTCTTCAAAGGCGAAGGCGTGCCGGCCAATAACGTCCAGGCCTATATCGTCCTGAAAATGGCCGCGGTCAACGGCGCCGAAGACGCGCTGGACACCGCCGACGAAGTCGCCGAGCACATGCAACGCGATGAATTGGAAGTGGCCACCCAGGTACTGGGGCAGATTTTTCGCAACTACCTGCTGGAACTGCAGAGTGCCGATGGGCGCTCGCCCTTCTCACCCCTGCCCTGACACCCAGCCTATTTCTCAGGCATCGGCATCGGAAACGGCATGACATTGCTCATGCCTCGGGCTTCGCTGATCTTCGGCGTGCCCAGGCGCTCGACTTCATCGATGCGCACGATCGAATGCATCGGCACAAAACTGCGCACCACGCCTTCGAACTGGGCCTTGAGTTTTTCCTCGCCCGGATCGACGACCAGCTGCGTGCGCTCGCCAAAGACGAACTCTTCCACTTCCAGGAAGCCCCACAGATCACTTTGATAGATCTGCTTGGCGTACATTTCGAACACCTGGCCCTGGTTGAGGAAAATCACCTTATAGATTGGAGCTTCACGTTTGGTCATGGTGGGTGAGGAACACATGGGGGATATAAAAGAGGGCGCGAACTATAGCATGGCACCCGATGCACAGTGCTAGGAACCGATGGGCATGACCCCTATAATGCGCGGTTCTTTACCACCAGTTGACGATTCCCATGGCCAAGAAGCTTTATATCGAAACCCACGGTTGCCAGATGAACGAGTACGACAGCTCGCGCATGGTCGACCTGCTGGGTGAACACCAGGCCCTGGAAGTCACCGCCCGCGCCGAAGATGCCGACGTGATCCTGCTCAATACCTGCTCGATCCGCGAGCGGGCCCAGGACCGTGTGTACTCGCAGCTGGGCCGCTGGCGCGAATTGAAACTGGCCAACCCGGACATGGTGATCGCCGTCGGCGGTTGCGTGGCCAGCCAGGAAGGCGCCGCGATCCGCGACCGCGCGCCGTATGTCGACGTGGTCTTCGGCCCACAGACCCTGCACCGCCTGCCGGAAATGATCGACGCCGCGCGCATCACCAAGCTGCCCCAGGTCGACGTCTCGTTCCCGGAAATCGAAAAATTCGACCACCTGCCCGAGCCGCGCATCGACGGGCCGAGCGCCTACGTATCGGTGATGGAAGGCTGCAGCAAGTACTGCACCTTTTGTGTGGTGCCCTACACCCGGGGCGAAGAAGTCAGCCGGCCGTTTGACGACGTGCTCGCGGAAATTATCCACCTCGCCGAAAACGGCGTGCGCGAAGTGACCCTGCTGGGCCAGAACGTCAACGGCTATCGCGGCCTGACCCACGACGGGCGCCTGGCTGACCTGGCGGAGCTGATCCGCGTGGTCGCTGCGGTGGATGGCATCGAGCGCATTCGCTACACCACCTCGCACCCGCTGGAGTTCTCCGACAGCCTGATCCAGGCCCATGCCGACGTGCCGGAACTGGTCAAACACCTGCATTTGCCGGTGCAATCGGGCTCGGACCGCATCCTCTCGGCGATGAAACGCAACCACACCGCTCTGGAATACAAATCCAAACTGCGCAAATTGCGCGCAGCGGTGCCGGGCATCTGCATCAGTTCAGACTTTATTGTCGGCTTCCCCGGCGAAACCGAGAAAGACTTCCAGCAGACCATGAAGCTGATCGAAGACGTCGGTTTCGACTTTTCCTACTCGTTCGTCTACAGCCAGCGCCCAGGCACCCCGGCGGCGGACCTGCTGGACGAAACCCCGGAAGCGCTGAAAAAAGAGCGTTTGAACGCGCTGCAACATCGCCTTAACCAGCAGGGTTTCGAGATCAGCCGACAAATGGTCGGTTCGATCCAGCGCATCCTAGTCACTGACTACTCGAAAAAAGACCCTGGCGAATTGCAGGGCCGCACCGAGAACAACCGGATCGTCAACTTCCGTTGCGACAATCCAACCCTGATCGGCCAATTTGCCGATGTGCACATCGATGCGGCGCAACCGCACTCGTTGCGCGGGTCTCTGGTGCAATAAATGTGGGAGGGGGCTTGCCCCCGATGGCGGCGAATCAGACCACTCCTTTATTACTGACACACCGCTATCGGGGGCAAGCCCCCTCCCACATAGGAACCGTGCAACATTCCAATGACGTAAGTGCTTTCGTACCCGCGTCACTGGCGTTATCCTCTCTTTCACTTAAACAGCCAAAGGGCGGCTAAAAGCAACCTTGAACGCACCCATAGCAGAACCCCATCGTTTTCTCCTCGAGCCCTTTGAGGCTCGCCGTTTCGCCAACCTGTGCGGACAGTTCGACGAGCACCTGCGCCTGATCGAACAGCGCCTGAGCATCGAGATCCGCAATCGCGGCAATCAGTTCGAGCTCATTGGCGAACCCCAACACACCACGTCTGCAGAAAACCTGCTGCGCCGTCTCTACCGTGAAACCAAGGGTAGTGAGCTGTCGCCGGAAACGGTGCACCTGTACCTGCAGGAATCTGCCGTGGAAGACCTGGCCAACAACCCGGTGGCCGAAGCCAGCGTGGCCCTGCGCACCAAAAAAGGCATGATTCGCCCTCGCGGCTTGAATCAGCAGCGCTACGTCAAGGAAATCCTCGGTAACGACATCAACTTCGGCATCGGCCCCGCCGGTACCGGCAAGACCTACCTGGCCGTGGCCTGTGCGGTCGACGCCCTCGAGCGCGAGCAAGTACGCCGTATCCTGCTGGTGCGCCCAGCGGTCGAGGCCGGTGAAAAACTCGGCTTCCTACCCGGCGACCTGGCCCAGAAGATCGACCCGTACCTGCGGCCGCTCTACGACGCGCTTTACGAGATGCTCGGCTTTGAATACGTGGCCAAGCTGATCGAGCGCCAGGTGATCGAGATCGCCCCGCTGGCCTACATGCGCGGCCGCACCTTGAACAACAGCTTCATCATCCTCGACGAAAGCCAGAACACCACCGTCGAGCAGATGAAGATGTTCCTCACCCGTATCGGTTTCGGCTCCACCGCCGTGATCACCGGTGACGTCACCCAGGTCGACCTGCCCAAAGGCACCAAGTCCGGCCTGGCCCAGGTGATCGAGGTGCTCAAGGATGTGCCGGGTATCAGCTTCACGCACTTCATGCCCAAGGACGTGGTCCGCCACCCGCTGGTGCAGCGCATAGTCGAAGCCTACGAGCGCTTCGACCACCGCGATGACGCACCGGCCAAGGACGTTCGCCGCGATGCTTGAGCTTGACCTGCAGCTGGCCACCGAAGCGCCCGCCCCCAGCGAAGAACAGTTCCGTCAATGGTGCGCCCTGGCCCTGCGCCAGCGCACCGCCGACTCGGAGCTGACCATTCGCCTGGTGGACGAGCCCGAGGGCCGCGAGCTGAATCACACCTGGCGCCAGAAGGATTACGCGACCAACGTGCTGTCGTTTCCCGCTGACGTACCCGATGAGCTGCTGGACATCCCCTTGCTGGGCGACCTGGTGATCTGCGTCGAGGTGGTCGAGCGTGAAGCGAAGGAACAAGGCAAGGAACTTGAGGCTCACTGGGCCCATCTAGTCATCCACGGCTGCTTGCATCTCTTGGGTTACGACCATATAGACGATGAAGAAGCCGAGGAAATGGAAGCACTGGAACGAACGTTGCTTGCAGAATTGGGTCACCCAGATCCATATGCAGACGACGAAAACTGATCAACACTCAACTGTCACATCAAAGGATTTAGAGTAATCGCTATGAGCGAAGACCGATCGAGCAACGGGCAAAAGTCATGGCTGGGTAAACTGACCCAGGCTTTTGCCCACGAGCCGAAAAACCGCCAGGAGCTGCTGGAGCTGCTGCGCGAGGCCCACCAGAACAAGTTGCTGGACAGCGAAGCGCTGGCCATCGTCGAAGGCGCCATCCAGGTGGCTGACCTGCAAGTACGGGACATCATGGTCCCGCGTTCGCAGATGATCAGCATCAAGGCGACCCAGACTCCACGGGAATTCCTCCCGGCCGTGATCGACTCGGCGCACTCGCGTTACCCGGTGATCGGCGAAAGCCATGACGACGTCATGGGTGTCCTGCTGGCCAAGGACCTGCTGCCGCTGATCCTCAAGGAGAACGGTGACAGCTTCAACATCAAGGACCTGCTGCGTCCGGCCACCTTCGTGCCCGAATCCAAGCGCCTGAATGTGCTGTTGCGCGAATTTCGCGCCAACCACAATCACATGGCCATTGTGATCGACGAATACGGCGGTGTAGCAGGCCTGGTGACCATCGAAGACGTGCTGGAACAGATCGTCGGCGACATCGAAGATGAGCACGACGTCGAAGAAGACAGCTACATCAAGCCTCTGCCCAGCGGAGACTTCCTGGTCAAGGCGCTGACGCCGATCGAGAACTTCAACGAGTTCTTCGACAGCGAATTCTCCGACGACGAGTTCGACACCGTCGGCGGCCTGGTGATGAGTGCGTTCGGGCATCTGCCCAAGCGTAACGAAACCACCGAGATCGGCGCGTATCGCTTCCGCATCCTGAATGCCGACAGCCGCCGCATCCACTTGATTCGCCTGACACCTATTGCCCGCTAAGGATTGATATGCGCCGTCTGACCCGCCCCGGCTGGCCCGGTAATTTGCTGGCCGTGGTGGCCGGCGCCATCACCACCCTGGCGCTGGCGCCGTTCGACCTGTGGCCATTTGCACTGGTCGCGGTCGGGTTGTTCTATATCGGGCTGCGGGAACTGACGCCGCGGCAGGCCTTGGGCCGTGGCTGGTGCTTCGGCTTCGGCCTGTTTGGCGCGGGCACCAGCTGGATCTACTACAGCATCCACCACTTCGGCGGCGCCTCGGTGCTGCTGGCTGGCTTTTTGATGCTGTTGTTTACCGCCGCCATTGCCTGGTTTTTCGCCCTGCCCGCGTGGTTATGGGCGCGCTGGCTGCGTCGCAATGAAGCGCCGTTGGCGGATGCGCTCACGTTTGCCGCATTGTGGGTTGGCCAGGAAGCCTTTCGCGGCTGGTTCCTCACCGGTTTCCCGTGGTTGTACTCCGGTTACAGCCAGCTCGACGGCCCACTCACCGGCCTGGCGCCAGTGGGCGGGATGTGGCTGATCTCCTTTGCCCTGGCACTGACGGCGGCCCTGTTGTGCAACCTGCCGCGCCTGTTGGCCGGCAAGCGCAATGCGTTTATCGGCGCCGGCCTGGTGTTGCTGGTAGCGCCCTGGGCCATCGGCCTGGCACTCAAGCATCATGCCTGGACCAGCCCCTCCGGCGCGCCGCTGAGCGTGGCCGCGATCCAGGGCAACGTCGAACAAAGCATGAAGTGGGACCCCGAGCAGCTGAATGCGCAGCTCGCGCTGTACCGCGATATGAGCTTCAGCTCCAAACCGGTCGACCTGTTGGTGTGGCCGGAAACGGCCGTGCCGGTGCTCAAGGAGTCCGTCGAAGGCTACCTGGGGATGATGGGCAAGTTTGCGGCAGACCGTCACACCGCGCTGATTACCGGCGTGCCGATTCGCCAGGAAGTGCATCACCAGAAGCGCTACTTCAACGGCATCACGGTGGTGGGTGAAGGTGACGGTACGTACCTCAAGCAGAAGCTGGTGCCGTTTGGCGAGTACGTGCCGCTGCAGGATATGTTGCGCGGCCTGATCGCCTTCTTCGACCTGCCCATGTCGGACTTCGCCCGTGGCCCTGCCGACCAGCCGATGCTGCAAGCCAAGGGCTATCAGATCGCGCCGTTCATTTGCTACGAAGTGGTGTACCCGGAGTTCGCAGCCGGCCTTTCCGCCCAGAGCGACCTGCTGCTGACCATCAGCAATGACACCTGGTTCGGCCGCTCCATCGGCCCGTTACAGCACCTGCAAATGGCGCAGATGCGTGCGTTGGAGGCTGGCCGCTGGATGATCCGCGCCACCAATAATGGCGTAACCGGGTTGATCAACCCGTTTGGGCAGATCACCGTGCAAATACCGCAGTTCGAACGCGGCATTCTCTACGGCGAAGTGGTGCCGATGCACAACTTGACGCCGTACCTGCAATGGCGCTCGTGGCCGCTGATCATCGTGTGCCTGGGGTTGTTTGGTTGGGCGCTGCTGGCAGGCCGGATGGCCAAAACCGTCTAACAGAATCAAACCGAACCCAATGTGGGAGGGGCAAGCCCCCTCCCACATTTTGATCTGCATGTTAATCAGCAGTGTCAGCGATAAAACAACCGATACCCCACCAGCCCCACCGCCTCGTTGATCAATTGCCCGCTTTGCCACACCGACTTGAACTCCGGCATCCAGCCGCCCAGCGGCCGGGCGTTGTCCACGCCCAGGAACCCCACCGGCGCCGGCACCACGGTGAAGCCGGCCTTTTCAAAACTCCACACCGAACGCGGCATGTGCCAGGCCTGGGTCACGACCACCACACGCTTGATGCCCTCGGGCAATAGAATCTCGGCACTCATCTGCGCGTTTTCCCAGGTGGTGCGGCTGCGCTCTTCCTTCCAGCGCACAGCAACGCCGAAGTCATCCTGCATCGACACCGCCATCAATTGCGCCTCGCTGGGCGGCGTGCCGTAATGCAGGCCACCGGTCGTCAACACCGGCAGCCCGGAGGCCTTGGCCAGTCGCGCGGCATACCGCTGGCGCTCCAGGCCGATGCCGGTCGGCTGATCAGCACCCCATGCCGGGTCGCCGCGCTCGCGGCCCGAGCCCAGCACCACAATGGCGTCGGCGCGCTGGGCCAGGGTCGACCAGTCTTCATGCGCCAACGGCGGCTCGGTCTCCAGGGTCCGCGCGCCCCACTCCACCGTCACCGGCAGGCTGATAAACCACATGCCACCAAACCCCAGGGCAAAGCAGCAACCGGCCAACCGTGGGCGACTGCGACGAAACCACCAGGCAAGGGCCAGCAGCAGCAAAAGAATGCCGGGCGGCAGGAGCAGTTGTTTGATGAAATAACGAATAGGCATCGGGCATCTCCAAAGATGCCCGAAGCCTAAGGTGTAACGGGGTTTAGCGACAATCTTTACAGTGACATGGCGCGACGGTGTGGCTCAGGGGAATGAACTACTTGAAGCGGGCGGACCGGAGTCTTTCCGGGCCACGACCGGCTGACAAGTCCTTGAGCCACACCACCTTGGCTGAGTGCGTAGGCTCTTTGGCTGGCGGGGTTGCCACCCAAGGGGGCGCACTGCGCTTATTACGTTCCAGGTAAGCTTTGATCAGTTCCAGCTCCGCACGGCTCAAACCGCGCAGTTCCAACTCTACAGGCCGCTCATCACGCAATCGGCCCGCGGTCCTCGCTGCATCCAATGCACGACCCAATCGGTCGATCAGTCCTTCGTAGACGTCCGGTTTCGATGCGATTCGCTGCGATTCAACCATCCCCTCACCTCATTGAAGAAAGACTTGCTCCCCAATAAACAGCGTAGTCCCCGTGGCTGCGCCTGCCCGGCGCCGCGACAGACGGCCCTTGCCGCGCAATCAGGGTTTCCCTCGATAGAGTGGGGTCATGTATGCTACGGCGCTTCCTGTAACTCCACTTCCCGCAGGGTTTGGGCACGGACGCGCCGCTTTTTGGTGTCGAACCACCTGAACGTTGCACCGAAGAGGATTAGGCCACCCCTATTCAGTTCAAAAGTAGCCATGCACGAACAATATCAGCCCCGTGAAATAGAAAATGCCGCCCAAACCTTCTGGGACGAGCAAAAGTCCTTTGAAGTCAGTGAACAGCCAGGCAAGGAGACTTTCTATTGCCTGTCGATGTTCCCTTACCCCAGCGGCAAGCTACACATGGGGCATGTGCGCAACTACACCATCGGCGACGTGATTTCCCGCTACCAGCGCATGCAAGGCAAGAACGTCCTGCAACCGATGGGTTGGGACGCCTTCGGTATGCCGGCGGAAAACGCCGCGATGAAAAACAACGTGGCCCCCGCCAAGTGGACCTACGAAAACATCGCCTACATGAAGACCCAGCTGCGCAGCCTGGGCCTGGCGGTGGACTGGTCCCGCGAAGTCACCACCTGCAAGCCGGATTACTACCGCTGGGAACAATGGCTGTTCACGCGCCTGTTCGAAAAAGGTGTGATCTACAAAAAAAGCGGCACCGTGAACTGGGACCCGGTCGACCAGACCGTACTGGCCAACGAACAGGTGATCGACGGTCGCGGCTGGCGCTCCGGCGCGCTGATCGAAAAGCGCAAAATCCCGATGTACTACTTCAAGATCACCGCCTACGCGGATGAACTCTTGTCGAGCCTCGATGATTTGCCGGGCTGGCCTGAACAGGTCAAGACCATGCAGCGCAACTGGATCGGCAAATCCAAGGGCATGGAAGTGCAGTTCCCCTACAACGTCGACTCCATCGGCGAAGCGGGCGCACTCAAAGTCTTCACCACCCGTCCGGACACCCTGATGGGCGCGACCTACGTCGCCGTGGCCGCCGAGCACCCGCTGGCCACCCAGGCCGCACAGAACAACCCTGAGCTTGCAGCGTTCATCGCCGAATGCAAAGGCGGCAGCGTGGCCGAAGCCGACGTCGCCACCCAGGAGAAAAAAGGCCTGCCGACCGGCCTGTTCGTCGAGCACCCGCTGACCGGCGAGAAGTTGCCGGTATGGGTCGCCAACTACGTGTTGATGCACTACGGTGATGGCGCAGTAATGGCTGTGCCAGCCCACGACGAGCGCGATTTCGAATTCGCCACCAAGTACAACCTGCCGATCAAGTCGGTGGTGCGCACCAGTTCGGGCGACACCAACCCGGCCCCGTGGCAAGACGCCTACGGCGAGCACGGCACGCTGATCAACTCCGGCGAGTTCGACGGCCTGGACTTCGCCGGCGCCTTCGACGCCATCGAAGTCGCACTGATCAAGAAGAACCTCGGTGCCTCGCGCACCCAGTTCCGCCTGCGCGACTGGGGCATCAGCCGCCAGCGCTACTGGGGCTGCCCGATCCCGATCATCCACTGCGAAACCTGCGGTGACGTTCCGGTGCCGGAAGATCAACTGCCGGTCGTCCTGCCGGAAGACGTGGTGCCGGACGGCGCCGGTTCGCCATTGGCACGCATGCCTGAGTTCTATGAGTGCAGCTGCCCGAAATGCGGCCAGCCTGCCAAGCGCGAAACCGACACCATGGACACCTTCGTCGAGTCCTCGTGGTACTACGCTCGCTACGCGTCGCCGCACTATGAAGGCGGCCTGGTGGAAAAGTCCGCGGCCGACCACTGGTTGCCGGTGGATCAGTACATCGGCGGTATCGAACACGCCATTCTTCACCTGCTGTACGCGCGCTTCTTCCACAAGCTGATGCGCGACGAAGGCCTGGTGAGCTCCAACGAGCCGTTCAAGAACCTGCTGACCCAGGGCATGGTGATCGCCGAGACCTACTATCGTCGCGAAGCCAATGGCGCCTACACCTGGTTCAACCCGGCGGACGTCGAGCTTGAGCGCGACAGCAAAGCCAAGGTCATCAGCGCCAAGCTGATCGCCGACGGCCTGCCGGTGGAAATCGGCGGCACCGAGAAGATGGCCAAGTCGAAGAACAACGGCGTCGACCCTCAGTCGATGATCGATCAGTTCGGCGCCGATACCTGCCGCCTGTTCATGATGTTCGCCTCGCCGCCTGACATGAGCGCCGAATGGTCCGACTCCGGCGTCGAAGGTTCGCACCGCTTCCTCAAGCGCGTCTGGCGCCTGGCGCACGCCCATGTCAGCCAGGGCCTGCCGGCCAAGCTGGACGTGGCGTCGTTGAGCGACGAGCAGAAACTCATTCGCCGCAGCACCCACCTGGCCATCAAGCAAGCCAGCCAGGACGTGGGCCAGAACCACAAGTTCAACACCGCCATCGCCCAGGTGATGACGCTGATGAACGTGCTGGAAAAAGCCCCGCAGGCGACCGAACAGGATCGCGCGCTGGTGCACGAAGGCCTGGAAACGGTCACCCTGCTGCTGGCTCCGATCACCCCGCACATCAGCCATGACCTGTGGAGCCGCCTGGGCCACAGCGACGCGGTCATTGATGCGCGCTGGCCGGTGCAGGATGACAGCGCCCTGGTACAGGACACGTTGCAACTGGTGATCCAGGTCAACGGTAAACTGCGCGGCCAGATCGACATGCCGGCCAGTGCCAGCCGTGAAGAAGTCGAAGCGGCCGCACGCGTCAACGAGAACGTGCTGCGCTTTACCGAAGGCCTGACGATCCGCAAAGTGATCGTGGTGCCTGGAAAACTGGTCAATATCGTCGCTAGCTAATCGGATCGGGCGCAGGGCTTGAGCCCTGCGCCGAACAAAGCCTTCAGGGCCTCGATAAGGCCCACATGGTTTCAAGGGGAGCAACAAAATGATCAAACGCAATCTGCTGGTTATGGGCCTTGCCGTACTGCTGAGCGCTTGCGGCTTCCAGCTGCGCGGCACCGGCACCAATGACCTGACGATCAAGGAACTGGACCTCAGCGCTCGCGACGCCTACAGCGAGACAGTAACCCAGCTGCGCCAGGTCCTGGAAAACAGCGGCGTGCACGTCTACACCGGTGCGACCTACAAGCTGTTCCTGGCTAACGAGAAAGAAACCCAGCGTAACCTGAGCTACGCCAGCGCCGGGCGCGCGTCCGATGTCGAACTGAGCACGGTGCTCAGCTTTGAAATCCAGGGCCGCGATCACCTGCCATTGATGAATGACGACATTCAGGTGCAGAAGATTGTCAGCCACGATGGTAACAACCTGGTGGGTTCGGACTCCGAAATCATCCAGGTGCGCAAGGAGATGCGTCGCGAGCTGGTGCAACGCATGGTCCTGCGCCTGTCGCTGCTCACCCCACAACAGCTGGAAACCTTGCAGCAACGCGCTGACGACAAGGCCAAGGCCGATGCCGACGCGCTGAAAGCCGCGAAAGAGTACGAAGACAACACGCCGAAACAATCGCCTGTTGAAGTACCTGTCGAGTAAGCCAGACGGGGCGCCCCAGGCGCCCCGTTCGCCCTGCCTATGAAACTCGCCCCCGCCCAACTCGCCAAACACCTGCAAGGTGGCCTCGCGCCTGTCTACATTGTCAGCGGCGATGACCCGCTGCTGTGCCAGGAAGCCGCCGACGCCATTCGCGCCGCCGCGCGCCAGCAAGGCTTCGATGAGCGCCAGGTGTTCAGCGCCGACGCCAGTTTCGACTGGGGCACGTTGCTGCAAGCCGGTGCAAGCATGTCGCTGTTCGCCGAAAAACGCCTGCTGGAGCTGCGCCTGCCGTCGGGCAAGCCCGGCGATAAGGGCGCGGCTGCACTGATGGAATACTGCTCGCGGCCCGCCGAAGACACGGTGTTGCTGATCAGCTTGCCCAAGCTCGACGGCAGCGCGCAGAAGACCAAGTGGGGCAAGGCCCTGGTGGATGGGGCGCAGACCCAGTTCATCCAGATCTGGCCAGTGGACAGCAATCAGTTGCCGCAATGGATTCGCCAGCGCCTGTCCCAGGCGGGGCTGTCCGCGACACAGGATGCAGTGGAGCTGATCGCAGCGCGGGTCGAAGGCAACTTGCTTGCCGCCGCCCAGGAGATCGAAAAGCTCAAGCTGATGGCCGAAGACGGGCAGATCACCGTCGAGACCGTCCAAGGCGCAGTAGCAGACAGTGCACGTTTTGACGTGTTCGGGCTGGTGGATGCGATCCTCAACGGTGAGCCCGCCCATGCCCTGCGCATGCTCGAAGGCCTGCGCGGCGAAGGTGTGGAGCCGCCGGTGATTCTCTGGGCCCTGGCTCGTGAGCTACGAGTATTGGCCAATATTGCCCTGCAATACAGCCAAGGCACGCCGCTGGACAAATGCTTCAGCCAGGCTCGGCCACCGGTGTGGGACAAGCGCAAACCCCTGATGAGCAAAGCCCTGCAACGGCACTCGGCGCAACGCTGGGCACAGCTGTTGCTGGAGGCACAGCGCATTGATGCACAGATCAAGGGCCAGGCGGCGGGCTCGCCGTGGATGAGCCTCAGCCGTTTGTCGCTGTTGATGTCCGGACAGCGCCTTACATTACCTGCCGAATAACTCCTCCCTTAAAAACGCTGCAAAGCCCCTCCCACATTTTTGATTACGTTTACAATTCATGGGCTTTACAGCGGCCTAACTTCGGCAGATTATTTGCGCCGCATCCCCCCTATCAAGAGCATCGACCATGAGCAAAAAGCCATCCAAGCATGGCCCCAACAAGGCCAAATCCATCATCGCCCAGCCACTGTTCCGCAGCCGTCAGGAACGCGCCGGCAAGGGCAAAGGCAGCTACCGCCGCGAAGCCTTCCAGTCTAATAGCTGGGAGGCTTCTTACTTTCTGGCTGCCTGAAGGCAAGCGCCCCTCTGGCATGATAAGGTCTGTGCCTGATTTGTAATTCCTGGACCTGTGCATGCCCTCTTGTCTTTCCCGTCGTTGGCACCTTCGCCAATTGATCGCTGCCTCCAGCCTCATTCTGCTTGTCGCCTGCGCGGAAAAACCCACCGCCGCCGACGCCCAACCTCTGCCGAAGCTCCAGACCGCACCGGTGGCAGCACCTGCCGTCGTGGCCCCTCTGGCCGTGGACAATCTCGACATCCAACCGACCCAGACCTTTGCTGAATGGCAGGCTGGCTTTCGCGCGCAAGCCCTGCAGGCGGGCATCACTGCCGCTGTTTTCGACACTGCATTCGCCAATGTCACCCCCGACATGGCGGTGATCCGCGCCGACCGCAGCCAGCCGGAGTTTTCCCGCCCTGTGTGGGAATACCTCGACGGCGCCCTGTCGCCCGTGCGCGTACGCAATGGCCAGGCGCTGCTGGTCAAGTACGCCGACATCCTGCAAAACATCGAGCAGCGTTATGGCGTCGACCGCCAGGCGCTGGTCTCGGTGTGGGGCATGGAGAGTAACTTCGGCCAGTTCCAGGGCAACAACTCGGTGATCCGTTCCCTGGCGACCCTGGCCTATGAAGGCCGACGCCCGGCCTTTGCCCAGGCGCAATTGCTGGCGGCGTTGCAGATCATCCAGCACGGCGACATCGCCGCCGACCAGATGAAGGGCTCCTGGGCCGGGGCCATGGGCCAGACCCAGTTCATTCCGACCACTTACAACACCCACGCGGTGGACTTCGATGGCGACGGTCGCCGCGATATCTGGAACAGCCCCGCCGACGCCCTTGCGTCCACTGCGCACTACCTGCAAAGCTCCGGCTGGCAGAAAGGCCAACCGTGGGGCCTTGAAGTGCAGCAATTGCCGGCGAACTTCGATTACGCCCTGGCCGACGGCGGCGTGCGCAAGAGTATTGCCGACTGGCTGAAACTGGGCATTCAGTTGCCACCGGGCGCGAGCATGCCGCCGAACGTCGACCAACTTTCAGCCGCCCTGCTACTGCCGGCAGGCTACCGTGGCCCGGCGTTCCTGGTGCTGGATAACTTCCGCGCGATCCTCAAGTACAACAACTCGTCGTCCTATGCACTGGCGGTGGGCCTGCTGTCGGAGCGCTTTGGCGGCGGTGGTGTGATTCGTGGCGACTGGCCAAAGGATGAACTGCCGCTGAGCCGTTCCCAGCGCATTGACCTGCAGACGGCGTTGAGCGCCAACGGTTATGACGCGGGCAACCCGGATGGAATTATCGGCGCCAACACGCGCAAGGCGATTCGGGCGGCGCAGCAGGCACTGGGCTGGCCGGCAGATGGGTATCCGACGGTGAAGTTGCTGGAGTCGCTGCAAAACCGATAGATCCGCGCATGGCGACTATCGAAATCGGGGGCAAGCCCCCTCCCACATTTGACCGTACGCGGCCCCTGTGGGAGGGGGCTTGCTCCCGATTTCGATTTAGCCGGCAAAATCAGACTCAGGCTTTGAATACCACATCCTGCTCCAACACCAGCCGCTGCTCCCCCGCATCCAGCCGCACCAACGCGCCCATCGGCAGCGTCAGGTTCGGATCGCAGTGCCCGCTGCGCCAACCGGCCAGCACCGGTACGCACAGCGGCTCGAACGTCTGCTTCAGCAGGCGCTCCAGCGCAACGTTATCCACACCCGCCACATCTCCTACCAGCACACCGGCAACCTGGGCCAACTTGCCCGCCAGACGCAGGTGGGTCAGCAGGCGGTCAATGCGGTAGATCGGCTCGTTGACGTCTTCGATAAACAGGATGATGCCTTCAGCGTCGATTTCGTAAGGCGTGCCCATGACCGCCGCAATCATCGACAGGTTACCTCCCATCAAGCGCCCACAGGCAATGCCAGGCTCGATCGTGGTCAGCGGGTAGGCAACCGGGTGCGTCAGCACGCTGCCGGCGCCCAGTTGGCCGCGCAGAAGGCCGAACAATGACGACTCGGTAGGTGGTTGCTTGTCGCCGAGCAGGTCGGCATTGAGCATCGGGCCGTGGAAGGTCACGAAGCCGGCGTAGCGGTTGATCGCCAGATGCAGGGCGGTGATGTCGCTGTAACCCACGAAGGGCTTGGGATTGGCCCGCAGCAGGTCGAAGTCCAGCGCGTCGAGCAGCCGTGGTGTGCCGTAACCACCGCGCAGACAGAAGATAGCGTCAATTTCCGGATCCGCGAAGGCGGCGTGCAGGTCACGCAGGCGCACTGCATCGCTGCCGGCAAGGTAGCCGTCGCGCTCATAGACGCCAGGGGAAATTCGCAGATCGTAGCCGCGCGTGCGCATCCATTGGCCAGCCTTTTCAACGTCCAGTACGGCGGGGCCGGCGGGAGCGATCAGGGCAATGGTGCCTTCAGAACGAAGGGCTGGAACGGCTGCCGTCATACACAACTCTCCCTAACTAACGCAGAACGAAATGTGGGAGGGGGCTTGCCCCCGATGCGGTGGGTCAGCAGCAGATAAGCTGACTGGTCCGCCGCTATCGGGGGCAAGCCCCCTCCCACATAAGCCCCCCAAACTGGATCTGCGGCGTTGCGCAAACCCCGATCAGGAAACCAGGCTAGCCTTGACCAGCTTGGCCTGCTCGTCGGCGTGATACGAAGAGCGTACCAACGGGCCGGAGGCGACGTTCTTGAAGCCCATCTTGTAACCTTCCTCGGCGAACCAGGCGAAGGTGTCCGGGTGCACAAAACGCTGTACTGGCAAGTGGCTGCGCGACGGTTGCAGGTACTGGCCCAGGGTCAGCATGTCGATGTCGTGTTCGCGCATGCGCTTCATGACTTCGATGACTTCTTCGTCGGTCTCGCCCAGGCCCAGCATCAAGCCGGATTTGGTCGGGATGTGCGGCATCATCTGCTTGAATTTCTGCAGCAGGGTCAGCGACCACTGGTAGTCCGAACCTGGACGCGCGGCCTTGTACAGGCGTGGCACGGTTTCCAGGTTGTGGTTGAACACATCCGGCGGCTCGGCAGCGGTGATTTCCAGCGCGACGTCCATACGGCCACGGTAGTCCGGCACCAGGGTCTCGAGCATCACGTTCGGCGACAGTTTGCGGATTTCGCGGATGCAGTCGGCAAAGTGCTGGGCACCGCCGTCACGCAGGTCGTCGCGGTCTACCGAGGTGATGACAACGTATTTGAGTTTCAGGTCGGCGATGGCGATGGCCAGGCTTTCCGGCTCATTGACGTCCAGTGGCTTCGGCCGGCCATGGCCGACGTCGCAGAACGGGCAACGACGGGTGCAGATGTCGCCCATGATCATGAAGGTGGCGGTGCCGCCGGAGAAGCATTCACCCAGGTTCGGGCAGGACGCTTCTTCGCACACGCTGTGCAGCTTGTGTTTGCGCAGCAAGGCCTTGATACGGTCGACTTCCGGCGAAACCGGGATGCGCACGCGAATCCAGTCGGGCTTTTTCGGCAACTCGGTGGTCGGGATGATCTTGACCGGGATGCGTGCAACCTTCTCGGCGCCGCGCAGCTTGACGCCGGCTTCCACCTTGGCACGCGGGGCCGGACGCTCGGTGATGTCCAGCGTCGGGATCATGGTTTGCACTGCATCAGTAGTCATAATCAGTCGATTCCGCCCGTGAGGGTCGTCTGCTCAGCATAGTCGAGGTGTTTGACGAGCTGCACACGCAGCCGGGCACTTACCTCGGCAAATTTAATCGGTGTGGCGTGGTCGCTCAGTTGGGTCATCGCCAGCCCGGCATAGCCGCACGGGTTGATCCGCCGAAACGGTGCCAGGTCCATGTCCACATTCAAGGCAAGGCCATGAAATGAACAACCGTGGCGAATCCGTAAACCGAGGGACGCGATTTTCGCGCCGTCCACATACACACCGGGTGCATCGGGCTTGGCCGCGGCGCTCACGCCGTAACTGGCCAACAGCTCGATCAGGCAAGCCTCCATGCGGCTCACCAGGTCGCGCACGCCAAAACCCAGCTTGCGCACGTCCAGCAGCAGGTACGCCACCAGTTGACCGGGGCCATGGTAAGTCACTTGACCACCTCGGTCGACCTGCACCACCGGAATATCCCCCGGTAGCAGCAGATGCTCGGCCTTGCCGGCCTGCCCCTGGGTGAATACCGGCGGGTGTTCCACCAGCCAGATTTCATCCGGGGCCGAGCTGCCGCGTTCGTTGGTGAAGCGTTGCATAGCATGCCAGACAGGCTCGTAGTCCATCCGGCCGAGCTCGCGAAAGCCCAGGACCTGTGACATCACAACACCATGTGCACGAAGCCGGTGGCCCGCAGTTCGCTGTTGATGTCGTAGAGCTGGTCTTGACCCGTCGCAACAATGTGCAACTGGATCGTGGTGTATTTACCGTTGGTACTGGAACGCTCGTCCACACGGTTGTCATTGACCGTCGCGTGTTTACGCACGATATCAATGATCTTGTCTTTGTTGCCCACACCGGTGTCGCTGATCACCTTGACGGGGTAATCCGTCACGGGGAATTCGATCTTTGGCGCCTTTACTTCTTTATCGGTCATGGCAGAACGGCCTCGTAAGCGGTAAGCCGTGGCGACGGCAAAGCCCCGCGTCGGATCAACGCGGGGCTTTGCAGGTGCACACAATCAGTTGAACAAGCCGTAGAAGAATAGACGGATGCTATCCCACACGCGGCGGAAGATACCACCTTCGTCGACGGCGTCCAGCGCGATCAGGTCGGCGCTGTGCACCACCTTGTCGTCCAGCTTGACTTCGACTTTACCGATCACGTCGCCCTTGGCGATTGGCGCAACCAATTGCGGGTTCATGGTCATGCTGGCAGCGAGCTTTTTCAGCTGGCCTTTAGGCATGGTCAGGGTCAGGTCTTCAGCCAGGCCGGCCTTGACTTGCGAGGTCGCGCCTTTCCATACCGGCGCGGTCGCCAGTTCAGCACCCTTCTGGTAGAAGGTCTGGGTTTCGAAGAAGCGGAAACCGTAGGTCAGCAGTTTTTGCGTTTCGGCCGCACGGGCCTGCTCGCTGTTGGTGCCGAAGACGACGGCGATCAGGCGCTGGCCATCACGTACCGCGGACGACACCATGCAGTAGCCGGCTTCGTCGGTGTGGCCGGTTTTCAGGCCATCGACGGTCTTGTCGCGCCACAGCAACAGGTTGCGGTTAGGCTGCTTGATGTTGTTCCAGAAGAATTCCTTCTGGGAGTAGATCGCGTAGTGCACCGGGTCGACACGAATGATCGCGCGCGCCAGGATCGCCATGTCGTGAGCCGACGAATAGTGCTCAGGGTTTGGCAAACCCGTCGGGTTCATGAAGTGGCTGTTGGTCATGCCCAGGTCGGCCACGGTTTTGTTCATCATGTCGGCGAATGCGTCTTCGCTGCCGGCGATGTGCTCGGCCAGGGCGACGCTGGCGTCGTTACCGGACTGGATGATGATGCCGTGCAGCAGGTCGCTCACGGTGACTTGCGAGCCCACCTTGATGAACATCCGCGAACCGCCGGTACGCCAGGCGTTTTCGCTGACGGTCACCGGGTCGTTTTCGCCGATCTGGCCGCGACGGATTTCCAGGGTCGCGATGTAGGCGGTCATCAGCTTGGTCAGACTGGCCGGTGGCAGGCGCTGGTCACCATTGCTCTCGACCAGCACGTTGCCACTGGCGGCGTCCATGAGGACCCAGGACTTGGCGGCCAGTTGCGGTGAAGCCGGTACCATTTCCACCGCCCAGGCGGCCGGGGTGATGATCAGCGAGATAAGCAGGCACGTGCGTTTGGCTAAGGTGGTGATGTTCATCCGTCTCTCGAAATTGCTTATGGAAACTTGCCCTCGCGGGCAAAACTTATTCAGACAGCCCGCTACCAGACTGTCGCGTGTTCGGTTGCCCGCTCACCCCTTGCCCCTGGGTTTTATTGTTCAACGAGCCAACAACCAGGGTTCAGGCCCGCATGCGAGCCTCAACCATCAATTTATTATTCGGCAGTGACCACGCTGGGTTGCCCCAGGTTAGCCAGACGCACACTGTTCTGCACTTGCGCAACCTCGCTCGGCGAGCCGATCGGGCCCATACGCACACGGTGCAGGGTTTGCTGGTTACGCACGATGGAGCTGATGAACACCGGCGCGCTGACCATGCTGCTGAGCTTGGACCTTAACAGTTCTGCCGCATCCGGGTTGGCGAAAGCGCCCACTTGCAGGTATTGCCCGCCCGCGACGGAAGCGCCTGGTGCCGCATGAGGCACGACCACCGTATCCGGGGCGTGCTGCTGCGGTGGCGGTGTCCATTGTTCGATCTTGCCGGTGGATGCCGTCACCTGCGGCTGCGCACTCTGCGGCTCGTTGAGCATCAACGGCGCGGGCTTGCCACGCTGGGCCCAGTACTGCGCCGGATCGATGCCTTCGACCTTGACCCGTGCGGTACCGGTTTCGGCATAGCCGAGTTTTTTCGCGGCGGCGTAGGACAAGTCGATGATGCGATCCGAATAGAACGGCCCACGGTCGTTGACCCGCAGGATCACCGTGCGGTTGTTATCCAGGTTGGTCACGCGAACATAGCTGGGCAGCGGCAGGGTCTTGTGGGCAGCACTCATGCCGTACAGGTCGTAGACCTCGCCGTTGGCGGTGTTCTGACCATGGAACTTGGTGCCATACCAGGACGCCGTGCCCGATTGCACGTAGTTCTTGGAGTCCTGCAACGGGAAGTAGGACTTGCCCAGCACCGTATAAGGGTTGGCCTTGTACGGGCCGGTGTGCAGGGTCGGCGTGGCATCAGGGATCTTCGACACGTCGACATCCCACCACGGCGCGCCGTCTTTGTGCGCGCGGTTGATGTCCAGTCCTGGCTGGGAACGCACAACGGTGCCGCCGGATTTCTGTACCGGGCCACGGCTGGTGGAACAACTGACGACCAGCAGGGACAACGCGGCGAACGCCACCAGCTTGAGCGGTTGATTGAACGGCGATGCCCGCATTACTTGTTGCCCCGTGCTTGGACCAGCATGTCTGACAGCTGATGCACGGCCATGGCGTACATCACACTGCGGTTATAACGCGTGATTGCGTAGAAATTCTTCAGGCCCATCCAGTATTCAGGGCCATTTTCGCCTTCGAGGCGGAACGCCGTCACCGGCATATCGTCGCGTGGCGCATTCTGACTCGACCAGCCCAGCGCCCGCAACTCCCCGACAGTCTTGACCGGCTCGATGCCCTGGGTCAGGCCTTCATCGGCACGCTCCCCCGTGACATCCGCGCGGATCACTACCGGCTCGCCACCGACCCAGCCATGGCGCTTGAAGTAGCTGGCCACGCTGCCGATGGCATCGTCCGGGTTGCTCCAGATATTGATGTGGCCGTCGCCGTCGAAATCCACTGCGTAGGCGCGAAAGCTGCTCGGCATGAACTGCGGCAAGCCCATCGCACCGGCGTAGGAACCCTTGAGGGTCAGCGGATCGACCTGCTCTTCGCGGGCCAACAGCAGGAACTCTCGCAGTTCCTTGCGGAAGAAGTCGGCGCGCGGCGGGTAATCGAAGCCCAGGGTCGACAACGCGTCGATCACCCGGTAGCTGCCGGTATTGCGCCCGTAGAAGGTTTCAATGCCGATAATCGCGACAATCACCTGGGCCGGCACGCCGTACTCCTGCTCGGCGCGGGCCAGCACGGCCTCGTGCTGGCGCCAGAAGTCCACACCTCGGGCTACGCGGGCGTCGGTGAGGAACATCGGGCGATATTCCTTCCACTGCTTCACGCGCTCGGCGGGGCGAGAGATGGCGTCGAGGATCGCCTGCTTTTTCTGGGCTTCGCGGAACACGCCCATCAGCTGTTCACCGGCAAAACCGTAGTCGCGGGTCATTTCACCGACGAATTCGGCGACCTGGGGTGAGCCATCGTAGTCACCGGCCTGCGCCTCGTGCGTTGCCCCCAGCAGCCCAATCAGGCCCATCCAGGACGCATGCCGAGTCGCCCAGCCGCGCATTACTTGCATTGACATCTTCACCTTATTCAAACCTGTGCGATCCACTTGCGATGCGTATGAATCGACATCAAAACCCCAAACGCTGACAGCAATGTCACCAGCGAAGTTCCGCCGTAGCTAATGAACGGCAACGGCACCCCAACCACCGGAAGCAGGCCACTGACCATACCGATGTTGACGAAAACGTAAACAAAAAAAGTCATGGTCAGGCTGCCGGCGAGCAATTTGCCGAACAGCGTCTGCGCCTGTGCAGTAATGACCAGGCCACGCCCGATCAGCAGAAGATAGATCAGCAACAGTGCGCAGATGCCCACCAGGCCGAACTCTTCGCCCATCACCGCAATAATGAAGTCAGTGTGGCTCTCGGGCAAAAAGTCCAAGTGCGACTGGGTGCCCAGCAGCCAGCCCTTGCCAAATACACCGCCGGAACCGATGGCCGCCTTCGACTGGATAATGTTCCAGCCGGTGCCGAGCGGGTCGCTTTCCGGGTCGAGGAAGGTCAGGATCCGCTGCTTCTGGTAGTCGTGCATAAAGAAGAACCACATCGCCACGGCCACCGGTACCGCCGCCGCCAGTACGCTGAGGATCCAGCGCCAGCGCAACCCGCCCATGAACAGCACGAACGCACCGCCGGCCAGGATCAGCAGCGACGTGCCGAGGTCAGGCTGGCGCACGATCAGAATGAACGGCACCCCGATCAGGATCAGACTGATGCCCACGTGCTTGAGCTGCGGCGGCAAGGTACGCTTGGACAAGTACCAGGCGATAGTCGCCGGCATCAGGATCTTCATGAATTCCGACGGTTGGAAGCGAATCACCCCCGGAATGTTGATCCAGCGGGTCGCGCCCATGGCGTTGTGGCCCATGACGTCCACCACCACTAGCAGCAACACCCCGGCCACATAACCGAGCGGCACCCAGCGCGCCATGAAACGCGGCTCCAGTTGGGCGATCACGACCATGGATAACAGGCCCAGGCCAAACGAAGAAGCCTGCTTGATCAGCAAGTCCCAGTTCTTGCCGCTGGCCGAATACAGCACGAACAGGCTGCCGGCCGCCAGGGTCAGCAGCAGGATCAGCAACGGGCCGTCAATGTGCATGCGCTGCAGCAACGTCGCACGGCGACGCATCACATCCTCGCTGGAGAGGATGCGGTCAAAATTACTCTTCACTGGCCGTAACCTCGGGGGTTGAAGGGGGGCCGCCATATTCGGGCTTGAGCCTGCCGTCGTCGGCCAGCAACCAGGCGTCCATCACCTGGCGCACTACCGGCGCTGCCACACCGGAGCCGGACTCGCCGTTCTCGACCATCACCGCCACCACGATTTTCGGGTCGTCGGCCGGGGCAAAGCCGACAAACAAGGCGTGGTCACGGTGACGTTCCTGGACCTTGGAGCGGTCGTATTTCTCGCCTTGCTTGATCGCGACCACCTGGGCGGTACCACTTTTGCCGGCGATACGGTATTGCGCACCGATCGCCGCCTTGCGCGCGGTACCGCGTGCGCCGTGCATCACCTGCTGCATGCCGTGGTTGACCTTGGTCCAGTCGGACGGGTCGCGCAGCACGATGTCGGGGATCGGGTTTTCATCCAAAGGCTTTTCGCCTTCGATCGTCCGGGCCAGGTGCGGGCGGTTCCAGATGCCTTTGTTGGCCACCAGCGCCGTGGCCTGGGCCAGTTGCAAAGGCGTGGCCTGCATATAGCCCTGGCCGATGCCGAGGATCAGGGTTTCGCCTGGGAACCACGCCTGACGGCGGGTCGCACGCTTCCACTCCCGCGATGGCATCAAGCCAGGGGATTCTTCGAACATATCCAGGGAGACTTTCTGACCGAGGCCGAACTTGCCCATGTAGGCGGACAAGCGGTCGATCCCCAGCTTGTGGGCCAGGTCATAAAAATAGGTGTCGTTGGAACGCATGATCGCGGTATCCAGGTCGACATAACCGTCACCGGTACGGTTCCAGTTGCGGTATTTGTGATCGTAGTTGGGCAGCATGTAGTAGCCCGGGTCGAATACCCGGCTGGACGCCGTGACCACGCCCGCGTCCAGGCCGGCAATCGCCACCGCCGGCTTGATGGTCGAGCCAGGCGGGTACAAGCCGCGCAACACACGGTTGAACAGCGGCCGGTCGATGGAGTCACGCAACTCGGCGTAGGCCTTGAAGCTGATCCCGGTCACGAACAGGTTGGGGTCGAAACTCGGCTGGCTGACCATCGCCAGGACTTCGCCGGTCTTCGGGTCCAGCGCCACCACCGCGCCACGCCGACCACCCAGGGCCATCTCGGCGGCTTCCTGCAGCTTGATGTCCAGGCTCAGGACAATGTCCTTGCCCGGCACCGGGTCGGTACGCTTGAGCACCCGCAGCACGCGGCCGCGAGCATTGGTCTCGACCTCTTCGTAACCCACCTGGCCATGCAACTCGGGTTCGTAGAAACGCTCGATGCCGGTCTTGCCGATATGGTGGGTGCCGCTGTAATTGACGGGATCGAGGCTTTTCAGCTCTTTCTCGTTGATCCGTCCCATATAGCCGACGGAGTGGGCGAAGTGCGGCCCTTGCGGGTAATGGCGCACCAACTGCGCCACCACTTCCACACCCGGCAGGCGGAACTGGTTCACCGCGATCCGCGCGATCTGCTCTTCGGTCAGCTCGAACAGGATCGGCACCGGCTCGAATGGCCGACGCCCCTGCTTCATGCGTTTCTCGAAGATCACCCGGTCTTCCGGGGTCAACTGCAGCACCTCGACGATCACATCGAGGACCTGTTGCCAGTCGCCGGAACGCTCGCGGGTCATGCTCAGGCTGAAGCTGGGCCGGTTATCCGCCACCACCACGCCATTGCGGTCGAAGATCAGCCCACGGGTCGGCGGAATCGGCTGCACATGCACGCGGTTGTTTTCCGACAGCGTGGAATGGTAGTCGTACTGGATCACCTGCAGGAAATACAGGCGCGCAATCAGCACGCCGATCAACGCCACCACCATGATCGCGCCAAACACCACCCGCGCGCGTACAAGACGTGCGTCTTTCTCGTGGTCCTTGATGCGGATCGGCTGGGTCATCGGGAGGGGCGCAGATTATTTGTGGTAAGGGTGCCCGGACAGAACTGTCCAGGCGCGATACAGCTGTTCACCGATCAGGATCCTAACCAACGGGTGCGGCAGCGTCAGCGCCGACAGCGACCAGCGCTGGTCCGCCCGCGCGCAGACTTCAGGCGCCAGCCCTTCGGGGCCGCCGACCATGAAGTTGACGGTGCGCGAGTCCAGGCGCCAGCGATCCAGTTCCACCGCCAACTGTTCGGTGCTCCAGGGTTTGCCATGCACTTCGAGGGTGACGATGCGCTCGTTGGGGCCGACCTTGGCCAACATGGCTTCGCCTTCCTGACGGATAAAGCGCGCCACGTCGGCATTCTTGCCCCGGGTGTTGAGCGGTATTTCCACCAGTTCCAGCGACAGCTCGGCGGGCAGACGCTTGGCATACTCGTGCCAACCTTCTTCCACCCACTTGGGCATGCGTGAACCGACAGCAATCAGACGCAGGCGCACAGCCGTTCCTTATTCCTGGTCTTTGTTGAGCTTGTCGAAGTGCGCGTGGCCCACTTCCGGGCTGTGGTGCTTGCCATCGGCGGCACGGCTCTGCTCGGCGCCTTTCCACAGACGCTCGAGGTCGTAGAACTGACGGGCGTTGGAAGTCATCATGTGAACGATCACGTCGTCCATGTCCAGCAGCACCCAGTCGCTGTCGCCCTTGCCTTCTTCACCCAGCGGCTTCACGCCTTGGGCTTTGACGGCTTCGCGAACCTTGTCCAGCATCGCGCCGATCTGGCGGTTGGAGGTACCGGTGGCGATGATCATGAAGTCGGTGATGCTCTGCTTGTCGCGCACGTCCAGGACCTGGATGTCCTGGGCCTTCACGTCTTCCAGGGCAGCAACGGCGACTTTTACCAGCTCTTCGCCAGCCAGTTCCGGGCCAACGTGGGCTTCAACCGGCAGCGGGGCGCTTTTGAACGTGCCTTTGCGTTTTACTTTGCTTACGTCTTTGTTCGTCATAAAAAACTCGTTTTGCTCGTATGTTCGGGCGCTCGCTGCACGACTGTTCGTGCGTTCAAGCGCGCCTTTTCAGTTCGACGCACGGTAAAGCCCGTGCGCATCGATGTAGGCCAGGACCGCGTCAGGCACCAGGAAACGTACCGACTTCCCGCTGGCCAGCAGTTGACGGATCTGGGTGGCAGACACCGCAAGCGGGGTCTGCCAGACGAATGCAATATTCCCGTTCGGCCCGGTCAGGGCCAAGGGGTCACTTACCGACCGCGCGGCCAGCAGGTTGCGCAAGGCATCCGGCGGTTCGCTGTCGGCATCCGGGCGTTGCAAAACCAGGATGTGGCAGTGCTGGAGGAGTTCCTCCCAGCGATGCCAAGAGGGCAGGCCGCAAAATGCGTCCCAGCCCAAAAGCAGAAACAACTGGTCATCCGCGGCCAACTCGGCGCGCATCAACTCCAGGGTGTCGACAGTGTAGGACGGTTTATCGCGCTTGAGCTCACGATCGTCCACCACCAGCGGCGGTATGCCCTCTACGGCCAGGCGTACCATTTCCAGGCGCTGCTGCGGCGACACCTGCGGGGTATCGCGATGGGGCGGCCGGAAATTAGGGATCAGGCGCAGCTCATCCAACGCCAAGGCATCCGCGACTTCCAGGGCACTGCGCAAATGGCCGATGTGCACGGGGTCGAAGGTACCGCCGAGCAGCCCGATGCGTTTAGCCATCAAGTGCGCACATGACCGTCGCCGAACACCACGTACTTCTCGCTGGTCAGGCCTTCCAGGCCAACCGGGCCGCGTGCGTGAAGCTTGTCGGTGGAGATGCCGATCTCCGCCCCCAGGCCATACTCGAAGCCGTCGGCAAAGCGCGTCGAGGCGTTGATCATCACCGAGGCGGAATCGACTTCGGTGAGAAAACGCCGGGCATCGCTGAAATGCTCGGAAACAATGGCGTCGGTGTGCTTGGAGCCGTATTTGTTGATGTGCTCGATGGCCTCGTCAAGGTCGTCGACGATGCGGATCGACAGGATCGGCGCCGTGTACTCGGTGTACCAATCCTCTTCGGTGGCTTCGATCACGTCCGCGCCCAACAGCGCACGGGTGCGCTCGCAACCGCGCAGTTCCACGCCCTTGTCACGGTAGATGGCAGCCAACGGCGGCAGCACGCGCTCGGCAATGCCGACGTGCACCAGCAGGGTTTCCATGGTGTTGCACGGCGCGTAGCGGTGGGTCTTGGCGTTGTCGGCGATGCGGATCGCCTTGTCGATGTCGGCAGCGATGTCGATGTACACGTGGCAGACGCCGTCCAGGTGCTTGATCACCGGCACCTTGGCATCGCGGCTGACACGCTCGATCAGGCTCTTGCCACCGCGCGGCACGATCACGTCGACGAATTCCGGCATTGTGATCAGCGCGCCGACAGCGGCACGGTCGGTGGTTTCCACCACTTGCACCACTTCGGCCGGTAACTCGGCCACGGCCAGGCCCTGCTGGATGCAGGCGGCAATGGCGCGGTTGGAATTGATCGCCTCGGAACCGCCACGCAGGATGGTGGCATTACCCGACTTGAGGCACAGGCTCGCGGCGTCGATGGTCACGTTCGGGCGCGACTCATAGATGATGCCGATCACACCCAGGGGCACGCGCATCTTGCCGACCTGGATACCGGACGGCAGGTAACGCATATCGCGGATTTCACCGATGGGGTCAGGCAGCTTGGCCACCTGACGCAAACCTTCGATCATGTCGTCGATACGTGCCGGGGTCAGCGCCAGGCGGTCCAGCAAGGCGGGCTCCAGGCCATTGGCGCGGCCGTTGGCCAGGTCCAGTTCGTTGGCGGCGGCAAGCTCGGAGCGCGAAGCGTCCAGAGCATCGGCGGCGGCCAGCAGGGCACGGTTCTTCTGCGCGGTGCTCGCACGGGCGATCAACCGCGAGGCCTGACGGGCAGCGCGACCCAGGCGGGTCATGTAGTCAAGAACGGACTCAGTCATGGTCAGGGAGTCTTGGCAAAGAGGAAAGCGGCAGATTATAGCTGTGACGCCGCCCGACTGACAGCGGTGAGGGGCGTATGGTCGAAATGAACTGTAAAAACTTGGGGTTCAGCCGTAATTAAGGTGGGAGTTGTTATTATTCCGTCACATTTAGCCGTATTAACCCCAGACCGCCATGCCCAGCTCTTCGCCCCAACTCCCCGCCAGCGCCCTGCCCGACAGCTTCTTCGACCGCGATGCGCAAATACTCGCGCGGGATTTGCTCGGAAAAGTCATACGCCATCGTGTCGGCGATCTCTGGCTTTCAGCGCGAATTATTGAAACCGAAGCCTATTACGTGGCCGAAAAAGGCAGCCACGCCTCACTCGGCTACACAGAAAAGCGTAAGGCTTTGTTTCTGGACGGTGGGCATATCTATATGTACTACGCCCGTGGCGGGGATTCGCTGAACTTCAGCGCGCAGGGACCGGGCAATGCCGTGCTGATCAAATCGGCCTATCCCTGGGTCGATGAAACCTCCGGGCCCGCCAGCCTGGCGCAGATGCTGTTGAACAGCCCGAACGCCAATGGCAGCCCGCGCCCCACGCAAAAGCTGTGTGCCGGCCAGACATTGCTGTGCAAGGCGCTGGGCCTGAAAGTGCCGATGTGGGATGCCAAGCGCTTTGATCAGGAATTGCTCTATGTGGAAGACGTCGGCCAGACACCGACACACATCATCCAGACCACTCGCCTGGGCATCCCCAGCGGCCGTGACGAGCACTTGATGTATCGCTTCGTCGACGCTGGCTATGCGCCCTACTGCACACGGAACCCGCTGCGACGGGGCCAGGTCGAAGGCCGCGACTACTTTTTGATTTGAATCTGTGGCGATGGAGTGAAGATTTATGGGCCAGTGGCTCGATAGCATTACCGGCTGGCTGACCCTCAACCCGCAATGGCTGGCGGCGGCGGTGTTTATCGTCGCGTGCGTGGAATGCCTGGCCATCGCCGGGCTGATCGTGCCAGGCACCGTGATGCTGTTTGCGATTGCGGCGCTGGCGGGCAGCGGCGCGTTGTCCCTGAGTGAGACCCTGCTGATGGGGTTCCTCGGTGGCTTGCTGGGCGATGCCGTGTCCTACTTCCTCGGCCGGCATTTCCATCAGAACATCCGCCGCCTGCCCGGCCTGCGCCACCACCCGGAATGGATGAACGGCGCCGAAACCTACTTCCACAAATACGGCATCGCCAGCCTGCTGGTAGGACGTTTCATCGGGCCATTGCGACCGATGCTGCCGATGGTGGCCGGGATGTGCGACATGCCCTTCCCGCGCTTCGCCCTGGTCAGCATGCTGGCGGCAGCCGGCTGGTCAGTCGCCTATCTGCTGCCAGGCTGGGCGACCGGCGCCGCATTCCGCCTGCCATTGCCGGAAGGGTTCTGGCCTGAGGCGGGGGTCGTCACGGCCTGCCTGGCGATCCTGCTGGGGCTGAGCCTGAACACCAGCCTGCGCGGGCATCGTCGCGCGACCTTGTGGATAGGTTGCGCCAGCCTGACCTTGTTAATCGCCCTGTTTATCGGCTATCACTACCTGGACGACTTTGACCAGGGCCTGAGCGCGCTGGTGCAGGAACACCGCAGCCCCTGGCTGGACCACACCATGGTGATGGTCACCCAGCTGGGTGAGTTCAAGAAGATGTTCTTCGCCAGCGCCGTGTTCACCGGGTTGCTGCTCCTGGCGCGGCAATGGCGTCACGCGCTGTTTGTCGGCGCCACGCTGGCCGGGGCGGCCGTGATCAACACCGGCACCAAGCTGTTCTTCGCCCGTGGCCGCCCGGAAATCCTTACCGACCCACTGACCAGTTTCAGCATGCCCAGCGGCCACGCCTCCGGCGCGTTCGCCTTCTTCCTGGCACTGGCGATACTGGCCGGTCGCGGCCAACCCACGCGGTTGCGCCTCACCTGGATGCTGCTGGGCTGTATTCCCGCTGCCTTCATCGCGCTATCACGGGTCTACCTGGGCGCCCACTGGCCCACCGACATCCTGGCGGGCACGCTGCTGGCAATGACGGTGTGTGCGTTCAGCCTGGGCGTCAGCCAATATCGAAGCCCACTGCCGGCCATGCCGCAAAAAACCTGGTGGCTGCTACTGCCGGCACTGCTGGCGGTGCTGAGCTTTATCGCGCTCACGGGCACGCCCCATGCCTTGCTGCGCTACGCCTATTAAGTGAACAACTCGCCCTGCAACTCATCGAGCAGCATCTGGATCGCATCCAACCGCTGTTGCGGGTCATCGAGTTGCAGCAGGTCGATCTTGTCGGCCTCGGTGAACGGCAGCAGATACGCCAACTGATTGCCCAAGGCTTGCTGGCCATCGGCGTGAGTGCCCATGTCCAGCGAGGCGACCATCGGGTGTTCGGCCAGGGCCTGGAGCAAGGCCAGCAGGTCGGCGTCCTCTTCTTCCAGCGCCTGGTCCGGCAGCTCTTCCAGCCATTGCACCTCGGCCACCAGCAACTGGTCCTTCTGCACACCGGCATCACGCACGCGGAAGCGACGCCCGCCTTCGACACGAATCCCCAACAGGCCGTTGTCCTGCTGCTTGAAGTCGCGAATCAACGCTTCGCAGCCGATCAACGCATAGCCATCAGGAGCCATACCGACTTCCTTGCCATCAAGGATGCACACCACGCCGAAGCTTTCGCCCTTTTTCATGCAGCGGCTGACCATATCCAGGTAGCGTGCCTCGAACAGTTGCAGGTCGAGGGTGCAGCCAGGGAACAGCACGGTATTGAGCGGGAACAGCGCCAGACTCATAAAGGTTTCCTTAAACCCGGTTTAAACAATCACCGACACGGCCAGCGGCAGGAATACCGCCGTGGCCACGCCCATCAGACTCATGGCCAGCGCCGCAAAGGCACCGCACTCTTCGCTTTCCTGCAGGGCCACCGAAGTACCGACGGCGTGGGCGGTCATGCCCAAGGCCATGCCGCGCGCCTCGGGACTGTGCACCCCCAGGCGCGACAGCAAGGCCGGGCCGATCATCGCGCCGATCACCCCAGTAATCAGCACAAACACCGCCGCCAGCGCCGCCACGCCACCGATCTGCTCGGCCACCAGCATGGCAATCGGCGAGGTGACCGACTTGGGCGCCATGGTCATCAGCATCCTGTGTTCGGCACCGAACCACCAGCCCAGCAGCACACACAAGCCGGTGGCCAACACGCCGCCTATCACCAGCGTAGTAAAAATCGGCCAGAACAATTGGCGAATGCGGCGCAGGTTGAGATAAAGCGGCACGGCCAGCGCGACCGTGGCCGGGCCCAGCAGGATGCCCATGATCTCGGTGCTCTTGCGGTACTCGGCATAGCTCAGGCCGCAGGTGAGCAATACGCCGATCACCAGCAGCATGGAGACCAGCACCGGTTGCAGGAAAATCCAGCGGGTTTTCTCGAAACCCGCCAGCACCAGTTGATAGGCGCCCAGGGTGATACCGATACCGAACAACGGGTGATGAATGACAGCCGTCCATGCGCCGTGCCAGTCGAAGATCATTGGCTCTTCTCCTTGCGCTTGACCATCCGCTGCATCAGCACGCCGACAAAACCCATGGCAACCACCAGCGACAACACCAGCGCGCCGACGATGGCCCAGAAGTCGGCGGCGATGTCCTTGGCATACACCATCACCCCCACCGCTGGCGGTACCAGCAGCAACGGCAAGTAACGCAACAAGCTACTGGCCGCCAGGCTCAGGGGCTCGCCGACTTCACCACGCCAGATCAGGAAACCGAGCATCAACAACAGGCCGATGATCGGCCCCGGCAGTACCGGTACCAGCAAATGATTGATCGCCGTGCCGATCAATTGAAACAGCACCAGCCATGTCAGACCGCGTAACAGCATCCGCTTTCTCCCCCCCCTCAAGACTCGCCCGCATTATAAGCATGCCCGCCCTATGCTCAGGCATTCGCCAAAAGCATGGTGGGTTGACCGGGCTGGATACCCATGATGATCTACATTGGTTCTCTGTAACCCCAAAAAACAGAACCGATGAACCAAGGAGAGACGCAATGCCCTATGTACCCGTAGCGCAGCTCAAAGACTATGTCGGCAAGGAACTGGGACGTTCCGAATGGCTCACCATCGACCAGGCACGCATCAACCTGTTCGCCGAGGCCACTGGCGATCATCAGTTCATCCACGTCGACCCGGTCAAGGCCGCGCAAACCCCGTTCGGCAGCACCATCGCCCACGGTTTCCTGTCGTTGTCACTGATGCCCAAGCTGATGGAAGACATCCTGATCATGCCCGAAGGGCTGAAGATGGCGGTCAACTACGGCCTGGACAGCGTGCGCTTTATCCAGCCAGTGAAGGTCAACTCCAAGGTGCGCCTGAACGTGACCCTCACCGACGTCACCGAGAAAAAACCTGGCCAATGGCTGTTCAAGGCCACGGCCACCCTGGAAATCGAAGGCCAGGAAAAGCCGGCTTATATTGCGGAGTCGTTGTCACTCTGCTTCGTGTAGTCCCAAGCCTGTGGTGAGGTGCTGAAACTCACCACAGGCTATGTAAATTTATGTATGAAGCTCGCAGCTGCGGCATACTCGGCGCTCAAATATCCGGATCCCGCTATGCGCCCACTCGCCCCCCTTGCCCTTGCCCTGTTGCTCACCGCTTGCGGAGACGGCGAATCGCTGTTGCCGCCCGATGCGCGCCTGCCCGATGGTGGCCGTTACCGGGGCGATGTGGTCAGTGGCTTGCTCCAAGGCCAGGGCCGCGTGGATTACCCCAACGGTAGTTGGTACGCCGGGCAGTTCGACAAGGGCCAGTGGCACGGCCAGGGCGAATGGCATGGCAGCAACGGCGAAATCTATAAAGGCCAGTTCCAGCAAGGCCTGTTCGACGGCCAGGGCAGCCTGACCACGGCCGGCAGCCATTATGTCGGCGGGTTCAAGAACGGCCGGCGCAACGGCGAAGGCACCCTCAAAGAGGGGCAGATGACCTATCGCGGCGAATTCAAGGACGACCAGTATTCCGGCCTCGGCCGCCTGGAGCTGGCCGACGGCAGCCAGTATCAGGGCCAGTTCGCCCATGGCAAACCGAATGGCGAAGGCCAGCGCAATGACGACAGCGGCAACCAGTTCAGTGGCCACTTCGTCGATGGCCAGCTGGAAGGCAACGGCACCTTCAACAGCGCGGACGGCGACATCTATGTCGGCCAGTTCAAACAGAACCAGCTCAACGGCAAGGGCCGTTATGAAAACGCCGACGGCGACGTGTGGATCGGCCAGTTCAAGGAAGGCTCACTCAGCGGCAAGGGCGAGTTGATCGGCGTCGACGGCAGCCATTACGTGGGCCAGTTCAGCGATTGGCGCTTTACCGGCGAAGGCCGCCTGAACCTGACCGACGGCAGCTTCTACATTGGCGGCTTCGACAGCGACAACTACCAAGGCCGCGGCACCCTGGTACTCACCGACGGCACCGTGCTGGCCGGCACCTGGGTCAACGGCATGCGCGTGCGTGACGCCGACGGCGCATTGTTGCCCGACCCGCTGGAGATTGGCGTCCTGGCCCAGGGCCGTTTGCTCGATGCCGCCCTCGCCGCCGTGCCGGCGTCCACCCCCGCAGTGGAGCTGTACACCCTGGCCGTGGCCGGCGACGGCAAACAGAGCGTGTTCCTGCGCGAAGCCGATTACGTCAGCAACATGCTCGCCACCCGCTTCGGCGCACGCGGGCAGGTCCGCCTGGTCAACCACCGCGACCATATCGCCGACCGGCCACTGGCCACCCGCGAAAGCCTGCGTCGCGCCGTGCAAACCCTGGCCGAGCGCACCGGACCGGAAGACCTGGTGTTTATCTACATGACCAGCCACGGTACCCACGAACACGAACTGGTGCTGGACCAACCACGCATGGAACTGGCCGACCTGCCCGCCGACGAGTTGGCCGCCGTGCTCGCGCCGCTGAAAAACCGCGACAAGATCGTCGTGATTTCAGCCTGCTACTCCGGCGGCTTCATCCCGGCGCTCAAAGACGAACGCACCCTGATCATGACCGCCTCGCGCGCCGACCGCGTGTCCTTCGGTTGCTCCGAAGAGGCCGACTTCACTTACTTCGGCGATGCCCTCTTCGCCCAAGCCTTCAACCAGACCGACGATTTGCAGCAAGCCTTCAAGCTGGCGCAGTTGCATGTGAGCGAACGCGAACAGGCAGACAACTTCGAAGCGTCCGAACCGCAGATCTGGGCCCCCAAAGGCGTGATCGCCCACTGGCAATTATTACGCAAGCAGCAGGCACGAAAGGCGCTGGAAAGCGTCTCAATGAATAGCAAGGAAGCCAAAGGCAACTAAGCTGTAACGTGTAACAAGGGGGAAACACCATGTACCTGACACCTCAGCATATCCTGCTCGCCGGCGCCTCTGGCCTCACCGGCGAACACCTGCTCGACCGCCTGCTCAACGAACCTACCGTGACCCGCGTGCTGGCGCCCAGCCGCAAGCCACTGGCCGAGCATCCGCACCTGGAAAACCCGGTGGGCGACCCGGCGGTGTTCCTGCCGCAACTGAGCGGCCAGGTGGATATTGCCTTCTGCTGCCTGGGCACCACCCTCAAACAAGCGGGCTCCGAAGAGGCCTTCCGCGCGGTAGACCTGGACATGGTCGTGGTCTTCGCCAAACGTGCTCGGGAAATGGGCGCACGGCACCTGATCGTAATCAGCGCGGTAGGCGCCGACCCGAAATCCTCGATCTTCTACAACCGGGTCAAAGGCGAAATGGAACAGGCGCTCAAGGCCCAGGACTGGCCGCAGTTGACCATCGTGCGGCCTTCGCTGCTGCTGGGGGAACGGATGGAGCCACGTTTGGCCGAGCAACTGGCCGGGCCGCTGTCACGGTTGATTCCAGGGAAATACCACGGCATTGAAGTCTGCGAACTGGCCCGTGCCATGTGGCGCCTGGCGCTGGAAGAGCAGGATGGGGTGCGCGTGGTGGAGTCGGATGAGTTGCGCAAGCTCGGTAAATAGGCCGAACGCAAAGCAAAATGCGGGAGGGGGGGCAAATCGAATCGTCGCACCGCCCCTCCCACATTGGTTGTGTAGTGCCTTCAGGTCAGCGCTAGAGCCCGCCTGTCGCGTTAAACCCCACACCGAGCACCGTCAACACCGACAGCGGCAACAACAAGGTGTCGAGCAACGCGCTGGCCGGCAGGTCGACGCCGGGGTAGCTGGGCGCCTCGGCACCGAACCGGTCCTTGGCGCAGCAACCTCCGTTCATTGCATACAAGTCCAAGCGTGTGCCGGCATATACCACTGGCGCGCCGGGCTTTGCGGCGTCCAGCGTACGCGCGGTGGCACAGCCGGCCAGTTGCAGCGCCAGTATTACCAACAGTGCCTTATTCATCGCTGCTCAAATGGTGTTCGCCCCAACGCGGCAGCATGTCCTGAGGGATATTCAGCAGGTTGAGAATCCGCGCCACCACGAAATCCACCAGGTCATCGATGGTTTGCGGCTGGTGATAGAAGCCAGGCGACGCTGGCAGGATGGTCACCCCCATGTTCGACAACTTGAGCATGTGCTCCAGATGAATGCTCGAATACGGCGCCTCGCGCGGTACCAGGATCAACTGGCGGCGCTCCTTCAACGTCACGTCGGCGGCGCGCTCGATCAGGTTGTTGCAGGCACCCGTGGCAATCGCCGACAACGTACCCGTGGAGCACGGCACCACAACCATTGCCGCTGGCGCACCCGAGCCCGATGCCACCGGCGACATCCAGTCTTCCTTGCCATAGACCTTGATCTGCCCCGCCGCCGCACCGGTGTACTCGGTGAGGAAGGCTTGCATCATCTGCACCTTGGGCGGCAGTGCGACATCAGTCTCGGTGGCCATCACCAACTGCGCAGCCTTGGAGATCAGGAAGTGCACCTCGCGGTCTTCGCGCACCAGGCAATCGAGCAGGCGCAAGCCATATGGCGCGCCGGATGCGCCGGTCATCGCCAGGGTGACGCGCTCGGGGCCACTCATTTCAGCGCCTCGGCCAGTTTGCCGTGCAAGCCGCCGAAGCCGCCGTTGCTCATGACCACCACATGGGTGCCGGGCTTGGCCTGGTGCTTGACGAACTCAATGATGCCCTCGATGGAATCACAGACTTTCGACGGCACCGTGCACTGCGCTGCAATCGCCGGCAAGTCCCAGCCGAGATTGGCCGGGGCATACCACACCACCTGGTCGGCATCGTTAACGCTTTCCGGCAGGCCGTCGCGGTGCGCGCCGAGCTTCATGGAGTTTGAGCGCGGCTCGACAATAGCAATGATCGGGGCATCGCCAACGCGTTTGCGCAGGCCGTCGAGGGTGGTGGCAATGGCCGTTGGGTGGTGGGCAAAGTCGTCGTAGATGGTAATCCCATTCACGTCGGCGACCTTTTCCATGCGGCGCTTCACGCTCTTGAATGCACTCAAGGCAGCAATGCCCATCGACGGCACCACGCCCACATGCCGCGCGGCCGCCAGGGTGACCAAGGCATTGGCGACGTTGTGCTGGCCAGTCATGTCCCACTCGACGATGCCTTGGGCCTCGCCTTCAAACAGCACTTCAAACCGGGAACCGTCTTCACTGAGCAACTTGACCTGCCATTGCCCTTGCGCACCGGTGGTTTGCACCGGGGTCCAGCAGCCCATCTCGATCACGCGCTGCAAGGCTGGCTCGGTGGTCGGATGGATGACCAGGCCTTCGCTCGGAATGGTGCGCACCAAATGGTGGAACTGCCGCTCGATGGCCGCCAAGTCGGGGAAGATGTCGGCGTGATCGAACTCAAGGTTGTTGAGGATCGCCGTGCGTGGACGGTAGTGGACGAACTTGGAGCGCTTGTCGAAGAAGGCGCTGTCGTATTCGTCGGCTTCAATCACGAAGAACGGCGTATCACCCAGGCGCGCCGATACCGAGAAGTTCTGCGGCACGCCGCCAATCAGGAAGCCCGGGCTCATGCCCGCGTGTTCCAGCACCCAGGCGAGCATGCTGCTGGTGGTGGTCTTGCCGTGGGTGCCGGCAACGGCCAATACCCAGCGACCTTGCAACACATGGTCGGCCAGCCACTGTGGACCGGACACGTAAGGCAAGCCTTTGTTGAGGACGTATTCGACAGCCGGATTGCCGCGGGACATGGCATTGCCGATCACTACCAGGTCCGGCACCGGGTCGAATTGCGCCGGGTCGTAACCTTGGGTCAGCTCAATGCCCTGGGCCTCAAGTTGCGTGCTCATGGGCGGGTAAACATTGGCATCTGAGCCCGTTACATGATGGCCCAGTTCTTTAGCAAGAACCGCCATCGACCCCATGAAGGTGCCGCAGATACCAAGAATATGAATGTGCATAGTCGACCTCGTAAACATCGAGGCAGGTTAGCGCAGGGGGGCGAAAATCGCACTCTTTAGCTGTAGGACCAATCTATTGAGCCGCTCGCGCAATCCCGTGTCGGCGCAGCTTTCTATACAGCGTGTTACGACTGACACCCAACTGCTCCGCCGTGTGGGTCATGTGCCAGCGTTGTTGCTCCAGGGCCGTGAGCAAGGCGAGTCGCTCAGCGTCCCCCAGGGGCGAGTCGGCAAGCCTGGCGTCGGCGACCGGTTGTGGCCGAGTCTGGCGGATCAACGCAGGTAAATCCTCAAGACCGACCCGGCCGTCGTCACACAGCGCGGCCAGCGTACGCAACACCGTGCGCAGCTGTCGAACGTTGCCCGGCCAAGGGTAGGCCAGCAGCGCCGAGCGCGCCGCCGGGTCGAGTTGTACGCTCTGTGCGCCCGCCTCTTGCGCCAGCAGGAAATCCAGCAGTTGGGACTTATCGCTGCGTTCACGCAACGGCGGCAAACCGACTTCCAGGCCGTTGAGTCGGTAATACAAGTCTTCACGAAAACTGCCGTCCTGCACGCGTTCCAGCAAATTCCGGTGAGTCGCGCTGATAATTCTGACATCAACCGCCTGGGGCTCACCGCCGATGGGCACCACCATGCGGTCCTCCAGCACCCTTAACAGGCGCGTCTGTAGCGCCAACGGCATGTCGCCGATTTCATCGAGGAACAACGTGCCGCCGTCGGCCTGTTGCAACTTGCCCTGCATGCCTTCCTTGCGCGCGCCGGTAAAGCTGCCGCCGCGATAGCCGAACAGTTCGCTTTCGATCAGGCTTTCCGGGATGGCGGCACAGTTGAGGGCAACAAACGCCTTATCGGCTCGCTGGCTGGCGTGATGCACGGCCTTGGCGAAGGCCTCTTTGCCGGAGCCGGTTTCGCCGTTGATCAGCAAGGGCACATCACGCTCGAATACCCGCAGCGCCTTGCGGAAATCGTTTTGCAACGCCGGGTCGCCCAGGCAGATACCCGGCAGGCGCGGCCGTTCGGGTTCAGGCTTGACGAACGGCGCTGGCTGGCTGCGCGCCTGCCCACGCAGGGCGGCGAACAGATGCCGGCCATCGCGCGTACGCAAGGGCCAACTGGCCGTCGCATTGGCGCTGGCGCGACCGAGTAACTGATCCAGGGAGCACTCGAAAAACGTCTCCACCGGCAGCCCCAGTAAACCGTCACGCACTTGACCCAACAGGTTCAACGCGCTTTGGTTGACCGCGCAAATGCGCCCTTCGCCATCGAACGCCAACAGCCCCTCGCTGAACAGGCCCACCGACTCGGCCTGCAGGTGAAAGCGCAGCAGCCAATGGTGTTCAAAGTTGCGCAGGAAGTAGCAACTCTCAATCATCTTCGCCGACAGGTTGACCAGCGCCATGGTGTGGAACTGGCTCTGGCGCGACACGGCTTCGCGTGCCGAGGACACATCGAGCACCGCAAGCAGCTCGCCATGGGGGTCGAACACCGGGCTCGCCGAACAGGTCAGCCCGGTGTGGCGGCCACGAAAATGTTCATCGCGATGAATGGTCAACGACTGGCGCTCCACCAGGCAGGTGCCGATGCCATTGGTGCCCTCGCGCGCTTCGCTCCAATCGGCACCGAGCCACAACCCGGCCCGCTCGAAAATCTTGCGCTCGGACGGCGCGGTGACGCAATTGAGGATCACCCCTCGCGCATCGGTCAGCAGCACCGCGTGACCAGCGCCCGAAAGCTGCTGGTGCAGGCTGTTCATCTCGCTGCCGGCAATATGCAGCACCTGTTGCAGGCGCTCGCGGCTTTCCAGCAGGCGGCCGTGCTCAAGCACAGTGGGGGCGATGGTCTGCGCAGGGTCGAGGTGGTAGTCCTCCAGGCAGCGCAGCCAGGAGCGGGCGATGGAAGGATCGCCGGCCGGATCGCGCCCGCGCGCCACGGTGAGGACTTGCTGGGCATGGCGACTGAAATGATCATTGTGCATGTTCTTATTATTCTCCCTGCGTGAGAGTGCCCAGCATCCCCCAGCCCTCCAGCCAATGCAATCCCGCGCCGACCCACTGGTCACGATCTGTACCGTTTATGGCACAAACTGTCACAACGCCTGTACCGCTCCTGCCACAACAAGGCATTGCAACCATCCCCAAGCCCTTGATTTCCCTGGCCTGCAAAGCGCTGGCCCAACCTTTGCTCTACGCTTTACCAAGCGCTTGCGCGCTGCACTCCAATAAACATAAAAGCCAGGAGATACCCACCATGCGTTACGCACACCCCGGTACTGAAGGCGCGATCGTTTCGTTCAAGGCCAAGTACGGCAACTACATTGGTGGCGAATTCGTTGCCCCGGTTGATGGCAACTACTTCACCAACACTTCGCCGGTCAACGGCAAGCCTATCGCCGAATTCCCGCGCTCCACTGCCAAAGACATCGACAAGGCGCTGGACGCCGCCCACGCTGCCGCTGACGCCTGGGGCAAGACCTCGGCCCAGGACCGCTCGCTGGTGCTGCTGAAAATCGCCGACCGCATCGAACAGAACCTCGAACTGCTGGCCATCACCGAAACCTGGGACAACGGCAAGGCCGTGCGTGAAACCCTCAACGCCGACATCCCGCTGGCGGCCGACCACTTCCGCTACTTCGCTGGCTGCATCCGCGCCCAGGAAGGCACCAGCGCCGAAATCAACGAACACACCGCGTCCTACCACTTCCATGAGCCACTGGGCGTGGTCGGCCAGATCATCCCGTGGAACTTCCCGCTGCTGATGGCCGCGTGGAAACTCGCCCCAGCCCTGGCCGCCGGCAACTGCGTGGTGCTCAAGCCCGCCGAGCAAACCCCGCTGGGCATCAACGTACTGATGGAAGTGATCGGCGACCTGCTGCCACCGGGCGTGCTGAACGTGGTGCACGGTTTCGGCAAAGAAGCTGGCGAAGCCCTGGCCACCAGCAAGCGCATCGCCAAGATCGCCTTTACCGGCTCTACCCCGGTGGGCTCGCACATCATGCACGCGGCGGCCGAGAACATCATTCCGTCCACGGTGGAACTGGGCGGCAAGTCGCCGAACATCTTCTTCGCCGACATCATGAAGGCCGAACCTTCTTTCATCGAGAAAGCCGCTGAAGGCCTGGTGCTGGCGTTCTTCAACCAGGGCGAAGTGTGCACCTGCCCATCCCGTGCGCTGGTGGAAGAGTCGATCTACGACGACTTCATGAAAGTGGTGATGAAGAAGGTCGAGCAGATCAAACGCGGCGACCCGCTGGACACCGACACCATGGTCGGCGCCCAGGCGTCCGAGCAGCAGTTCGACAAGATCCTGTCCTACCTGGAAATCGCCAAGGGCGAAGGCGCGCAATTGCTCACCGGCGGCAAGGTCGAACAGCTCACTGGCGATATGGCAGGCGGCTATTACATCCAGCCGACCCTGCTCAAGGGCACCAATGAAATGCGTGTATTCCAGGAAGAAATCTTCGGCCCGGTGGTGAGCATCACCACCTTCAAGGACGAAGCCGAAGCCCTGGCGATTGCCAACGACACCGAGTTCGGCCTCGGTGCCGGCGTGTGGACTCGCGACATCAACCGCGCCTACCGCATGGGCCGTGCGATCAAAGCTGGCCGCGTGTGGACCAACTGCTACCACCTGTACCCGGCGCATGCCGCGTTTGGCGGTTACAAGAAGTCCGGCGTGGGCCGTGAGACGCACAAGATGATGTTGGATCACTACCAGCAGACCAAGAACTTGTTGGTGAGCTACGACATTAATCCGCTGGGCTTCTTCTAATTAACCTCCCCTCCCACCGTTGAAATGCAATCAAGTGTGGGAGGGGGTCTATCCCTTCCCACACTTAGATCTTCATAAGTACTTGCGAATTGCATTCGGCACACAGAGGCCGAGTTAAAAACAATAACAATGAAAGGTACTTCTTCATGCCTAGCGAACCGACTGGATCTTCCGTCGACTTCGAAAAAGTCGACTCCCAATATTTCCAACAACGCGAACTTAAAAAAGGCGCCGCCGGCTGGGTACTGCTGGTTGGCCTTGGTGTTGCCTACGTCATCTCGGGCGACTATGCCGGCTGGAACTTCGGCCTGGCCCAGGGTGGCTGGGGCGGTATGTTCCTCGCCACATTGCTGATGGCCACCATGTACCTGTGCATGTGCTTTTCCCTGGCCGAACTGTCTTCGATGATCCCTACCGCAGGCGGTGGCTACGGTTTTGCCCGCAGTGCCTTCGGGCCCTGGGGCGGGTTCCTGACGGGCACCGCCATCCTGATCGAATACGCCATCGCCCCCGCCGCCATCGCGGTGTTTATTGGTGCCTATTGCGAGTCGCTGTTCGGCATCGGCGGCTGGATGATCTACCTGGCGTTCTACATCATCTTTATCGGCATCCATATCTTTGGCGTCGGTGAAGCCTTGAAGCTGATGTTCGTGATCACCGCCATCGCCGCGATTGCACTGGGCGTGTTCCTGGTGGCAATGGTGCCGCACTTCAATGTCGCCAACTTGCTGGATATTCCGGTAAGCGAGGCCAAGGGCGCCAGCACCTTCCTGCCATTTGGCTACGTCGGCGTGTGGGCAGCGATCCCCTATGCGATCTGGTTTTTCCTCGCCGTAGAGGGTGTGCCGCTGGCCGCCGAAGAAACCAAGAACCCCAAGCGCGACCTGCCCCGGGGCCTGATCGGCGCCATTGTGGTGCTGACCAGCTTTGCCTTGTTGATCCTGGTGATCGCACCGGGCGGCGCAGGCACCTACGCGCTGATCAAATCCGGTAACCCGCTGGTGGAAGCGCTGGCGCTGTCCTATGGCGGTTCGACCTGGATGGGCAGCTTCGTCAACCTGGTCGGCCTGGCCGGCTTGATCGCCAGCTTTTTCTCGATTATCTACGCCTATTCACGGCAGATCTTCGCCTTGTCCCGTGCCGGCTACCTGCCGCGCAAACTGTCCCAGACCAATAAGAGCAAGGCACCGGTACTGGCGCTGGTGATCCCCGGCATTATCGGTTTCGGCCTGTCGCTGACCGGCCAGGGGGATTTGCTGATCCTGGTGGCGGTGTTTGGCGCGACCATTTCCTACGTGCTGATGATGGCCGCGCACATCACCCTGCGCATCCGTCGCCCCAAAATGGACCGTCCTTATCGCACGCCGGGCGGGATCTTCACCTCCGGGGTGGCCCTGGTTCTGGCCTGCGTGGCGGTCGTGGCGGGCTTTTTGGTGGATCCACGGGTAGTGATTGGCGCCGCAATCATCTATGGAGTATTAATTGCTTACTTTGCTTTCTACAGCCGGCATCACTTGGTAGCAGGCACGCCCGAAGAAGAATTCGCCGCGATCCAGGCCGCAGAGGCCGCCTTGCACTAACTGCCGTAAACCTCGACGCGGGCTCCTCTCCTGCCCGCGTCGTCAAGGAGACACTGTATGGCAAGCTTTTCCCACGCGGTGGGTGCACAAACCTACCGTTTCGACAGCCTCAAGGACGTGATGGCCAAGGCCAGTCCCGCGCGCTCCGGGGACTTTCTCGCCGGCGTCGCCGCGCAGAACGACGGTGAGCGGGTGGCGGCGCAAATGGCGCTGGCGAATATCCCGCTGAAACACTTCCTCGAAGAAGCGCTGATCCCCTATGAAAGCGATGAAGTCACCCGGCTGATCATCGACACCCACAACAAGCAGGCTTTCGCCGTGGTCAGCCACCTGACCGTCGGCGGCCTGCGCGACTGGCTGCTCAGCGACGCCGCCGATGAACAATCCCTACGCGCATTGGCGCCGGGGCTGACACCGGAAATGGCTGCAGCCGTGTCCAAGATCATGCGCGTGCAGGACCTGGTACTGGTGGCGCAGAAGATCCGTGTGGTCACCCAGTTTCGCGGCACCATGGGACTGCGCGGGCGCCTGTCGACCCGCCTGCAACCCAACCACCCGACCGACGAGCCGGCGGGCATCGCTGCGAGCATTCTCGACGGCCTGCTCTACGGTAACGGCGACGCCATGATCGGCATCAACCCGGCCACCGACAGCATCGCCTCGATCTGCGCCATGCTGGAGATGCTCGACGCCATCATCCAGCGCTACGAAATCCCCACCCAGGCTTGCGTGCTGACCCACGTCACCACCTCCATCGAAGCCATCAACCGCGGCGTGCCGCTGGACCTGGTGTTCCAGTCGATTGCCGGCACCGAGGCGGCCAATGCCAGTTTCGGCATCAGCCTGAGCGTGCTGCAGGAAGGCTACGAGGCGGGCTTGAGCCTGAACCGGGGCACTCTGGGGCAGAACCTGATGTATTTCGAAACTGGCCAGGGCAGCGCCTTGTCGGCTAACGCGCACTTTGGCGTCGACCAGCAAACCTGCGAAACCCGCGCCTATGCGGTGGCCCGGCATTTCAAGCCGTTCCTAGTCAATACCGTGGTCGGCTTTATCGGCCCCGAGTACCTGTACAACGGCAAACAGATCATTCGCGCAGGCCTTGAAGACCACTTCTGCGGCAAGCTGCTGGGCGTGCCCATGGGGTGCGACATCTGCTACACCAACCATGCCGAAGCAGACCAGGACGACATGGACACCCTGCTGACCCTGCTGGGCGTCGCCGGGATCAACTTCATCATGGGCATCCCCGGCTCCGACGACATCATGCTCAACTACCAGACCACCTCGTTCCACGACGCCTTGTACGCTCGCCAGACCCTGGGTTTAAAGCCGGCGCCGGAGTTTGAACAGTGGCTGGCCAAAATGGGCATCTTTACGCAAGCCGACGGCAAGGTGCGCTTCGGCAACAGCTTGCCACCGGCGTTTCGCCATGCTTTGGCGCAATTGGGATGAAGGAGCCACCTGTGCAACTCGACCTGCCTGAAAACCCGTGGCTGGAACTGCGCCGCCTGACCCCGGCGCGGATTGCCCTGGGCCGCACCGGCACCAGCATTCCCACCAACGCCCAACTGGACTTTCAATTTGCCCACGCCCAGGCGCGGGACGCGGTGCACCTGCCTTTCGACCATGCCGGCCTGAGCAGTCAACTGGCCGAACGTGGGCGCGATAGCCTGCTGCTGCACAGTGCCGCAACCGACCGGCATAGCTATCTGCAACGCCCGGACCTGGGGCGGCGCTTGAGTGATGAGTCGGCCCAGAGCCTGCAGGATTACGCGGCTGCGCATCCCGGCGGCATGGACCTGGCGGTCGTGGTGGCTGATGGTCTGTCGGCGCTGGCGGTGCATAAACATACGTTGCCGTTTCTGACGCGCATGGAAGAACAGACCCACGCCGAAGGGTGGTCCTTGTCGCCGGTAATCCTGGTGGAACAGGGCCGCGTGGCGGTGGCCGACGAAATCGGGCAACTGCTCGGCGCCAAGATGGTGGTGATCCTCATCGGTGAACGGCCGGGGCTCAGCTCGCCGGACAGCCTGGGCCTGTATTTCACCTACAACCCCAAGGTCGGCCTCACCGATGCCTATCGCAACTGCATCTCCAATGTACGCCTGGAAGGCTTGAGCTATGGCATGGCGGCCCATCGCCTGCTGTACTTGATGCGAGAGGCGTGTCGCCGACAGCTGTCGGGGGTCAACCTGAAGGACGAGGCGCAGGTTCAGACGATCGAATCCGACGACCCGGACCTGATGAAGGGCAACTTCCTGCTCAGCCCACCCACCGACTGATCCCGGCACGATTGCGCTTTTTCGCGTCTTTAGGCAGCATCAAGTCACGGCCGCGCGTGTGGTCATACCCATTTGGAAGTTGAGGCCTGGCATGCGGATTACTCAAGCGACCCTGGAACACCTGGACCTGTTGACCCCGTTGTTCGTCAAGTACCGCGAGTTCTATGGGGCCCTGCCCTTTCCGGATTCGTCACGGGCCTTTCTGGAAAAGCGCCTGCGCCGCAAGGAGTCGGTGATCTACCTGGCGCTGCCCGATGACGACGACAAACGCTTGCTCGGGTTCTGCCAGCTTTACCCGAGCTTTTCCTCGCTGTCGCTTAAACGTGTGTGGATCCTCAACGACATCTATGTCGCCGAAGACGCGCGCCGCCAACTGGTGGCGGATAACCTGATACGCACGGCGAAGAAAATGGCCAAGGAGACTCACGCGGTGCGGCTGCGGGTATCGACCAGCAGTGATAACCAAGTGGCACAGAAGACCTACGAGTCGATCGGTTTTCGTGAGGATACCGAGTTCAAGAACTACACCTTGCCGATCAGCGAAGACTGACTGCCTGACACCTTGTGGGAGGTGGCTTGCCCCCGATAGCGGCTTTTCAGTCAGACTATTTATAACTGACACTGCCCCATCGGGGGCAAACGCCCTCCCACAGCTGATTCCGTGGCGTCCAGCGCACCGCACACCGCGACATCCCCCGCTACAAAACCAACACGCTTTTCACCTCTCAATCCGTATAATGCGGACCTTTCAGGGTTGTAAGAAACACTACATACACTTGTAGCCTTATTACCCGAGCTTCCGCACAAGCCTGCTGAGCCGGGCTATTCACACAGGTGCCATCCATGGATTTCAACCCGCTCGACCTTATCCTGCATCTCGACGTGTACCTCGACATGCTGGTAACCAATTATGGTCCGTGGATATACGCCATTCTGTTCCTCGTCATCTTTTGCGAAACCGGCCTGGTGGTCATGCCGTTCCTGCCGGGTGATTCGTTGCTGTTTATCGCCGGCGCCGTCGCTGCGGGCGGCGGCATGGACCCGGTATTGTTGGGCGGGCTTTTGATGTTGGCGGCAATCCTCGGCGACAGCACCAACTACGTGATCGGGCGAACGGCGGGAGAACGCCTGTTCAGCAACCCGAACTCGAAAATCTTCCGCCGCGACTACCTGCAAAAAACCCACGATTTCTACGACAAGCACGGCGGCAAAACCGTGACGTTGGCGCGCTTCCTGCCGATCCTGCGTACCTTTGCGCCGTTCGTCGCCGGCATCGCGAAAATGCCCTATGCACGGTTCTTCGGTTTCAGCGTGCTGGGCACCATCCTCTGGGTTGGCGGCCTGGTGACCCTGGGCTACTTCTTCGGTAACGTGCCGCTCATCAAGAAAAACCTCTCGCTGCTGGTGGTGTTCATCATCCTGCTGTCGCTGGTGCCGATGATCATTGGTGTGTTCCGCAGCCGCTTTGGCCGCACCTCTTCAGAAGCCAAGCCGCAGTAACCCGGCATGTGGTCCCTTAGCGCCTGGCGTCGCCGGCGCCTGCTGGCCAAGCACCCGATTGCCGATGACACCTGGCAGCGGGTGCGCCACCACCTGACCTTCCTCGACGGCATCAGCGCCGAGCAGGACCAGTGGCTGCGCGAAGCCTGCGTGGTGTTCCTCGCCGAAAAACACCTCACCGCCCTGCCCGGCGTCGACCTGCACCAGGAACAACGCCTGCTGCTCGCCGCCCAGGCGCAATTGCCATTGATGAACCTCGGCGACCTCGACTGGTACCAGGGTTTCCATGAAATCGTGCTGTACCCCGACGACTTCCTCAGCCCCCAACGCCATCGCGACAGCAGTGGCATTGAACACGAGTGGGACGGCGAACACAGCGGCGAAGCCTGGCAGCAAGGCCCGGTGATCCTCGCCTGGCCCGGCGTGCTCGCCAGCGGTCAGTGGGAAGGCTACAACCTGGTGATCCACGAACTGGCCCATAAGCTCGACATGCTCAACGGCGACGCCAACGGCCTGCCGCCGCTGCACCACGACATGCGCGTGCAGGAGTGGGCCAGCGTGATGCAGAGCGCGTATGACGACCTCAATCGCCAACTGGACGCCAACCCCGATGCCGAGACGGAGATAGACCCGTACGCGGCGGAAAACCCGGCGGAGTTCTTTGCGGTCACCAGCGAATATTTTTTCAGCGCCCCGGATTTACTCGTCAACAGTTATCCACAGGTGTACGCCCAACTCAGCCGCTTTTACCGCCAGGATCCCTTGGCCCGCCTGACCCAACTGCAAGCGCACGACCCGCGTTATCAGCCACAAGGCGAATGACCGTACGACGTCTGGCGCATGGCATCGCCGTCAGAATATGCCTATAATCGCCGCCACTTTTAGGCCAATCCGGCCATGTCATATGGCCAACTACGGGGGCAACGCCCAATGAGCTACAGCAAGATTCCGGCTGGCAAAGACCTGCCGAACGACATCTACGTCGCCATCGAGATTCCGGCCAACCACGCGCCGATCAAATACGAAATCGACAAAGACAGCGACTGCCTGTTCGTTGACCGTTTCATGGCCACCCCGATGTTCTACCCGGCCAACTACGGTTTTATCCCGAACACCCTGGCCGACGACGGTGACCCCCTCGACGTACTGGTCGTAACCCCTTACCCGGTTACCCCAGGCTCGGTCATCCGCGCTCGCCCAGTCGGCATCCTGCACATGACCGACGACGGCGGCGGCGATGCCAAAGTTATCGCGGTACCCCACGACAAGCTGTCCCAGCTGTACGTGGACGTGAAGGAATACACCGACCTGCCGCCACTGCTGCTGGAACAGATCAAGCACTTCTTCGAGAACTACAAAGACCTCGAAAAAGGCAAATGGGTGAAGATCGACGGTTGGGGCAACGCAGACGCCGCCCGCGCCGAGATCCTGAAGTCGGTCGCTGCCTACAAAGGCTGATACCCGCTACTCATTGCCTCGGCAATTGAAAAAGCCCCGATCATTCGGGGCTTTTTTTGTGGGAAAAATTAAACGACAAGTTCAACTTTTTATAAACTTAGTTTAACCATCCTTCAAATCCGAAGTACCAAGCTACAACTAAGCAAAAACCTACAGGCCTAACTCAACGCATGGTTTATTTGATGTGTTTTCTCGGCCAGTAAACTCTGCGTTTATGAATACATCAGGTGACCGCTTAAAAGCGCTATTAAGGGAAGTTCATCTTTCCGCCTCCGACTTCGCCAAGAACCGTGGTGTCACGCCTCAACACGTGAACAACTGGTTCAAACGCGGTGTACCCATGGGCCGACTCAACGAGATCGCAGAACTGCTGTGCATCTCCAGCCGTTGGCTACGCACCGGCGAAGGCCCCAAACACCCACCGGCCAACTTCCTGCTGGAAGGCCCAAGCACCAGGAAAGGACTCCCCGCCCGCGAAGAAAGTGGTAAATACCTCACAGGCCCCGCCTGCCGCCCGGAAAAAGTCGACGTGGAGATCCACCTCCACCCCACCTTCACCTCAACCGAACGCATCCGCGTCTCCCTGCACACCCTCGAAACCCTCAACGTCAACCCCGACCGCGCCCTGGGCGCCTACATGGTCGACAACAGCATGATCGACATCATCCAACAAGGCGCCACCCTCGCCATCGACAAGGGCCGCACCCAAATCATCGACGGCGAAATCTACGCCGTCGAACACGATGGAATGCTACGCATCAAATACCTCTACAACCGACCAGGGGGCGGTTTGCGCATGCGCAGCCACAACGCCGGCGAACATCCGGATGAATACCTGACGCACGAGCAACGGTTCGAACAGAACTTCCAGATCGTGGGCTGGGTATTCTGGTGGTCCACCCTCAACAACCGCCGCCCGCCCGTGCCGCTGGATGAGCATCTTTTGGGCTGGGAAGGCTCTAAATCGGATCCGGAGGTGGGCAACTGAAGTGAATGTGGGTATCATGCGCCGCACATTTGGCAGGGGGTGGCTTTGCGGCTATTCACCCTGCTCGGCGATGCGGAGGAGCTCCCGCGGATGCCCCTACTATTCAGCCCGACGCAATGTGGGCTGAGCGATTTGAAGGCTGCTGAGGTTTGTCAAAAACAAGCTGAGGCAGTCAGCGAGAAGCCGGCCACAAGCCGGCTTTTTAATGCCTGATAAGTATCGCGACTCAATTGTCCAACAGCTGTTGGACAATTGAGTAATCAAAAGCGGGTGCTATACCCTGCCCTTCTCTCAGTCGCCTCACGCGGACTGCATACACTCCACAGCCCGATCCGCCACCATCTTCGCCATCTCCACCAAATGCATCACCGCTCTCTGCGGCGCACCCAATGGCTCCCCAAGCACCTGCGAAGTCGCCACCGCACACTGCAGCAACTCAGCCACGCGCACCCAAGCATCTTCGAAACTCAGCTCTTCATTGACAACAAATGGGTAGGTCACACCCGATGAGGGCGAATCCGCAACAACGTTATCCATAGCAAACCTCCAATCGATAATTTGGAGCTGCCACTAACCGCGACTAAACGAAAGGTGGCAGCTGTACGCAGGTTAGTCGACCGGTCGATTGGAAACCCGGCGCACCCGGAGGTGCCCTGCGCACAGCCACCATAAGATGCAGGCGAAGGGGCCTGACTCATGAGTTGCTTATGCGCCAATCGAATCCGGGCGACTAAACCCGATCACTGAATGTGCAGTGACGATTCGCAGCCTAGTCGTGCATTTTCGCTAGCGCAAGCGACTGGGATTTTCTAGGAAATGTCCCGCAAATGAAAGGGATCTAACCTGCTGGCACAACGAATTCGAGAACGCTGTGGGACTGCTGACTCCTATGATTTTTCAGCAGTCCTCCATGATACGGACGGCCATTGCATGCCAAAGCGATATCAAAATAGAATCACTTATCTCATCCTGCCAACTGATGAGCGAGCAGGAATGAAACAACTTCAGCTCATACACAGGTCAAGGAGACCGATATGCCGGATATCAAGGAACAAAAACTCCTCTATCACCTCACTTCGCTGGAAAACCTGAGCAGTATTTTTCAGAGCGGACTTAAACCGCGAGCGCAGCTCAAGGCGTTCGAAGATGTGGCTGATGCCGAGATTCTGAAAAAACGACAAGGTCTCGCACTAGAGCAGTACGTACCTTTCCACTGGTTTGCCGCAAACCCGTTCGATGGAAGCGTTCAACGCAGAAGGCCTGACGCTCAATTTGTCGTGATTACGGTTCATCGAAACCTGGCAATTAGAAACAATGGAAAGTCATTCCCCGCCATCCATTGGCTAACGATGCCATTCAGTTGCTCGATTATGCTGAGGGCTTCGAGGCGATCAATTGGGAGCTCATGAATGCCAGGGACTACCATGACCCACAATGCAAGAGCATCTGCATGGCTGAATGCCTATCGCCCGATGTAGTTTCCCCTAACGATTTCTTCAAGGTTTTTGTTTCTAATGCAGAAGTAGAAGCCCTCTGCGAGTCTAAAATGCGCGAGGCAGGCGTTAATGTACAAATCGGAGTGAATCGAGGAATGTTTCTTAGATGATTTATAGCAACCTGAATCCAGAAAAGGCTCTGATCTGGCGGATCGTTCATCGCGACAATCTGCCCTGGATTCTGGACAACGGCCTGCACTGCGCCAGCTCCGAGGTGCAGGCACCGCAGTACGTGAACATCGGCAATGCTGACTTAATCGACAAACGCCGCACTCGCTGCGTTCCTATAGCACCTGCAGGCGTGTTGGCCGACTACGTGCCCTTCTACTTCACGCCTTTCTCTGTGATGATGAAAAACATTCAGTCGGGATGGAGCGTTCAGCAGCGCAGCAATGACGAGATTGTGATTCTGGTCTCCAGCCTGCCACGCGTCGCCGAGCTTGGCCTACCGTTCGTCTTCACAAACGCACATGCGTACCCGGATTGGACAGACTATTACAGCGATCTGACGAATCTCCACGAGATCGATTGGTCTATCCTTCAACGGCGTGACTTCAAACGTGACCCCGATGACCCTCGCAAAATGGAGCGTTATCAGGCTGAAGCGCTGATTCACCACCACCTACCGATTACAGGACTCCTTGGCATCATGTGTTATACCGATGCGATGAAAGAACGCATAGAGCAGGACGTTGCCGCCAGAGGCCTGACGTTGTCTGTGCATGCGCGTCCGGGATGGTATTTCCAATGATCAGATTCACCCAAGGCAACCTTCTGGAAGCCAACACCGAAGCCCTCGTCAACACGGTGAATACTGTGGGCGTGATGGGCAAGGGCATCGCGCTGATGTTCAAAGAGCGCTTTGCAGAAAACTATCGCTTGTACGCGGCAGCCTGTAAGGCTGGCGAGGTAGAGACCGGAAAAGTTCACGTGACTGCGGTCAACGAATTGGACGGTCCTTGCTGGATCGTTAACTTCCCGACCAAACGTCACTGGCGATCACCATCACAGATGGCATGGATAACGGAGGGTCTACACGATCTACGTCGTTTTTTGCTCGAAAACCATGTGAAGTCTGTGGCGGTCCCCCCCCTAGGTGCAGGTAACGGCGGCCTGAAATGGCCAGACGTTCGCGAACAGATCGTTGATGTCTTGAGTGATCTGGATGTTGATGTACTTGTGTTTGAGCCTTCCAATCAGTACCTGAATGTCGCCAAACGGAGCGGCGTGGAGAAGCTCACACCAGCCCGCGCACTTATTGCGGAACTGGTTCGGCGATACTGGGTGTTAGGAATGGAATGCAGCCTGCTTGAGATTCAAAAGCTGGCCTGGTTCCTGGAGCGTGCTATTGAGAAGCGGCCAGACCTCAAGAACCCGCTGGACCTTAAGTTCGTTGCTCATAAGTACGGGCCGTACGCCAATCGGTTGGAACATCTGCTTAACAACCTGGACGGTAGTTATCTGCATTGCGATAAGCGCATCGGTGATGCGGAAAACAGTGATGTGATCTGGTTCGACCAAGACCGCAAAGCCTTTCTACAAACCTATCTTAAAACAGAAGCCAAGGAATACTCCGAAGCCCTGGAGTGCACTGCCGAATTGATTGACGGCTTTGAGTCACCGTTTGGTATGGAGTTGCTGGCGACAGTCGATTGGTTGCTGAGCCAGAAAAATATCTCCCCTAGCGTCCCTGCTGTGCGCGAGGCATTGAAGCAATGGGAGGGCGGAGCCGGTGCTGGAGCTCGCAAGAACAAACTGTTCGACGACCAAGCGCTTGAGATTGCACTCAAACGACTTACGCATAACCACTCAAATGCTCAGATGGCTACCTGCTGAGAATCAGAAATTTGCCCGCTGACGCGGGCATTTAGCCAATCGGTTGAGGCGTGTCGGTCCAGTACTGACTGAGAAGCCCAGCAGGCTGTTTCAACCCAATATCAAATGCGGCAAAAACCGGCTCGAATCCTTGGTAATCAAACTATTATCCTCCCGCACCCCAATCCCCGCCGCCTGGTCCCCAATCACCCAAGACCCAATCAACGTATAGCTGTCCCCAAACCGCGGCAACGGCGCAAATTCCTGAAGAATAAACGGCGCATCCGTATAGGGACCGTCCTCTTTCACGATCAGCCCATCAGCCGTTTGCAGTTCGATATTCGCCCCTTCCCGTGAGAAAAACGGCTTGCGCACCCAGCCCTTCGGCACAGCTTTACCCGGTTCGGTATCCAGGTGGGCGGCGAGCAAATTCGGATGGCCTTTGTTGAATTCCCACAGCAGCGGCAGGATGCCTTTGTTGGAGAGGATGGATTTCCACGCGGGCTCGAAAAACTGCGTGTCACTCTCGGCAATCGCCGAACCAAAGGGCTCGTGGAAGATGAATTCCCAGGCGTGCAGTTTGAACAGGTGAGGAATCCAGCGGTCCTGGAGGTCGACGAAGCGGCCTTCGCTGGTCAGGCCGATGTCTTCGATGTCGATGTGGCGTGATTCGATGCCGACTTTTTCCGCGACGAGGCGCAGGTAGTCGGTGGTGCCTTTGTCTTCGGTCGACCCTTTCATCGAGGCGAAGTAGAAAGGCTGGTTGACCTGCAGTTGGGCGAAAGCCTGGTGCAGTTTGGTGTCGATGCTGTTGAACTGGTCGGCATGTTTGGGCAGCAGGCCGCGTTCGATGCATTGCTCGAGCCAACCCCACTGGAACGCCGCGGCCTCGTAGAGGCTGGTCGGTGTGTCGTAGTTGAGTTCCAGCAGCTTGGCAGGGCCGGTGCCGTTGTAGGAGAAGTCCATGCGCCCGTACAGGTGCGGGTGGCCTTCGAGCCATGAGGTTTTGATCATGTCGAAGAACGGCGCGGGAATGCTCAGGCGTTCGAGCAGTTCTTCGCTCTGGACCACGCGGGCGACGAGGTCCATGCACATGTCGTGGATCTCGGTGGTCGGGTCTTCGAGGTCGTGCTCGATTTGCTTGAGCGTGAACTGGTAATACGCGCTTTCGTCCCAGTAGGGTTCGCCGTCGATGGTATGGAACAGAAAGCCAAGGTTTTCAGCGGTCTGTTTCCAGTCATGACGCTCTGGGCAATGGATTTTCTTCATGGCCCGGTCTCCTTAACTGCTCGACCCACCGCCGCCCCAACCACCGCGTGCGCTGGCCTTGCTGCCGAAGCCGCCACGGGAGGTGGCCGACGCCACGGAGCTCGACTGGCTGGAGGAGCGCAGCGTGTTGGTGTAATTGCTGCTGCCGTAACGGGCCTGATTCGAGCGGCCAAACGTCGCGCCATTGGAGACACGCTGATTGAGCGTCGAGTTGCCGTAATCACCGCGATCATCGCGATAGCGATACACCGGCTCAGAACGGTAGCTGTTGCGATTGCTGCTCAGCATGTTGCCGATCAGCAGACCGGTCAGCAGGCTGCTGGTGGAGAAGCCGGAGCCGCCGCTTGCCTGAGCGTTACCCGCCTGTGCGTTAGCAGCGTCTACCTGGGATTGTGTCACCTGGCCTTCGGCGGTCAGTTCGAAACCGCCCAGCTTGGGAATGAACTGGCCATTGGAGTCCAACTGGCACCAGCCGGCGACAAAGTCGGCATCGCAATCGGCCTGGCTGGCGTATACCGGGGCGATGCGGCGATGCTCGGCCATGGCGGTCATGTAGGCGTCGGAACAGACGTCCACCGGAAGCTTTTCATCGGCACATTGCTGAACCGACTGGAAGTTGTACTTCTTCTGCAAATCGTAGGTTTTTTCCGTCGGCCCACAGCCGGATATCGCCATGGCGACCGACGCTGCCAGCGAAAGCTGGACGTACTTGCTTCGTTTCATCGGGAGCTCCGTGCGCAATCAGTTCTGGGTAGGCGTCATGCAGGCGGCATTCAACATGCCGACGCTGATGGCCACGGCGGCCACGTAGATGCCCGCTGCGAGCTCGCCTCTCTTGATGCGCTCGGAAGTGCCTTTGAGCACGAGGCTGGTCAGCAGAAACGCCAACAGTTGGACGACGGCTGCGATCACCGCCCAGACGACGAAGTCGAGGATGCTGATCGAGTAGGCAATCACGTTGCTGGCCGGAATGGCGAAACCGACGATGGCGCCGCCCAGGGCGACGGCCGCGGAAACGTTGCCCGCCCGGATCAGCTCGAACTCCTTGTGCGGGGTGACGCGGGTGTAGATGAACTGGAACAGTGCGAACAGCACCGCCGCCCCCAGAATGTAGGTGACAAAACCGACAACGGCGGCTTTGTTCAGGGAGATGGAGAGAGCTTCTAGCATGGACTTCTTCCTTTTTTAGAGCGCATTCAAGTCGGTTGTGTACAGCGAAATGCCCAGCGACGTGCTCAGGCTGACGGTGCCTTCAGCGTCTTCTTCGACAGAGAACAGCAGAAACTCGCGTCGATCGGTCAGGCCTGTGTCACGGGCATATAGCATCGAACGGTGCTCGACGCTGTAGGAGTGCTCGGGGTTTATCACGTGCTCGCTCATGGCCACCAATTCTGTCTGGCCATCCTCGCTGCCCCATACGCGCGCGTATTCGACGCCGTTGTGGGTGTAGGTCGGCAACCCGATCAGGCTCTGCGGCCCCGCCAGCCGGCGCAGTTCAGCTTCGCTGCTGAGGGTGACGTAACTCAGGTAGTTGAACAGGATCACAGACTCGACCTGCCCGGCGATGTCGCCCGTGGTGTGCACCTGCAACCAGTAATCTTCGTCGTTCATGTAGTAGCGCGACAGCCAGGTCGACTGCCCGAGGTCAACGGTGCCGTTACTCCAGATCTCCTGGGAGCCGGGGATAACCACCGTGGTTTTCCCGTCGAGCAACAACTTCAGGGTCGTGTCGAATATCACGCCTTTGCCCGGAGCCAGGCCCAGCGGCCCGGTGGTCGGCAGGGGTTCGGCGGCGGCGCCTTTTGAGTGTGTATTCGCTTGCGGGGCCTCAAGCCCCATCAACTGTTTAAACCATCCCATTGGAGATTTCCTTGAGGCGGGTGGAGGCGATGTAGAAGAGTTCGCCGCCTTCAACGCGCGTGGCGCTGGGCGGGTTGATCGACGGTTGCGATGCACCCTTGGCGCGATAGCCGATGAGGGTGGCGTTGTGGCGCTCTTTCATTTGGGTGTACAGATCGCCGAACGTAGCTTCAAACGCCTCGGGCAATCTCATCAGGTATTGGGTGGCACCCTGCCCCACGCACAGCAGCTCATTAATGACCACCGACGAGCCCGGATCCTGCGAGGCGCGCACCAACATCTCGATGGCCATGCTTGACGTGCATTCCAGGCTGGGGGCGTAGGAGCTGGCCAGTGCGGCAATTTCACTTTCATTGAAGTGGGCGACTACATGCCCGACAGGGCTCAGTTGATTCACTGCCAGCACGGTGGCCAGCGTCAGATCATCAGACGGGGTTCGCACCAGCACACGCTCGGCACCGGGCACACCGGCACGTAGCAATAGCGCTGTGGAGGACAGGCTTTCACCACGGATGAACGCCGCTTTGCCCGGCATCGGGTTTTCGTCGAGGGTGCAATCGCAGATGACGATCAGGTTGTCGTTCGAGGTTTCGTCTTGAAGCAACAACTCGATGACCCGCTCACTGGGCGCGCCCTCCCAGCCAATGAGCACGGTATGGCCGATTTTGCCGGTGAAATCGCCTTTGCCCTTCATGCCTTTTCTCCATGCATCGATGACAGTGCTGGTGGTTTTGCCGATGGCTGCCGTCAGCAGCGCAATGCCCCCGAGCATGACCCAGGTTGCCACGAATACGCGCCCCGCCGAGGTCTGTGGCGCAAGATCGCCATAACCGACGGTCAGCGTGGTGGTGAGATAGAAGTAAACAAACGTGGCGGGGGCGGTGAGGTGTTGTTCGCCCAGGTACACCAGGCCCAGATAAGCCGTGCTCAGGTGTACACCCAAGGCAACGACCAGGCCTGCCCAGCCGAAACGGTGAAAGAGGGAGGAGGCGTACATGCGCAGCAAAAGAAAAATCGACATTCCGTCCCTGACTCCCTGGGTGCTTGATTCCCGATGACGCCACCGCATCGACGTCCGGCTGCTCAAGTGCGTTCAGCCGGCATTAAACCTGCTGCGTGGCTTGGAGAGAAGTACCTTGGCTGCAATAAATCCGGCGAATGCACCAAACAGATGCCCCTCGAAGGAAACACCCTGGCGAGGCAGGAAGCCAAGGATCAGGCCGCCATACAGTACCGCCACGACACCGGCCGTTATCAAGTTGCTCCAGCTCCGGTGGAACCAGGCGCGAGACAACAGGTAGGCCCATAACCCGAAGACCCAGCCGCTGGCCCCCACGTGTATGCCCGCAAATCCGAACAGCCAGACCAGCGAACCGCCCAGCAGGATAATGATCGCGCTGACGCTAACGAAGCGATTAAGCCCTTCGATAATCACCAGGGTGCCCAGGATCAAAAAGGCAACCAGGTTCGCGCTCAGGTGGGCGAACGACCCGTGCAAAAACGGTGAGGAGAGGATGCCGGGCAGCCCCTGCAGCGTTCTCGGGATCAGGCCGAACGCCATGAGGCTGTAACCGGTCGCCACATTAAGCAGTTGCAGCGCGACCATAAACAGAGCCAAGCCTGCGATTATCTTGAAACCCTTCAGGGCATCCATCCTGACCTCGACGTAAAAAAGAAGGGCAGGTACTGCCCTTCCTGCGGCGACGTTGCTTACTCGGCCGACTTTTGCTTCAGACGCTCCAGAATTGCATTGGCGCTGCCTTCGTTCGGCGTGATGCCGGCGTCGCGCAGCTTGCGTTCCAGGTCGGTCCCCGTGGACGCCTCAACCAGCTCATCCTGGGCTTGCAGTTCGGCGGCGCGTTGCTGCTGCTTGGCCTGCAAACGATTCAGCGTACCGACGGCGGTTTCCAGCTTGCCGTTGGCACCGCCGCTGGCGATGGAAGCGCTGACCTGGGCCTTCTGTACGCTATCGCGCGCCTTGGCCATATCCACTTGCTGGCGCAGGCTTTTGATCCGGCTTTCGGCCTTGGTGATGTCCTTGCGCATGCTGTCCGCATAGCCACCGAACTCGGTGGCCTGCTTATGCTCGACCTCCCGCTCGTTGGTCAGGCTCGAAATGGCTTCGGCCACTTCCAGGGCGAGGTCTTCACGATTGGCCTGCAGGGCAGCCACGGCCTTGGACTCCAGGTCCTTGATCTTGGCGTCGTACTCATTGACGCGATCAGTCGCCAATTTGTGCTTGGCCATGATGCTGACCAACTCACGCTTGGCGTTGGCCAGCGCAGTGTCGGCATCGCGGATTTCCTGATCGAGGATGCGCAGGGCCTGTTGGTCGACGATCGATTCGCCGACTTCGTTGGCACCGCCACGCAGCGCGGTGAACAATTTACTCCAGATGGACTGAGTCATTGGATACTCCCGAATACTTAATTGAAGAAACGTTCGAAGGCTTCGCTGGCGCGCTGCACGTTGTCGACCAGGGTTTTCACCTCGGTCACGATATTGGTCAGGCTGGAGTCGGAGCTCAACGCGCCGAACATGTTGTAGACAACTTGCCCGTTAGGCATGGACTCGATACCGATGGAGGACAGCGGGAACATTTCCCGGCTGCGCAACACCGCGTCATTGAATTTAGCGACATCGTTGATGGACTCGACATCGACTAGAACAGTGTCAACGATGATCTGCTCGCCCACCACCGCGATGTAAATCGGCAAGCCACCGAAGTCGTTCATTTCCAGCTTGATGCTGGACTCGGAGCCTTGGACGAGAGAAAGCGTAATGTCCTTGGACACCACGTCGTCCAGGGCCTGAAGAGCGGTGAAGAGACGATCGATATTCCAGTTGTTACCTGCGCTCATGAAATTCTCCGACATGAATGAGCCAGCCAGAATCGGCTGGCGAAGCTGTTTCTCCATCTGCTTGAGCAGGCTTCGATTTTCGGGAAGCACCCAAGTCTCGTGTTTCACGTAGCCGGCGGCCGCCAGGCCTGCACGCATCTGCTTCATATAGAAGCTCGATGGCTTTTTGGCGGACGGCTTCAAGCGCTCTCCCTTGAGGCTTGCTGAATCGGTATCGGGCCCTTTAGGTGGACTCGATGGAGAGCTGCTTTCCATGGTACTGACCTCGCTGTGAAAAACTCACGCGTGAGAAAATCTACAGGCATTTTTTGCCACACTCAATAGCTCACGCGTGAGATTTTTTGACTTACTTTCCCGACCACGAAAAGGATCGGTCCTACTGAAAAATCCCGGATTGTCGCCTTTGAGTTGACGGTATTACCCATTCCAGCCGATTTATCCCCCATCACCCACCCATTAATCTGTGCCCATGTTGAACGCAACGCCCAACCAACCTAAACAAAAAAGGATTCAACCATGAGCACTCCAACCTACAACCGCTTGAACAAAGACGACGCCGTAGTTCTGCTGGTCGACCACCAGACCGGTCTGATTTCCCTGGTCCAGGACTTCTCACCCAACGAGTTCAAGAACAACGTGCTGGCCCTGGCTGACCTGGCGAAGTTCTTCAACCTGCCGACCATCCTCACCACCAGCTTCGAACAAGGCCCCAACGGCCCGCTGGTGCCGGAGTTGAAAGAGATGTTCCCGGACGCGCCATACATCGCCCGCCCCGGCCAGATCAATGCCTGGGACAACGAAGACTTCGTCAAGGCGATCAAGGCCACCGGCCGCAAGCAGATCATCATTGCCGGTGTGGTCACGGATGTGTGCGTAGCGTTCCCGACCTTGTCGGCGCTGGCGGAAGGGTTTGAGGTGTTTGTGGTGACCGATGCCTCCGGCACGTTCAACACAACCGTGCAGCAGGCAGCGTGGAGCCGGATGACCCAGGCCGGTGCACAGTTGATGAACTGGTTCTCGGTGGCGTGTGAGCTGCACCGCGACTGGCGCAACGACATCGAAGGCCTGGGCAATCTGTTGTCCCAGCGCATTCCCAACTATCGCAACTTGATGAATGGGTATGCGGCGCTGACGGCTCACCAGAAGTAAGTCAGCCGAGATTGGCGATAAGCCTGCCCTGAAAAGCAGGCTTTCGTCATTCAACCGAGCTTCCAACTTAAAGAACCACAGCGCACTGCTCTTCAATCAGCATGATCGCCCTTTGAAGTAGCCCTCAACTGTGATTGGGGGCTGACTATTACGCGACCTTCGTCAGCCCTTTCTGATTTTCCCCGCCGTTCATCCAGCCGCTTTTTGCTGCGGCAGACTCCGACGCCTTGCCCTCTGCCGAGACGTCACGGATGACCCACGCTTCCCACATTGCCTCTATCGAACATGAGCTGGATGGCTTTCATCAGAGCCTGGTGACCTATCGCCAGCAGATGGGCGCCTGGTATTCGCGGGCGCTGGATTCGGTGAGCCACGCGGCGGATATGCCGTCGTTGCTGGGAATGGATCGGGTGTTGCGCGTGGGGGATTCGCAGCGCTCTGTGAGCCTTTCCGATGCGGATTTTTCGACCGTCGCCCAGTGCCCCTCGGGCGGCGAACTGAAGATCGAGAGTCAATTCGAGTCGGTGTATGACGTGCCGATTGGCGACATCTCGGTGGAGGTGATCGGGCTGGATGACGGCAGTTCCACGCGGGTCATGCTGGATGAGCATGGCAAGGGCTCACACCACTGCGCCGCTGGCGGGCGCTATCAGGTGCGGGTACAGGGCGGTGTTTCCGAGGAGCAGGTGGATGCGCTCTTCGCCTCCTACGCCGGGCTGACGGCGGACCTGGAGCGGTGGCTTCGCGAACAGTGGCAAGGCTTCAAGCCGCATTGGCAGCAATCCACGGCCAGTGCGATCGGCAGCGGGATATTGGCTGGCAGTTGGGCGGCGATTCGCGATGTGTGGGACAGCATCAAGCTGGTGCAGGCGATTCTTGAAGACCCGTTGAAGTACGTCGCACAGCTGGGGGCTGAAGCGGCCAAGCTGGCGCAAATCGCCACCGATGCGCCCAAGGTCATGGAACAGGCGATGTTACTCGCCAGTGATGAAGCGGCGCTGTTCCTGCTGGTGCGCACGGCGATGATCTGGTTGGACGCATTGCCGCCCAGTGCGATTGCGCAGGTGGCTGCTGGGCTTGTGGTGTCGTTGCTGATTGACCTGGTGATTGGTGCGGTGCTGACCATCGCATTGCCGGCGGCGGCTGTGGCGTATTTGAGCCTGCGCCTGGCCAGGTATGGCGCGCAGATTGTTAAGGCGGCTGTAGGTTTTGTTCAGAGCGTGCTGGCGATTCTGACGAAATTCATGCAGGCGGTGGATCGCTACAAGGCGGTGGCGGTTCGCGGCGTGGTCGGTGGGGTGAAGCAAGGCACGCTGCAGATGCGCTGGCGGGCGCGGCAGAACGCGGTGCTGAAGCAAAAAGAGCCTGTGGATGATGTGCCTGCTGTATCGACGAATCCGAAGGGCGATGCGGCGGCGGCTTCGGACAAGACGGTAACCAACGGCTGCCCCGTGTCGATGGTTACCGGGGAGGAGTTGCTCACTCTCACCGATGGCACGTTGGACGGAATTTTGCCGTTTGAGTGGACCCGGTTGTACCGCACCAGTGCGGTGGAAGTGGATGGCGGGTTGGGGTTTGGTTGGAGTCACTCGCTGGCGCATCGGCTTGATGTGTCGGGCGATTCGGTGGTGTGGACGGACCATGAGAATCGCATTACTTCATTTCCGATGCCGACTGTTGCTCGACCTGCAATCACCAATAGTTTGGCCGAAGCGGCGATCTATTTGGGTTCTTTGCCGGACGAGTTGGTGTTGGCCCAGGCGTCTCGGTTTTATCACTTTCGCGACGGTGTGTTGGTCTCGATCAGTGATGCGTATGACAACCGGTTGCGGATTTCTCGGGATTTTCTGGGGCGCATTGAGCGGCTGGATAACGGGGCGGGTTGTGCGCTGTTCCTGCGCTATGCGTCGGGCCGCATTGTGGCAGTGGACTACCAGGTGCAGCGGGCCAAGGGACGTGAACCCTACGTTTGGGTCACGGAGCAGAACGTCGTTTCCTACGCCTATGACGACGCTGGCCGGCTGGTCTCGGCGACCAATGCGATAGGCGAAAGCGAGGTTTATCGCTACGACGATCAGCACGTGATTCTTGAGCGTGGGCTGGCCGGTGGGGCGAGTTTCTTTTGGGAATGGGAACGGGCTGGCAAGGCCGCGCGGTGTGTGCGGCATTGGGCCAGTTTTTCCCAGATGGATACGCGGTATGCCTGGGGGGACGACGGCCGTGTCACGGTGCATAACGCCGATGGCAGCCAGGAAGTGTATGTCCATGACGACCGGGCGCGACTGGTGCAGCGGATTGATCCGGACGGTGCTTCGCATTTCAAATCCTATGACGACAAGGGTCGGCTGACGGTCGAGCAGGATCCTCTGGGGGCGGTGACGGCGTATCAGTACGACGACGCCGGACGGTTGGTGGCGTTGTTTCCGGGGGATGATGAGCCCACGTCCTACGAGCATGACAACGGGTTCGTACGGGTTGTGCGCCGTGGTGAGGCGGTCTGGAAGTACGAGCGCAATGACCAGGGCGATGTCATTCGTAAGACCGATCCCGATGGTCATGTTACGGATTACAGCTACGACAAATACGGGCAACTGGTTGGGGTTTGGTACCCGGATCACAGTTGCCAGCGGCTGGTGTGGAATGAGCGCGGACAGTTGCTTGAAGAGCAACTGCCGAATGGCGGGATCAAGCGCTATCGCTATGACGATCTTGGCCGGCAGGTGGCGCGCGAGGATGAGCAGGGCGCGCTGACCCAGTGTCAGTGGGACAGCGTGGGTCGCTTGGTTCGTGTGGTGCTGCCGGGTGGAGCGTGTCGAGAATACAGCTACAACCCCTACGGAAAAATCACCGCCGAACGCGACGAACTGGGCCACGTCACCCGCTACGAATACGCCGACGGGTTGCACCTGATCAGCCGCCGTATCAACGCCGACGGTAGCCAGGTCAAGTACCGCTATGACAACGTGCGGTTATTGCTGACCGAAATCGAAAACGAGGTCGGCGAGACCTACCGACTTGATTACCACCCCAATGGCCTGATCCAGCAGGAAACCAGGTTTGACGGGCAGCGTACGGCCTACGTCTACGACCTCAACGGCAACCTGCAGGAAAAGACCGAGTACGGTGACGATGGCAGTCAGCTCGTTACCCGTTACGAACGAGACCACGCCGGACGCCTCGTCAGAAAAACCCTGCCCGACGGCAGTCTTGTTGAATATGCCTACGACCGCCAGGGCAACCTCCTCAGCGTCGACGACGGCCACTGGGCGCTGGCCTACGAATACGACCAACAAAACCGCCTCACCGCCGAACATCAGGGCTGGGGCACCTTGCGCTATGGCTACGACGCCTGCGGCCAGCTTCAAACCCTGCGACTGCCGGACAACAACCGCCTCACCTTCAACCACGCCAAAGGCGGCCACCTCGCCACCATCGAATTAAACGGCGTACTGCTGACCTCTCATCTGTTCAAAGCCGGCCAAGAACACCAGCGCCAACAAGGCCAACTCCTCAGCCACTACCACTACGACGACCAGCAACGCCTGCACGCCCACGCGATCACCCAGCAACAAGAGTATCTCTACCAACGTCAATACGACTACGACACATCCGGCAACCTCACCCGCCTGCTCGACACGCGCAAAGGCGAACACCACTACCACTACGACCCCGTAGGCCACCTGACCCGCGCTGACCACTCCCAAGACCTGCAGGAACGCTTCGGCCACACCCCCGCCGGCAACCTGCTCATGCAAGACCGCCCCGGCCCCGACATCGTTGCCGGCAACCGCCTGATGATCCAGGGCGACCGCCACTACGACTATGACGCCTTCGGCAACCTCATCCGCGAACGGCGTGGCCGTGGGCACGCGCTCATCACCGAATATCGCTACGACTGCCAGCACCGCCTCATCGGAATCACCCAACCCAACGGCCAAACCGCCAGCTATCGCTACGACCCTTTTGGGCGGCGTATCAGCAAAACCGTGGACGGCATAACGACGGAGTTTTTCTGGCAAGGCGACAGGCTGATTGCCGAACACCATGCAGATCGCCACCGCAGCTATCTCTATGAGCCCGACAGTTTCCGTCCGCTGGTCCTACTGGATGGCTTTGGTCCACAAGACACCAAAGCCTTTCACTACCAACTCGACCACCTCGGCACGCCGCAAGAACTCACCGACCCAGACGGCGACATCGTCTGGTCCGCGCATTACCGCGCCTACGGCCAGATCAGCCGTCTCGACAAAGGCAAAATCGACAACCCGCTACGTTTTCAGGGTCAGTACTTTGATCAGGAAAGCGGGCTGCACTACAACCGCCATCGCTACTACAATCCGGATGTTGGTCGCTACCTGACGCCGGACCCGGTGAAGTTGGGCGGCGGGATCAATGCGTACTTGTACGCGCCCAACCCTACTGGGTGGGTGGATCCCCTGGGACTGAGCGTCTGCCCAGGTGGGGATGGATGTAAACCATCCCACAACGCTGAGAGCCCAACAAAGCACGCAAAAGCTAACAATGGCGAGCCAACGCTCCCCGCTCCCGCGTCAAAACAAGACACCACCGTCAGAGTACGGCATTACACAAGCAGAGCAGGCTCAAAAGGAATTGAAAAAACAGGAGTGATATTGGCCCAAGATAACAACAGAGTCTATCTCGAACCTGCAAAGAGCAAAGTGCTAAGTCCTAGAGATGCACAGGAAAAATATCAGATCGACAAAAGCAAAGGCCGAGATTACATTGAAACGGACGTACCTGAGTCACAATTAGAACTGGTAAAAAACCCCAGATACAGCACCATGGAATTAACCGTAAAAGGTAACCTGACATTAAACAACCCTACCTTTACGAGGAGAAAGTAATGCTAGAGCAAAATCAAAAAATAGTTCTTACCGGAAAAGAAGCACTTGACGCCCTTAAAGAAATTGAATACATACTTATATCCCTACACAAAATGGGTAGCTTTTATGCTGAAAAACCTGGCGCTCTGGAAGAGTATCGCAAAGCGACCACTGACTTTATCGATAACTGTGCCGTTACCCAACGATTGTCAAAGGTACGAACGATAATTTCTCAACACTTTGACGACTCTCTCGGCGATGACGAACTGGATGATATAGAGAGACATTTTTCCGACTTGAAATTTTGGAAACCCGATCAACCCTTGAATAAAAAAACACCTGAAACAGAAGTACCGGAAGTCTCGAAGGGAACCATTCAACAAGTAACGTGCAAGCGTAACGAATTACTGGTGGTTTTTACCAACCAGAAAGGTGAACTTCTACTAATCACCTTTCACAACCCCGTAGCATTCAAAGGCATTAGCGCGATTGGAACCGAAACAGATGGCCTTTTTAAAGAAGGAGACCCTACGCTTTTAGAAGACGCAAAATGCATTACCCCTCTGCAAAATACGGAAACTTATTGCTTCAAAGCAACCACGAGCAGAGAGATTATTTTTATAGTAACTTCAGAAGGATACAGCGTTGAAAAGATATGATTGAAAACGCAACAGCCTTTCCAGATCAAAAATTCAAATTTAAGCGACCACCCAACGTATGAAACACTGATCAATACTCCTAATGAGCAAACCGCTACTTACCGTTACGACCTGCTTGGAAGGTTCGCAAAAAAAATGAGCTATTTTGATGACGAGCTAATTATGGAGCTGAAACCCCAGAATATTGTCTTTGATATTCCACCCACAAATGACCACGCTTCCATTGTTAGAGAACCTAATGAAAACATACCTTTTTCAGGAAGCAAAATTGCCTGAAACAAACTACACAAAAGCATTAAGTTTGCGGACAACCTCCCGAACTTGGCAACCTCACGACCGGCCAGGAAAATCATAAAAATCGCCGACAATAAGATAATTATTGTGGGTGATTCGGTTTGTGACGAGGCGTATTGCATAAATATCCAACAACCAGAAGAAGCACTCAGAGCCTTCTCCAAAATACCACGACACACATATATTCTTCAGAGAAACCCAGATTGGATTGCTTGCATTTCATTTGAGGGCGATATCGACTTCACACTATTGAAACCCCCTACACCACAAAGACCCATGTATTGAATGGCGCTGCCGATTCTAAAACACTCTATATGTACAAAATATCAACCTAGTTGGACGAGAAAGCTACTGCTTTATGGTGAGCGATGCCAGGTAGGTAAACTTCCAGTGGTTGCTGATCGATATATGGTCCAAGAGGCATAAGTCAAAATTTCACATCACAAAAACTACAGAAAACACCGATCACCAGACTAGACCCTGAGCCGAATCCGCAGCACAATCGGCTCACCAAATGAGCCGAATAACCTCTTTATTCGGCTCTCGCACCCCAGGCATTCCACCATGGCTCATCCAAACTGGATCTGGCAACACGCCGACTGGCCTCACTTCCACTGGCAACCCGGTCGCCTCGCGGCTTTGCTGCGCGAATGCGGACAAGCCCAAGGCAAGCTGTTGGGCATGCTCGGCTCCGTCAGCCAGGCAGTCAGCGCACAGAATGAACTGGATGCGCTGCTGCAAAATATCCTGACGTCCTCGGCGATTGAGGGTGAGCAGTTGAATGTCGACTCGGTGCGCTCGTCCCTGGCAAGGCGGATGGGCCTGGAAGCGATGGCAGACGGTCAGGTAAGCCGCCGCAGCGAAGGACTCGCCGAGTTGATGATGGATGCCACTCAACAATTCACCCGGCCGTTTACCCTCGCCCGCTTATTGAACTGGCATCACTTATTATTCCCGGCCCCGGAAGCGGGCTATGCCGCCAGAGCACTCAATATCGGGTCATTGAGGGGAGATGAGCCGATGCAGGTGGTGTCGGGCCGGCTTGATCGGCCGACCGTGCATTTCGAGGCCCCGCCACGCCTGGGACTGGAGCAGGCACTCGCGGATTTTCTGGAGTGGTTCGAAACCAGCCGCGATGAGCCAGAACTGGACCCGCTGGTACGCGCCGGCGTCGCGCACTTCTGGTTTGTCACGCTGCATCCCTTCGATGACGGCAATGGTCGCCTGACACGCGCTATCACCGATTTGGCACTGGCCCAGGGTGAACACCAGGCAATCCGTTTCTATGCCATGTCAGCCAGCATCCTCGAAGACCGCACCGGCTACTACAACGCACTGGAATCCAGCCAGAAGGCCTCACTGGATATCACTGACTGGCTGGAGTGGTTCCTTAAAACCCTGTTACGCAGCGTGCAGCAGGCCATGACGCGGATTGACCGGGTGCTGGAAAGGAGTCGGTTCTGGCAGCAACACCGCGACGTCCCTTTGTCGGCTGAACAGATCAAGGTCCTCAATCGACTGCTCGACGGTGGTGAGAAGGGCTTCGAACACGGCATCAGCGCGGCGCAGTACCAGACGGTCGCAAAGGTCTCCAAGGCGACAGCGACGCGACACCTGGCGGACCTGCTGGAAAAAAACTGCCTGGTCCGTCTCCCCGGAGGCGGCCGCAGCACGCGATATCAGGTCAATACAGGGGGCGAGTGACGCCCCACTCATTTGCCCAGAGTCCCCATGTCTGCTAGTGTCGCGCCGGTTTACCGTCTACCGGAATAGCCGCCATGGCCCGCAAAAAAGTTGCACTCGATTTCGAACAATCCCTCGCCGACCTGCAAACATTGGTCGAGCGTCTGGAGAACGGCGAGTTGTCGCTGGAGGACTCGCTGACGGCGTTTGAGCAAGGCATCGGCCTGACCCGTGACTGCCAGAGCGCGTTGGCGCAGGCGGAGCAGAAGGTGCAGGTGTTGCTGGAGCGTGACGGGGAGTTGGCCGAAGAACCTTTCGATGCGGAACAGCCGGAATGATCGACGCGTATCAGGCCAGTAGCCAAGCCCGGGTGAATGCGGCGCTGGAGCCCTTGTTTGCTGCGCCAAGCCCGGAAATGAAGCGTCTGTATGAAGCCATGCGCTACAGCGTGATGAATGGCGGCAAGCGTGTGCGCCCGTTGCTGGCCTATGCGGCCTGTGAAGCGCTGGGCGCGCCGGCCGAGCAGGCCAACGGTGCAGCCTGTGCGGTCGAGTTGATTCACGCGTATTCCCTGGTACACGACGATTTGCCGGCCATGGACGACGACGATCTGCGTCGCGGCCAGCCCACCACCCATAAAGCCTTTGATGAAGCCTATGCGATCCTCGCCGGTGATGGCTTGCAGAGCCTGGCGTTCAGCGTGTTGCTGGACCCACGCTTGAGCAGCGTCAACGCCGAGATCCGCTTGCGCATGGTCACCGCACTGGCCCTGGCTGCCGGCCCTGCGGGCATGGTCGGCGGGCAGGCGATCGACATGGGTTCGGTCAGCGTCAAGCTGGATCAAAAAGCCCTTGAGCACATGCACCGCCACAAGACCGGCGCGCTGATCGAAGCCGCCGTTCACTTGGGCGCCCTGGCCAGCGGGCGTGCCGAAACCGCGCAATTGGCGGCCCTGCTGACCTATTCCCGGGCCATTGGCCTGGCGTTCCAGGTGCAGGACGACATTCTCGACGTGGAAAGCGATACCGCGACCCTGGGCAAACGCCAAGGCGCCGATATCGCACGGGACAAACCGACTTATCCTGCGCTGCTCGGGCTGGAAGCGGCCAAGGCCTACGCCTTGGAACTACGCGATCAAGCGCTGGACGCCCTGCGACGTTTCGACGCGGCGGCCGGGCCGCTGCGCGACCTGGCGCGGTATATCGTCGAACGCCGCCACTGATTACGGCGGCCATTGCAGCCGCATATCGGCCAAGTTCGGCGCTCTGCGTGGGCAGTTTGCGATGCTTGAGGTAAACTGCCGCCTCTTCTATACCTATAACGATTCGCCTGATGCCCACGACGTTTCAAGAGATTCCCCGCAAGCGCCCGTCCACGCCCCTGCTCGACCGTGCTGCCACGCCGGACGGCCTGCGTCGTCTGGGTGAAGCCGAGCTGGAAACCCTGGCCGATGAGTTGCGCCTGGAATTGCTCTACACGGTCGGCCAGACCGGTGGGCATTTCGGTGCTGGCCTGGGCGTCATCGAGCTGACCATCGCGTTGCACTACGTGTTCGACACCCCGGATGACCGGCTGGTGTGGGACGTCGGCCATCAGGCGTATCCGCACAAGATCCTCACGGGCCGCCGCGAGCGCATGGCCACGCTGCGCCAGAAGGACGGTGTTGCCGCCTTCCCGCGCCGCGCCGAAAGCGAGTACGACACTTTTGGCGTCGGCCACTCCAGCACCTCGATCAGCGCAGCGCTGGGCATGGCAATTGCCGCCCGCCTGCAAGGCAGCGACCGCAAGGCGATTGCCGTGATCGGTGATGGCGCGCTGACTGCCGGCATGGCCTTCGAAGCGCTGAACCATGCGCCGGAAGTGAACGCCAACATGCTGGTGATCCTTAACGACAACGACATGTCGATCTCGCGCAATGTCGGTGGCCTGTCCAATTACCTGGCCAAGATTCTCTCCAGCCGCACCTACGCCAGCATGCGCGAAGGCAGCAAGAAGGTGCTCTCGCGCCTGCCTGGCGCGTGGGAAATCGCCCGGCGCACCGAAGAATATGCCAAGGGCATGCTGGTCCCCGGCACCCTGTTCGAAGAATTGGGCTGGAACTACATCGGCCCGATCGACGGCCACGACCTGCCGACCCTGATTGCCACGCTGCGCAATATGCGTGACCTCAAGGGCCCGCAGTTCCTGCATATCGTCACCAAGAAAGGCAAAGGCTTCGCGCCGGCGGAAGTCGACCCGATCGGCTACCACGCGATCACCAAGCTCGAACCTGTGGACGCCCCCGCCGCTGCGCCGAAAAAAGCCAGCGGGCCGAAGTACTCCGGCGTGTTCGGCGAATGGCTGTGCGACATGGCCGCCGTCGACCCGCGCCTGGTGGGCATTACCCCGGCGATGAAGGAAGGCTCCGACCTGGTGGCGTTCAGCGAGCGCTTCCCGCTGCGCTATTTCGACGTGGCAATTGCCGAGCAGCACGCCGTCACGTTCGCGGCCGGTATGGCCTGCGAAGGCGCCAAGCCGGTCGTGGCGATCTACTCCACGTTCCTGCAGCGCGGTTATGACCAGTTGGTGCATGACGTCGCGGTGCAGAACCTCGACGTGCTGTTTGCCATCGACCGTGCGGGTTTAGTCGGCGAAGACGGACCGACTCACGCGGGCAGCTTCGACTTGTCCTACTTGCGTTGCATCCCCGGCATGCTGGTGATGACGCCGAGCGACGAAAACGAACTGCGCAAGATGCTCAGCACCGGCCACCTGTATAACGGCCCGGCCGCCGTGCGTTACCCGCGGGGCAACGGCCCGAACGCATTGATCGAGAAGGACCTGGAGCCTATCGAAATCGGCAAGGGCATTGTGCGTCGCCAGGGCAGCAAGGCTGCATTCCTGGTATTTGGCGTGCAATTGGCCGAAGCGCTCAAGGTGGCCGAGAAGATCGACGCCACCGTGGTCGACATGCGCTTCGTCAAGCCGCTGGATGAAGCCCTGGTGCGCGAAATCGCCGGCAGCCATGAGCTGCTGGTGACCGTCGAGGAGAACGCCATCATGGGCGGTGCCGGTGCGGCAGTCAGTGAGTTCCTGGCGCGGGAAAACATCCTCAAGTCGGTGCTGCACCTGGGCTTGCCGGATGCGTACGTCGAACACGCCAAGCCGGCGCAGATGCTGGCTGAGTGCGGGTTGGATGAAGCAGGAATCGAGGCTTCGGTGCGCGAGCGCATGGCGTTGCTGGGCCTGTAGAAACCGGCTCAACATGTGGGAGGGGGCTTGCCCCCGATAGCGGCAGTTCAGTCAACAACTATGCTGACTGACAAGGCGCCATCGGGGGCAAGCCCCCTCCCACATTTGATTTGTGCCATCCTCAAACGCTATGGACAGCCCATGAAACACCTGTACCTTGCCCTGCTGCTTCTGCCCTCCCCTGAATTGCTCGCCGACACCCGCGACAACGCCCTGAAACTCCCCGACGTCGTCATCAGCGCCAACCGCCAGGTCCAGGCACGCAACGACAGCAGCGCCGCCAACTCCGTGTTTACCCGCGACGACATCGACCGCCTGCAACCCACCAGCCTCACCGACCTGCTCAGCCGTGTGCCTGGCGTACAAGTCGCACCTTCCGGTGGTCGTGGCAGCTTGCCGGGTATCTACCTGCGGGGTACCAAGTCCGCGCAAAGCCTGGTGCTGGTCGACGGCCAACGCATCGCCAACACCACCTCCGGCGACAGCGGCCTGCAATACCTGAACGTCGACCAGATTGAGCGTGTGGAAGTGCTGCGCGGCTCGCGCTCGGTGATCTACGGCAGCGACGCGATTGGCGGGGTGATCCAGGTGTTCACCCGGCGCAATGCCGAGCATGGCGTGCAACCGCGGGTAAAACTGGGGTTCGGCAGCCACAACACCTGGCAGCGCAGCCTCGGCCTTTCGGGTGGGGATGAACAGACACGCTTCAACCTGGGGGCGAGCCTGGATGACACTGCCGGCATCAACTCAACCCACCAGTCGTTCCCCAGCGACGGCGACCATGATGCTTATCGCAACCAGTCCGTGAGCCTGAACCTCAGCCATTCCTTCAGCGATGAACTGGAGGTGGGCTTCAATCTGTTGGATAACCGCGGCAAGTCGGAGTACGACAACAGCTTCGGCCGCTACGACACCGCCACCGGGCAAACCGTCGGCCAGAAACCCTACACCGATTACGCCGTGAGCAGCGCCAGTGGCTATGTCGACGCCACGCTCAACGAGCACTGGCAATCGCGCCTGGAGCTGGGCCACAGCGAGAACCTCGACACCAAGCGCGACACCCTCAGCGAGGATTTCAGCGTATTCAACACCTACCGCGACTCGGTCAACTGGCAGAACGACCTGAGCCTGGACGACCAGAACAGCCTGATCCTCGGTGGCGACTGGTACGAAGACCGCTTCCACGGCTCCACCACCTTTACCGAAAACAGCCGCTGGAACCGTGCCGCCTTTGTGCAGCATCGCTTTCACAGCGAGTGGTTTTCCACCGAACTGGGCCTGCGTCACGACCAGAACCAGCAGTTCGGCGGGCAAAATAGCTGGAGCGGCACCCTGACGTTGCCGGTCAACCCCGACAATGACCTGCTGCTGAGCTACAGCGAAGGCTTCCGCGCACCGACCTTCAACGACCTCTATTACCCGGACACAAAGTACAGCAACCCCAACCTGCAGCCTGAAACATCAAAGAGCTACGAACTGCAGTGGCGCAGCCAGTTGAGTGACAGCACGCGCCTGGAGGCCTCGCTGTACCGCACCGACTTGAGCGACGCGATCATTCTCGACCAAACCGGCAAGCCGCAGAATGTGGCGTCGGCCCGCATCAACGGTTTTGAGGCGGCGCTCAAGCAGGACCTGTTCGGCTGGCAAGGTAACCTCGGGCTGTCGCTCATCGACCCGCGCGACCGCGACAGTGGCCACACCCTGGCCCGCCGTGCACGGCGTACGTTGAGCCTGGACCTGGACCGGCAATTCGATCAGGTGGGCGTGGGCGCCAGTTGGCAGGCGATCAGCCACAGCTATGACGATGAAGACAACACTCACCGCCTGGGCGGCTATGGGTTGCTCGGGCTGCGTGGCAGTTGGGCGGTGACGCGGGAAGTGGCGTTGTCGCTGAAGGTCGATAACCTGCTGGACAAGTCCTATGCGCGGGCGCGCTACAGCTACGACGATCCGGCATTCGTCAACAATCACGATTACCGTGAAGAAGGCCGGGTGTGGATGTTTGGCGTGACGTGGACACCTGAAATCTGATTGTCGCCTGGGCTGGTCTCAACGGCTCGGAGCAATCACCTGACACAGCCGCGCCAGCGCTTCCAGCATCTGCCCGCTGGGCCGTTCCAGACCTTTGTCTGGAACCAGTCGCACACGTGCCGCCATGGTTGGCCAGGCCTTCCAGGCCTCCTTCTGCGCCTGATCGCCCACCAGAATCATCTCGGGATTACGTTGCAATACCGACTCGATGCTGACCTGCGGCGCGGGTAGCTTCAGGTCGTCAAACACGTTGCGCGCACCGCACACGCTCAGCGCGTCGCTGATGATCTGGCCGCCGCCCACGGTGTACAGCGGCTGGTTCCACACCTGATAGAACACCCGCAACGGTTCGGCACGTTGATAACGCTGACGTAACTGCGCCAGGCGCAGGCGCAGTTGCGCGGCCAATTGCCGGCCGGCATCGGCACGGCCCAGTTGCTCGGCGATGGCCTGGACCTGGGTGGTCAATTGTTCAAGGCTATGGGGTTCGGCGACGTACACCGGGATATTCAAGTGCCGCAGCTGCTCGCGCTGGGCCGGGCCGACGCTGCCGGGCCAGAGCAGGATCAGGTCGGGCTTGAGGCTCAGCAGGCGCTCCATGTCCAGCTGTCCGTAACGCCCAACCGACGGCACGTTCGCCAGCGCCGCCGGGCGTTCGCCGCCATCCAGCACGCCTGCCAGCAGGTCAGTAGCCCCGAGTTCAACCACGATTTCCGACAGCGATGGCGCCAGGCTCACGACCCGTTCGACCGCCAGCGCCGGGGCACCGAACGCCAGCAACAGAAGCGCCAGCCAGCGGCCCGTCATCCCAACTGACGCGGGATGCGGTAGAGGTAAAACAACACCATCGTCGACAGCGCCAACAGGAAAAGCGGCACCGCCTCCAGGCCGACGAACACCGCCAGTGCGCCCACCCACGCCGGCACGGCAGCCACCATCAAGGCCGTACGTCGTCGGGCCGCCAGGGTAATCCAGGCAGCCGGTTCTTCAGCGGTATCAAGGGCTTTGGAGGTGGCGATCAGGGCGTGTTTATAGCCGTGGAAGTAGCGCAGGCTGAGGAACATCGATGCCACGCCGGCGATAAAGAACGGCATGGCCAGCACCGGCAGCAAGGGCTCGGCCTGGCCGAACACCAGGTTGATCACGAACAGCGGGAGCAGCGCCAGGGCCAGGTACTGCCACCAGTTGAAGGACAGTCGCCGTTTCACCTGGCCACGGGTCACGCGGGGTCGACCTCGCCCTGATGCTCGTTGCCCATCATGTGGTCGAGCTTGCTGGCCTTGGTCGCCAGGTAGAGTTTGTTGTGCGGGTTGTGCCCGGTATGCAGCGGTACGCGCTCAGCCACGGTGATGCCCATCTCGGTCAAGGCTTTGACCTTGCGCGGGTTATTGGTCATCAGGCGCAGGGATTTCACGCCCAGGTGCTCCAGCATCGGCAGGCAGATCGCGTAGTCACGCTGGTCGGCGGCGAAGCCCAGGCGCTCGTTGGCCTCGACGGTATCGGCACCGCCGTCTTGCAGCTCGTAGGCGCGGATCTTGTTCAGCAGGCCAATGCCACGGCCTTCCTGACGCAAGTACAACAGCACACCACGGCCTTCACGGGCGATGGCGCGCATCGCGGCTTCAAGTTGCGAGCCGCAGTCACAGCGCTGGCTGAACAGCGCATCGCCGGTCAGGCACTCGGAGTGCACGCGACCGAGAACCGGTGCGCCATCGGCGATGTCGCCGAGGCTGAGCACAACGTGCTCACGCCCGGTGGCCTCTTCGAGAAAGCCGCTCATGGTGAACGTGGCAAAAGGGGTAGGCAGCTTGGAAGCAGCGACGAAAACGACGGGCACCGTGTGCTCCTGATTTCAGATTTCACAGAGGCGGGCATTGTAACAGCAGGTTCCTACAGACGCTTAAGCTGAATTATCGCTGATAAAGATCAATCGGTTTGATTGGCCTTTGTGTTGATTCTATGTAGGAGCGCGACAGACTATTCAGGGCGTCTCGCGAAAGTGCTGATAGCCACGCACGGCCGGGGTGATGTCCTGCCCGTTGGCGTCAAGCAACGTGACACCCTGCCCCGCCTCGACCCGGCCGATCACGTGGATCGGCCAGCCGCCAGCCAGCAATGGCGCAAGTTCCAGGGGCGGCAGGGTGAACACCAGCACGTAGTCATCGCCGCCGCTCAATGCGGCCACCCGCGCCTCGTCATCCCCGACAAACGCGAGCAAGGCGTTGGATAGCGGCAGCTGCTCGCGCTCGATCAACAGGCTGACAGCCGAGGCCTTGGCGATATGCCCGCAATCGGCCAAAAGCCCGTCAGAAATATCCATCGCCGACGTAGCCTTGCCCCGTAGAGCCAACCCCAAGGCCAACTGCGGTTGCGGCGACCAGTAATGGGCCAGCAACGGGTCGGCAATCGCTGCGTCGGCGCTGCGCTGCCCCAATACCAGCGGCAAGGCACCGGCGGCATTGCCCAGCTCGCCCCCCACGCACAACAGGTCGCCCGGCTGTGCGCCGCGGCGCGTCAACGCTTGCCCGGCGGGTACACGACCAAACACGGTCAGGGTCAAGCTCAGCGGGCCGCGCGTGGTATCGCCGCCCACCAGGCCCACGCCGCAGCTTTGCGCCATGGCGTTCAAACCCTGGGCATAGCGTTGCAGCCAATCGGCATCGACGGTCGGCGTGGTCAGGGCAAGGGTAAACGCGAGGGGATGGGCGCCCATGGCGGCTAGGTCGCTGACCGCCACGGCCAGCGAGCGCTGGCCGAGCAGGAACGGGTCACAGGGGTCGGCAAAGTGCACGCCGGCCACTAAGGTATCGGTGGAAATTGCCAGTTGCTCCCCGGCGGGGAGCGCCAGCAAGGCGCAGTCGTCGCCGATCCCCAGGGCGATGCCCTCGCCACCCTGCGCACACGGCGCGGCGGCGAAGTACGTGTGGATCAGCTCAAACTCGCCCATTCAGGACTCAAGCGCAGGTTAGCGCTTGTACGCCTTCACTTCGGCTTCACGCAGGCGCGGGGCCAGCTTGTCGAGCACGCCGTTGACGAACTTGTGACCGTCGGTCGAACCGTAGACTTTCGCCAGTTCGATACCTTCGTTGATCACCACGCGGTACGGCACGTCGACGCGCTTGAGCAGCTCCCAGGTGGACAGGCGCAGTACGGCCAGTTCAACCGGGTCCAGCTCTTCGAGGGTGAGGTCCAGGCACGGCGTCAATGCAGCGTCGATCTCGTCCAGGTTGGCCGGAACGCCGTGCAGAATGTCGTGAAAGTAACTCTGGTCGGCAAACGTGAAGTCGTTATCGACGCGAAATTGCGCTTCGATTTCGTTCAGCGAAGTGCCGGCCATATGACGCTGGTACAGCGCCTGGGTCGCGAGCTGACGGGCCGCACGGCGCTTTTCGCTTTTCGAGGGCTTGCCGGCGTCTGCTGGACGCTCGTCGCGCGGGTTGAAACGATCGCTTTCGTCGGAAATCACTTGGCCTCCAACTGCGACAGCAGGCTGACCATTTCCAGCGCGGACAGGGCAGCTTCAGCGCCTTTGTTGCCGGCCTTGGTGCCGGAACGCTCGATGGCTTGCTCGATGGAATCCACGGTCAGTACGCCGAAAGCGACTGGCACGCCGAACTCCATGGACACCTGGGCCAGGCCCTTGGTGCATTCGCCGGCCACGTATTCGAAGTGCGGAGTACCGCCACGAATGACCGCGCCCAGGGCGATGATCGCCGCGTATTCACCCTGTTGAGCAACTTTTTGCGCAACCAGTGGAATTTCGAAGGCGCCAGGGGCGCGGATGATAGTGATGTCGCTCTCGCTCACACCGTGGCGAACCAGGGCATCCACGGCACCGCTTACCAGGCTTTCAACCACGAAGCTGTTGAAGCGGCCAACCACCAGGGCATAGCGGCCTTTGGGGGCGATGAAGGTACCTTCGATGGTCTTCAGGGTCATTCGACAAATCTCTTAAAGAGCCGGGACGCGAAAAGTGCGTCCCTCAGTGATGATTTAACCGCGAACAAGGGGCAAAAAGCGCCGGCCTTTATTCGGAGGGCACGTATTCTACAACTTCCAGATCGAATCCGGATATCGCATTAAATTTCATCGGTGCGCTCATCAGGCGCATTTTGCGCACACCGAGGTCACGCAGGATCTGCGAACCGGCACCGACGATGCTGTAGGTGGTCGGCGTTTTCACCTGGGTCTGCTCGGCGGTTTCGCGAATATGCGCGAGCAACACGTCGCCATCCACCGGGTTACCCAGCAGCAGCACCACACCGCTGCCTGCCTCGGACACCGCAGCCATCGCGGCGCGCAGGCTCCAACGGCCCGGTTGCTTGACCATCAGCAGGTCGCGCAGCGGGTCCATGTTGTGTACGCGCACCAGGGTTGGCTCGTCGGCGCAGATGGTGCCCAGGGTGAGGGCCATGTGCACGTCGCCTTCGACCGAATCACGGTAGGTCACCAAATTGAATTGGCCCAGTTCGCTGTCCAGCGGCTGCTCGGCAATCCGCTGAACGGTACGTTCGTGGATCATCCGGTAGTGAATCAGGTCGGCAATCGTGCCGACCTTAATGTTGTGTTCGGCGGCAAAGGCTTCGAGTTCGACACGACGGGCCATGGTGCCGTCGTCGTTCATCACTTCGCAGATCACGCCGCTCGGCTCGAAACCAGCCATGCGCGCCAGGTCGCAGGCCGCTTCGGTGTGGCCGGCGCGCGCGAGGGTGCCGCCCGGTTGAGCCATCAACGGGAAGATGTGGCCTGGGCTGACGATGTCTTCGGCCTTGGCGTCCTTGGCGGCAGCGGCTTGCACGGTGCGCGCACGGTCAGCGGCGGAAATGCCGGTGGTGACGCCGGTGGTCGCTTCAATCGATACGGTGAACTTGGTGCCGAAACCCGAGCCATTGCGCGGCGCCATCAACGGCAGCTTGAGCAACTCGCAGCGCTCTCGGCTCATGGGCATGCAGATCAGCCCACGGGCGTGCTTGGCCATAAAGTTGATGTGCTCAGGCTTGCAGGCCTCGGCGGCCATGATGATGTCGCCTTCGTTTTCGCGGTCTTCGTCATCCATCAGGATGACCATCTTGCCTTGGCGGATGTCTTCAACCAGTTCTTCGATGCTATTGAGCGCCACAGGGCACCCCCTTGGTCAGGATTTCAGGTAGCCGTTAGCGGCCAAAAAACTTTCGGTGATGTTACCGGCGGCAGGCTCTGCGGCCTTATCGCCCATAAGCAGGCGCTCCAGGTAACGGGCAAGCAAGTCGACTTCCAGGTTCACCCGGCGACCAGGCTGGTACGACGCCATGATGGTTTCGCTCAGGGTGTGGGGAATAATGGTCAATTCAAATTCGGCGCCGTTCACGGCGTTCACGGTGAGGCTGGTGCCATCGACAGTGATCGAGCCTTTGTGGGCGATGTACTTGGCCAGCTCTTTGGGCGCGCGGATGCGGAATTCCACGGCACGCGCATTTTCGCTGCGGGCCACCACTTCGCCGACGCCGTCGACGTGACCACTGACCAGGTGGCCGCCCAGGCGGGTGGTCGGGGTCAGGGCTTTTTCCAGGTTGACCGGGCTGCCGGCCTTGAGGTCGTTCATCGCGGTGCAGTCCAGGGTTTCCCGGCTGACGTCGGCGGCAAAGCCGTTGCCCGGCAGCTCGATGACGGTCAGGCACACGCCGCTGACGGCGATGCTGTCGCCCAGCTTGACGTCGCCGAGGTCGAGCTTGCCGGTTTCAACCAGCAGGCGCACGTCGCCACCCTTGGGGGTCATGGCGCGGATGCTGCCGATGGATTCGATAATGCCGGTGAACATGGCCTTCTCCTGGAAAACGGGGCGGGCACTTGAGCGCCCGGTCAGAATTATACGCTCGCTGCTGGCACAGGGATGGCAGTGACTCGCCAGTCGTCGCCTACAGCGCGCATTTCAGTGATCTTGAGTTGGGGGGCGTCTGCCAGTTTCTCAAGCGGCCAGTCGAGTAAAGGCCGGGCAGCGGAGCCGAGGAACTTGCCGGCGACGAAAATCACGTATTCGTCCACCAGGCCCTGCTGGGCAAACGCCCCCGCCAGGCTTGGGCCGGCTTCCACCAATACGTCGTTGACGCCACGGGCGGCCAGGGCCACCAGCGCCGAGCGCAGGTCGACCTGGCCGTCCACGCCCGGCACCACCAGGCATTCGGGGCCACGGGGGAACTGGTTTTCTGCGGTGACGCAAGTGATGACCAACGCCGGGCCGGCCTTGAAGAACGGCGCGTTGAGCGGCACGCGCAAACGGCCATCGATCAGCACGCGCAGCGGCGGGCGCGACATGGCCAGGGCCGTGGTGGCTTCGTCCAGGCCGAGTTCGGCGGCGCGTACGGTCAGGCGTGCGCCGTCGGCCAATACCGTGTCGGCACCGGTCAGTACCACGCTGGCCTCGGCGCGCAGGCGCTGCACGGCGGCGCGGGCGGCGGGGCCGGTGATCCATTGGCTTTCGCCGCTGGCCATGGCGGTGCGGCCGTCCAGACTCATTGCCAGCTTGACCCGCACAAACGGCAGGCCCTGTTCCATCCGCTTGAGGAAGCCCTTATTCAGGGCCCGCGCTTCACCTTCCAGCACGCCACTGCGCACCTCAATCCCGGCCTGGGCCAGGCGCTGCATGCCGCGCCCGGCAACTTCCGGGTTGGGGTCCTGCATCGCTGCGACCACCCGCGCCAGCCCGGCACTCACCAGCGCATCGGCGCACGGCGGGGTATGGCCGTAGTGGCTGCAGGGCTCGAGGGTTACGTACGCCGTGGCGCCTCGGGCCTTGTCACCGGCAGCCCGCAAGGCATGCACTTCCGCATGGGGCTCACCCGTGCGCACATGCCAGCCTTCGCCGACAATCTGCCCATCGCGGACAATCACGCAGCCCACACGCGGGTTGGGGTGGGTGGTGTACAGGCCGTTGCGCGCCAGTTCGAGGGCGCGGGCCATGTAATGGGCGTCCAGCACAGCCTGTTCAGCAGAAAGTGGGTTCATTCTTTGACCGGCTCACGGGCCAGGCGGTCGATCTCTTCACGGAACTCGTTGAGGTCCTGGAAGCGTCGATACACCGAAGCGAAACGGATATAGGCGACTTCGTCGAGCTTTTGCAGCTCGCCCATCACCAGCTCTCCAACCACCAGGCTCTTGACCTCGCGCTCGCCGGTGGCGCGCAGCTTGTGCTTGATATGCGCCAGCGCCGCCTCCAGCCGCTCGACACTCACCGGGCGTTTTTCCAGCGCGCGCTGCATACCGGCGCGCAGTTTTTCTTCGTCGAAAGGCTGGCGGCTGCCGTCGGACTTGATCAGACGTGGCAATACCAGTTCGGCGGTTTCGAAGGTGGTGAAACGTTCACCGCAGCCAGGGGCCAGGCATTCGCGCCGACGACGCACTTGATCGCCCTCGGCGACCAGACGCGAGTCAATGACCTTGGTGTCGTTGGCACCGCAGAAGGGACAGTGCATGGTGGCAGGCAACAAAAAAAGGGAGGGCCATGGTAGCGCATCCCCGTGGCAAGACAAGCCATAGCCTTTACGGTATATAGGCAGGCCTATATGTTTCTTATATTTCAAGCCACGGATTTTGTCCTTTTCTGGAGCCGTACATGCAGTTACGACCACTTGTTTTGCTCACCGTGTTCAGTGTCCTGGTCGCCTGCAGCAGCGAAGCCCCCAAACCGGCCGCACCTCAACCGACGCCCGCACAAGAGAAAAAAGTCCCCGGCATTGAAGACCTCGGCCCCCTGCCCGCCTATCAACGCGAAATCAGCGGCAGCCTCACCAACGTGCCGGCCGGCGCCGAAGTCGAGATGGCGCTGCTGGTGATCGATGACCGTTCGCGCCCGCAACAACTGCTGGCGAGCAGCGTACTGACCGGCAACGGCAAGCCCCTGGCCTTCCGCCTGCGCTACAACCCCGAGGCGTTCCCTGCCGGCGCGCGGGTTGAATTGCGTGGCCGGGCCAGCCAATCCGGCCAGTTGATCCTGCATCTGCCCGCCGTACGCATCACCCAGGCGATCACCCAGACCACCGGCCCCCTGGAACTCGTCAAGGCACCATGACGCCACCCTTGGACTTGCAGCGCGCCCTGAGCGCGCTGATCGGCGACGCCCAACTGCTGCCCTGTCCGCTGCCGGGCACCGAGCTTTCATTGTGGCTGCTGGATGCGGACAACATGGACCGCGCCTTCAGCCCCGAGGAAACCCGACGCATCCTGCATGAACCGCCCTACTGGAGTTTTTGCTGGGCCAGTGGTTTGGCGCTGGCGCGGTATCTGGCGGCGAACCCGCAATGGGTTAAAGGCAAGCGCGTGCTGGATTTCGGCGCCGGTTCCGGTGTGGCCGGGATTGCGGCGGTTAAAGCCGGCGCGTTGGAAGTGGTTGCCTGCGACCTCGACCCGCTGGCGTTAGCGTCCTGCCGGGCGAATGCCCAACTCAATGGTGTGACGTTGAGTTACTCGACGGACTTTTTCGCCGAAGCCGACCGCTTCGACCTGATCCTGGTCGCCGACGTGCTCTACGACCGCACCAACTTGCCGCTGCTCGACCACTTCCTCAGTCGAGGCCGCGAAGCGCTGGTGGCGGACTCGCGCGTGCGGGACTTCCAGCACCCGGCTTATCGGCGGCTGGAGATACTCGATGCGCTGACATTGCCGGACTTGGCCGAGCCTTGGGAGTTTCGCAAGGTGAGCCTGTACCATTCGCGGCGGTAAGCCCGCGCGTTACAAATTTCTGGCAATAAGTTGGCTGAGACAGAAAAAGAGTGGCTGTGGAAAATGCCCTCCTTCCGCACGAGTCCAGAGCAATCCACCCGCATGTTTTTCCAGACAATTCCGCTCATTGGCCGCCCCATAAAGGCCTTGCAAAAAGGCACGCAGCTACCTAATCTCTACGGCAATACACCCGCCATGCCTCTGGCTGCGTCAGTAGCCAAGCACAAATTGTGCGGGTTTTTTATGCCCGGTGTTTTTTAGGCATGAGGACATTCAGCAAGCCCGCAATTGACGTTTCAGCTCAGTTGCAGCTGCTCAAGCACCGTGGGTTGGATGTTCAGGACGAGGTTCGCGCCGAGTCTTTTTTACAATCGGTCAGTTTCTTTCGACTCAGCCCCTATATGCGGCCGTTCCAGCAGCCGGAGGATGTCAACCATCGCTTTCGTGACGGCAGTCAGTTTCGTCAGCTAACTCGCCTTTACGACTTTGATCGACGGCTTCGTTTACTCACCATGGATGCCATCGAGAGAGTCGAAATCGCATCGCGCTCCGTCATCAGCAACCACATGGGGCCCGCCCATGGCAGTCATTGGTATATCAACCCATTGATGTTCCACGAAGCGTTCGATCATCAGCGGCTGCTTACGACGCTGTCCGCCAAACAATCCACAGCCATGCGTGACTTCCAGCGGGAATGCGAGCGCATCGATAGATCGCGCGCCGACGACATGAGAAAACGCCTCCTTAAACGCCACAGGGCAAAAGAAAGCTACGCCCGCCATTACACCGTTACATACGCCCATCCACCTCTTATGCCAGGCTGGGCCATGTTGGAAGAACTGACGCTGGGTGATTTATCCCATTTATATAAAGGCTTGGCGAAAGACGCGGACAAAAAAGCCATTGCCAAGCGCCTGGGACTTGCGGCGCCCCTGATGCAGTCTTGGCTGCACACCCTGACTACCATTCGCAACATGTGTGCCCATCATTCGCGACTGTGGAACCGGGAGCTAGGCATTCGTCCCGAACTTCCGAAGAGCGCCAACTTCTTATGGCCAGGACATCTCTTTCAGCCAGGGCCGCACACCCGCATTTTTGCAGCGCTCTGCATCCTCAATCACTTTATGCATCAACTGAGCCCCAACAGCGACTGGGGTCAACGCCTGCATCAACTGATTTGCGAATTTCCCGAAGTTAGCCTGAAAGCGATGGGCTTCCCTCTCGATTGGTATAAAGACCCTTTTTGGCACGCGTCCAGCACCTGAGCACCATGCGGCTTCCGGTAGCCTTCGCCAGCCCTTATAGTTGCCCCATTCCCGCTTTATTCGAGACGCCCCATGAGTGAGCCCACGCCGTACATCTTCGACGTCACCAGCGCCAATTTCGACCAGGCCGTGATCCAGAATTCCTTCGAAAAACCCGTGCTCGTGGATTTTTGGGCCGAGTGGTGCGCGCCGTGCAAGGCGTTGATGCCGATGCTGGCGCAGATTGCCGAGAGTTATCAGGGCGAGTTGCTGCTCGCCAAGGTCGATTGCGAGGCCGAACAGGACATCGTCGCGCGGTTTGGCATTCAAAGCCTGCCGACGGTGGTGCTGTTCAAGGATGGCCAGCCGGTGGATGGGTTTGCCGGGGCGCAGCCGGAGTCGGCGGTGCGGGCGATGCTCGAGCCGCATGTGCAGATGCCACCGCCGGCGGCGGCTGACCCGCTGGAGCAGGCCCAGGCGCTGTTTGCCGAAGGGCGCATCAGCGATGCCGAGGCCGTGCTGGTGGCGTTGCTGGGTGAAGACAACACCAACGCCGCCGCGTTGATTCTGTACGCCCGCTGCCTGGCCGAACGCGGTGAATTGGGCGAAGCCCAGGCCGTGCTCGATGCGGTGAAGAGCGATGACCACAAAGCCGCCCTCGCCGGCGCCAAGGCGCAAATCACCTTCCTGCGCCAGGCCGCCGACCTGCCGGACGCAGCCGAGTTGAAAACCCGCCTGGCGCAAAACCCGCAGGACGACGAAGCCGCCTATCAACTGGCGATCCAGCAACTGGCGCGCCAGCAATACGACGCGGCGCTGGAAGGCTTGCTCAAGCTGTTTATCCGCAATCGCAGCTACAGCGAAGGCCTGCCGCACAAGACCTTGCTGCAAGTGTTCGAACTGTTGGGCAATGATCACCCGCTGGTGACCGTGTACCGCCGCAAGTTATTCGCCGCGCTGTACTAATCGCCGATCCAACTGTACAGCGGCGTATCCCCGCCGCTGGCCACTTTCACCTTGGCGCTGTGGCGCAGGCGCACCAACAGGCGCTTGCCCGCCGCCGCATCCCCCGCCAAACCTTCCAGTCGATCAAGCAGCTCCAGGCCGCTGAGCTGCCCGGCGTTGCGCAACAGGTCCTGGGCGCTCTGCCACAGATCATCATTCTGCTTGACCGGCGCTGCGGGCGCGCTTGCCATGGGCGTTGCTTGCAACTGCGCGCCGAGTCGCGCCCAATCGCCGTCATCCAGCTCCAAGGTCAAGTCCACCGGCAGGTCACCGATGGTTCCACGAATTCGCAACATCGTCCTTACTCCTGCATTTTTCTGACGAGCATGCTCCCATGCGGCTTGCGCAACGCCAAGCGGGCGGTCAAACTCTCGGCACTATTGTTATAAGATCACATAACAAAACTTTCATCTCCTGGAGTTCTCCCATGCGCCGTCTGTTGCTTGCTTTGCCGTTTGCCCTGTTGCCACTCGCCATCGCTCACGCCGCCGACGAGCATGACCACGACCACGAACACGGCAGCCTCGGCGCCCACGAACATGGCGTCGGCCGCCTTAACGCGGTACTCGACGGCCAGGCCCTGGAGCTTGAACTGGACAGCCCGGCGATGAACCTGGTGGGCTTCGAACATGTGGCTACCAGCGCTGCCGACAAAGCCAAGGTCGCCGCCGCGCGCAAACAGCTGGAGAACCCGCTGGCCCTGTTCAACCTGCCCAAGGCCGCCGGTTGCGTGATCAGCACCCAGGAACTCAACAGCCCGCTGTTCGGCGACAAACCGGAAGCCGACCACGACGACGATGATCATGACGACGACGCCAAAGACGGCGCCCACGAGCATCATCACGATCACAGTGAAATCCACGCCCACTACCAATTCACCTGCGCCACGCCGACCGCCCTGGGCAACCTGGACCTGACCCAGGTGTTCAAGACCTTCCCCGCCACCCAGAAAATTCAGGTACAACTGATCGGCCCGAGCGGCCAGCAAGGTGTTGACGCGACCGCCACAGCAGCCACCCTGAAGTTCTGAGTGCCCATGACCCACGCATTGATCGAACTGTCTGACCTGGGCTTCAACTGGCCCGGTCACCCACAGTTACTGGACATCCCCGCGTTCCGCCTGGAAGCGGGGGAAACCCTGTTTCTCAAGGGGCCGAGCGGCAGTGGCAAAACCACTTTGCTCGGCCTGCTCGGCGGCGTACAGAAGCCCAGCCGCGGTAGCATCCGCCTGCTCGGCCAGGAGCTGACCGAACTCTCGGCCGGTGCGCGGGACCGCTTTCGCGTTGACCACACCGGTTATATCTTCCAGCAGTTCAACCTGCTGCCGTTCCTGTCGGTGCGCGAGAACGTCGAGCTGCCCTGCCACTTCTCCAAGCTGCGCGCGCAACGGGCGATCCAACGCCACGGCAGCGTCGACCAGGCCGCCGCGACCTTGCTGGCGCACCTGGGTTTGAAGGACAAAGACCTGCTGGAGCGCCGAGCCGACTCGTTGTCCATCGGCCAACAGCAACGGGTGGCCGCCGCCCGTGCGCTGATCGGCCAGCCGGAGTTGGTGATCGCCGACGAGCCCACTTCGGCCCTGGACTACGACGCCCGCGAAGCCTTCATTCGACTGCTGTTCGCCGAGTGCCGCGACGCCGGCGCCAGCCTGTTGTTTGTCAGCCATGACCAGAGCCTGGCGCCGCTGTTCGACCGCAACCTGTCGCTGGCCGAACTCAATCACGCCGCCACGCCCGCAGAGGTTTGAGATGTATCTGTTTCGTCTAGCCATGGCCAGCCTGGCTAACCGCCGCTTTACCGCGATCCTCACCGCCTTCGCCATCGCCTTGTCGGTGTGCCTGCTGCTGGCGGTGGAGCGCGTGCGCGTTGAGGCGCGCAACAGTTTCGCCAGCACCATCAGCGGCACCGACCTGATCGTCGGCGCGCGCTCCGGTTCGGTCAACCTGCTGCTGTACTCGGTGTTCCGCATCGGCAACGCCACCAACAACATTCGTTGGGACAGCTACGAGCACTTCGCCGCCAGCCCCCAGGTGAAATGGGCGATCCCGATTTCCCTCGGCGACTCCCATCGCGGTTACCGGGTGATGGGCACCAACGAATCGTACTTCGAGCACTACCAGTACGGGCGCAAGCAAAACCTGGAACTGGCCAGCGGCCGTGCCTTCGCCACCGACCCGTTCGAAGTGGTGCTCGGCGCCGAAGTCGCCGATGCACTGCATTACAAGCTCGGCGACAAGCTGGTGCTGGCCCACGGCGTGGCGGTGGTCAGCCTGGTCAAGCACGATGACAAGCCGTTCACCGTGGTCGGTATTCTCAAGCGCACCGGCACGCCGGTGGACCGTACGCTGCATATCAGCCTTGGCGGTATGGAGGCGATCCATATCGACTGGCACAACGGCGTACCGGCGCAGGGCAAAGGCCGCATCAGTGCCGACCAGGCGCGCAATATGGACCTCACCCCGCAAGCCATCACGGCCTTTATGCTCGGCCTGAACAACAAGATTTCCACCTTCGCCCTGCAGCGGGAGATCAACGAATTCCGTGGTGAGCCGATGCTGGCGATCCTGCCTGGCGTGGCGCTGCAAGAGCTATGGAGCATGATGGGCACCGCTGAAAAAGCCCTGTTCGTGATCTCACTGTTCGTGGTGCTGACCGGCTTGATCGGCATGCTCACGGCGATCCTCACCAGCCTCAACGAACGCCGCCGCGAAATGGCGATCCTGCGCTCGGTGGGCGCGCGGCCGTGGCATATTGCGACGCTGCTGATCTTCGAAGCCTTCGCCCTGGCCCTGTCCGGCGTGATCGCAGGCGTGGGCTTGCTGTACGTGTGCATCGCCGCGTCACGCGGGTATTTACAGGCCAATTACGGCCTTGACCTGCCGATGTCGTGGCCCAGCGAATATGAATGGACCTTGCTCGCCGGTATCCTGGCCGCAGCGCTATTGATGGGCAGCGTGCCCGCCTGGCGCGCCTACCGACAATCCCTGGCCGATGGCCTGTCCATCAGGCTGTGAACAGCAGCTGTAAGTTTCAAGCTACAAGCCTCAAGCGAATCGGCTTTTACTTGAAGCTTGCAACTTGCAGCTACCCACTGAGGAGTCTTCATGCGTCGCGCTCTGTTTGCGTTATTGCTGCTGGTGGCTGTGCCCGCCTGGGCGGAGGATCAGCCCAAGGACTTGTCCTGGCAGGAGATGATCCCGCCGGACGCGCCGCCGGAAATCCCCAACATGAAACCGCTGCATAACCTGTCGAACATGGCCGATGCCTTGTCCGTCGAAGCGGCGCCAGCGGCCAAGCAGGACCTGCCCAATGCGCCGGTGGTGCAGAGCCTGGACGGCCAGCATATTCGCCTTCCCGGCTATATCGTGCCGCTGGAAGTCAGTGAAGAAGGCCGCACCACCGAGTTTTTGCTGGTGCCATATTTCGGCGCGTGCATCCATGTGCCGCCGCCGCCCTCGAACCAGATCGTGCATGTGAAAAGCGAAGTCGGCGTGAAGCTCGATGAGCTCTACCAGCCGTACTGGATCGAGGGCGCGATGCAGGTCAAACCGTCCACCAGTGAACTGGCCGACGCCGGTTACCAGATGGATGCCGAGAAAATTTACATCTACGAACTGCCGGAATAACGCTGATCGCCCTTTCATTGAGCTGAGTCAAAAGACCGGACGGAACGATCTTTACCATTGGACGTACAACTTCTAAACGTCCTCTGGAGCTCCTATGAACAAGTCCCTGCTCGGCGCATCGCTCTTCGCGCTCGCCCTCGCCGCCCCTGCCGTCCACGCTCACGAAGCGGGCGACATTCTGATTCGTGCCGGTGCAATCACCGTGAACCCGAAGGCAGACAGCAGCACCGTCAAGGTTGACCAAGGCCCATTGGACGGTAGAAACCTGGGCGGCAAGGCGACCATGAGCAGTGACACTCAGTTGGGCTTGAACTTCGCCTACATGCTCACCAACCACGTCGGTATCGAACTGCTGGCGGCCACGCCGTTCGAGCACGACGTGAAGATCAAGGGCACCGCCCTCGGCGCCGCCAACGGCAAGCTGGGTACCCTGAAACACCTGCCGCCGACCCTGAGCGTCGTGTACTACCCACTGGACAACAAATCCCCGTTCCAACCCTACGTAGGCGCCGGTATCAACTACACCTGGATCTACGACGAACACGTCGGCAGCCGCGCCTCCGAAGCCGGTTTCAGCAACTTCAAGGCCGAGAACTCCTGGGGCTGGGCTGCGCAGATCGGCGCGGACTACATGATCAACGACAAGTGGATGATCAACGCCCAGGCGCGCTACATCGACATCAGCACCAAGGCTACCGTCGAATACAGCGGTGCGCCTGGCACCCGTGCCAAGGTCAATGTGGACGTGGACCCAATGGTTTACATGGTGGGCATCGGCTACAAGTTCTAAGCAACACGGCATAACCCATGTGGGAGGGGGCTTGCTCCCGATAGCAGAGTGTCAGTCAACAGATTCATTGACTGATCCACCGCTATCGGGAGCAAGCCCCCTCCCACATTTACTTTGTGTTGTGTCAGCCGTGGCGGTAGAACCGGTCGAGCAACGCCGGTAGCCCCGCCCGCCACGCCCGAGGCTTGATGCCGAAGGTGTGCAGGATTTTCTTGCAGGCCAGCACCGCATGCTGCGGTTCGTCTGCCGCATCCGGCCGGGCCGCGTGGGCCTGGGCGGTAGGGGCTTCGATGGCCAGCGGGTGGAAATTGCGCGCCTCAGTGAGGATCGCCTGGCCCAGCGCCAACGGTGTGGTCGCCTCATGCCCGGCGTAGTGGTAAGTGCCCCACAGCGGCGCTGCGCAATCGAGTTGCTTAAGCACCGAGATAATCACCCGCGCGGCATCGTCCACCGGCGTCGGGTTACCGCGACGGTCGTCCGCCATCAGCAACTCATCCGGCTTCTCGGCCCGCGCCAGAAAGCGCCCGAGGGTGCCGTCGACACTGTCATCCAGCAGCCAGCCAAAACGCAACAGCACATGTTGCGGGCAGGTCGCGCGTACGCTCTGTTCGATACGCCACAACGCCTGGCCACGCAGGCCCAGGGGCACCGGCTCGTCCTTTTCGCTGTAGGCGGTGGCGCGGGAGCCATCGAACACGCGGTAGCTGGACGGTTGCAGCAGGGTGATGTTGTGGTGCTGACACAGTTCGGCCAAGCGTTCGATGGCGAACTCCTGGGCGGCCAGGCGGGTTTCGCTGACGGCTTCGGCCTGGAACCAGTCGAAATAGTAGGCGAGGTTGATCAACGCATCGGGACGGGTGTCGTCGAGCAATTGGGTGAGGCTCGCGGCATCCCAGCCGTCTTGGGGCGGTTTGGGTGCGAGAAAACCAATGTCTTCCTCTGCACCGAGGCGAATCAGCGCCTGCCCGAGGGCATTCCCGCCGCCCAGTAACATAAGGCGCATTCGCATAGATTGAGCAGGCCCGGTCTGTTTGGAACGATGGTTATTGTCGGCAGGCTGGTGAGCCCTGCCATAGGTTTATTCCAGAATCGTTGCATTTTGCGGGTTTGTAGCGCAACCGTCACGGATAAAGTGCGGGGTTGCAACTTGTTGGAGTGGGCCGCATAACTTAGGCATGAACCTTCCTGAATCAACCGACACGGTATTGAACGGCTTCCACCCCGCCGTCAGCACCTGGTTCCGCCGCACCTTCCCTTCGGTGACCAGCGCCCAGGCCCAGGCGTGGCCGCTGATCCGCCAGCGCCGTTCGACGCTGATCGCGGCGCCCACCGGCTCCGGCAAGACGCTGACGGCGTTCCTCGCGGTGCTCGATGACCTGGTTCACCAGGGCCTGGCCAACGGCGGGCAACTGCCGGACGAGACGCTGGTGGTGTACGTGTCGCCGCTCAAGGCGCTGTCCAACGACATCCAGATCAACCTGCAAACCCCACTGGCCGGGATCACCGAGCATTTGCAACGCCTGGGCCTGCCGCCGCTGGTGATTCGCACGGCCGTACGCACCGGCGACACCCCGCCAAAAGACCGCGCACTGATGCGCAAGCGCCCGCCGCATATCCTGGTGACCACGCCGGAATCGCTCTACGTGCTGCTGGGCTCGGACTCCGGCCGGCAAATGCTGGCCAGCACGCGCACGGTCATCGTCGATGAAATCCACGCCATCGCCGCCAGCAAACGCGGCAGCCACCTGGCCTTGAGCCTGGAGCGCCTGCAAGGCTTGTGTGCCGAGCCGCTGACCCGCATCGGTTTGTCGGCCACGCAAAAACCTATCGAAGCCGTGTCGCGCTTTCTGGTGGGCACCGACCGTACGTGCGACATCGTCGACATCGGCCATGCCCGCGCCCGCGACCTGGATATCGAAGTGCCGCCGGTGCCGCTGTCGGCGGTGATGGCCAACGATGTCTGGGAGCTGGTCTACGACCGCCTCGCGGTACTGGCCCGCGAACACCGCACCACGCTGGTCTTCGTCAACACCCGGCGCCTGGCCGAACGCCTGGCCCGGCACTTGAGCGAGCGCCTGGGCAAGAGCGCCGTCGCCGCCCACCACGGCAGCCTGGCCAAGGAGATGCGCCTGGACGCCGAGCAACGGCTCAAGGCGGGCGAGTTGCAAGTGCTGATCGCTACCGCATCCCTGGAGCTGGGGATCGACATCGGCGATGTCGACCTGGTGTGCCAGATCGGTTCGCCGGGCTCCATCAACGGTTTTCTGCAACGGGTGGGCCGCTCCGGACACCAGGTCGGCGGCACGCCCAAGGGGCGCCTGTTCGCCACGACCCGCGACGACCTGATCGAATGCGCCGCCCTGCTCGACTGTGTGCGCCGGGGCGAGTTGGACACCTTGCAGATCCCCGTGGCGCCGCTGGACGTGCTGGCCCAGCAGATCATCGCCGAGGTCAGCGCCCAGGAGTGGCCGGAACAGGCCCTGCTCGACCTGATCCACCGCGCCGCGCCCTACGCCACCCTGGATGAACGCCACTACCAGGCGCTGCTGCAAATGCTCGCCGACGGCTACAACGGCCGCCAGGGCATCCGCAGCGCGTACCTGCACCGCGATGCCCTGACCCGCACCCTGCGCGGTCGCCGAGGCGCCAAGCTGACCGCCGTGACCAGCGGCGGCACCATCCCTGACAACGCCGACTACAGCGTGTTGCTCGAACCCCAAAGCCTGAACATCGGCAGCGTCAACGAAGACTTCGCGGTGGAAAGTATCGCCGGGGACATCTTCCAGCTCGGTAATACCTCCTACAGGATCTTGCGGGTCGAAGCCGGCAAAGTGCGGGTCGAAGACGCCCACGGCCAGCCGCCGACCATTCCGTTCTGGCTCGGCGAAGCGCCGGGGCGCAGCAATGAGTTATCCGCCGCCGTCGCGCGTTTGCAGGGGCAACTCGACACCCTGCTCAGCGCCAGCCCCGGCGACCTGCAACCGGCGCAAGACTGGCTCACCGGCACCCTCGGCCTGAACCGCGCCAGCGCCGAACAGATCCTCGATTACCTGGCCCGCGCGCGCCTGGCCCTCGGCGCGTTGCCGTCCCAGGACACGTTGATCATGGAGCGGTTTTTCGACGAGTCCGGCGGCACCCAACTGATCATCCACACGCCGTTCGGCAGCCGCGTCAACCGGGCCTGGGGCCTGGCCTTGCGTAAGCGCTTTTGCCGCACCTTCAATTTCGAATTGCAGGCGGCAGCCAGTGAAAATGCGATCGTGCTGTCGCTGTCCACCAGCCACAGTTTTGAGCTGGATGAGGTGTGGCGTTACCTCAACAGCAACAGTGCCGAACACCTGCTGATCCAGGCGGTGCTGGATGCACCGCTGTTCGGTGTGCGCTGGCGCTGGAACGCCGGCGTGGCCCTGGCGCTGCCGCGCTTTACCGCTGGGCGCAAAGTGGCGCCGCAGATTCAGCGCATGAAGAGCGAAGACTTGATTGCCAGCGTGTTCCCCGACCAGATCGCCTGCCTGGAAAACCTCGCCGGCGAACGCGAAGTGCCCGAACACCCGCTGGTGGAACAAACCCTCGACGACTGCCTGCACGAAGCCATGGACAGCGACGCCTGGCTTGCGTTGCTGCGGCGCATGGAGCGCGGCGAAGTGCGGTTGATCAGCCGCGACCTGCCGGCGCCCTCGCCCATGGCTGCCGAAATCCTCAGCGCGCGCCCCTATACCTTTCTCGACGATGCACCGCTGGAAGAGCGCCGCACCCAGGCCGTGCTCAACCGCCGTTGGAGCGACCCGCAGAGCACCGACGACCTCGGCGCACTGGATGCGGACGCCATCGCCGGCGTGCGCGAAGAAGCCTGGCCGGCGCCCCATGGCGTGGATGAAATGCACGAAGCGCTGATGAGCCTGGCATGCATCGCCAGCCACGAAGTCACGGCGCAATGGGCCGAGTGGCTGAACGCCTTGACCAAGGCTGGCCGCGCCTTTCAATTGCCCACCGGCCTGTGGGTGGCGGTGGAACGCCTGGGGTGTTTGCAGACGATCTACCCCAACAACTTGCCGTTACTGCCCGGATTCGATGAGCCCTGGACCTTTGACGACGCACTCGTCGAGGTGCTGCGCGCGCGCCTCGGTGGCTTCGGCCCGCAGCGCCTGAGCGAGATCGCCGCGCCGCTGGGCTTGCCGCTGGCCGACGTCAGCCAGGCGCTGGCCCGCCTGGAGCAGGAAGGCTACGTGCTGCGCGGTCGCTTCAGCCCCGGCGCACTCGAGGAACAATGGTGCGAACGGCATTTGCTCGCGCGTATTCATCGCTACACGGTCAAGCGCCTGCGCCGGGAAATCGAACCCGTGGCGCTGCAGGATTTCATGCGATTCCTGTTCGATTGGCAACACCTGTCCGACAGTACACGCGGCCAGGGCAGCGCCATGTTGCCGCAGATTGTCGGCCAGTTCGAAGGCTATGCCGCCGCCACGTCGGCCTGGGACAGTGACCTGCTCAGTGCCCGGATCAAGGACTACTCCTCCTTCTGGCTGGATGAACTATGCCGCAGCGGCAAGCTGGTATGGACGCGCTTGAGCAACAAGCCGGGCGCCATCGCCCTGCGCAGTACACCGGTGGTGCTGTTGCCACGCAGCCAGGTGGCGCTGTGGAGCGGGCTGACCGAACCCACCGACAGCACGACACTGTCGCCCAAGGCGCAGAAGGTCCACCTGGCCTTGCGCGAACACGGCGCGCTGTTTTTCGATGAACTGGTGCACGAGGCTCATCTGCTGCGCAGCGAACTCGAAACCGCCTTGCAGGAACTGGTCGGCGCCGGCCTGGTGAATGCCGACAGCTTTGCCGGGCTGCGCGCATTGACCACGCCGGCCAGCAAACGCCAGGCACACAGCAGTCGGCGCGGGCGCGGGGCGTTTGTCGGCGGCATGGACGATGCCGGGCGCTGGGCGTTGATTCGCCGCCCATCGACCGCTGCCGGCCCGCACTCGGCCGAGACCCTGGAACATGTGGCGATGACCTTGCTGCGCCGTTATGGCGTGGTGTTCTGGCGCTTGCTGGAGCGCGAGGCGGATTGGTTGCCGAGTTGGCGCGAATTGCTACGCACATTCCATCGGCTGGAGGCCCGGGGGGAGATTCGCGGCGGGCGGTTTGTCAGCGGGTTGGCGGGGGAACAGTTCGCCTTGCCGGAGGCGATCCCGCTGCTGCGCGAAGTTCGGCGCCGGCCCCATGACGGGAGTTTGATCGCCGTGTGTGGGGCTGACCCGCTGAACCTGGTGGGCACACTGTTGCCGGGCAGCAAGGTGCCAGCGGTGAGTGGGAATCGGATTGTGTATCGGGATGGGTTGCCGGCGGCGGTGATGATCGCCGACAAACAACAGATACTGCTGGATGTGGATCAGCAGTCAATACGGGACAAGCTGATCCGGCACCGCGCAAATCCGTAGATACCGTCTTATCCAGCACCGCGCAAAACCCCGTAGCAGCTGCCGAGCGCCAGCGAGGCTGCGTCGGCCGCGACTCGCTTCTGAATCGGCAGCGCGCCTGACGCAGCCTCGCTGGCGCTCGGCAGCTGCTACGGGGTGGAGGATTATTGAGTACGCGGCTGCTCCGTCAACACCACCGACGCCGGCACCTCTTCATCCGGTTCATCCATCTGGGTAGTGCGCTTGGGCAACAGAACCTGCTGTGGATAAGTTTGCGCGAAGTGCACCTCGTCACAGTTATCCACAAGTTTTTTCAAACGCTGGTTAAACGCACGGCTGACCGCATATTGCCCGCCGGACACCGTACGGAACTGCGCCGTGAGCACCACGCCATTGAGGTCCATCTTGTCGACGCCAAACACCTCCAGCGGCCCTTGCAGGTTGTACTTGAGGAACACATCGTCGCGAATCGACTGCCCGGCCTCACGGATCAGCTCCACGGCCTTGTCCACATCGGTGTCGTAGGTGAACTGCACCGAGAAGAACGCATAGGCAAATTGCCGCGACTGGTTGGTGACCGCCTTGATTTGCCCGAACGGCACCGAATGCACAAAGCCCTTACCGTCGCGCAGGCGCAGGGTGCGGATGGTCAGGCCTTCGACGGTGCCGGCGTGGCCGGAGTCGAGCACCACCCAGTCACCGATGGACAGCGTGTCTTCGATGATGATGAACAAGCCGGTGATCACATCCTGCACCAATTGCTGGGAACCGAAACCAATCGCCAGGCCGACCACACCGGCACCCGCCAGCAGCGGCGCGACGTTGATGCCCAGGTTGGCCATGGTGGTGATTGCGCAGATCACCACCAGGATGATTTTGATCGCATTGCGCAGCAGCGGCAGGATGGTTTTCACCCGGGTGCTGGGCTGGCGGCTCGAGCGTTTGCTCACCGGCGGTTTCAGCGCTTCCTGGATCGCCGTGTCGAGTACCACCCAGAACAACCAGGTCATCAGCAGGATCAGGCCGATGCTGCTGAGGGAGTCGCTGATCGCACGGCCCACCGAGTTGCGCTGGGCAAATTCGAACAGCGAAACGCCCCAGATCCGCCCGAGGATTTCGATAAAGGCGATGGCCATGACGATGCGCAATATCGCGTGCAACAGGCTGAGGAAGCGCTCCTTGTAGGCACTGCTGCGCTGGATCGCCACTTGGCTGCGGGACTTGAACAGGTGTTGCAGCACCGTGCTCAGGAATACCGTGCCGATCAACAGAATCGTGGTGAACAGCGCGCAGCGCAGGGCTTTCTGGTTGTCGTCGCCGGCGCCGATCAGGTTGATCGCCGAGACCAGCACCATCAACAGAATCGGCCAATACCACAGCCCGGAAAACACCCGCAGCGATTGCTGTAGCGCCGGATGTTTAAGGCGCTGGGCCAGTGGTCGATTGCGGATCAGGTGAGCCACCGGCCGCCGCAGGCGCACCACCAGCACACCGAAGATCACCGCCGCAAACAAACCGGTAAACACCGCGATACTGCTGGTGATATTACCGCCGAGCTGACGCGCGATTTGCGGACTGGTGAGGGCGTCGCTGAGGGCCGCGAGGAAGCCGATCAGGAACAGCGGTTTGGGGCAGTAGTCGCGAATGATCTGCACCGCCGGCCGCTTGTGGCCGACATTGAACATGACGATGACGCACAGCAGCATGGAGGTGGAAAAGATGCCGCTGCTGGTGGCGTAGGCAAAACACAGCGCCAGCGCACGGCCTATCGAGGTGGGTAAAAAGTGGCTGATGTAGAGCGTCAACGGCAGGCAGATGAGCGCCGGGATCGTGTAGGGCACCACATAGCCGAGCACGCCTTGCAGGCGCCCACGCGTTTGGACGAACGGGCGGCGGCTCAGGCGCCGCACGATAAACCGCCCCAGCAGCGTCAACCCCACGAAGGCGCCGACCCACACCCCGGACAGCAGCAGGAAGTCGCCGGCCACGCTCCACGGCGAGCGCTGCGATGTCTGGTCAACCAACCGGCCGACCTCATCCGCCGCACGGTCCGCGCGCAGGCGCCAGGCATCAACGAGGTTCTGATTAAGGTCGAGCTTGCTCTGCACATCATCGATGCTGGAACTGATGGCACCGAGCAGACCGCCCTCCACCAGCAACTCCGGCTTGGCCGGCGCTTCGGCTTCCGGCGCGGTGGCCGCCGCGTGCAGCGCGCCGCTGCCGCACAACAGCAGCGCGCCGAGCAGTAATGCAGTCTTTAGATTCAGCAAAACACCGGGCTCCTTCAGAGGGGGTCTGTAAGGAACTGACGGGTTTTAGCTGGGATCGTTCACTTCAGGTCGACATTCAGGCTCGGTGCGCCAAACGCTACTAATTGCGCATTAGAACCCGCAAAGTAGCCTTTCCAGAAGTCTTCCAGCGCTTGAATGGTCTTGCCAGAGCGATAAGCCTGTTTAACGTCCTTAGTCACCAGCGCCGCACCGGCCACGTAGACGCGCGCACCTTGCAGATCAGCAAACAGATCCTTTTCACTCACCCGTTTAAGCTCGCCCTCAGGCTGCAGGTCACGAATCCGGTTGTTGGCGTAGAAGCTGCCGAAGTCACTGTTTTCCAGCATGTCGGAAATCAACAACACCACACGTTCCTGAGCTGGCTGTTGGCCCAAGTCCTTACCGATCTCGCGCAGCGAATGGAAGATTTCACTGCGTGCAATATCCTCGGACGCCTCGCGTAACGTGGTGACAAACACCTTGCCCAAGGTCTTGTTGAAAAAGCTGCGCTGCTCGGCAAGGCAGGTGTCCAGAGTACGCAGCGATTGCATGCCGACGCGGTCGCGCGCGCTGTCGTCAACGCCTCGGTTGAGCTCACCGGCAAAGCGCAGTTGCATGAATTGCCCCGGCAAAAACGCCGAAAAGCTGTACAACCGAACCTTGTCGCCCGGCTGGACGAAGCGCTGGACCTGCGCCCAGGTCGCCCTCTGAATGCTCTCGGGCATCGGGATGGTCTGATCAATGATCACCGTCAACTCCCGCCCAGCCGCAGCCGGGCGAAACTCACCGACCTTCGCATAGCCGTAGCAGTCCGGAATGTCATTGCGCTCGCCTGCCACCGCCATCAAGGGCGCCAGCAACAGGGCACAGAAAAAGCGCGGGATTGTCATTCAGGCACCTGTGGCATCGAAGTCTTTGAGCAGTTGCTGTTCAGCGCGCAACGCCAGCACGTCTTCCAGCGCATGGCCCTTGGCACGGCTGATCGTTGCCAATTGTTCTTCGCTGTAGACGGTCAGGTCCTTGCTGCGCAGGGCGTCGATACCCACCGACGGCGCCACAGGCTCCGGGTGGGCCGCCTGGAGTGGAGCGGGTGGCTGAATTGGAGCAGCGACCGGCGCCGCAACTTCAGTGACAACCGGCGCCACCGGCATAACCACAGGTTTCTCGGGGGGCCGCCGGCAATGCCTGCTTGCGTGCGACGAATGTCTCGAAACTGCGATTGTGGGCACTGGTCAGCGCCGCCTGCTGCTGAGCATTGGTGGTGGTGCGCCCGGCCAGCTTGAGCTGCAACTTACTCAATTTGTGATCGGCATGGGAGGCGATTTCCACACGCTGGCTCTGCATCCAGTTTTCCAAGGCCTGGCCGCTGGAAAACTTATGGGTATGCTCCCAGGCCGTCTTGGACTCAACCCCCGCAAAGCCGAAGATCGATGCCAGCCAGATGCTGGTGATCTGAATCGCGATGTAGATCACCGACAGCACGATGAAGGTAATCAGCGAGGCTTTGCGAATCGCATCCATCTTGTCGGTCAGGGTTTGCTTGTCCGCTTGATCGTTGAGCGCAGCCGAATCGGCCGGCAATTCAAACGGGCTGGCCGAATCGTAGTTCTGCTGGGCAAAGGCATGCGGGCTGCCGACCATCTCGGTCTCGATGCTTTTGAGTTGCATGGTGCGGATACCGAACGCCGCCACCGCAATAATTGCGATCCAGATCCCGGTGGTCACCATCCAGCCATGACTTGGCGTCACCGTGTGATTGGTATTGATACGCGCCAGGATGCGGTTGTAATCCTTGCCGTCTTTATCGCTGTCGGTGTCCTTGATACCGATGCCCGGCAATTCCTTAAGCTGGTTGGGGCGATCGCTGTCGGAGTCGTTTTCCCACCAGTGGCGCGCCTTGCTGATCAGGGCGTTCTTGTGAGCAGCACGGCCGGTTACTTCAGCCAGAATCGCCGAGGCCACGGCCAGCAGGAAGGCGAACAACCAGCCCATCCAACTTTGATCGTTAGCCGACAGATTCTGGTTGATGAACGGCACCAGCACGTAGGCAAAACCCACGGCTTCGAACATGATCAGCATGAAGATCAGGGCAAACACCCAAAACGGCCGCTCACGGCGTCCGCGCTCACCGATGGTGCGCAGGTAGGATTCACTCTTGTTGAAAAAATCGACGTTTTTCGCGCCAATTTTTTCATAGCGCGAATAGTAGGCGTCACACAGCTCGCTTTCGGATTTAGGCCAACCGTAGGCGTCGAGCATCAGGCTCTGCTTGGACAAACGCGCCACCTTTCCGATCAAGGGCACGCCGTGCCACACGCGCATGATGAAATAACCCACCTTGTCCCAATACGCTTGAATCAGGATGGCCGCCAGCAGGGTGGAAATCACCAAACCGGTAATTAACTTGTTTGCCCAAAGCAGGGCCGTCAGCGCATTGAAGCTGAACTCTTCCATGGTGTATGTCCTTGAGTCTTACGCGCGAATCGGCACGAACCGGGTGGTGAAAGCTTCATGGCTGCGGGGGTAGAACAACGCACCATCAGTGGCTTCTGAGTTTTTCTTGCTGAACACCACGTCGATACACGACACCGGTGCCTTGGGGTCTTGGGTGAACACCCGGTACAGCACCAGGTCCTCACCTTCATAGGTGTTGGCCACGGCTTTGCTCTTGATCGACTTGCGGTTGCCTTGATCGTAGCCCTTGACCACTTCGATGAACGGTTGGCGATCAACGCTCGCGCCGTCGCGCAGGATCGAAACGGGTGACAACGTCACCAAGTGACCATTGACCAGATTGGCCCACACACGGTTGTTGTAACCCGGCAGGTAATCGGTTGTGCCTTGGGTATCCAGCGCTTGACCGCTGGCAAGGTTGAACACCTTGCCGCTTTCACGCGGCCGGTCCGCCTCACAACTGCTGGATGGCAGGTCGCTGGCGTGAGCACTGGCCACTAGGGCAAAACCGGCCTTTTTCGGAGCGATGGCCTGGCCCAGTGTCCAGCGGGTGTCGCTGGCAGGGCCTCCACCGAAATCCACCAAGGCGGTACCCACATCGGCGGGTTTGCTCTCGCCGGTGGGTTTCGCGACAACGGTGGGTTTGCTTTTTGCGGGTTTGGCAGCGGTTCGCGCAGGCTCGGTCGAGGTGCCGTGCGCCAGGTACTTGGTGTTGTTTTGTTCGGCGTTGACCCGTTTGACCAGCATATTGCGGTCGGTGACCTCAACGATTTCAACCCGACGGTTCTTGCCCCGCTGCTGGCTGTCGCTGTTGTCGGCGATGGGCCGGGAAGCACCCGCCCCCTGGAAAAACATGCGCTGCGCAGAGATGCCTTGTTCGGCAAGGATCGACGCCACGGCACGGGCACGCTGCTCGGACAGCCGTTGATTGGTGGCGGCGCTGCCGGTGGCGTCGGTATGACCTACGACGAGGATGGCAGCCTGGGTATTCTGGCCCTGCTTAGGCGCAAAGGCAGCAGCCAGCTTGCGAACCTGACGCTGACCATTGGCACTCAGTTGCGCACTGCCGGTGGCGAACATGCCTTCATCCTGCACCTGAGCGACGATACCCGCGTCGGTCGACGCTGGCGCACCAGTGTTGCCGGTGACCACGTCCTGGGTCTGCAGGGTTTGTACCTGAATATTCAGATTCTCTTCCCGGGCAACCCGCTCCAGCTCCTGCAAGCGGTTCTGCCACAAGTTACCCGCTACGCAACCGGCGGCCGCACCCACGCCGCCACCGACGATGGCTTTTTTTGCATCGCCTGTAATCGCATACGTCAAGCCGGCACCGAGCAATGCGCCACCCGCGCAGCCAATGGCCGTGCCGTAGTTTTTGCCCGCATCGTTGAGCGTCGCACATCCGCTAAGCGCAACGGCTCCGGCAAGCAGGCTGATTTTTCGGGTAAAGGAGGCATTCACTTGATGGGTTCCGGCTTTCATGAAAAGAGCCGCCGACCCACTGTCAACGCCAGAAAAGCGTCAACTGCGTCATCCATGAACAGGCCCTGCACAATCGTTGAATGGGGTAGATACGCAGGATTTGATCACGTCACTGATGGCAATTCAACACCATTTGTAACTCTTTATCTCCACACCGGACCGTCTGTAGGACGCTCGAAACTTTCTCCCGCCACCGGCAGTCATCCATGAATGAAGCCTTGCCCCACTCTTCACAGGAATAAACATGGCTGCGATCCCCGACTGGGTGCCCATCACCCCCAGCGTCGCCATCACTCGCTTCACGGTGCTGACGGTCAATATCCACAAGGGCTTCACCGCCTTGAACCGACGCTTCATCCTGCCCGAGCTGCGCGAAGCGGTGCGCAGTGTGGGCGCTGATATGGTGTTCCTGCAGGAAATCCACGGCACCCACGAGCGCCATCCCCAGCGCTACAGCGACTGGCCGAACATGCCGCAGTACGAGTTCCTCGCCGACAGCATCTGGCCGCAGTTCGCTTACGGGCGCAATGCGGTCTACCCCCATGGCGACCACGGCAATGCGTTGCTGTCGAAATTCCAGATTGTGAGTTACGACAACCTCGACATCTCCCAAAGCGGGCATGAAAACCGCGGCCTTCTGCACTGTGTGCTGCGCCTGCCGGGCACCGGACAGGAGGTGCATGCGATCTGCATCCACCTGGGCTTGCGCGAGGTGCATCGCCAGCAGCAATTGCGCTTGTTGGAGCAGCGTATCCGCGAGATCCCGGCCGATGCGCCGCTGGTGGTGGCCGGCGATTTCAATGACTGGCGCCAGCGCGCCGACCTCAGCCAAAGCGGCCTGCAGGAAGTCTTCGTGCACACCCACGGCAAACCCGCACGCACCTTCCCGGCCCGCCTGCCGCTGCTGCCGCTGGACCGCATTTATGTGCGCAACTTGAAGATTCATAACCCGCGGGTGCTGACCGCCCGCCCCTGGTCCCATCTGTCAGACCATGTGCCGCTGTGCGTGGAGATCGAACTATGAACATTGCGGTCGAGCACATTGCCACCGATCAACCGCCGGATGAAGCCAAGGCCCGCGACCTCGATTACGGTTGGCAGCCGGACAATCAGCTCGAGTTGCTGGAGAACGGCGAGGCGTACTTTCCCAAAGTGTTCGAGGCCTTGCGGGGGGCGCAGCGGGAGATCCTGCTGGAGACTTTTATCCTCTTCGAAGACAAGGTCGGCCATAAGCTGCAACGCATCTTGATCGAGGCGGCGCAGCGTGGGGTCAAGGTGGTGGTCAGCCTGGATGGTTTCGGCTGCGGCGAATTGAGCCCCGCTTTTCTCGGCGAATTGGCAGCGGCCGGGGTAGCCGTGCAGATATTTGACCCGGCGTCCAAGACCCTGGGTATCCGGACCAACTGGTTTCGCCGCCTGCACCGCAAGATCGTGGTGGTGGATGCCGCCGTGGCGTTTATCGGCGGGATCAACTTTTCTGCCGATCACCTGGGGGACTTTGGCCCCGAAGCCAAGCAGGATTACGCGGTGCAGGTGATTGGCCCGGCGGTGGCCGACCTGCATCATTTCGCCCTCGCACAAAGCGGCCGCCAGGTGCGCACGCGACGTGGGTGGCGGCGCCGCCAGCAACGGCCTTCGGCATGGTCGACCGATAAAGGCGACGGCTTGGTACGCCTGATTTACCGCGACAATCTGCAACACCGCGACGACATTGAAGAGGCGTATATCCATGCCTTGAGCAAAGCCCAACAACGCGCGGTGATTGCCAACGCCTACTTCTTCCCCGGTTACCGCCTGCTGCGCGAGATTCGCAACGCCGCACGCCGGGGGGTGCACGTGCAATTGATCATGCAGGGCCAGCCCGACGTCCTGTTGGCCAAGCTGGCCGCGCGCATGCTCTACGACTACCTGCTCAAGGATGGCGTGGTGATTCATGAGTATTGCCAGCGCCCGTTGCACGGCAAGGTCGCGCTGGTGGATGACGAGTGGAGCACGGTGGGTTCGAGCAACCTCGACCCGCTGAGCCTGTCGCTGAATCTGGAAGCCAACGTACTGATTCGTGACCGCGCCTTCAATCAGCAGCTGTATGAACGTCTGGAAATACTCGCCAAGGAGCATTGCCAGACCATGCCGGAAAACCGCAAGCCACGCCTGTGGCTATGGCGATTGACCGTCGGGTTCCTGGTGTTCCATGTGATGCGCCACTTTCCCGCGCTGACGGGCTGGTTGCCAGCGCACAAGCCACGCTTGAAACCCTTCGAGAGTCAGGCCCATGACGTCTGAAAACAACGGATCACGCTTCAAGCGCTGGAAAAAACCACTGACCATCGCCTTCTTCCTCGCGCTGATCGTGCTGTTCACCCTGCTGGCTCGGCGCATTGATTGGAGCGAAGTGGTTCAAACCCTGGGCGACTTCAAGCTGCGCACCTTGTTTATCGCCAGCACGCTGACCTTGTGCAGCTTTCTCGTCTACGCCAGCTTCGATCTGATCGGTCGCACCTACATCCGCCAGCCGCTGGGCTGGAAGCAGATCCTGCCAGTCGGGATCATCAGCTATGCGTTCAATCTCAATCTCAGCGCCTGGGTAGGTGGGATCGCCATGCGTTACCGACTGTATTCGCGGCTGGGGGTGAGCACCGGCAATATCGCCAAGATCCTCGGCCTGAGCCTGGCCACCAACTGGTTTGGCTATATGGCCTTGGCCGGGGTGGTGTTCAGCAGCGGGTTGGTGACGATGCCACCGGGTTGGAAGCTAAGCAGCGGCGCACTGCAAGGGGTCGGCGTGTTGCTGATACTGGCCAGCCTCGGTTACCTGGCGGCGTGCCAGTTTTCGAAAAAGCGCGCCTGGTCGATTCGCGGGATCGAGATCAACCTGCCGTCCCTGCGCATGGCGTGCTTGCAGCTGGCGTTGGGCGCGTTGAACTGGTCGCTGATGGCAGCGGTGATTTTCACGCTGCTGCCCGCCAAGTTGGACTATCCGCTGGTACTCGGCGTATTGCTGATCAGCGCGATTGCCGGGGTAGTCACCCATATCCCGGCCGGACTGGGCGTACTCGAGGCGGTGTTTATTGCGCTGCTGCAGCACGAGGCATCACGGGGCAGCTTGCTGGCGGGACTGATTGCCTACCGGGCGATCTACTTTATTTGCCCGCTGTTGATCGCGCTGGTGATGTACCTGGGTGTCGAAGCCAAGGCCAAGGCGTTGCGGGTGAAGAAGACACCCGCTTGATCGCGTTATTGGGACTGGATGATGCTTAACCGCTCACCCACCACCATCTCGGTGATCCAGTCCACCAGGATCGAGGTGTAGGCCTGCTGGGACACCGGGTCGCTAAGGGAATGGTCGGCACCGTCGATGATGCGGTGCGTCAGTGAATGGGTCTGCTGGCACGCCGCGCGGTAACTCATGATGGTCGCGTGGGGCACATGGTCATCCGTCTCCGACTCGACGATCAGCACATCACCGGTAAATTGTGCGCAGGCATGCAGGGCGCGGTTGGTTTCGGCATGCACCAGCGTGCTGCGGTAATCCATCAAGTCACCCTTATCCAGGTCACGCTTGGGCTTGAGCCATTCCTGGTCGCGGTACAGCGCCGGCACACGCAGCGCCAGCCAGCGCACCGGGCGCAATGAAGTGAGAATCGCCGCCAGGTAACCGCCGTAGCTGGTACCCACCACCGCCACCGCCGAGGTGTCGATGGCCGGGTGCGCGAGCAGACGGTCGTAGGCCGCCAGCAGATCGCGCAGGTTGTCTTCACGGGTGACGCGGGACAACGGGATACCCGTGCCCGCGTGACCACGCAGATCGAAAGTCAGGCACACGCACCCCAGGCCGGCGATACCTTTGGCTCGCTCCAAGTCACGCTCCTGACTACCGCCCCAGCCGTGCACAAACAACACACCCGGTACTTTGGATTTGGGGCTCAGGAACGTGCCGCTCATCTGTTCGTCGTCGATATCGATCGCAATGCTTTCGCTTCTAGCCGTCATAAGATTTAACCGTCACGTACTTGAGAAGAAAGTCGCTGTTTTCGGCCGGGCCCCGGTACACCTCGATGGCATCCGCCGGCAGCGCCTGGTCCACGTAGGTTTCCACCGAAGACACATGAATGGCCTTGAGGCCTGGGTGGTTGATAAAACTTTGCAGCGCCGCGACTTCCGCGCTGCTGGCGCCGCCCATGCGCCAGGACTGTTCGAGTACGCCACTGCGGCGCTGGCCTTCACTGTCCAGGCCCTGGGCGATGTCGTAGTTGCGTCGGGAAGCGTAGAAACCAGGGTAAGCCTCATCGGCGGCCGCGTCGAAGACCTGGGCCTGTTCGATGGCTTGGCGCACACCGTCGGGCAGGTCGAGCGTGAGCAAGTCCTCGTAGCCGCCCGGCACCACCAGCAGGTTGGAGCCGCCATAAACCTCTTCACCCTGCCCGTCCTTCGTCAGGTATTGCTCGCCGCAGTAACTGAACACGTGATCACCGATAAAACTCTGGCCCACACTATGGGTGACCACATCGTGCAGGTCTTGTTCCAGCACCACGCCCTCGCTGAACATCTGCGCCGCTTCGGGGCGCGCCAGCACGGCCTCGAATGCATCAAGGCTGTGGATAACTTCCTGGCCGCGTCCGGCGCAGGCGTGCACGGGTTTCAGCCGAATCGGCCCGCTGTAAAGCAGGCGTTCGGCGGCAGGTCGTGCATCCTCCAAGGCAAATACGCTAAGACCCGCCAGAACCACATCGCGTACACGCTCGCAGAATAACGGCGACCAGCCTTCGGGGGCTTTCGCTTCGGGGCTTAGCAGCCCATGGCTGATGGCTTTGGTGCAGATGAAGTCGTGATCGACGTAACCGCCCCACAGGTCTTCCGGGCCTTTGACCTGAAGCGCGCGGGCCTGGGCTGGCCCCACCAGGGTTTGTGTGGGTAGCAGGTAGAGTTCACGACCGGTGTGTTTTTGTGGGTCGTAACTGCCGCCGAATTTGAGCCCCAGGATCTGCGCCAGCCAGCGGGCCAAGGCGCGGTTGGTTTCGACTTCATGCTGGGGCGCGCCCTCTCGCGTGGAGTGAGCGACGATCCATTTTTTGCGTTGAATCGGGGTCATGCGTCCCCCTTGGCCATCCCGCCATGTGTGTGCGGGAAAGGCTGCAGGTATCACGCCAAGGTTGTGTCCAAGAGAATGCGTTTAAAATCAAGTCGTTGATAAAAAGGCGATGGCAGTTGGCCTGCCTGATTCTGCACGACGCCGCCTTGAACGCACGGCGTTCTGCACGATTCACACGCCAAAACGGCTGCGGTAGTCACTGGGGGCCAACCCGGTGATTTTTTTGAAAATGGCGCGAAAAGCGCTGGGGTCCTGATAGCCCACGGTCCAGGCAATATGGTCGATGGTGCCGTTGGTGAACTCCAGCATCTGCCGCGCCTTGCCCACGCGCAGGTGTTGGCAGTATTCGGTGGGTTTCAAGCCGGTAGCATTGCGAAAGCGTCGCAGGAAGGTGCGCTCCTCGAGCCCCGCCTCTTGCGCCATGCTGGCGACGGACACGTCCACCGCGCCGCTGGCTTGCAACCCATGCTGGACCTTGAGGATGGCCGCGTCGCCATGGCTGAGGATCGGCGCGAAGTTACTGCCGCATTGACTGGCGCTGTCGCTGTGTTCGATCACCAGGAAACGCGCGGTGTCAGCGGCGATGCTCGGCCCCATCAGGCGGTCGACCAGGCGCAGGCCCAACTCGGACCAGGCCATCAGCCCGGCGGTCGTGATCAGGTCGCCGTCATCGACGATGGGTTTATCCGCCTCCAGCCGCACGGCCGGGTAACGCGCGGCAAAGGACTTGGCGGAAGACCAATGGGTGGTGGCGCTGCGACCATCCAGCAACCCACTGCGCGCCAGCATGATCGAGCCGATGCACACGCCGCCGAGTACGGTGCCCGCCGCGTGTTGCTGGCGAATCCACTCCAGTAACGCGGGGGGCGCCTGTTCTTCGGTGAATTCGCCAATCGACGGAGGCACCAGCACGGCCATCATCGGTTGGTCAGGGCCGGGGTCGCTGGCGAATCCCCTTGTCGGCTTGCCACTGGCGTCGACCTGCCAATGGCTGACCCGCAACACCGGCAGCTGCGCAGACTGATGCTCGGCGGCGATCCGGTTGGCGACCCCGAACAGGTCGGTCAAGCCGTGCACCGCTGCCAACTGCGCCCCCTGGTAGATCAACACGCCCAGCTCAACAACCGCCATTGTCAGTTTTCCCCCTGTTATTGTCGGTGCAGCCAATCCCGCGCCCCGGCGCCAGCTAACATACTGGCCCCATCAACCCATCACGAGGCAATACCCATGGCCAAGCAAGCGCTCATCCTAATCGATATCCAGAACGACTACTTCCCTCAAGGCAAGTGGCCGCTCGATGGCGTGGAAGCTGCGGCGGACAAGGCTGCGCAGGTGCTCCAGGCCTTTCGCCAGAACGGGGATGCGGTGATTCATGTGCGCCATGAATTCACTTCCGAGGATGCACCGTTTTTCACCCCGAACTCTGAGGGAGCCTATTTGCACCCCAAGGTGCTGAACGAGGGCAGCGAGCCGGTGGTGCTTAAACATTTCGTGAATTCGTTCCGCGAAACCCATCTACGCGCCCTGCTGGAACAGCGCAGCATCACCGAACTGGTGGTGGTCGGCAGCATGAGCCATATGTGCGTCGATGCTGTGGTGCGGGCGGCAGCGGACCTGGGCTACAAGGTCACGGTGATTCATGACGCGTGCGCCACCCGCGATCTGGAATTCAACGGGCAGGTGATTCCAGCGGCGCAGGTGCATGGCGCGTATATGGCGTCGTTGGCGTTTGGTTACGCGGGCGTAGTGTCGGCGGATGAGTATTTGAAGGCGCAAGCAGCAGCGGCGTAAGCGCTGCTTGCTTGCGTGCCATTAGCGGGTCGCGATGATAAACAGGCGCGGGAATGGCAGTAATACGGTGCCATCGCCTAGAGCTGGGTAAGCTTGGGCAATCCGCGTCTGGTATTCCTGTAGGAAGTCGGTCTTTTCGCTATCGGTCAGCGGCGCTAGAAAGGGTCGCAAACCCGACCCCTTAAACCACTCAACCACGGCCGCATGGTCCGCCAATGGGTGCTGGTAAGTGGTGCGCCATACATCGACGGTGCTGCAGTGTTTGCTCAGCAGTTCGTAGTAGTAACTCGCCGTGTGGCGTTCATTGTGCTTGACCGCGCCAATCCTGGCAGCCCACAGGCCCTCGGCCGCGACTTCACGCGCAAGCCGGTGTGCGGGCTCATCGAGGTTGTCCGGGGTTTGCACTGCCAGTGTGCCGCCGGGCGTCAGCTGGTTGACCAGATGAGGGTAAAGCGTGGCGTGATTGGGCAGCCATTGCAGCGAAGCGTTGGCGAGGATCACGTCGAATTTTTGCGCGGGACTCCAGGCGCCGATATCGGCCAGTTCAAAGCTCAACTCCGGCAGGCGTTTGCGCGCGTCGATCAACATATCGTCGGAGCTGTCCATGCCGATGACGTGTGCCTGAGGGAAACGCTCGGCCAGCACTTCAGTGGAATTGCCAGGGCCACAACCCAGGTCGACGGCGGTGTTCACCTCATTATTTGGAATGGCTGCAACCAGGTCACGGACCGGACGGGTGCGCTGTTGCTCGAACATCGTGTACTGCTTGGCTGACCAGGTCATCGCGGCTCTCCTTGTTCTTTTGAAGTGGGTTACAGCCTAAATCGTGTGCCCCATGAGGACAAATGCCAGGACCGGCGATCTTCGATCCCGTCATTTAATCCGTTGCAGAAAACTCATGTACGGTTCCCCATTCATGATGGAGTCTTCGCGCATCTGGCCGTCAGGCCTGGGCTCAAGAATGATAGGGGGTGAATAATTTGTGCCTGGGTGCAGTTTCATTCATCACGAAATTGCAAAAAAAGCCCCGAGAGCAAGGCTCACGGGGCTTTTCAGGGAAGCTGTGCGGATTGCTCCGAGCGGTATCCTAGAACGGAATATCGTCATCAAAGCTGTCGAAATCCGGAGCCGGCTGCGGAGCGGCCTGTTGCGGTGCTGGACGCGACTCACGCTGTGGCTGCTGGCTTGGCTGTGGACGCGACTGCTGCGGGCGCGGAGCCGAGTTGGACATGCCACCCTGGCCTTGTTGGTCGCCCTGTGGACGGCCGCCCAGCAGTTGCATGGTGCCTTGCATGTCGACCACGATTTCAGTGGTGTAACGCTTGATGCCGTCTTTTTCCCACTCGCGGGTTTGCAGCTTGCCTTCGATGTAGACCTGCGAACCTTTGCGCAGGTACTCACCAGCGATCTCTGCCACCTTGCCGAACATCGACACACGGTGCCATTCGGTTTTCTCGACCTTCTGGCCGGTCTGCTTGTCGGTCCACTGTTCGCTGGTCGCCAGACTCAGGTTGGTCACGGCGTTACCGTTAGGCAAGTAGCGAACTTCGGGATCCTGGCCGCATGTACCGACCAATATGACTTTGTTAACCCCACGGGCCATAACGTTCTCCTATGCTGGGCGCGCTGTCGGCACTGGGTTGACCAGTTGCTCGAGCGTCGCGCGATCCAATAATTCGGTGTCCAATTTGATGTAAATGGCCGCCTCTTCAGCGACCACGACGGCATCTGTTACCCCTACGACGGCCTTCAGGCGCTCTACCAGACCGTTTTCACGGATCGCCTCAGGCGATAGCGGCAAACGCAGGCTTGTGACGTAGGGAGGTTCGCGCATGGTAACAGCAAAGGCCAACCAAAGTGCAGCCAGCCCGGCGCATCCGAGGAACACAACCGACAAACCGCCATGCTGGAACATCCAGCCGCCCATGATGCCGCCCAACGCCGAGCCAAGGAACTGGCTGGTGGAATACACCCCCATCGCCGTGCCCTTGCCACCCGCCGGTGAAACTTTACTGATCAGCGAAGGCAATGAAGCCTCCAGCAGGTTGAACGCGGTGAAGAACACCACCGTGCCGATAACCAGCGCCCGTAGGCTGTCGCCGAACTGCCAGAAGAATAGTTCAGTGAGCATCAATGTCGCGACGGCGCCCAGTAAAACTCGTTTCATTTTGCGTTTCTTCTCGCCATAGATGATGAACGGGATCATGGCAAAGAAAGAGATCAGCAAGGCTGTCAGGTAGACCCACCAGTGCTGTTCCTTGGGCAGCCCGGCTTTCTGCACCAGGGCCAGGGGCAAGGCGACGAAGCTGCACATCAGCATTGCGTGTAATACGAAGATACCTAAGTCCAGGCGCAACAGGTCCGGGTGCTTGAGCGTCGGCAATAGCGCCTTGCGTGCGACGCCCGACTCACGGTGCTGCAACGTGCCGGTTGAGCGCGGCACCATGAAGGCCACGATCACGATCCCGAACAACGCCATGCCGCCGGTGGCAAGGAACAAGCCGTGCAAGCCAAAGGCGCGCGTCAGCAACGGGCCGACAACCATGGCCACGGCGAACGACAGGCCGATGGTCATGCCGATCATGGCCATGGCCTTGGTGCGGTGTTGCTCGCGGGTGAGGTCGGACAGCAGCGCCATGACGGCAGCGGAAATCGCCCCGGCACCTTGCAGGATGCGCCCGGCGATCACGCCCCAGATCGAATCGGATTGCGCCGCGAGCACGCTGCCTAGGGCGAAGACGATCAGCCCGAGGTAAATCACAGGACGCCGGCCAATGCGGTCGGAAATGATTCCGAACGGGATCTGAAAAATCGCCTGGGTCAGGCCATAGGCGCCAATCGCCAGGCCGATCAGTGCGGGGGTCGCGCCTGCCAGATCCATTCCATAGGTCGCCAGTACCGGCAACACCATGAACATGCCAAGCATACGGAACGCGAACACCAGGGCCAGACCGCTTGCTGCTCGGGTCTCGCCACTACTCATGCGTTCGCTGTGGGGATCGTGCATGGAAAAACCTCGTGTGAACCGGCGGCGATTCTACCAGTCCCATCGATTGAGAGGGTATATGCGGCGCTTTGCCGCGCAGCTTTCATGTAAGGCTGCACCCGGCACTTTGACAGTGTATATTCATCCAGTCCTTAGCCGTATACTCCTGCATTATTTACGCCCGCCGTGCGAGGCCATCTTGGACAAGATCCTGATTCGTGGGGCTAGAACCCACAACCTGAAGAATATCGACCTGACCCTGCCCCGGGACAAACTGATCGTCATCACCGGCTTGTCCGGCTCCGGCAAATCGTCCCTGGCGTTCGACACGCTGTATGCCGAAGGTCAGCGGCGCTATGTGGAATCGCTGTCGGCCTATGCCCGTCAGTTCCTGTCGATGATGGAAAAGCCAGACGTCGACACCATTGAAGGCTTGTCGCCGGCGATTTCCATCGAACAAAAGTCGACCTCCCATAACCCGCGCTCTACCGTGGGCACCATCACCGAAATATACGACTACCTGCGCCTGCTGTACGCGCGGGTGGGTATCCCCCGTTGCCCGGACCACGACATTCCGCTGGAAGCCCAGACCGTCAGCCAGATGGTCGACCTGGTGCTGGCCCAACCGGAAGGCGCCAAGCTGATGCTGCTGGCGCCGGTGATTCGCGAGCGCAAGGGCGAACATCTCTCTGTATTCGAAGAACTGCGTGCACAGGGCTTTGTGCGCGCGCGCATCAACGGCAAGCTGTATGAGCTGGACGAAGCGCCGAAACTCGACAAGCAGAAGAAGCACTCGATTGATGTAGTGGTCGATCGCTTCAAGGTGCGGGCCGACCTGCAGCAGCGTCTGGCGGAATCGTTCGAGACCGCGTTGAAGCTGGCAGACGGTATCGCCCTGGTGGCGCCGATGGACGACGAGCCGGGCGAAGAGATCATCTTCTCCGCGCGCTTTGCCTGCCCGATCTGTGGCCATGCCATCAGCGAGCTGGAACCCAAGCTGTTCTCCTTCAACAACCCGGCCGGTGCCTGCCCGACCTGCGACGGCCTGGGCGTGAAGCAATTCTTCGACATCAAGCGCCTGGTTAACGGGGAGCTGACATTGGCGGAGGGCGCGATACGCGGCTGGGACAGGCGTAACGTCTACTACTTCCAGATGCTCGGGTCGTTGGCGTCCCACTACAAGTTCAGCCTTGAAGTGCCATTCAACCAACTGCCGGCAGAACAGCAGAAAGTCATCCTCAATGGCAGCGGTTCGCAGAACGTCGACTTCAAGTACCTGAACGACCGTGGCGACATCGTCAAGCGCTCCCACCCGTTCGAAGGCATCGTGCCGAACCTGGAGCGGCGCTACCGTGAGACTGAATCGGCGAGCGTGCGAGAAGAGCTGGCGAAATTCCTCAGCACCCAACCGTGCCCGGATTGCCGGGGCACTCGCCTGCGTCGTGAAGCACGGCATGTGTGGGTCGGCGAGAAAACCTTGCCCGCGGTAACCAACCTACCAATTGGCGATGCCTGTGAATACTTCGGCGTACTGAAGCTGACCGGGCGCCGTGGGGAAATTGCCGACAAGATCCTCAAGGAAATTCGCGAGCGCTTGCAGTTCCTGGTTAACGTGGGCTTGGATTATCTATCCCTGGACCGCAGCGCCGACACCTTGTCGGGCGGTGAAGCGCAGCGCATTCGCCTGGCCAGCCAGATCGGTGCCGGCCTGGTGGGGGTGTTGTACATCCTCGATGAGCCTTCGATTGGCTTGCACCAGCGCGATAACGATCGCCTGCTGGGCACGTTGAAACACCTGCGGGACATCGGCAACACGGTGATTGTGGTCGAGCACGATGAAGACGCGATTCGCCTGGCGGACTACGTGGTCGACATTGGTCCAGGCGCCGGCGTGCATGGTGGGCATATTGTCGCCGAAGGCACGCCTGCCGAGGTAATGGCACATCCCGACTCGTTGACCGGCAAGTACCTGTCCGGCCGCGTGAAGATCGCAGTGCCAGCCAAGCGCACACCGCGCAACAAGAAGATGGCATTGCACCTCAAGGGCGCGCGCGGCAACAATTTACGCAATGTAGACCTGGAAATCCCCCTGGGCCTGCTGACCTGCGTGACTGGTGTTTCCGGCTCTGGCAAGTCGACGCTGATCAACAACACGCTGTTCCCCTTGAGTGCCACCGCCTTGAACGGCGCGACCACCCTGGAAGCTGCAGCGCACGACAGCATCAAGGGCTTGGAACACCTGGACAAGGTGGTCGATATCGACCAGAGCCCGATTGGCCGCACACCGCGCTCCAACCCCGCGACCTATACCGGGTTGTTCACGCCGATTCGCGAGCTGTTCGCCGGCGTGCCGGAATCCCGTTCTCGGGGCTACGGGCCTGGCCGGTTCTCATTCAACGTCAAGGGTGGGCGCTGTGAAGCATGCCAGGGCGATGGCCTGATCAAGGTGGAGATGCACTTCCTGCCGGACATCTACGTGCCGTGCGATGTGTGCAAGAGCAAGCGTTATAACCGCGAAACCCTGGAGATCAAGTACAAGGGCAAGAGCATCCACGAAACCCTTGAAATGACCATCGAGGAAGCCCGGGTGTTCTTCGATGCGGTTCCGGCGTTGGCGCGCAAGCTGCAAACGCTGATGGATGTGGGCCTGTCGTATATCAAGCTGGGGCAGTCGGCGACGACGTTGTCCGGGGGTGAGGCGCAGCGGGTGAAGCTGTCTCGCGAGCTGTCCAAGCGTGATACTGGCAAGACCCTGTACATCCTCGATGAGCCGACCACGGGCCTGCACTTCGCGGATATTCAACAGTTGCTGGACGTGCTGCACCGCTTGCGAGACCACGGCAACACCGTGGTGGTGATCGAGCACAACCTCGATGTGATCAAGACCGCCGATTGGCTGGTCGATCTAGGGCCGGAAGGCGGATCCAAGGGCGGCCAGATCATTGCAGTAGGTACACCGGAGCAGGTCTCCGAGATGCCGCAGTCGCATACTGGTTACTACTTGAAACCACTGCTGGCGCGCGACCGGGCCTGATTTATCAGGCCCAATAAAAAGCCCCTTTCACTACTGAGGTGACAGGGGCTTTTTTGTAGCCGGAAATCAGAACTGCGATTGCAGGTAATTCTCCAGCCCCACCAATTTGATCAGGCCCAACTGCTTTTCCAGCCAGTAGGTGTGATCTTCTTCGGTATCGTTCAACTGCACGCGCAGGATTTCCCGCGTGACGAAGTCGCTGTGCTGCTCGCAGAGTTCGATTCCCTTGCAGAGCGCGGCACGCACCTTGTACTCAAGACGAAGATCGGCTGCAAGCATGTCAGGTACGCTGGTGCCCACGTCCAGATCGTCGGGACGCATACGTGGCGTGCCTTCGAGCATCAGGATACGGCGCATCAGCGCATCGGCGTGCTGTGCCTCTTCTTCCATTTCGTGGTTAATACGCTCGTAGAGTTCGGTAAAACCCCAGTCTTCGTACATGCGCGAGTGGATGAAATATTGGTCACGAGCCGCCAGTTCGCCCGTCAGCAACGTGTTGAGGTAATCGATTACGTCGGGGTGACCTTGCATCGCCCTACATCTCCCTGCTTGAAAGTCTGTAGTTTGAACCATGATGACTCGGAGGTCACGGGACTAACGGCAGAAAAGTGAAGATTTCCGGAGAAAAGTAGCTGAAATAACGCAAAAACCGCCCAAATGAGGGCGGTTCTGCTTATCGTTTAGAGTCAGTTAAGCGATACACCGAGTGCCTTTGCGATTGTTTCTCCATAAGCAGGATCTGCCTTGTAGAAGTGCTGCAATTGACGCTGGACCACATCACTGGAAACTCCGCCCATTGCCCCCGCGATATTGCTGGTGAGCAATGCCTTCTGCTCATCGCTCATCAAGCGGAACAGCGCACCGGCGTGGCTGTAGTAGTCGGTGTCTTCACGGTGATCGTAACGATCAGCTGCACCGCTCAAAGCTAACGCTGGCTCGGCGTACTGAGGCGCTTGCTTTGGTGCTTCGGCGTAGCTGTTCGGTTCGTAGTTCGGAGTCGCTCCACCATTACTGCCAAATGCCATCGAACCATCACGCTGGTAGCTGTTCACCGGGCTGCGCGGAGCATTCACCGGCAGCTGCTGGTGGTTGGTACCCACGCGGTAGCGGTGGGCATCTGCGTAAGCGAATACGCGACCTTGGAGCATACGGTCTGGCGACAAGCCAACGCCTGGAACCATGTTGCTTGGGCCGAACGCTGCCTGCTCCACTTCAGCGAAGTAGTTCTGCGGGTTACGGTTAAGCTCCAACTCGCCGACTTCAATTAACGGGAACTCTTTCTGTGACCAAGTTTTGGTCACATCAAACGGATTCTCGTAATGAGCATTCGCCTGGGCCTCGGTCATGATCTGGATGCAAACCCGCCATTTCGGGAAGTCACCACGCTCGATCGCACCAAACAGATCACGCTGGGCATAGTCAGGATCGGTACCGGCCAAGCGCGCAGCCTCAGCCGGCGCCAGGTTCTTGATGCCTTGCTTGGTCTTGTAGTGCCACTTCACCCAGTGCCGCTCGCCATTGGCGTTAATCAAGCTGTAGGTGTGACTGCCAAAGCCGTGCATATGACGGTAGCCATCGGGAATACCACGGTCCGAAAACAGGATGGTGACCTGGTGCAGCGCCTCTGGAGAGTGCGACCAGAAGTCCCACATCATTTGCGCGCTTTTCAGGTTGCTTTGCGGCAAGCGCTTTTGAGTGTGGATGAAATCCGGGAATTTCAACGGATCGCGTATGAAGAACACCGGTGTGTTGTTACCCACGATGTCCCAATTGCCTTCTTCGGTGTAGAACTTCAAGGCAAAACCACGGGGATCGCGCTCAGTGTCTGCAGAACCACGCTCACCGCCCACAGTGGAAAAGCGCAGGAACGTTGGAGTTTGCTTACCGACGGACTCGAACAACTTGGCGCTGGTGTACTGGGTGATGTCCCGAGTAACCGTGAAGGTGCCGTAGGCACCCGACCCTTTGGCGTGCACGCGACGCTCAGGGATGTTTTCACGGTTGAAATGGGCAAGCTTCTCGATCAGGTGAAAATCGTCAAGAAGCAGCGGGCCGCGCGGGCCGGCTGAACGGGAATTCTGGTTGTCCGCAACGGGAGCGCCGCTGGCGGTGGTAAGGATTTTATTCTGGCTCATGCTCAATTTCCCTCAGGTCGGACTTGGAACTGCCGGCTAATCGGCTTGGGGGGAGTATTGACCATCAACATGACACCTACAAATTCATTAAATCGTAAGTCCCAATAGAAAATAACTACCAACACCCTTGTGCACATAGTGCCGAGCGTTGCCGGTGGACGCTTGTACAAATCGCGCTTTTGTTACGCGCACAAAAAACCGGGCACTAGGCCCGGTTCTTCGTTACAGCTTGTCGTCTTACTCGGCGCTTACAGCTTCGCCGGCAGTAGCACGATCAACCAACTCGACGTACGCCATAGGCGCGTTGTCGCCAGCGCGGAAACCGCACTTGAGGATGCGCAGGTAGCCACCCTCACGGGTAGCGTAACGCTTGCCCAGGTCGTTGAAGAGCTTACCAACGATAGCTTTCGAACGAGTACGGTCGAAAGCCAGACGGCGGTTAGCCAGGCTGTCTGTCTTAGCCAAAGTGATCAGCGGCTCAGCAACGCGACGCAGTTCTTTAGCTTTCGGCAGTGTAGTTTTGATCAGCTCGTGCTCGAACAGCGACACCGCCATGTTTTGAAACATGGCCTTGCGGTGCGAGCTGGTACGGCTCAGGTGACGACCACTTTTACGATGACGCATGGTTCATTCCTTACCAAACTCACGTTCGGTGATTACGACGATCAGGCAGTCGCCTTGTCGTCCTTCTTAAGACTTGCAGGCGGCCAGTTGTCGAGGCGCATGCCGAGGGACAGACCGCGGGAGGCCAGAACGTCCTTGATTTCAGTCAAGGATTTCTTGCCCAGGTTCGGAGTCTTCAACAGTTCTACTTCGGTACGCTGAATCAGGTCACCGATGTAGTAAATGTTTTCCGCCTTAAGGCAGTTAGCCGAACGTACAGTCAGTTCCAGATCGTCAACCGGGCGAAGCAGGATCGGATCGATCTCGTCTTCTTGCTCGATTACCACTGGTTCGCTGTCACCCTTGAGGTCGACGAACGCAGCCAACTGCTGTTGCAGAATGGTTGCAGCACGGCGGATAGCCTCTTCAGGATCCAGAGTACCGTTGGTTTCCAGATCAATAACCAGCTTGTCCAGGTTAGTACGCTGCTCGACACGGGCGTTTTCCACCACGTATGCGATACGGCGAACCGGGCTGAACGAAGAGTCAAGCTGCAAACGACCAATGCTGCGGCTTTCGTCTTCATCGCTCTGACGCGAGTCGGCCGGTTCATAACCACGACCACGAGCTACGGTGAGCTTCATGTTCAGGGCGCCGTTAGACGCCAGGTTAGCGATTACGTGATCGGGGTTAACGATCTCGACATCATGATCCAGCTGAATATCGGCAGCGGTAACCACCCCCGAACCCTTCTTCGACAAGGTCAGCGTAACTTCGTCACGGCCGTGCAGCTTGATAGCCAGACCTTTAAGGTTCAACAGGATTTCAATTACGTCTTCCTGTACACCTTCGATGGCGCTGTACTCGTGGAGCACACCGTCAATCTCGGCCTCGACTACTGCACAGCCGGGCATTGAGGACAACAGGATGCGGCGCAGCGCGTTGCCCAGGGTGTGGCCAAAACCACGCTCGAGAGGCTCGAGAGTGATCTTGGCGCGGGTTGGACTGACAACCTGCACATCAATGTGGCGGGGTGTCAGGAACTCATTTACCGAAATCTGCATGGATGCACCTATTTTCTAGCCCTTACTTGGAGTAGAGCTCGACAATCAGGCTTTCGTTGATGTCGGCGGACAGATCACTGCGAGCAGGAACGTTCTTGAAAACGCCCGACTTCTTCTCAGTGTCTACTTCTACCCATTCTACGCGGCCACGTTGGGCACACAGATCGAGAGCTTGGACAATGCGAAGTTGGTTTTTTGCTTTCTCGCGAACTGCGACCACGTCACCAGCACGAACCTGATAAGACGGAACGTTTACGGTCTGACCGTTAACGCTGATCGACTTGTGCGATACCAGCTGACGGGATTCGGCACGAGTCGAACCAAAGCCCATACGGTATACAACGTTGTCCAGACGGCATTCGAGCAGTTGCAGCAGGTTTTCACCGGTTGCACCTTTCTTGCCAGCAGCTTCTTTGTAGTAGCCGCTGAACTGACGTTCGAGAACGCCGTAGATACGACGGACCTTCTGCTTTTCACGCAGTTGGGTGCCGTAATCGGACTGGCGACCGCGGCGTTGGCCGTGGATACCAGGTGCTGCTTCAATGTTGCACTTCGATTCGATCGCGCGCACGCCGCTCTTCAGGAAGAGATCGGTGCCTTCGCGACGAGCGAGTTTGCATTTTGGACCAATGTAACGAGCCATTCTTTACAATCTCCTGGATTACACGCGGCGCTTCTTCGGCGGACGGCACCCGTTGTGCGGGATTGGCGTCACGTCGGTGATGCTGGCGATCTTATAGCCACAGCCGTTCAAAGCACGGACAGCAGACTCACGACCTGGGCCTGGACCTTTGACGTTAACGTCGAGGTTTTTCAGGCCATATTCCAGCGCAGCTTGACCAGCACGTTCAGCAGCTACTTGAGCAGCAAACGGAGTGGACTTGCGGGAACCGCGGAAACCCGAACCACCGGAGGTAGCCCAAGAAAGCGCGTTACCTTGACGGTCGGTGATGGTCACGATGGTGTTGTTAAAAGATGCATGGATGTGGGCGATGCCATCAACCACTGTCTTTTTAACTTTTTTACGAGGACGAGCAGCAGGTTTTGCCATGATAATTTTCCTGTCGATTCGCTGGGGCGATTACTTGCGGATCGGCTTACGCGGACCTTTACGGGTACGCGCGTTAGTCTTGGTACGCTGACCGCGTACTGGAAGACCACGACGATGACGCAGACCGCGATAGCAACCGAGGTCCATCAAACGCTTGATTTTCATGTTGATTTCGCGACGCAGGTCACCTTCAGTGGTGAACTTCGCCACTTCGCCACGCAGCAATTCAATCTGCTCGTCGCTCAGATCCTTGATCTTAGCGGCTGGGTTTACCCCAGCAACTGCGCAAATTTTCTGCGCAGTAGTGCGACCAACACCATAGATGTAGGTCAGCGAGATAACAGTGTGCTTGTTATCTGGAATGTTAACGCCTGCAATACGGGCCATTCAGTGGGACTCCAATTGACAGCTACCTACGCCCCGGAAGCCAAGAAATAGGGCGCGAGATAATATCGCTGTAATAACAAATAATCAACCCGGCAGCGCACTAGCTGCCGGGCTTCAAGCGGATCACACTCAGCCTTGGCGCTGTTTGTGACGCGGTTCCGCGCTGCAAATTACTCGAACAACACCTTCGCGGCGAATAATCTTGCAGTTACGGCACAGCTTTTTCACCGATGCACGAACTTTCATCACCAACTCCTCGAACCTTATGGGTACTCAGCGCAACATGCCGCTGCCGTAACCCTTCAGGTTGGCTTTCTTCATCAGGGATTCGTACTGGTGCGAAACGAGGTGCGATTGTACTTGGGACATGAAGTCCATCACAACCACGACCACGATCAGCAACGAGGTCCCGCCAAGGTAGAACGGAACGTTTGCTGCAACCACCAGGAACTGGGGCAACAAGCACACGGCCGTCATATATAGAGCACCGAACAGGGTCAAACGAGTCAGAACGCCATCAATGTAGCGCGCAGACTGCTCACCTGGACGAATACCCGGAATAAAGGCACCGGACTTCTTCAGGTTTTCCGCTACGTCTTTCGGATTGAACATCAACGCCGTATAGAAGAAGCAGAAGAAAATAATCCCTGCACTAAACAGCAGAATATTCAACGGCTGACCAGGAGCGATCGACTGAGAGAGGTCCTGCAGCCAGCCCATATTTTCAGACTGACCAAACCAGGTACCCAACGAAGCCGGAAACAGCAAAATGCTGCTCGCGAAAATTGCCGGAATAACACCGGCCATATTCACTTTCAGCGGCAAGTGGCTGGTCTGCGCAGCAAAAACCTTACGGCCCTGCTGACGCTTGGCGTAGTGAACAGCAATACGACGCTGGCCACGCTCAATGAACACCACAAAACCGATAATCGCTACTGCCAGCAAACCGATGGCAACCAAGGCAAAGATATTGATATCACCCTGACGTGCAGACTCGAAAGACTGCCCGATTGCTCTCGGAAGACCGGCGACGATACCTGCGAAAATCAACATCGAGATACCGTTACCAACACCACGCTCAGTAATCTGCTCACCCAGCCACATCATGAACATCGCACCAGCCACAAACGTGGATACCGCGACGAAATGGAAGCCAAAGTCACCAGTGAACGCAACACCCTGCCCCGCCAAGCCAACGGACATGCCGATAGCTTGAACCAGGGCAAGGATGACGGTGCCGTAGCGGGTGTACTGGCTAATCTTGCGACGGCCAGCTTCACCTTCCTTCTTCAACTGCTCCAGCTGCGGGCTGACGGCTGTCATCAATTGCATGATGATCGATGCCGAGATGTACGGCATGATCCCCAGTGCAAAAATGCTCATCCGTTCCAGCGCGCCGCCAGAAAACATGTTGAACAAGCTAAGAATGGTCCCCTCATTCTGTCGAAACAGGTCTGCGAGTCGGTCCGGGTTGATACCTGGAACCGGGATGTGTGCGCCTATTCGGTAGACGATAATCGCCAGGAACAGAAAACGCAGACGAGCCCAAAGTTCAGACATACCGCCTTTGCCGAGCGCTGAGAGAGCACCTTGCTTAGCCATTTATTCCTCGAACTTGCCGCCAGCTGCTTCGATAGCCGAACGCGCACCTTTGGTGGCGCCGATTCCCTTGCCGATAGTGACAGCGCGAGTCACTTCACCGGACAGCATGATTTTCACACGCTGTACGTTGACGTTGATCACGTTGGCATCTTTCAGGGTCTGCACAGTAACGATGTCGCCTTCCACTTTAGCCAGCTCGGACAGACGCACTTCTGCGCGGTCCATGGCCTTCAGGGAAACGAAACCGAACTTAGGCAGGCGACGATGCAGCGGCTGTTGACCGCCTTCAAAGCCTGGAGCGATGGTGCCACCGGAGCGGGAGGTCTGACCTTTGTGACCACGGCCACCAGTCTTACCCAAACCGCTACCGATACCACGGCCCGGACGATGCTTTTCGCGACGGGAACCCGGCGCTGGACTCAGATCATTGAGTTTCATCGATTAACCCTCGACACGCAGCATGTAGTAAGCCTTGTTGATCATCCCGCGATTCTCGGGAGTATCCTGGACTTCTACAGTGTGACCGATGCGACGCAGACCCAAACCCTTAACGCACAATTTGTGGTTAGGGATGCGGCCGGTCATGCTTTTGATCAGCGTTACTTTAACGGTAGCCATGATCAGAAGATCTCCTTGACGCTTTTGCCACGCTTGGCGGCAATGGATTCAGGAGATTGCATAGCTTTCAAACCTTTGAAAGTGGCGTGAACCACGTTTACCGGGTTAGTCGAGCCATAGCACTTGGCCAGAACGTTCTGAACGCCAGCAACTTCGAGGACAGCACGCATAGCGCCGCCAGCGATGATACCGGTACCTTCAGAAGCAGGCTGCATGTACACCTTCGAAGCGCCGTGAGCGGACTTCATTGCGTACTGCAGCGTGGTGCCGTTCAGATCAACTTGGATCATGTTGCGACGAGCAGCTTCCATTGCCTTCTGGATCGCAGCAGGCACTTCACGTGACTTGCCACGGCCGAAGCCAACGCGCCCTTTACCATCACCAACCACGGTCAACGCGGTGAAAGTGAAGATACGGCCGCCTTTAACGGTTTTGGCTACGCGGTTAACTTGAACCAGCTTCTCAATGTAGCCTTCGTCGCGCTTTTGGTCGTTATTTGACATAACTTAGAACTCCAGCCCAGCTTCACGAGCAGCATCAGCCAGCGCTTTAACGCGGCCATGGTACTTGAAGCCAGAGCGGTCGAAAGCCACTTGCGAGACGCCAGCGGCCTTAGCACGCGTAGCGACCAGCTGGCCAACCTTTGTGGCCGCGTCGATGTTGCCAGTGGCACCATCACGCAGTTCTTTATCCAAAGTCGAGGCGCTGGCCAGGACTTTGTTGCCGTCGGCCGAGATGACCTGGGCGTAGATGTGCTGCGACGAGCGGAACACGCAGAGACGCACGACTTCGAGTTCGTGCATTTTCAGGCGTGCTTTGCGAGCGCGACGCAGTCGAGTAACTTTTTTGTCGGTCATTTGCTATGCCCTACTTCTTCTTGGCTTCTTTACGACGGACGACTTCGTCCGCGTAGCGCACACCTTTGCCTTTGTACGGCTCTGGTGGACGGAAGTCGCGGATCTCAGCAGCCACTTGACCTACCAGTTGCTTATCGATGCCCTTGATCAGGATATCGGTCTGGCTAGGAGTCTCAGCGGTGATGCCTTCCGGCAGTTCGTAATCCACTGGGTGCGAGAAGCCAAGGGCCAGGTTCAAAACCGTGCCTTTTGCTTGCGCTTTGTAACCAACACCGACCAGCTGGAGCTTACGCTCGAAGCCTTGGCTTACGCCTTGGACCATGTTGTTTACCAACGCACGCGTGGTACCAGCCATTGCGCGAGTTTGTTGATCGCCATTGCGAGCAGCGAAACGCAGCTCACCAGCTTCTTCAACGATCTCAACGGACGAATGGATATTCAGTTCAAGAGTGCCCTTGGCACCCTTCACCGAAAGCTGTTGGCCTGCGAATTTGACTTCGACACCGGCTGGCAGCTTAACGGGGTTCTTAGCGACGCGAGACATGCTTATCCCCCCTTAGAACACAGTGCAAAGAACTTCGCCGCCGACACCGGCAGCGCGCGCAGCACGATCCGTCATCACACCTTTGTTGGTGGAGACGATAGACACGCCCAGACCGCCACGAACTTTCGGCAGATCTTCAGCGGACTTGTACTGACGCAGGCCTGGACGGCTAACGCGCTTCACTTCCTCGATGACCGAACGGCCTTCGAAGTACTTCAGCTCGATGGACAGCAGTGGTTTGATTTCGCTGCTGATCTGATAACCCGCAATGTAGCCTTCGTCTTTCAGGACTTTGGCAACAGCAACCTTCAACTTGGAAGATGGCATGCTTACGACGGACTTTTCAGCCATCTGGGCATTACGGATACGAGTTAGCATGTCCGCTAACGGGTCCTGCATACTCATGGGCTAGACGCTCCTAATACAAAAAAATTAGCCTTGCGGCTACATATGTCGCTGAGAATCTCCGGGTAAAAAACACGGGCTCAGGCGAGCCGCGTATTTTAGACACACTCCGGAAATGAAACAAGCCCCAAAAGGGGCTTGTTCCAGATTCAGGGTCACCGGTGGTCAGTATCTTTCGATTCAGACCACCTGGACGCTGAAAGTACTTACCAGCTGGCTTTAACCAGACCTGGTACGTCACCACGCATTGCCGCTTCACGCAGTTTGTTACGGCCGAGGCCGAACTTGCGGTAAACGCCGTGTGGACGACCGGTCAGGCGGCAGCGGTTACGCATGCGCGAGGCGCTTGCGTCACGTGGCTGCTTCTGCAGGGCAACTGTAGCTTCCCAACGCGCTTCTGGACTTGCGTTCAGATCAACGATGATTGCTTTCAGTGCTGCACGCTTCTTGGCGTACTTGGCAACCGTGAGCTGACGCTTCAGCTCGCGGTTTTTCATGCTCATCTTGGCCATGGTCCTACTCCAATCAGTTGCGGAACGGGAATTTGAAAGCACGCAACAGGGCGCGACCTTCATCATCGTTCTTGGCAGTGGTGGTCAGGGTGATGTCCAGACCGCGGAGAGCATCGATCTTGTCGTAGTCGATTTCCGGGAAGATGATCTGCTCTTTAACGCCCATGCTGTAGTTACCACGACCATCGAAGGACTTGGCATTCAGGCCGCGGAAGTCGCGAACCCGAGGCAGGGAGATCGACAGCAGACGATCCAGGAATTCGTACATACGCTCACGGCGCAGAGTCACTTTGACGCCGATCGGCCAACCTTCACGGACTTTAAAGCCAGCGATGGATTTCCGAGCGTAAGTCACAACGACTTTTTGACCGGTGATCTTTTCCAGGTCAGCAACAGCGTGCTCGATGACTTTTTTGTCGCCGATCGCTTCGCCCAGACCCATGTTCAGGGTGATTTTGGTAACGCGCGGAACTTCCATCACGTTCCCGAGCTTAAGTTCTTCCTTAAGCTTGGGGGCGATTTCCTTCCGGTAAATCTCTTGTAGTCGTGCCATGGTCTTATCTACCTAGCAGTGTTCAAGCATCAACCGCTTTTTGGGTCGACTTGAAGACACGAATTTTCTTACCGTCTTCTACTTTGAAACCAACGCGGTCAGCCTTGTTGGTTTCGCCGTTGAAGATGGCGACGTTAGAAGCGTGCAGTGGCGCTTCTTTCTCGACGATACCGCCCTGTACGCCCGACATCGGGTTAGGCTTGGTATGACGCTTGACCAGGTTCAGACCACCAACGACCAGACGGTCGTCAGCGAGAACCTTCAGCACCTTACCGCGCTTACCTTTGTCTTTGCCGGCGATCACGATGATCTCGTCGTCACGACGAATCTTTTGCATGTCGGATCTCCTTACAGCACTTCTGGGGCGAGCGAGACGATCTTCATGAACTTCTCAGTACGAAGTTCACGGGTCACTGGCCCAAAGATACGGGTGCCGATCGGCTCTTGCTTGTTGTTCAGAAGAACAGCAGCGTTGCCATCAAAGCGGATAATGGAGCCATCTGCACGGCGTACGCCGTGACGAGTGCGGACTACAACAGCAGTCATCACTTGGCCTTTTTTCACCTTACCGCGAGGAATTGCTTCCTTCACGGTAACTTTGATGATGTCACCGATACCAGCGTAACGACGATGGGAGCCACCCAGCACCTTGATGCACATAACACGGCGAGCGCCGCTGTTATCGGCCACATCGAGCATGGATTGAGTCTGAATCATATAATTTCTCCGACCCCTAGTCCTTAGACTTCCACAGCGCGTTCGAGAACATCAACCAGTGCCCAAGACTTGGTCTTGGCCAGCGGACGAGTTTCACGAATAGTGACTTTGTCGCCGATGTGGCACTGGTTGGTTTCGTCGTGCGCGTGCAGCTTAGTCGAACGCTTAACATATTTACCGTAGATCGGGTGCTTAACGCGACGCTCGATCAAAACGGTGATGGTTTTGTCCATCTTGTCGCTGACAACACGGCCAGTCAGCGTACGGACAGTCTTTTCGGCTTCAGCCATGATCACTTACCTGCCTGCTGGTTGAGCACAGTCTTCACGCGAGCGATGTCACGCTTAACTTGCGAGAGCAGATGAGACTGCCCCAACTGGCCAGTTGCTTTCTGCATGCGCAGATTGAACTGGTCGCGCAGCAGGCCGAGCAGTTGCTCGTTCAGCTGCTGTGCGGATTTTTCACGAAGTTCATTCGCTTTCATCACATCACCGTCCGTTTAACAAAGGCGGTGGCGAGCGGCAGCTTTGCAGCAGCCAGGGCAAAAGCCTCACGCGCCAGCTCTTCAGTTACACCCTCGATTTCATACAGGACTTTGCCTGGCTGAATCTGGGCTACCCAGTATTCCACGTTACCCTTACCTTTACCCATCCGAACCTCGAGAGGTTTTTTGGAGATCGGCTTGTCCGGGAATACACGGATCCAGATCTTGCCGCCACGTTTTACGTGACGGGTCAGTGCACGACGCGCTGACTCGATCTGACGAGCGGTGAGACGACCACGAGCTACAGACTTCAGCGCGAACTCGCCGAAGCTGACTTTGCTACCGCGCTGAGCCAGACCACGGTTGTGGCCTGTCATCTGCTTGCGGAACTTCGTACGCTTTGGTTGCAACATTTGGCGTACCCCTTACTTAGCAGCTTTTTTACGAGGCGCTGGTGCTTGTGGTTTCAGTTCTTCTTGGCGACCACCAATTACTTCGCCTTTGAAGATCCAAACCTTTACACCGATCACACCGTAAGTGGTGTGAGCTTCGTAGTTGGCATAGTCGATGTCGGCACGCAGGGTGTGCAGTGGCACACGACCTTCGCGATACCATTCAGTACGTGCGATTTCAGCACCGCCGAGACGACCGCTCACTTGGATTTTGATGCCTTTGGCACCAATGCGCATGGCGTTCTGTACGGCGCGCTTCATAGCGCGACGGAACATTACGCGACGCTCCAGCTGCTGAGCTACGCTCTGCGCAACCAGCATACCGTCGAGCTCCGGCTTGCGGATCTCTTCGATATTGATGTGCACAGGCACACCCATTTGCTTGGTCAGGTCCTGACGCAGTTTCTCAACATCTTCACCTTTCTTCCCGATAACGATACCTGGACGAGCGGTGTGGATGGTGATACGTGCAGTTTGCGCCGGACGATGGATATCGATACGGCTTACGGACGCGCTTTTTAGTTTGTCTTGGAGATACTCACGCACCTTCAGATCAGCGAACAAATAGTCCGCATAAGTCCGACCGTCTGCGTACCAGACGGAGGTGTGCTCCTTGACGATTCCCAGGCGAATGCCAATGGGATGTACTTTCTGACCCATCTCTTCGACTCCGTTACTTGTCAGCAACCTTGACAGTGATATGGCAAGACCGCTTGACGATGCGATCAGCACGGCCTTTGGCACGCGGCATGATGCGCTTCAGCGAACGCCCTTCGTTGACGAAAACGGTGCTGACCTTCAGGTCATCAACGTCTGCGCCTTCGTTATGCTCGGCGTTGGCTACGGCCGACTCCAGCACTTTCTTCATGATCTCGGCGGCTTTCTTACTGCTGAAAGCCAACAGGTTGAGCGCTTCGCCCACCTTCTTCCCGCGGATCTGGTCGGCGACCAAGCGGGCTTTCTGGGCGGAGATTCGAGCGCCCGACAACTTAGCGGCTACTTCCATTTCCTTACCCCTTAACGCTTGGCTTTCTTGTCTGCCACGTGCCCACGATAAGTGCGGGTACCGGCAAACTCGCCTAGTTTGTGGCCGACCATGTCTTCGTTAACGAGAACTGGGACGTGCAGACGACCGTTGTGTACAGCGATGGTCAGACCGACCATTTGTGGCAGGATCATCGAACGACGCGACCAGGTCTTAACTGGTTTGCGATCGTTCTTTTCCGCCGCCACTTCGATCTTCTTCAGTAGGTGAAGATCAATAAAAGGACCTTTTTTCAGAGAACGTGGCACTGTCGTATCCCTCTATTTACTTGCGACGACGGACGATCATTTTGTCGGTACGCTTATTACCACGAGTCTTCGCACCCTTAGTCGGGAAGCCCCATGGCGATACCGGATGACGACCACCAGAGGTACGACCTTCACCACCACCGTGTGGGTGGTCAACCGGGTTCATGGCAACACCACGAACGGTTGGGCGAACGCCACGCCAGCGTTTGGCACCAGCTTTACCCAGCGAACGCAGGCTGTGCTCGGAGTTCGAGACTTCACCCAGGGTCGCGCGGCATTCAGCCAGCACTTTACGCATCTCACCAGAACGCAGACGCAGGGTCACGTAGACACCTTCACGAGCGATCAGCTGAGCCGAAGCACCAGCGGAACGAGCGATTTGCGCGCCTTTACCTGGCTTCAATTCGATGCCGTGTACGGTGCTACCAACTGGAATGTTACGCAGTTGCAGAGCGTTGCCCGGCTTGATCGGCGCCAAGGCACCTGCGATCAGCTGGTCGCCAGCACTCACGCCTTTAGGCGCGATGATGTAGCGACGCTCGCCATCTGCGTACAGCAGCAGAGCGATGTGAGCAGTACGGTTTGGATCGTATTCGATACGCTCGACAGTGGCAGCGATGCCATCTTTGTCATTGCGACGGAAATCGACCAGACGATAATGCTGCTTATGGCCACCACCAATGTGACGAGTGGTAATACGACCATTGTTGTTACGACCACCAGTCTTCGATTTCTTCTCGAGCAGCGGTGCGTGAGGAGCGCCTTTATGCAGCTCCTGATTGACCACCTTGACCACAAAACGGCGGCCAGGGGAAGTCGGTTTGCATTTAACGATTGCCATGATGCACCCCTTCCTTACTCAGCACTGCTGCTGAAATCGAGATCTTGGCCTGGCTGAAGGGAGATAACTGCCTTCTTCCAGTCATTACGCTTGCCCAGACCGCGAGCAGTGCGCTTGCTCTTACCCAGAACATTCAGGGTAGTAACACGCTCAACTTTCACGCTGAACAGGCTTTCGACGGCCTTCTTGATTTCCAGCTTGGTTGCGTCAGTTGCAACCTTGAAAACGAACTGGCCTTTCTTGTCAGCCAGAACCGTAGCCTTTTCGGAAACGTGCGGGCCAAGCAGAACTTTAAATACGCGTTCCTGGTTCATCCCAGCAGCTCCTCGAATTTCTTCACGGCCGACACGGTGATCAACACCTTGTCGTATGCGATCAGACTAACTGGATCGGAACCTTGCACGTCACGTACATCAACGTGTGGCAGGTTGCGAGCAGCCAGGTACAGGTTCTGATCAACAGCTTCAGACACGATCAAAACGTCGGTCAGGCTCATGTTGTTCAGTTTGCCCAGCAGATCTTTGGTTTTTGGACTTTCAACAGCGAAGTCCTGAACCACGACCAGGCGATCAGTACGCACGAGTTCAGCAAGGATGGAGCGCAGTGCTGCGCGATACATCTTCTTGTTGAGCTTCTGAGAGTGATCCTGTGGACGAGCTGCGAAAGTGGTACCGCCGCCGCGCCAGATTGGGCTACGGATAGTACCGGCACGAGCACGGCCAGTACCTTTCTGACGCCAAGGGCGCTTACCGCCACCACGAACGTCGGAACGGGTCTTTTGCTGCTTGCTACCTTGACGGCCGCCGGCCATGTAGGCCACGACTGCTTGGTGAACCAGCGTCTCGTTGAATTCGCCGCCAAATGTCAGTTCGGAAACTTCGATCGCTTGAGCGTCATTTACATTTAATTGCATGTCAGCTTCCCCTTAACCGCGAGCCTTGGCCGCTGGACGTACAACCAGGTTGCCGCCAGTAGCGCCAGGAACAGCACCCTTGACCAACAACAGATTGCGTTCAGCGTCGACGCGCACTACTTCGAGGGACTGCACGGTCACGCGCTCAGCGCCCATATGACCGGACATTTTTTTGCCCTTGAATACACGACCAGGAGTCTGGCACTGGCCAATAGAGCCCGGGACGCGGTGGGAAACGGAGTTACCGTGAGTGTTGTCTTGACCACGGAAATTCCAACGCTTGATCGTACCCTGGAAGCCTTTACCCTTGGACTGACCGGTTACATCAACCAGTTGACCAGCGGCGAAGATTTCAGCGTTGATCAGATCGCCAGCCTGGTAGTCGCCTTCTTCAAGACGGAACTCCATGACAGTACGACCAGCTGCAACGTTTGCTTTAGCGAAGTGACCTGCTTGAGCAGCAGTCACACGCGAAGCGCGACGCTCGCCGACAGTGACTTGCACTGCACGATAGCCATCGGTTTCTTCAGTTTTGAACTGGGTGACGCGATTCGGCTCGATCTCAATGACCGTAACCGGAATGGAGACACCTTCTTCGGTGAAAATACGGGTCATACCGCATTTACGACCGACTACACCAATAGTCATGTTGTAAACCTCATGAGTGTACGGGGCTTTCACCCGCTATGGCCGCCCATTTCAGAGCGTTACACGACTAAGACCCAAGTCTTAGCCGAGGCTGATCTGCACTTCCACACCGGCCGCAAGATCAAGCTTCATAAGTGCATCAACGGTTTTATCCGTTGGCTGGACGATGTCCAGTACGCGCTTATGAGTACGGATCTCGTACTGGTCCCGCGCGTCTTTGTTGACGTGCGGGGAGACCAGAACGGTGAACCGCTCTTTACGGGTAGGCAGTGGAATTGGACCACGCACTTGAGCACCAGTACGTTTCGCGGTTTCCACGATTTCCTGGGTGGATTGGTCGATCAGGCGATGGTCAAAAGCCTTCAACCTGATACGGATTTGCTGATTTTGCATTGGATTTCAGACTCCGGCTGCTATTCCCAGCGAGCGCAATACGCCCGTTAAAAGGAGGCGCAATTCTATAGACGCCCAAGATAGGTGTCAACCCAATAAAAAAGCCCCCGCTGAGCGGGGGCTTTTCAAAGCATCGAAGCTATCTCAGAAGAGACGCTTACTCGATGATTTTAGCTACAACACCAGCACCAACGGTACGGCCACCTTCACGGATAGCGAAGCGCAGACCGTCTTCCATTGCGATGGTTTTGATCAGGGTAACTTCCATTTGGATGTTATCGCCTGGCATTACCATTTCAACGCCTTCTGGCAGCTGGCAGTTACCAGTCACGTCAGTAGTACGGAAGTAGAACTGTGGACGGTAGCCTTTGAAGAACGGAGTGTGACGACCGCCTTCTTCCTTGCTCAGAACATAAACTTCTGCGGTGAACTTGGTGTGCGGCTTAACCGAACCCGGCTTAACCAGAACCTGACCACGCTCAACGTCGTCACGCTTGGTACCACGCAGCAGAACGCCGCAGTTCTCGCCAGCACGACCTTCGTCAAGCAGCTTGCGGAACATCTCAACACCGGTGCAGGTGGTGGTGGTGGTGTCACGCAGACCAACGATTTCCAGCGGATCTTGAACGCGAACGATACCGCGCTCGATACGACCAGTCACAACAGTACCACGACCGGAGATCGAGAATACGTCTTCGATTGGCATCAGGAACGGCTTGTCGGTCAGACGAACTGGTTCTGGGATGTAGCTGTCCAGGGTTTCAACCAGTTTACGAACGGCAGTGGTGCCCATTTCGTTATCGTCTTTACCTTCCAGCGCCATACGAGCAGAACCGATGATGATCGGAGTGTCGTCGCCTGGGAAGTCGTAAGTGCTCAGCAGATCGCGCACTTCCATCTCAACCAGTTCCAGCAGCTCAGCGTCGTCTACCAGGTCAGCCTTGTTCAGGAAAACCACGATGTACGGAACGCCTACCTGACGGGACAGGAGGATGTGCTCACGGGTTTGTGGCATCGGACCATCAGCGGCCGAGCAAACCAGGATCGCGCCGTCCATCTGGGCAGCACCGGTGATCATGTTCTTCACATAGTCAGCGTGACCTGGGCAGTCAACGTGAGCGTAGTGACGGATCTTCGAGTTGTACTCGACGTGCGCGGTGTTGATGGTGATACCACGAGCTTTTTCTTCTGGAGCGCTGTCGATTTTATCGAAATCAACGACTGCAGAACCGAAAACCTCGGAGCAGACGCGAGTCAGAGCTGCGGTCAGAGTGGTTTTACCGTGGTCAACGTGACCGATAGTGCCAACGTTGACGTGCGGTAGGGAACGATCAAATTTTTCTTTAGCCACGACAATTAACTCCTTGCCTAAAGGACTGAATCAGCCTTGTTTTTTGGATACAGTTTCAGCGATGTGCGCCGGAGCTGTGTTGTATTTTTTGAATTCCATAGAGTAGCTTGCGCGACCCTGGGACATGGAGCGAACGTCGGTCGCATAACCGAACATCTCACCCAACGGAACCTCGGCGCGAATCACTTTGCCGGAAACCGTGTCTTCCATACCCAAGATCATGCCGCGACGACGGTTAAGGTCGCCCATGACATCACCCATATAGTCTTCAGGTGTAACAACTTCTACCGCCATGATTGGCTCAAGCAACTCACCACCGCCCTTCTGGGCCAGTTGCTTGGTTGCCATGGAAGCAGCCACCTTAAACGCCATCTCGTTGGAGTCGACGTCGTGGTAAGAACCGTCAAAAACGGTTGCTTTCAGGCCGATCAGCGGATAGCCGGCAACAACACCGTTCTTCATCTGCTCTTCGATACCCTTCTGGATAGCAGGGATGTATTCCTTAGGAACAACACCACCTACTACTTCGTTCACGAATTGCAGACCTTCCTGACCTTCGTCAGCAGGAGCAAAACGGATCCAGCAGTGACCGAACTGACCACGACCGCCGGACTGACGAACGAACTTGCCTTCGATTTCACAGTTCTTCGTGATGCGCTCACGATAGGAAACCTGAGGCTTACCGATGTTGGCTTCGACGTTGAACTCACGGCGCATCCGGTCAACCAGGATGTCCAGGTGCAACTCGCCCATGCCAGAGATGATCGTTTGACCAGTCTCTTCATCAGTTTTGACGCGGAAAGATGGATCTTCCTGAGCAAGCTTGCCCAGAGCGATACCCATTTTTTCCTGGTCATCCTTGGTCTTAGGCTCTACGGCAACCGAAATAACCGGCTCCGGGAAGTCCATGCGAACCAGGATGATTGGCTTGGCAGCGTCGCACAAAGTCTCACCAGTGGTGACGTCCTTCATGCCGATCAAGGCCGCGATGTCACCAGCGCGCACTTCCTTAATCTCTTCACGGGCGTTTGCGTGCATTTGCACCATACGACCCACACGCTCTTTCTTGCCTTTGACCGAGTTGATCACGCCGTCGCCGGAGGCCAACACGCCCGAGTAAACACGGACGAAGGTCAGAGTACCCACGAATGGGTCGGTAGCGATCTTGAACGCCAGAGCCGAGAACGGCTCGCTGTCGTCAGCGTGACGCTCCATCTCTTCTTCCTCGTTATCAGGGTTGGTACCCTTGATAGCAGGAATGTCGGTTGGAGCAGGCAGGTAGTCGATCACGGCGTCGAGAACCAGGGGAACACCCTTGTTCTTGAAGGAAGAACCGCAAACAGCCAAGACGATCTCACCAGCGATAGTACGCTGACGCAGAGCGGCCTTGATTTCCACGTTGGTGAGTTCTTCACCTTCGAGGTACTTGTTCATCAGCTCTTCGCTGGCTTCGGCGGCAGCCTCAACCATGTTGTTGCGCCACTCGTCAGCCAGTTCCTGCAACTCTGCAGGGATAGGCTTGCGAACAGGAACCATACCTTTGTCAGCGTCATTCCAGTAGACCGCTTCCATGTTGACCAGATCGATCTGACCTTGGAAGTTGTCTTCGGAACCGATAGCCAATTGGATTGGCACCGGAGTATGACCCAGACGCTGCTTGATCTGACCGATCACGCGCAGGAAGTTGGCGCCAGCACGGTCCATCTTGTTTACGTAAACAAGACGTGGAACGCCGTATTTGTTGGCTTGACGCCATACGGTTTCCGACTGAGGCTCGACACCCGAGGTACCGCAGAACACAACGACAGCGCCGTCGAGTACGCGCAGGGAACGCTCAACTTCAATAGTGAAGTCTACGTGGCCTGGGGTATCGATAACGTTGAAGCGGTGCTCGTCTTTGTACTGCTTCTCGGAACCTTTCCAGAAGGCGGTAATAGCAGCAGAAGTAATGGTAATACCACGCTCCTGCTCCTGAACCATCCAGTCTGTGGTCGCGGCGCCGTCATGCACCTCGCCCATTTTGTGACTTTTGCCGGTGTAAAACAGTACGCGCTCAGTGGTGGTGGTTTTACCAGCATCCACGTGAGCAACGATACCGATGTTACGGTAGCGGCTAATCGGAGTAGTACGAGCCATAAAGCCCTCGCAAAATTAGTGAAGCTAAGATTAGAAGCGGTAGTGCGAGAAAGCTTTGTTAGCTTCAGCCATACGGTGCACGTCTTCACGCTTCTTAACAGCAGCACCTTTACCTTCAGCAGCGTCCAACAGTTCGCCGGCCAAACGCAGAGCCATAGACTTCTCGCCGCGCTTACGGGCGAAGTCTACCAACCAGCGCATTGCCAGGGCGTTACGACGGGACGGACGAACTTCGACCGGAACCTGGTAAGTAGCACCGCCTACACGGCGCGACTTCACTTCGACCAGCGGAGCGATGGCGTCGAGAGCTTTCTCGAAGATTTCCAGGGGGTCGCTGTTCTTGCGCTCTTTAACCTTTTCCAGCGCGCCATAAACGATACGCTCGGCAACGGCTTTCTTGCCGCTTTCCATCACGTGGTTCATGAACTTGGCCAGAATTTGGCTTCCGTATTTTGGATCGTCAAGCACTTCGCGCTTGGCTGCTACGCGTCTTCTTGGCATGGATAAGCCCTCAAACGGTCTTCAGGTTCGCTCGGAATCGGTGCCCTTTCGGGACGCCTCCGACCTTACTCTTATCGACTCAGAAAATAAGATGATTCAGTTTTACAAAAAGCCGCTACTACTTAGGCTTCTTGGTACCGTACTTCGAACGACCTTGGTTACGACCTTTAACGCCGGAAGTATCCAAGGAGCCGCGTACGGTGTGATAACGAACACCTGGCAAGTCTTTTACACGACCGCCGCGGATCAGTACCACGCTGTGCTCTTGCAGGTTGTGGCCTTCACCGCCGATGTACGAGGAAACCTCGAAACCGTTGGTCAGGCGCACACGGCATACTTTACGCAGTGCCGAGTTAGGTTTTTTCGGCGTGGTGGTATACACACGAGTGCATACGCCACGACGTTGCGGGCAGTTCTGCAGCGCAGGCACGTCGGATTTCTCGACGATACGCTTACGCGGCTGACGTACCAGCTGGTTGATAGTTGCCATCTACTAGCTCCACTGTTGTCTTGCGACGCTATTGTCTTGCAAGAAAAGCAAAATGGCAGGAACGAATTCCCGCCAAATTTAGGGGTACAAGAGTCTAAAGAGGATCTTGCCCCCAGTCAAGGCAAGGCCCCGACCTCCCCTCTCGTCGAACCCAGGCAAAATTGCCTTGATCCGACGAATGGGGCTGCCAGGGCCCAGACTGATTTATCGCAGAACTCAGTTACCGCTTGAGTTCAGCGCTTCGGTCAGTGCAGCTTCCACTTCACTGGCGCTTACGCGCAACGGCTTGTCAGCATCACGGCGACGCTTACGCTCGCTGTGGTAAGCCAAACCGGTACCAGCCGGGATCAGACGACCCACGACCACGTTCTCTTTCAGGCCGCGCAGGTAATCACGCTTACCGGTTACCGCTGCTTCGGTCAGTACGCGAGTGGTCTCCTGGAAGGAGGCCGCCGAGATGAACGACTCAGTGGACAACGACGCCTTGGTGATACCCAGCAGTACGCGAGTGAACTTGGAAACGAATTTCTCGTCGCCAGCCAGACGCTCGTTTTCCACCAGCACATGAGTCAGTTCCATCTGGTCACCCTTGATGAAACTGGAATCGCCGGATTCAGCGATCTCAACTTTACGCAGCATCTGACGCAGGATGGTCTCGATGTGCTTATCGTTGATCTTCACGCCTTGCAGGCGGTAAACGTCCTGGATTTCGTTAACGATGTACTTGGCCAGCGCACTCACACCCAGCAGACGCAGGATGTCGTGTGGATCGCTCGGGCCATCGGAGATAACTTCGCCGCGGTTTACCTGTTCGCCTTCGAATACGTTCAGGTGACGCCACTTTGGAATCAGCTCTTCGTACGGATCGGTACCGTCGTTCGGGGTAATGACCAGACGGCGCTTGCCCTTGGTTTCTTTACCGAACGCGATGGTGCCGCTGACTTCTGCCAGAATCGACGCTTCTTTCGGACGACGAGCTTCGAACAAGTCGGCAACACGCGGCAAACCACCGGTGATGTCACGGGTCTTCGAAGTTTCTTGCGGGATACGCGCGATAACATCACCGATCGCGATCTTCGCACCGTCCGCTACACCGACCAGGGCGTTGGCTGGCAGGAAGTACTGAGCGATTACGTCAGTGCCTGGCAGCAACAGATCCTTGCCGTTGTCATCGACCATCTTCACGGCAGGACGGATGTCTTTACCGGCAGCTGGACGATCTTTCGCGTCGAGTACTTCAATGTTGGTCATACCGGTCAATTCGTCAGTCTGACGTTTGATCGTGATGCCTTCTTCCATGCCCACGTAGGTCACGGTACCTTTCATTTCGGTAACGATTGGGTGAGTGTGCGGATCCCACTTGGCCACGATTGCGCCAGCGTCGACCTTGTCACCTTCTTTAACCGAAATCACAGCACCGTACGGCAGCTTGTAGCGCTCACGCTCACGACCGTAGTCATCAGCGATTGCCAGCTCACCGGAACGCGACACAGCAACCAGGTGACCATCCACTCGCTCAACGTGCTTCAGGTTGTGCAGGCGGACAGTACCGCCATTCTTCACCTGAACGCTGTCGGCTGCGGAGGTCCGGCTTGCTGCACCGCCAATGTGGAACGTACGCATGGTGAGCTGGGTACCCGGCTCACCGATGGACTGGGCGGCAATAACGCCGACCGCTTCACCGATGTTCACCTGGTGACCACGAGCCAAGTCACGGCCGTAGCACTTGGCGCAAATGCCGTAGCGGGTTTCGCAGCTGATCGGCGAGCGAACGATCACTTCGTCGATGCTGTTGAGTTCGATGAACTCGACCCATTTCTCGTCAACCAGAGTGCCGGCAGGAACGATAATTTCCTCGGTACCTGGCTTGAATACGTCACGGGCAATAACACGACCCAATACGCGTTCACCCAGTGGCTCTACAACGTCACCGCCTTCAATGTGCGGAGTCATCAGCAGGCCGTGCTCGGTGCCACAATCGATCTCGGTTACAACCAGATCTTGCGCAACGTCTACCAGACGACGAGTCAGGTAACCGGAGTTAGCGGTTTTCAACGCGGTATCCGCCAGACCTTTACGAGCACCGTGAGTGGAGATGAAGTACTGGAGTACGCTCAACCCTTCACGGAAGTTCGCAGTAATCGGCGTTTCAATGATGGAGCCGTCCGGCTTGGCCATCAGGCCACGCATACCGGCGAGCTGACGGATCTGCGCAGCAGAACCCCGTGCGCCCGAGTCGGCCATCATGTACATCGAGTTGAAGGATTCCTGGTCAACTTCGTCGCCGTGACGGTCGATGACTTTCTCTTTCGAGAGGTTGGCCATCATCGCCTTGGAGACTTCGTCGTTGGCCTTGGACCAAAGGTCGATCACTTTGTTGTACTTCTCGCCCTGTGTTACCAGGCCCGAGGCGTACTGGCTTTCGATCTCTTTCACTTCATCAGTAGCAGCACTGATGATGCGGGCTTTTTCATCTGGGATAACGAAGTCGTTAACACCGATGGAAACGCCGGAAATGGTCGAATAGGCAAAACCGGTGTACATCAACTGGTCAGCGAAGATCACGGTCTCTTTCAGACCAACCACGCGATAGCATTGGTTGATCAGCTTGGAGATCGCCTTTTTCTTCATCGGCAGGTTGACGACGTCGTACGACAGACCTTTTGGCACAACCTGATACAACAGCGCACGGCCAACGGTGGTGTCGACAATACGGGTGCCGCTCACGCTGCCGCCGTCACGGTCGTTGACCGTTTCGTTGATGCGTACCTTGACCTTGGCGTGCAGTGCGGCTTCGCCGGCACGGAACACACGGTCAACTTCCTGCAGGTCAGCGAATACACGACCTTCGCCTTTGGCGTTGATCGCCTCACGGGTCATGTAGTACAGACCCAATACAACGTCCTGCGACGGAACGATGATTGGCTCACCGTTGGCTGGCGACAGAATGTTGTTGGTCGACATCATCAACGCACGCGCTTCCAACTGGGCTTCCAGTGTCAGCGGTACGTGCACGGCCATTTGGTCGCCGTCGAAGTCGGCGTTGTACGCAGCACAGACCAGAGGGTGCAGCTGGATAGCCTTACCTTCGATCAGTACCGGTTCAAACGCCTGGATACCCAGACGGTGAAGGGTCGGTGCACGGTTGAGGAGAACCGGGTGTTCGCGAATCACTTCAGCGAGAACGTCCCAAACCTCTGGCAGTTCGCGCTCGACCATTTTCTTGGCCGCTTTGATGGTGGTCGCGAGACCGCGCATTTCCAGCTTGCCGAAGATGAATGGCTTGAACAGCTCAAGTGCCATCTTCTTCGGCAGACCGCACTGGTGCAGACGCAGGGTCGGGCCTACGGTAATTACCGAACGACCAGAGTAGTCAACACGCTTACCGAGCAAGTTCTGACGGAAACGACCTTGCTTACCCTTGATCATGTCAGCCAAGGATTTCAGAGGACGCTTGTTGGAACCGGTGATAGCGCGGCCACGACGGCCGTTGTCGAGCAGCGCATCGACAGCTTCCTGCAACATACGCTTTTCGTTGCGCACGATGATGTCCGGAGCGGACAGATCGAGCAGGCGCTTCAAACGGTTGTTACGGTTGATCACGCGGCGGTACAGGTCGTTGAGGTCGGAAGTCGCGAAACGACCACCATCCAACGGTACCAGCGGACGCAGGTCTGGCGGCAGAACCGGCAGAACGGTCAGCACCATCCACTCTGGCAGGTTGCCGGAACCCTGGAAGGCTTCCATCAACTTCAGACGCTTGGACAGCTTCTTGATCTTGGTTTCGGAGTTGGTTTGCGGAATTTCTTCGCGCAGACGACCAATCTCGTGCTCCAGGTCGATAGCGTGCAGCAGTTCGCGGACAGCTTCGGCACCCATGCGGGCATCGAAATCATCACCGAACTCTTCCAACGCTTCGAAGTACTGCTCGTCGTTCAGCAGCTGACCTTTTTCAAGGGTGGTCATGCCTGGATCGATAACGACATAGCTCTCGAAGTAGAGAACGCGTTCGATATCACGCAGGGTCATGTCCATCAGCAAGCCGATACGGGACGGCAGCGATTTCAGGAACCAGATGTGGGCAACCGGCGAAGCCAGCTCGATGTGCGCCATGCGCTCACGACGAACCTTGGCCAGTGCAACTTCAACGCCGCACTTCTCGCAGATCACACCACGGTGCTTCAAGCGCTTGTACTTACCGCACAGGCACTCGTAATCCTTTACCGGGCCAAAGATCTTGGCGCAGAACAGGCCGTCACGCTCAGGTTTGAACGTACGGTAGTTGATGGTTTCCGGCTTTTTAACTTCACCGAACGACCATGAACGGATCATCTCAGGCGATGCCAATCCAATGCGGATGGCGTCGAACTCTTCGACTTGACCCTGGTTTTTCAGCAAATTCAGTAGGTCTTTCAAGGCCTTTCCTCCTGGCGGAGCAGAGAGCGGGCTAAACAGCCCCGCTCTCGATTCGCGTCACGTGTTATTCGGTTTCCAGATCGATATCGATGCCGAGGGAACGAATTTCTTTGATCAACACGTTGAAGGACTCGGGCATGCCCGGCTCCATACGGTGATCGCCATCCACGATGTTTTTGTACATCTTGGTACGACCGTTCACATCGTCCGACTTCACTGTGAGCATTTCTTGCAGAGTGTATGCAGCACCGTATGCTTCCAGTGCCCAGACCTCCATCTCCCCGAAACGCTGACCACCGAACTGAGCCTTACCACCCAGCGGCTGCTGGGTAACCAGGCTGTACGAACCGGTAGAACGAGCGTGCATCTTGTCGTCTACCAAGTGGTTCAGCTTCAGCATGTACATGTAGCCAACAGTAACCGGGCGCTCGAACTTGTTGCCGGTACGGCCGTCGAACAGCTGCATCTGGCCGCTTTCTGGCAGGTCTGCCAGTTTCAGCATGGCCTTGATTTCGCTTTCCTTGGCACCGTCGAACACCGGGGTAGCCATTGGAACGCCGCCGCGCAGGTTCTTCGCCAGATCCAGGATCTCCTGATCGGAGAAGGTATCCAGCTCTTCCTTACGACCGCCGATCTCGTTGTAGATCTCGTGCAGGAACTTACGCAGGTCAGCAACCTTGCGCTGCTCTTCGATCATACGATTGATCTTCTCGCCCAGACCTTTAGCCGCAAGGCCCAGGTGGGTTTCAAGGATCTGGCCAACGTTCATACGCGACGGTACGCCCAACGGGTTGAGGACGACGTCGACCGGGGTGCCATTGGCATCGTGCGGCATGTCTTCAACCGGCATGATCACGGAGACCACACCTTTGTTACCGTGACGACCGGCCATCTTGTCGCCCGGCTGGATGCGGCGACGGATTGCCAGGTAAACCTTGACGATTTTCAGCACGCCTGGAGCCAGGTCATCGCCCTGCTGCAGTTTGCGCTTCTTGTCTTCGAACTTGTCGTCCAGCAGACGGCGACGATCAACGATATAGGCCTGGGCCTTCTCGAGCTGCTCGTTAAGAGCATCTTCAGCCATGCGCAGCTTGAACCACTGGCCGTGCTCAAGACCGTCGAGGATTTCGTCGGTGATGTCCTGACCTTTCTTCAGACCTGCGCCGCCTTCAGCCTTGTGGCCTACCAGAGCGGAACGCAGACGTTCGAAGGTCGCGCCTTCAACGATACGGAACTCTTCGTTCAGGTCCTTGCGGATCTCGTCGAGCTGGGTCTTCTCGATGGACAGTGCACGAGCATCACGCTCGACGCCGTCACGGGTGAAGACCTGTACGTCGATGACGGTGCCCTTGGTACCAGTAGGTACACGCAGGGAGGTGTCTTTAACGTCGCTGGCTTTCTCACCGAAGATGGCACGCAACAGCTTCTCTTCCGGAGTCAGCTGGGTCTCGCCTTTCGGAGTGACCTTACCAACCAGAATGTCGCCTGCACCAACTTCAGCACCTACATAAACGATACCGGCTTCGTCCAGCTTGTTCAGTGCAGCTTCACCCACGTTCGGGATGTCTGCAGTGATTTCCTCTGGCCCAAGCTTGGTGTCACGTGCCACACAGGTCAGCTCCTGAATGTGGATCGTGGTGAAGCGATCTTCTTGAACCACACGCTCGGACAGGCAGATGGAGTCTTCGAAGTTGAAGCCGTTCCATGCCATGAACGCGATGCGCATGTTCTGACCCAGAGCCAATTCACCCATATCGGTGGACGGACCGTCAGCCATGATGTCGCTACGCTGAACGCGATCACCCTTACGCACCAGCGGACGCTGGTTGATGCAGGTGTTCTGGTTCGAGCGGGTGTATTTGGTCAGGTTGTAGATGTCGACACCGGCTTCACCCGTTTCAACTTCATCATCAGCAACACGAACCACGATACGGCTGGCATCGACGGAATCGATCACGCCGCCACGACGAGCCACGACGCAAACGCCGGAGTCACGGGCTACGTTACGCTCCATGCCGGTACCTACCAGCGGCTTGTCAGCACGCAGGGTCGGTACAGCTTGACGCTGCATGTTGGAACCCATCAACGCACGGTTGGCGTCATCGTGTTCCAGGAACGGGATCAGCGACGCTGCGACCGAAACTACCTGCTTCGGCGATACGTCCATCAAGGTGACGTCTTCCGGCGCCTTGACGGTGAACTCGTTCAGGTGACGAACAGCTACCAGCTCGTCGATCAGGACTTTCTTGTCGTTCATCGTGGCCGAAGCCTGAGCGATCACGTGATCAGCTTCTTCGATGGCGGACAGGAACACGATCTCGTCGGTGACCAGAGCGTCTTTCACCACACGGTACGGGCTCTCGAGGAAGCCATACTGGTTGGTGCGCGCATAGGCGGCCAGGGAGTTGATCAGACCGATGTTCGGACCTTCCGGCGTTTCAATCGGGCATACACGACCGTAGTGAGTCGGGTGTACGTCACGCACTTCAAAGCCAGCACGCTCACGGGTCAGACCGCCCGGGCCCAGTGCGGAAACACGGCGCTTGTGGGTGATCTCGGAGAGCGGGTTGTTCTGGTCCATGAACTGCGAGAGCTGGCTGGAACCGAAGAACTCTTTCACCGCCGCAGCCACTGGCTTGGCGTTGATCAGGTCTTGCGGCATCAGGCCTTCGCTTTCAGCCATCGACAGACGCTCTTTGACCGCACGCTCAACACGCACCAGGCCAACGCGGAACTGGTTCTCGGCCATTTCGCCTACGCAGCGAACACGACGGTTACCCAGGTGGTCGATGTCATCGACGATGCCTTTGCCGTTACGGATGTCGACCAGGGTCTTCAGGACCGCAACGATGTCTTCCTTGCACAGCACACCCGAACCTTCGATCTCGGTGCGACCGATACGACGGTTGAACTTCATCCGGCCAACCGCAGACAGGTCGTAGCGCTCAGGGCTGAAGAACAGGTTGTTGAACAGGGTTTCGGCAGCGTCTTTGGTTGGTGGCTCGCCAGGACGCATCATGCGATAGATTTCTACCAGCGCTTCCAATTGGTTGCTGGTGGAGTCGATCTTCAGGGTGTCGGAAACGAACGGACCGCAGTCGATATCGTTGGTGTACAGGGTCTCGATACGAACAACCTGAGCCTTGGCGATTTTCGCCAGGATCTCGGTGTTCAGCTCGGTGTTGCACTCAGCCAGGATTTCGCCTGTAGCCGGGTGAACAATGACCTTGGCGGTCGTGCGACCCAGGACGTAGTCCAGAGGCACGTCCAGCGACTTGATACCTGCTTTTTCGATCTGGTTGATGTGGCGCGCAGTAATACGACGACCCGCTTCAACAATGACCTTGCCCTTTTCATCCTGGATGTCCAAGACGGCAATTTCACCACGCAGACGAGATGCAATCAGTTCCAGGCTGAGGGTTTCATCCTTCAGGCTGAATACGTTGGTGGTGTAGAACGCATCCAGGACCTGCTCAGTGGTGTAGCCGAGCGCGCGCAGCAGTACCGAGGCCGGCAGCTTACGACGACGGTCGATACGCACGAACACGCAGTCTTTCGGATCGAACTCAAAGTCCAACCACGAACCGCGGTACGGAATGATCCGCGCGGAGTACAGGAGCTTGCCGGAGCTGTGCGTCTTACCGCGGTCGTGGTCGAAGAACACGCCCGGGGAACGGTGCAGCTGGGAAACGATAACACGCTCGGTACCGTTGATAACGAAGGTACCGTTCTCAGTCATCAATGGGATTTCGCCCATGTAGACTTCTTGCTCTTTGATGTCCTTGATCGCTTTGTTCGACGACTCTTTGTCGAAAATGATCAGACGGACTTTTACCCGCAAAGGTACGGCGTACGTAACACCGCGCAACACGCATTCTTTGACATCAAATGCCGGTTCGCCCAGGCGATAACCGACGTACTCCAGCGCAGCATTGCCGGAGTAGCTGATGATCGGGAAAACGGATTTGAAGGCCGCATGCAGGCCCACGTCGCGGAACTGATCTTTGGTCGCTCCCGCCTGCAAGAATTCACGATACGAATCCAGCTGGATAGCCAGAAGGTACGGGACATCCATGACGTCCGGCAACTTGCTAAAGTCCTTGCGGATACGTTTTTTCTCAGTATATGAGTAAGCCATCAGCGTTCCCCAGCTTGGTCACCTGCTTGTTTGGCCCTCCCGACGGGAGCAGCCAGAAAATCTTGCAAACCCCATGGTTTGCACCACCGCATCGGGTGGCTACAGCGCGTTAATGGCGGCGACCGAGTCGACAGCCAAGAACGGAAAAAGGCCGGTGGCAAGAGCCACCAGCCATCAGCCTTCAGCTTAACGCTTGGGCTGGAGACGCAAGGTCGATGCTTACTTCAGCTCGACTTTAGCGCCTGCTTCTTCCAGAGTTGCCTTGGCTTTGTCGCCTGCGTCTTTGGTCACTGCTTCCAGAACCATAGCAGGAGCGCCGTCAACTACAGCCTTGGCTTCTTTCAGGCCCAGACCGGTCAGTTCACGTACTGCCTTGATCACGTTAACTTTCTTCTCGCCAGCTTCCAGCAGCATGACGTTGAATTCGGTTTGCTCTTCAACAACGGCAGCAGCAGCAGCTGGACCAGCAGAAGCAGCGGCAGCGGAAACGCCGAATTTTTCTTCGAAAGCTTTGATCAGCTCAACAACCTGCAGAACCGACATTTCAGCTACGGCGTTGAGGATATCGTCTTGGGAGATAGACATTGCTGTATTTCCTGAATTGGGGGACGGCCTACGCGGCCATCGAAATAAACAAAAATACGCGAGAGAAATTGCTCAGCCTTAGGCTGCGGCAGCTTCTTTTTGCTCGCGAACTGCAGCCAGAGTACGAGCCAGCTTGCTGGTAGCGCCTTGAATCACGCTCATCAGCTGCGAAATGGCTTCGTCGCGGGTCGGCAGTGTTGCCAGTACGTCGATTTGGTTAGCTGCGAGGAACTTGCCCTCGAACGCAGCTGCCTTGATCTCGAACTTATCCTGACTCTTGGCGAACTCTTTGAACAAACGGGCAGCAGCGCCTGGATGATCCTTGGAGAAAGCAATCAGAGTCGGGCCGGTGAACACGTCGTTGAGGACACTGTATTCAGTGTCAGCAACAGCGCGCTTGAGCAGGGTGTTACGTACAACACGCACGTATACGCCAGCTTCACGAGCCTCTTTACGGAGTCCGGTCATAGCGCCTACTGTCACACCACGGGCATCAGCCACGACAGCGGACAGAGCAGCTTTGGCAGCCTCGTTGACTTCAGCGACGATGGCCTTCTTGTCTTCGAGATTAATTGCCACGGGTTTAACTCCTGCTTGTTACCGTTTCATCTGGCCGAGGCCGGATGTCGTTTTGGTGTCTGATTCGGTAAGGAACCGGGAGCACCATCTGCGTAGGCTTGTGGTTTAAGACTTGCGCCGCCTACGGTCTTGGATAGCCCCCGCCAGGCAGGGACCCCAATTTTTTCCGATTGGCCCAATTGCTTGCGCCAATCTGTGTCTTATACGTCCAGCGAGCCTTGGTCGATGACCAGACCTGGGCCCATAGTGGTGCTCAGGGTAACGCGCTTGACGTAGATACCTTTCGAGGAAGCTGGCTTGATACGCTTCAGATCAGCGATCAGGGCTTCAACGTTTTCCTTCAGCTTGACGGCGTCGAAGCCGACTTTGCCAACGGAGGTGTGAATGATGCCGTTTTTGTCGGTGCGATAACGAACCTGACCAGCCTTGGCGTTTTTAACCGCGGTAGCTACGTCTGGCGTTACGGTGCCGACTTTAGGGTTAGGCATCAGGCCACGTGGACCCAGGATCTGACCCAATTGACCTACAACACGCATTGCATCCGGGGAAGCAATAACTACGTCGTAGTTCAGGTCGCCGCCTTTCATTTCGGCAGCCAGGTCGTCCATACCAACGCGATCAGCGCCGGCGGCCAGAGCAGCTTCAGCTGCCGGGCCTTGAGTGAAGACAGCTACACGAACAGTCTTACCAGTACCGTGCGGCAGCACAGTAGCGCTACGAACGACCTGGTCAGATTTACGTGGGTCAACACCCAGGTTTACAGCAACGTCAACGGACTCGCTGAACTTGACAGTCGACAGCTCGGTCAGCAGAGCAGCAGCGTCTACAAAGTTGTAGGACTTGCCCGCTTCGATTTTGCCGGCGATAGCCTTTTGGCGCTTGGTCAGCTTAGCCATTACACACCCTCCACGTTAAGGCCCATGCTACGAGCAGAACCGGCGATGGTACGCACGGCTGCATCCATATCAGCTGCAGTCAGATCCGCGTTTTTGGTTTTCGCGATTTCTTCCAGCTGAGCACGAGTTACGGTGCCAACCTTAACGGTGTTAGGACGAGCGGAACCGCTAGTCAGACCAGCAGCTTTCTTCAGCAGAACCGAAGCCGGGGTCGACTTGGTTTCGAAAGTGAAGCTACGGTCGCTGTATACAGTGATGATCACTGGAGTCGGCAGACCTGGCTCAAGACCCTGAGTACGGGCGTTGAAGGCCTTGCAGAATTCCATGATGTTCACGCCGTGCTGACCCAGAGCCGGACCAACAGGTGGACTTGGGTTGGCCTGAGCGGCCTTCACTTGCAGCTTGATGTAAGCGGTAATCTTCTTGGCCATGAGGCACTCCAATTACGGGTTCAAGCGCCTCGAAAGGCTCCCCGGTTACTTGCGCGTTTATCCCAGTGACGACAAAACCCCACAGCCTTAGGCTGCGGGGTTGGGATGCTTACTCAGCTAGACCTTCTCGACCTGGCTGAATTCCAACTCTACCGGAGTAGAGCGACCGAAAATGAGCACCGCGACCTGGATCCGGCTCTTTTCGTAGTTAACCTCTTCGACGGTACCGTTGAAATCAGCAAACGGACCATCTGTGACGCGAACAACCTCACCCGGCTCGAACAACGTCTTCGGCTTAGGCTTGTCGCTACCGTCGGCGACGCGACGCAGAATTGCTTCTGCCTCTTTGTCAGTGATCGGAGCAGGCTTATCAGCAGTACCGCCAATGAAACCCATTACACGAGGAGTGTCCTTGACCAAGTGCCAAGTACCTTCATTCATGTCCATCTGTACCAGCACGTAGCCAGGGAAGAACTTGCGCTCACTCTTGCGCTTCTGACCATTCCGCATTTCAACCACTTCTTCAGTGGGAACCAGAATTTCGCCGAAGCCATCTTCCATGCCTGCCAGCTTTACGCGCTCCAGCAAAGAGCGCATAACATGCTTCTCGTAACCCGAGTAAGCATGCACAACGTACCAACGCTTAGCCACGGGACACCCTTAGCCAACAATCAAGGAAACAAGCCAGCCGAGCAGGGAATCAAGCCCCCACAACAGCAACGCCATAACCAGAACAACAGCCACGACAATCAACGTGGTCTGCGTGGTTTCTTGGCGAGTCGGCCAAACGACTTTACGGATTTCGGTGCGAGCTTCCTTCACCAGGACCGCGAAAGACTTGCCTTTGGCAGTCTGCAGGCCTACAAAGGCAGCTACAGCAGCAAGGGCCAGCAAAGCGAGAACGCGGTACAGGATCGGCGAAGCAGAGTAGTACTGATTGCCAACAACGCCTACGACCACCAAAGCGACTACAGCGAGCCACTTTACCAGATCGAAACGAGAGCTTTGAGCTTCAGCCTTAGGAGTCATCTATGAAGATCCTGTGAAAAGAAAGCCAGACACACCACGTGAATCTGGCAGGTCAGGAGGGAATCGAACCCCCAACCTACGGTTTTGGAGACCGTCGCTCTGCCAATTGAGCTACTGACCTAAAACAAAATCAGGCCGACCATTATGCAGACCTGAAAAAGACTTTACAACAACCAACCCCCAGAGACTTGAAATCACCCAAGCAACGAGCGATCTAAAACACTATCAAGCCGAGTCAGCCGTTAAAACAAAGGCAGATATTTTCATATCTGCCTTGTTATATGGAGCTCTTGAGCGGATTTGAACCGCTGACCTCACCCTTACCAAGGGTGTGCTCTACCAACTGAGCTACAAGAGCGAAACACTATGCACAACCTGCAAACTTGGAGCGGGTAGCGGGAATCGAACCCGCATCATCAGCTTGGAAGGCTGAGGTTCTACCACTAAACTATACCCGCGGAGCTTGCAGCTCACGCTAAAATGGTGGAGGGGGAAGGATTCGAACCTTCGAAGTCGTAGACGTCAGATTTACAGTCTGATCCCTTTGGCCGCTCGGGAACCCCTCCTAAGCGAGCCGGCATTCTACATCATGCCGACCTTCTGTCAAGCATTTTCTCATTAAAAATATGAGGTTAGCTGCATTGACCTTCGCTTCACGCCGTAGACCTTAATGGTCTTCACTGCGAAGCGGGCGCCATTCTATGCAAACTATTCGAGAGTTGCAATGCCTTCGCACAGCATTATTTTATGTTTTAACTCATTGAATTCCTTAGCAAGGTTTTCAAAGGGCAGATCCTCAGCCAGGCCTCGGCTTTCTGGGGCAACCCGGAGCCAGTAACCCTGCGCATCAGGAGTACTCAGCAACTGAACCTTGACCTTTATATCCAGGCTAGTGAGACGCTGCTCAACGAATTGAGCCTGTCGCAGGTCGGCAAAGCCACCAATGTACAAGCAAGTATTTTGCGCATCAGATGCCTTAGCCCGATCCCTTCGCACGACGGCGTCAGAGGACTCACTCAGCAGGCGAATATCCTGCTGCGTATTCCGATAGAGGCTCAGAGGGGTAACGTCTTTAGCGCGCAACGGCGCCTCTTGCTGATGCCATATGTAGTAGAAGGCGTTGAGGATCAATAAAAGCAAAAACAGCCAACGCATAAACACCTCAAGATAAAGGGCACGCCATCGCCAACCCCACGAAAATCAAATCAGGAACGAGCCGAGCCTGGGGCACTGCATCCCTCACCAAATCAGCATCGCCGCCAGTCAGGAATACAGTAAAGTTATCACCCCAATAACTTCTGGCCAGCTCAAGCTGGGTCAGCACAAATCCTCTGAGCATCAACGTACAGCCACGCTCTACGGCCTCTACGGTCGTGCGCCCTGGAGAGAGGCACTCCAATGCTCTTTCGGCAGCAGCGTCGTCGTAACGTATCTTGCGCGTATGCGTACGCAACTGATTACGCATGAGGGGCATACCAGGACAGATGAAACCGCCTAGATGCTCACCATCCCCTGCAATAAAATCTGCGGTCGCCGCCGTACCAAAATCAAGCACCAGGCATGCGCCCGAAGCCAATTTGAAGCCACCCAGCATCGCTAACCAGCGATCAAGACCAAGACGCTCGAAATCTTCGTAGCCGTTGCGCACCCCGGCCATTTCTCGTGCAGAAACGGCGCAGGAAACGACAACACCAAAAGCCTCCACCAGCGCTGCAACCAGATTGTTTGTTTCATCCAGAGCACGAACGCTCACTAACCGGCAATGCGTCAATAACAGGCCAGGCAGCGATGACAGGCTTTCAATCAGTGCGACATCCGAACCAGCTATGCCCTCTGCAGATACGATCGCCCGATCCGAACCAAGTACGCGCCACTTAATAAAGCTATTCCCACAGTCGAGCTCAAGAATCATCACGCAGCCTCAGGCTTAACTCACCACCACTGTATATTTTCTCAACGCCATCGACACTTAAACGCAACGCACCCTGACCGTCGACACCCAGCACCACCCCATCGACATGGCTGACACCAGCTATGAGTGACACTGCCCTTCCCTGCCAGGCGTGACCTCTCTCCCACTCATCCTTAAGAGATGCAAAACCTGACGCCCTGTGCAGCTCCAAGTAGCTTTTCAACTGCAAGCACAGACGCGCCACCAAAGAGTTGCGATCAACAGGAGACCCCGTCTCCAACTGCACTGATGTCCATTGCTGATCAACCTCATCAGCCTTCTGCATATTCACGTTAATACCTATACCGAGGACAACGTGACAGATATCCGCGGGATCCCCTACGAGCTCCAGTAAAATCCCGGCAATCTTCTTCTGCCCCACCAGGACGTCATTTGGCCACTTCAAAGCCGCACCCTGCACTCCAGACTCACGCAGCGCCTGCATGACTGCCAAGCCAACCACAAGACTCAGCCCCTCCAACTGTCGAGGACCATTCTCAATACGCAATAAGAGGCTGTAATACACATTCTGGGCGAACGGACTGATCCACTTTCGGCCGCGCCGCCCCCTTCCCGCCGTTTGCTGCTCCGCAAGCACCAGAAACGGCGTCGCACACTCAACCTCAACAAGGCGCAGAGCCTCGGCATTCGTCGAGTCGATGGAATCGTAGATATGAATAGGCCATGTCAGAGAAGATGCATACAGCGCGATCTGCTCAGAACTCAAGAAAACCAGTGGCGAAGCTAATTGGTACCCCCTGCCACGAACCTTATGGACAGGCAGATTCAATTCGGCCTCAAGATGCTGGAGCTGCTTCCATACAGCACTACGACTAACCCCAAGGGCGGCGCCAAGTGCTTCTCCGGAATGGAACCGGCCATCTTTCAGAAGTTTTAACAACGTCAGCATGCAAGTATCGCCTCACAATGAGGCACGCATGATAGCCATGCGCAGGATCATTGCATAGAAAGGCCGGACTTTAGCACTGAAGGCCACCCCGAGGCGCCTCTTCGCACTTTTCGACCGAGCAAAACAAAACCCCACCTGCTTTCGCAAATGGGGTTTCGGAATTTAATCTTGACGATGACCTACTCTCACATGGGGAAACCCCACACTACCATCGGCGATGCATCGTTTCA
>NZ_VFES01000017.1 GCF_007858185.1 Pseudomonas grimontii
TAAGAAACCCTAAACTTGGCTCAGCAATCGTTGGTTATTCTTTGATTTCTCGCGGAGTAACTTGTGATGCTGATAATCTTGTTGACTATCAGTCTGACTCCACAAGCACCCACACGAATTGCTTGATTCAGTTGTTAAAGAGCGGTTGGTTAAGATCTTTCGTCTCAACCGAGGCGCGCATTCTACAGCAGCCTCATTTGCTGTCAAGTGATTATTTTCAGAAGCTTTCGAAGATTTCTTCAACAACTTCAACCACTTGCGCTTCCGATCTCTCGTTAGCGGGAGGCGAATTCTACAGCGTTACACGCTGCTGTCAACACCTCTTTTTCTGCGCTTTCGACCGAGAAGATCGAATCGTTAATAGCGTCAAACAACACGACCCCATCAACTTCTTCTGGGCTTCGATGAACTGAAGCAAGTCACTGTCTAATCCTGAATAACTCTTTGTTTACCAAGGAGTTTTACGTTTCGACTGCGCCGGAAGTGGGGCGAATTATAGACTTCCAGAATCTGCGGTCAAGCGTTAATTACGCTTTTGTTGCAGAGGGTGCTTTTTTAGTAATAAGTCGGGGGATTCGGCGCGCTACTGGCGGTACACGCAACACCAGAAGCAGTGCACCTATAGAAGCATAGATAGCCCATTCCTTCAGATCAGCCCGCACGATCCACAACATATGCAGCAGTCCAAGCCCGAGAATCACATACACCAGGCGATGCAGCTTCTTCCAACGACTACCCAGTCGGCGCTGGCTATAGCGATTAGACGTAACCGCCAACACCAACAAAGACAAGAACCCTAGCGCCCCCACAAGAATGTAAGGCCGCTTACGCAACTCTACCCCCAACTGCGTCCAATCCAACCCCAGGACAAACACACAATAGGCCGCCAAATGCAGCACTACATAAGCAAAGCACCACAATCCAAGCTGCCGGCGCACCGCGATCCACCCCGCCCAACCGCTCAGTTTCTGCAACGGCGTCATTCCGAGGGTAATCAGCAAGAGGATCAAAGTACCCAGGCCAAGCCGATCAACCAACACCTTGCCTGGATCTGGCCCCAAGGCAAAACTCCACGCCTCATATAGCCATAACAGTGGCCACACTGCCGCAGCTATAAAAACGCCAATGCGCCAGACGGGGTAACGCATCAGTAGTTCTTCCGCAGGTCGAGGCCTGTATATAAAGAGGCAACCTCATCCGAGTAGCCATTAAACATCTGCGTCTCACGCACATTGGGACTGAACAGGCCACTTGGCAGACGGCGCTCCCGCGCCTGGGTCCAGCGGGGATGATCCACCGTAGGGTTCACATTCGCATAGAAGCCATACTCATCCGCCGCGATACTCTGCCAAGTGGTTTTTGGCTGCTCGCTCACAAGACTGATACGCACGATGGATTTCACACTCTTGAAACCGTACTTCCAAGGCACGACCAGACGTAACGGTGCACCGTTCTGATTGGGCAACTCGCGCCCATACATGCCAACGGCAAGAATCGCCAAAGGGTTCATCGCTTCATCCAGGCGCAAGCCTTCTACATAAGGCCAGTCGATCAAGCCAAAACTCGAACGCTGCCCAGGCATGCTCTTGGCATCCTGGAGGGTTTCAAAGCGGATGTATTTGGCCTTGGAGGTCGGCTCAACCTGCTTGAGCAAGGCCGAGATCGGAAAACCCATCCACGGAATGACCATCGACCACGCCTCGACACAGCGCAAACGATAGATCCGCTCTTCTAATTGATAGGGCTTCATGAAGTCTTCAAGGGCATAACGCCCCGGCTTTGCAACCTCACCATCAATCACCACACTCCAGGGCTCGGTCTGCAGCGAGCCTGCATTTTTCGCAGGATCACCCTTGTCTGTACCGAACTCATAGAAGTTGTTGTAGTGGGTTGCGTCCTTGAACGGGGTGATGGACTCATCCTTGACCGTCACCGCCTGCCATTTCGTTGCCGGCAATTTTTCGGCAAACCAATTGGGCGCCTTGCCAGGCTCAACATCGGGATAACGCGCGACCTCGTCGGCACCGGCCCAACGCGGCAAGCTGCTGGCAGCAATGCCGGCAAGCGCACCACCGAGCAAGCTACGGCGAGAAAGATAGAAGGATTCAGGCGTGACATCCGACTCTTGGCAATCGGACGCTTTGGGCAATTTGATTAACATGGCAACTCCGCAGCATTGGAGAACTGATGCACCAATAGACTGCGGAGTATGGGGGAAATTACATTAAGGCAACGTTTTGTCCCGACGCATATGCAGCAAGTACTGAATCGGCCCCGAAGCGGCGTAGACCAGGAAGGCCAATAGCAGAATCCGAGGAGGGTCACTGAAGACCACTGCAAACACCAACACCACTGCCAGGATCGCCACGAAAGGCACACGCCCTTTGAGATCAAGCTCCTTGAAGCTGTTGTACTTGATGTTGCTGACCATCAGCATACCGGCCGCAGCAACCATCAACGCCACCAGGAACGACATTTTCGAACCCTGGATGCCGTAGTCACTGAACGCCCAGACGATACCCGCCACCACGCCCGCTGCCGCCGGACTGGCCAGACCAATGAAGTAACGTTTGTCAGCAGTACCCACCTGGGTATTGAAGCGCGCCAGACGCAACGCCGCACCCGCGACATAGATGAAGGCGACCATCCAGCCAACCTTGCCCATATCACCCAGCGCCCAGGCGAAGGCCAGCAGTGCAGGCGCAACACCGAAGGCAACCATGTCCGATAGTGAGTCATACTCGGCACCGAAGGCGCTTTGGGTGTTGGTCATGCGCGCCACGCGACCATCAAGGCCGTCCAGCACCATGGCCACGAAGATTGCGATGGCAGCAAAGCCGAAATACTTGCTGGCGCTCGCCGCATCACCCGCCGCCAGGGCGCTTTGGGCACTCATTGAGTTGATGATGGAATAGAACCCGGCAAACAAGTTTGCCGTAGTGAACAGATTGGGCAGCAAATAGATGCCACGATGCCGGACCTTGCGGCCTTCAGCGTCATGCCCTTCTTCGACATGTTCATCGATCGGTAGCAGGCTTTCGGCGTCAGAAGCCTGGCTTGGCTCTTCGGGACGTTCGCTCATGGACTTTACCTTGCAACGGTGTGAAAAAAATTCGACCAATACTTGCGGCGAGTGTTCGCCCGCAAACGATGCAGCTTTATACCAGAACCCGCCCCTCAAACGAAAAAACGCGGCCTAAGCCGCGTTTTTTGTTGATACGTACGACTTAGTTTTTGGCTTTGTCGACGATCTTGTTGGCACCGATCCACGGCATCATGGAGCGCAGTTGCTCGCCGATGACTTCGATACCGTGAGCAGCGTTGTTACGACGCTTGGCGGTCATCGAAGGGTAGCCGGTAGCACCTTCGCTGATGAACATCTTCGCGTACTCGCCATCCTGAATACGTTTCAGGGCGTTGCGCATAGCCTGGCGGGACTCGGCGTTGATGACTTCCGGACCAGTCACGTACTCGCCGTATTCGGCGTTGTTGGAGATCGAGTAGTTCATGTTGGCGATACCGCCTTCGTACATGAGATCAACGATCAACTTCAGTTCGTGCAGGCATTCGAAGTAGGCCATTTCCGGCGCGTAGCCAGCTTCAACCAGGGTTTCGAAACCGGCTTTAACCAGCTCAACGGTACCGCCGCACAGAACGGCTTGCTCGCCGAACAGGTCAGTTTCGGTCTCGTCCTTGAAGGTGGTTTCGATGATGCCGGTACGACCACCACCAACGCCTGCGGCGTAGGACAGTGCAACGTTCTTGGCGTTGCCCGAAGCGTCCTGGTAGATCGCGATCAGGTCAGGGATGCCGCCGCCTTTGACGAACTCGGAACGTACGGTGTGGCCCGGTGCTTTCGGCGCGATCATGATCACGTCGAGGTCAGCGCGCGGCACAACCTGGTTGTAGTGGATCGCGAAGCCGTGGGAGAAGGCCAGGGTGGCGCCCTTCTTGATGTTCGGTTCGATTTCGTTCTTGTACAGCGCGGACTGGAACTCGTCCGGGGTCAGGATCATGACCAGGTCGGCAGCAGCAACGGCGGAAGCAACGTCAGTCACTTTCAGGCCGTGGGCTTCGGCTTTGGCAACGGTGGCCGAGCCTTTACGCAGGCCAACAGTCACGTCAACGCCGGAGTCTTTCAGGTTGCAAGCTTGCGCGTGACCCTGGGAGCCGTAGCCGATGATGGCGACTTTCTTGCCCTGGATGATCGACAGGTCACAATCTTTATCGTAATAAACTTTCATGAGGTTCCTCTATATATCCAGGCCGTAAGGCCATTCACTAATTTGGTTTAGATGCTGAGTACTTTGTCGCCACGGGCAATCCCGGTGACACCACTGCGTACCGTTTCCAGAATCGAGGCCGTCCCGATCGACTGGATGAAGCTGTCCAGCTTGTCGCTCGTACCGGTCAGTTGAACGGTATAAACGCTGGCGCTCACATCAACGATCTGCCCGCGATAAATATCGGTAGTGCGCTTGATCTCGGCACGCTGGGCACCCGTTGCCTTGACTTTAACCAACATCAGCTCGCGCTCGATGTGGGCACTCTCCGACAGATCGACCAGCTTGACCACTTCGATCAGCTTGTTGAGGTTCTTGGTGATTTGCTCGATCACCTCATCGTGACCCACGGTGGTCAACGTCAGGCGCGACAAAGTCGGGTCTTCGGTCGGTGCCACGGTCAGGCTTTCGATATTGTAGTTGCGTTGCGAAAACAAGCCGACAACACGAGACAGAGCGCCGGGTTCGTTCTCCAGAAGCAGGGAGATAATGTGCCGCATGATTAAGTACGCTCCGTCTTGTTCAGCCACATATCGCGCATGGAGCCGTCTTTGATCTGCATCGGGTAGACGTGCTCGCTGGTATCCACCTGAATATCGAGGAACACCAGGCGGTCCTTCATGGCGAACGCTTCTTCCATCTTCGGCTTCAGATCTTTCAGATCAGTGATGCGAATGCCAACGTGGCCATAGGCTTCAACCAACTTGATGAAATCCGGCAACGATTCCATGTAGGAATGGGAGTGACGGCTACCGTAGCTCATGTCCTGCCACTGACGAACCATGCCCAGCACACCGTTGTTCAAGCAGACAATCTTCACGGGAAGACCGTACTGCAGGCACGTCGACAGTTCCTGGATATTCATCTGAATGCTGCCTTCACCGGTGACGCACGCGACGTCAGAGTCCGGGAAACTCAGTTTCACACCCATGGCTGCTGGGAAACCAAAGCCCATCGTGCCCAGGCCACCGGAGTTGATCCAGCGGTTAGGCTTGTCGAACTTGTAGTACTGCGCGGCGAACATCTGGTGTTGGCCCACATCGGAGGTCACAAAGGCGTCACCCTTGGTCACTTCGCAAAGGGTCTCGATCACGGTTTGTGGCTTGATGATGCTGCCGTCGCCCTTGTCGTAAGGGAACAGGCCACGGTCACCACGCCATTCGTCGATCTGCTTCCACCAGCTGGCAACGGATTCCTTGTTCGGCGTCTGCCCGATGTCCTTGAGCGCAGCGACCATTTCGGTCAATACACTTTCCACAGGACCTACGATCGGCACATCGGCCTTGATGGTCTTGGAGATGGACGCCGGGTCGATGTCGATATGGATAATCTTGGCATTCGGGCAGAACTTGCTCGCGCCGTTGATCACACGGTCATCAAAACGCGCGCCCACTGCCAGGATCACATCGGCGTGGTGCATGGTCAGGTTGGCGGTGTAGCTACCGTGCATGCCCAGCATGCCCACGAACTGACGGTCCGTACCCGGAAATGCGCCAAGGCCCATCAGGGTGTTGGTTACCGGCAGGTTGAGCAGCTTGGCCAGTTCGGTCAGCGGTGCGGAACCACCGCCCAGAATCACGCCACCACCCGAGTACAACACAGGCCGCTTGGCTGCCAGGAGCATTTCTGCCGCCTTGCGGATTTGCCCCGAGTGCCCGCGAACAGCCGGGCTGTAGGAGCGCAGCTTGGCTTTTTTAGGGAAGACGTATTCGAACTTCTCAGCCGGGTTGGTCATGTCTTTCGGGATATCGACCACGACAGGGCCCGGGCGACCGGACTGCGCGAGGTAGAAGGCCTTTTTCATAACGTCCGGGATCTCCGACGCATGCTTGATCATGAAGCTGTGTTTCACGATCGGCCTGGAGATACCGATCATGTCGGTTTCCTGGAACGCATCGGTCCCCACCATGGTGCTTGGCACCTGGCCGGAAATGATCACCATCGGGATGGAGTCCATATAAGCAGTCGCGATGCCAGTAATGGCATTGGTTGCGCCTGGGCCGGACGTTACCAGTACCACACCGGCTTTACCGGTGGCACGGGCATAACCGTCAGCCATATGGGTCGCGGCTTGTTCGTGGCGAACCAGGATGTGGGTAACAGCCGGTTCCTTGAACAGTGCGTCGTAAACATGCAGCAGAGCACCACCTGGGTACCCGTAGATATAGTCGACGCCTTCGTCACGCAAAAAGCGGACGAGCATCTCACCGCCAGATAAAAGCTCCACGTTGTTCACCTCTAAAACGCCAGAATACCGTCCGTTGAAAACCGACGGGTCTTAATAGGTTTACTTCTCAACAGAGCATGAGCGACGGTGGTCGCCGACTACGTCAGCACTGACTGAGCAAGTATTGGGATCGTCCCAAGTGTTGCGGGCTTTTCCCACCCAGCGCGAGGTAACGCGTTGCGGGTGTAACAGGTCGGCGCGGATGTGCGCCTCATGATCTGCTGAGCGGGCCTGCTTCTGGCAGTCCCGATACAGCGGACTTTGGATTCTTCTGTTTCAGGCCTCTCAAGTCAAGCAATAATTGCGCTTTTTTCCAACTAAGCGCATGAGAACGTAGAAGAAAGGGCTTTGATGAGGGATAAAACTCGCCTGAATGTCGTCAAGCGGTAGAAATGTGCGCAAGACTGCCGGAAAAACCGGCAGCCAGGCAATTAACGAGCGTCGACGATCAGTTGATCGAACTTTTTCAGCGCATTACGCAAGCCAAGGCTCTCTCGCGGCCGATCGGCATAGACCATCTCGGCCATTTCGAGAATGCCTGAAGCATTGGGCAACGGCAGGTCCTGTTCGAGGATCTGTTTCATGCGCACCAGGAAGATCCATTGCAACCACTGGTGGAAGTCCAGTGTGTCGACCGCAAACGGCTCGACGCTGCTGAGCGCCTCGGTGCTGGGGGACACCTCATCCCACCAGCCCTGCACGCGCAATTCGCGCTCGATCAACAATAACTGTTCGGCAATCGCTGGAAACCGTGCATCCATCAGAGGCTGACCTTGGCTTTTTGCCGAGCCTGGGCAGCGCCGGCCGCGTCACCTTGTGCGGCGCGCGCATCACCAATCAAGGCCCACAGACTGGCTTGCAGATCAGGACGACCGTTGGCCAGGGTCAGGCCACGACGGGCAAATTGCTCAGCCTGCGGCGCATCGCCCTGGGCCATACGAACTTGTGCCAGGCGATACAGCACTTGCGGTTCACGTGGCGCAACACGCTGGGCCCGCTCAAGGCTCGACGACGCACCATTCAAGTCACCACCCGCCTGCTGTTGCTGGGCAGTGGTCAGCAACGCCAGCACCGGGCCATCCAATTGCTCGTCAGCTGACAAACCGCCAGCACTGGAGGACGATGGAATGCCACTCGGTGTCGACGGCATGTTGTAGGTGCCCTGGTTGATCGGCGCGGTCTGCATCGGCGCGGAATCGATCGGCCCTGAGGTGCTTGGCCCAGGCGTCCAAGGTTCGGCACTGATTGGCGCCGCGGTAGCAGCACCGCCACCCGGCACCATCACGACCACACCCGAATCCTGCGGCACGGCCTGAGGCTTGGCCTGGGCCGGACGGTTGGTCACGGTTTGGCGGAAACCGCCATTGGCCGAGATCCGGTCATTATTGGAGACAGCTGTACTCGAATCCACCACAGGAATAGAGCCGCGCTGTACGCTGGAGCAACCGCCGAGCAAAGCCAGAGCTGTAATAGCTGGAATCCACCACTTGTTCACTTGAAACCCTCTTTGCTTAATTCATCCAGCCCTTGACCCAATCCATCACCGATTCCGCATCTGCAGGGGCACCGCCACCGCACGCAGCACCGGGTGGTGGTTCGCTGCCGCGAATATACGGCATCTGCACCGCGCCCGGACAGTTGGCATCGGAGCCCTGGCCGGTATGCGGATCAATCCAGGCCTGCACGATGTTATCCGGCTGCGGCATGTTCAACGGCAGCGGGTCGGCCTTGCGCATGAAACTGGTCCAGACCTGCAATGCGCCGGTGGCACCGGTAAACGGCGTCTTGCCATTATCGTCACGACCCAGCCACACCACTGCGAGCACATCCTGGCCGAAACCTGCGAACCAGCTGTCACGCGAGTCGTTACTGGTACCGGTCTTACCCGCCAGTGTCAGGTTGGAAGGCAAAACCTTATAGACCGAGCTACCGGTACCTTCACGCATCACACGCTGCATGGCGTTCTGGATCAGATAGATGGAGCCCGCATCGAAACGTTGCTGAATCTGGAACGGATAGCGCTTGAGCGGCTCACCCTCTGCAGTCAGTACACTGCGGATCCCGCGCATCGGGGTGTTGAAGCCACCGTTGGCGAGGGTCTGGTACATGGTCGCCACTTCAATCGGCGTCATGGCGCCAGCACCCAGCAGAATCGAGGGAAAGGCCGGGAATTCGCGGGTGATGCCCAGGCGAGCCAGTGTCTTGAGGACATTCGGCACGCCAACCTCCAAGCCGAGCCGAGACGTGGAAATGTTGTAGGAATGGGCCAAACCCTGATACAGGAACACCGTGCCGTGGGAGCGGCGATCAAAGTTCTGCGGCGTCCAAACCTGGCCGTCGCCCCCTTTGACCGACAGCGGGTCATCCGACAGCCAACTGGTGAGGGTGTATTTGCTCGGCTTTTCCAATGCCGTCAGATAGACCGCCGGCTTGACCAGCGAGCCGATCGGCCGCACGGCATCCAGTGCGCGGTTGAAACCGGCGAAACTGGCCTGGCGACTGCCGATCATGGCCTGGACTTCACCGGTTTCCGGGTTGGTCACCACCATTGCGGCTTCTACTTCATCGGAGCCCTTACGGCCCGTCAGGCGCTTGAACGTGTCGTTGACCGACGCTTCTGCCTTCATCTGCAGAATCGGGTCGAAGCTGGTGAAGATCCGCAGGCCTTCTTCGGTCAAGTCTTCGTCGCGATAGTCTTCACGCAACTGGCGCTTTACCAGATCGATAAAGCCTGGGAACGAACTGTCCGCCAACTTCCCGCGGGTTGTCACACCCAGTGGCATTTTCTTCGCCGCAGCAACTTGTTCCGCCGTGGCGACACCTTGCTGTTCAAGCACATCGAGCACCAGGTTACGCCGCTCCAGCGCCCGCTCCGGATTGCGACGCGGGTTGTAGTAGGAAGGCCCCTTGACCATGCCCACCAACAAGGCCACTTGATGCAGCTTCAACTCGGACAGCGGTTGACCGAAGAAGAACTGGCTGGCCAAGCCGAAGCCGTGCACCGCGCGCTGGCCATCCTGGCCGACGAAGACCTCGTTGAGGTACGCCTCAAGGATCTCCTGCTTGCTGTAGTGCAGTTCAAGCAGCATCGCCATCATGGCTTCGGTGAGCTTACGGGTCAGGCTGCGCTCGTTGGTCAGGTAGAAGTTCTTCACCAACTGCTGGGTCAGCGTACTGCCGCCCTGGGTCATCTTGCCGCCGGACGTATTTACCCAGATGGCACGGGCAATCGACTTCGGCGAAACGCCCCAGTGACTATAAAAGTCACGGTCCTCTACAGCCACCAACGTTTCCAGTAGATACGGCGGCACCTGATCAAGCTTGATCAGGATGCGATCTTCAAGGTTCTTCGGATAAATCCCGCCGATCATCAGCGGTTCAAGGCGCACTACCGGCAACTTCGAGCCGTTGAGGGAGGACAGTTCGGCCACATAGTCGCCGGAGAAGCGCACGCGCACAGGCTGGGCTTTCTCCAGCCCTTCATAGAACTGAAAGCCGCGGGTATTGAGGTCGACGGTGTTGCCGCTGACCGCAGCGGCCCCCGGACCATTGCTCACGGGTTCGCGTCGATAACCCAGGGCGTCGAGTTCGGTGAGGAAGTCGTCCTTGCTCAGCTTCTGGCCAGTGAACAATTCCAGCGGGCGTGCATACACCTTGGCCGGGATAGTCCAGCGCTTGCCAGAGAACTTTTCCTGGACCACAGCATCGAGGTACACCGCAAAGCCAGCGAGCACCACAAGGCCTACCAGGCCGAGCTTGAGCGCCCAGCCAAGCCACGGGCGCAGGCCGCGGGAAGGGGGTTTTTTACGGGAACGGGGAGATCGGGTTCGAGTCATGGCGGCGGATTATACGCACTTTATTGATGATCAACATGAGCCGGACAGCGGTTTGCATGACCGCCCGTAGCAGCCATAATGCGCGCCATGATTTCCCCCCGACTCTGAAGGATCGCCCGTGAGCCAGTCACTGATCGCAGCCCTGCAAAATCCGGCCTTGTACCCTCATCCGGTTGAAGCGTTCCAGGTCATCGAAACGCATATTTCCTGGGTCGTATTGACCGGCCCCTACGCCTATAAGTTGAAAAAACCGATGAACTTCGGGTTCCTGGACTTCACCGACCTGGAGAAACGCGGGCACTTCTGCAACGAAGAACTGCGCCTCAACCAACGCCTGACAACAGATCTGTATCTGGAAGTGTTGCCGATTACTGGCACTGCCGAAGCCCCGCAATTGGGTGGCGACGGCCCGGTGATCGAATACGCACTGAAGATGCGTCAGTTCCCGCAAAGCCAACTGCTCAGCACCCTGCAAGCCAATGGCGAACTGACCGCCACGCACATTGATGAAATGGCCAGGCAGATCGCTCACTTTCACCTCACCGCACCAAAAGTGCCGCAAGACCACGCAGCCGGCACCCCGGACGAAGTGATGGCGCCGGTACGGCAGAACTTCGAGCAGATCCGTCCATTCCTCAGCGACAAGGCCGACCTGACTCAACTGGAAGCCCTGCAAGCCTGGGCCGAAAGCAGTTTCGAGCGCCTGAAACCGCTGCTGGCACAGCGTAAGCTCGACGGTTTCACTCGCGAGTGCCACGGTGACATCCACCTCGGCAATGCCACCTTGATCGACGGCAACGTGGTGATCTTCGACTGTATCGAGTTCAACGAACCGTTTCGCTTCACCGATGTGTACGCCGACACCGCTTTCCTGGCCATGGACCTGGAAGACCGCGGCCTCAAGTCCCTGGCTCGCCGTTTTATCAGCCAGTACCTGGAACTGACCGGTGATTATCAGGGCCTTGAAGTGCTGAACTTCTACAAAGCCTACCGCGCCCTGGTACGTGCCAAGGTGGCGCTGTTCAGCATGCCGAGCGAAGCAAGCCCGGTGCAACGCGCCACGACCCTGCGCCAATACCGCAACTACGCCAACCTGGCGGAAAGCTACAGCACCATTCCATCGCGTTTCCTGGCAATTACCCACGGTGTCTCGGCAGTCGGCAAAAGCCACGTTGCCATGCGCCTGGTGGAAGCATTGGGCGCTGTGCGCCTGCGCTCGGACGTGGAGCGCAAGCGCATGTTCGGCGAACAGCAGGTCGAAAACACGCCACAGGCCGGTATCTATGCATCCGACGCCAGCGCCAAGACCTACGCGCGCTTGAATGAGATCGCTGATACCGTGCTGCGCGCCGGCTTCCCGGTAGTACTGGACGCCACCTTCCTGAAACGCGAACAACGCGACGCAGCGGCCAAGGTTGCCGAAGCCACCGGTGCGCCGTTCCTGATCCTGGACTGCAACGCGCCACAAGCCGTTATCACCAGTTGGTTGGCACAACGTCAGGCCGACAAAAACGATCCGTCCGACGCGACGCTGACCGTTATCGAAGAACAGCAGGCCAACCGCGACCCATTGACTGCCGAAGAACTGTTACTGAGTAAACGCGTCGAGACCAATCAAAGCGGGACCCTCGATGCGTTGGTCGCACAAATTCGCCAGCGCCTGCCAGGCCTGTAAGAAAAATTTCTTGGGCGTGTCATCTACTTTGGACGCACGCCCAAGAAATAGTGGCACTATAATGGCGTCATAAATCCAACAGGAGTCGTTTTCATGAGTCAGCCCAAGCTTCTAGATACACCGCTCTACGCACTCCTGCATAAAGACGATATTCGTGGCTTCAATCAGGCACGCCCAGCAGACGGCATTATCGACATGCGCGGCGGCGACTTCCGTGGGCTGGACTTGCGCGACCTGAACGCCACCGGCGTGGACTTCACCGACGCGTATTTTCGCTCCGCCGACTTGCGCGGCCTGGATTTGCGCGACTGCTCGCTGGAAGGCGCCAGCCTCGCCCATGCGCAGATTTCGGGCACCTACTTCCCGCCTGAATTGACTGCCGATGAGATCCTCATGTCGGTCAATTTCGGCACGCGACTGCGCTACCGCACCAAGTAACACTCGACCCAAGCCCGCCTACGCGCAACGCGTAGCGGGCGCTTCACCCCAGCCCCGCCGTCAAAATCCCCGCGTCATTCTTATAAGCTTTTGGGCCGTTTCGGACCAAAGAACTACGCTTTTCCTACTGAGCGCTACACTCCTGTTCAGGCTTGCCTGGTCACGATACCCACCGCACCATTCGGCCGTCGCAAGGAGGCTTGATGAACGATGAGCTGCAACACCTGAAAAACCTCGGCAAGACGTCAGCGCAGTGGCTGCATGCGGTGGGCATCCACAGTGCATCCGACTTGCGTCGCCTGGGAGCGGTCGATGCGTATCGAGCCGTAAGGACTCGTGGGTTCCGCGCATCAAAGGTTTTGCTTTATGCGATCGAAGGGGCACTGATGGACGTGCACTGGAACGACATTCCAGTCGAGCGCAAGGAAGCGTTGAACCGCCAACTGGATGCTATTTCAACGCGCCAGAAGAATTAGATCGTCCTGCAAGACCCAATGTTCATGGACACTTCGAACGGGCGTTTGAGGAAAACCGGAGATCGTTCAAAAACAATTGTTGACTCTCAAATGAGAATCGTTATGATTATCACAACTGGTCGCGAGATCAGCCGATAACTGAAAGACCATTGGTTCGGACTCTCAGATTATCTCCTCATCAGGCTAATCACGGTTATTTGACCCGGCTTTTGCCGGGTCTTTTTTTGCCTGTGAAAAAGCACACCTCAGCGTGCAATGATTAACGGATGCCCACGCTCCGGGTGCGGCTGTACCAATACGTCCAAACCAAACACCGCCTTAAGCGGCTCGGGCCGCAGCACCTGCGCCGGTGTATCCAACGCGTGGGGACGGCCCTGCTCCAGCAGCAAAATGCGATCACAGTAGCGCGCTGCCAGGTTCAGGTCATGGAGGATCACCAGCACCGCCGCACCACGATCGGCAAAGGTGCGAATCGCTTGCAGGGTCGTGTGTTGATGCAGGGGATCCAGCATCGATGTCGGTTCATCCAGCAGCAACGTCTGCCCCGCCTCACCAGGCCATAGTTGCGCCAGCACCCGCGCCAAGTGCACACGTTGACGCTCGCCACCAGAAAGCGCCAAGTAACTGCGACCACTCAAGTGTGCGACATCCGCCGCCTGCAAGGCTGCGTGGATAATTTCATCATCGCGCACGCGCCCCGTCTGATGGGGCAAACGGCCCATGCCGACCACCTCTTCGACACGGAACGCGAAGTCCAGGGTCGAGGTTTGTGGCAACACCGCCAGCCGCTGCGCGCGCTGCGGACCGCTCCAGTCTTTCAACGCCTGCTGCCCCAGCCACACCTTGCCCTGATCGGGATGTAACTCACCGCACAACGCGCCCAGCAACGTACTCTTACCCGCGCCATTGGGGCCCAGCACACCGAGCACTTCACCCGGCAGCAGCTCCAGGGTGACCTCCGCCAGCACGACCTTGCGGCCACGCCGGATCTGTAGGTCTTCAACACGCAGCATCAGGCACGCCCCCGTAACAACAGGTAAAGAAAAAACGGCGCACCAATAAACGCAGTCACGATACCAATCGGCAATTCAGCCGGCGCCAAGGCCAGTCGCGCGACCAAATCGGCAAACAGCAACAAACTCGCGCCCGCCAATATCGAAGCCGGCAACAGCACGCGGTGATCAGGCCCAGCCAGCAACCTGACCAGATGCGGCACCACCAGCCCGACAAAACCAATCATGCCCGCCGCCGCCACCGCAGCGCCTACACCTAATGCGGTACAGAACACCAACTCGCGCTTGAGCCCTTCAACATCAATCCCCAGGTGACTGGCCTCGGACTCGCCGAGCAACAGCGCATTCAGCGCCTTGGCCCGGCGCGGCAACCAGAGCGCCACACCGGCACTGACCAGCAATAAGGGCCATAACCGCGAATAGCTCGCGCCGTTGAGACTGCCAAGGTTCCAGAACGTCAAGGTACGCAGGGTGGTGTCGTCCGCCAGGTAGGTGAACAGACCCACCGCCGAGCTTGCCAGTGCAGTGAGCGCAATGCCGGCGAGCAGCATCGTCGCCACATTGGTCTGACCGTTACGACGCCCCAGTCGGTAGACCAGCGCAGTCACGCCCAGTCCGCCAAGAAACGCGCATAGCGACAGCAGATAAGGCCCGAATGCATCCGGCAACCCGCCGAAAAACGAACCGCCGACAATCGCAATTGCCGCCCCCAATGCCGCCCCGCTGGAAACCCCGACCAACCCCGGATCGGCCAACGGGTTGCGAAACAACCCTTGCATGGCCACGCCCGACAACGCCAATACGCCGCCAACCGCCAAACCGAGCAACGTACGCGGTAAACGAATCTGCCCCAGGATCAACTCAGCCTGTTCCAGGCCTTGCGCCTCTATCGGCACGCCCATCAGGCGCAATGCCGCCTTGAGCGTATCCAGCAACGGCAAGCTCACCGGCCCCAATGCCAATGAGAGCCAGGTCGCCAACAGGCATAACAGCGCCAGGCCGATGAACAGCGTTTTCGGTTTAACCAAAGTGGTCATGGGGCGGATTTAGCCTGTGGCGGAAAAAAGCCGGCCGATAGTTTCACAAGACTTTGCGGCAGACGAGGCCCGAGCCCGCCAACCAGCAGGGTCGGGTCAAGCTCGAACACGCGGCCACCCTTGGCCGCCGGCGTCGAAGCCAGGATCGGATTCTCCTTGAACAACGCCGCGCGCGCCGCGTCCCCCGTAAGGGCGCGGTCGGCAAACACCAGCACATCCGGGCTCAGCCCTGCCAACGACTCCACCGAAAACGGCTTGTAACCGCTGTGCGTGGCCAGGTTATGCCCGCCCGCCTGCTGCAACACCCAATCGCCCGCCGTGTCCTTACCGGCAATCAGCGGCTTGCCGCCAGCATGACCGATCAGCAGCAACACGCCAGGTGCCTTCTGCGAGGCCCGCGCCTTGGCGACCCAGTTTTTCTGCTGATCAAGCGCCTGTTCATATCCGGCAAACAATTCACTGGCCTTAGCCTCATCTCCCAGCAACTTACCCAAGTGCTGAAGATTACCCTTCAAGGTCGGTAAATCCGGCTGCGCCGAGAACATCTCCACCTGGACCCCCGCGCTGCGAATCTGCGCCAGCACCGGCGGCGGCCCCATCTCTTCAGTACCCACCAGCACCTGTGGGCGCAGGCTGAGAATGCCTTCGGCCGACAATTGCCGCTGATAGCCAATAGTTGGTAACGCCTTGAGCGATTCAGGATGCTGACTGGTGGTATCCACGCCAACCAACTTCGGCTCACCGCCCAACGCCGAGACCCATTCCGACAGCGCCCCACCGGCACTCACCCAACGTTGTGGCAGTTCAGAGGCTTGCGCCCCATGGTTGACCAGCAGTCCGACAACAAGCGCAATAGCGCTGGCACTCAGGCGCATAACAGGGTTTCCTTCCAAGGGCAGGGCCTTTCGAGCACTCATCGATGTGACAGATAACCCCTGCCGGGCATCGAACTGAGCACCCAGTCAGCTAACGGGCGAAGCCGGCATTTGATAATTGTTTGCATTTGAACGTCAAGGCACTTAAGGATTGAAATGAAGTTTCTCTGCCTCTCGGACACGCTCGCGCCCAACAGCAGCCTCGGTTTTACGATTGATGGCACCCCATTGCTGGCGGTTCGCCGGGACGGCATTGCCTACTTCTATATCAACCGCTGCCCCCATCGCGGCATCCCGTTGGAATGGCAACCCGATCAGTTCCTTGACGACAGCGCCAGCCTGATCCAGTGCGCCACCCACGGCGCGCTGTTCCTGATCGAAAGCGGCGAGTGCATTGCCGGCCCATGCGCAGGTAAAAGCCTCAAGACCCTGCGCGGTCGCGAAGACGAGCAGGGCCTGTGGGTGGAGCTCTAGTCGAGCAGCACGTCTAATCGACGATCCACGCAAATCTCCTCGGACGTCACGCGTACCCCATACGCCAACACTTCTACCCCGGCAGCTTTAGCCTCGCGCAAGGCCGCACCATAAGCGGCATCGATTTCCAGCGCTGGGCGCACAGCGTCAATCCCCGAGAGGTTGACGCAATACAACTGCACCGCCCGCACCCCTTCACGCGCCAGATGCGCCAACTCCCGCAGGTGCTTGGCACCACGTTGGGTCACTGCATCGGGGAAGGCGGCAACCCTGGTGCCATCAAACCCCAACGTGACGCTTTTGACTTCTACATAAGCCGCGCCGTGTGGATATTCCAGGCGAAAGTCGATACGGCTTTTCTCCTGGCCGTAAGGCACCTCACGCTTCAACGCGGTGAAACCGTTGAGTTCGGTGATCACACCAGCGCCTAAAGCCTCCTCGACCAACTGGTTGGCGCGCGCCGTGTTAACGCACGCCAAGCGGCCTTGGGGCGTTTCGGCAATTTCCCAGGTGCCGGGCAACTTGCGCTTAGGGTCATTGGAGCGACTGAACCAGACCTGCCCGCCCTCCACCATGCAATTGAGCATCGAACCGGTGTTTGGGCAGTGAATAGTCAACAACTCGCCGGTAACGGTTTCGATATCGGTGAGAAAGCGCTTATAGCGGCGAATCAGTCGGCCTTCTTCGAGGGGAGGATAAAAGCGCATCAGCCTTGCCAGCTCCGTAGGCCACGCTGGATTCGTTCCACCGCCTCCTGTAGTCGATCAAGGTTTTGCGTGTAGGCAAAGCGCACATGATGGCCCGCTTGATAGCGACCAAAATCCAGACCGGGTGTAAATGCAACATGCTCGGTTTCGAGGAAATGGCGACAAAACGCGAAGGCATCTCCGCCGAACGCACTGATATCGGCATACAAATAGAACGCCCCTTCCGGTTCTACGGCAATCCCGAAGCCCAACTCGCGCAAGGCGGGCAACAGGAAGTCGCGACGACGGCCAAATTCGGCACGGCGCTCCTCCAGGATGCTCAGGGTTTGCGGGGTAAAGCAGGCGAGCGCCGCATACTGGGCCATGCTGGGCGCGCTGATATAGAGGTTTTGCGCCAGCTTCTCCAGTTCGCCGACCGCAGCGGGCGGGGCGACCAGCCACCCCAGGCGCCAGCCGGTCATGCCGAAATACTTCGAAAAACTATTCAGGACGAAGGCCTCATCGTCGACCTCCAGCACGCTGGCGGCGTCCGTGCCGTAGGTCAGGCCGTGATAGATCTCATCCACCACCAGATGGCCGTTACGCACCTTGATTGCGTCGGAAAGCCCGGCTAATTCATCGCGCGTGAGGATCGTACCGGTGGGATTCGCTGGAGAGGCAACCAAAGCGCCTACGCTGTCCTGACCCCAGTGCTTGGCTACAAGGTCAGCGGTCAGTTGATAACGCACTTCAGGGCCCACCGGCACCAGTTGCGCGGCGCCTTCCACCAGTCGCAGGAAGTGCCGGTTACACGGGTAACCCGGGTCTGCCAGCAGCCAATGCTTGCCTGGATCCACCAGCAGGCTGCTGGCCAACAACAATGCGCCGGAGCCACCAGGGGTGATCAGAATACGTTCGGGATCTACGCTCAATCCGTAGCGTTGCTGGTAGAAACCGCTGATGGCTTCACGCAATTCCGGCAGGCCACGAGCCGCGGTATAACGGGTTTTGCCATTGGCCAACGCCGCCTGGCCGGCCTGGATTATCGGCTCGGCGGTGGTGAAATCAGGCTCGCCGATTTCCAAGTGGATCACATCATGGCCCGCCGCTTGCAGCTCATTGGCTCGCGCCAGCAACGCCATGACATGAAAAGGTTCGATGGCGCGACTGCGCGCACTGTAGGGCTGAGCCATTAGCCTTCCTTCAACGGTGAGGACAAAATCAGGATTCTACCGAACCCTCGCGGTAAAACATGCTCTATTGCCTGCCTGGCCGTCCAAGATGAACCCGGCAAGCGCTTGCAAAACGACTAAAATCAACATTCGAGACGATACATACCCAGCAACAACGGGCGACTGCAGTTTGCAACCCCTGCGTGACGGGCCTCGACAACCGGGAGTGGCGCACCCTGAATCTATCTGGTAAGTTCGCCCGCTTGCAGCCGCAGGGCCGGCAGGTGTCGGTGAAGTTGCAATCCTGCGCAATGGATTAGAAGAGTGAGAGGCGGTCTATTCATGTCCACCCAAGCAAAGCAGAACATCAGCGGCTTCCAACCCTACGTTGAATCGAAGGGTGAGGAATACATGGGCAAGCCCATGCGCGAGCACTTCTCCAAAATCCTGAAGCAGTGGAAGCAGGACTTGATGCAGGAAGTCGACCGCACGGTTGACCATATGAAGGACGAAGCAGCCAACTTCCCGGACCCGGCAGACCGTGCCAGCCAGGAAGAAGAATTCGCCCTCGAACTGCGCGCCCGTGATCGCGAGCGCAAGCTGATCAAGAAAATCGACAAGACATTGCAACTGATCGAAGACGAAGAATACGGCTGGTGCGAATCCTGCGGCGTCGAGATCGGTATTCGTCGCCTGGAAGCCCGCCCTACTGCGGACCTGTGCGTAGACTGCAAGACCTTGGCTGAAATCAAGGAAAAACAGGTCGGCAAGTAATCAAGCCGAGCTGAACGAATGGGGCGTGCAAACGCCCCATTTTTGTTTCTGGGATTTACCGATTTTCCAGTAGTATCCGGCCCATGACTGCCTCTACCTATATCGGGCGTTTCGCCCCCACGCCCAGCGGCCATTTGCACTTTGGTTCCCTGGTCGCCGCCCTCGCCTCCTACCTCGACGCCCGCGCCAATCAAGGCCGCTGGCTGATGCGCATGGAAGACCTCGACCCTCCCCGCGAAGAGCCCGGCGCCCAGGCGGCAATCCTGCACGCCCTGGAGAGCTACGGCTTTGAGTGGGATGGCGAACGGGTCCGACAAAGCGAGCGGCATGACGCCTACGCCAAAGTACTGAACGATATGTTCAACCACGGCCTGGCCTACGCCTGCACCTGTTCACGTAAACAATTGGAGCCCTACGACGGGATTTACCCAGGCGCGTGCCGAAATGCCGGTCACGACCAGCAGGACGCCGCCATCCGCCTGCGTGTTCCCGAGCTGGAGTACCACTTTACTGACCGTGTACAGGGAGAGTTCCGGCAACACCTTGGCCGTGATGTCGGCGACTTCGTCATCCGTCGCCGCGATGGCCTCTACGCCTACCAACTGGCGGTGGTGCTCGACGACGCCTGGCAAGGGGTTACCGATATCGTGCGCGGCGCCGACCTGCTCGACTCCACGCCACGCCAGTTGTACCTGCAAGAGTTACTGGGCCTGCGCCAACCGCGCTATCTGCACGTACCGTTGATCGTCCAGCCGGACGGTAACAAGCTGGGCAAATCCTATCGCTCCCCGCCGCTGAATCCCGACCAGGCCACGCCGTTGCTATTGAGAGCCCTGCGCGCCCTTGGCCAGCAGCCTGGCGACGAACTGCTTCACGCCAGCCCACGGGAGTTGCTGGATTGGGGCATTGCGCACTGGGATGCCAGCAAGATCCCGCGCACACTGACGCTGGCCGAAGCGCAATTAAGCTGAAGGCGCTTGCAGCCTGCCAGCCATCCGTTACCATCGCCGCAGTTTTTTAATCAGAGGCCAACATGTACATCTATCGATTGGTCCTGCTGCTGGTCGTCGGGATCTACCTGTTTTCCCCCGCCATCATGGATTGGTGGATCGACGCCACGGGCGCCTGGTATCGCCCCTATCTGCTGTGGCTGATCCTGATCGTCGTGACCTTCATCCTGCAGAGCCAAAAAGATGCCGATGAGCTTTAGCCTCACCCAGATGCTGCTGATCAGCGCCGCCTACCTGGCAGCACTGTTCGGCGTCGCCTGGATCAGTGAGCGCGGAATGATTCCGCGGGCGATCATTCGCCATCCGTTGACCTACACCTTGTCCCTCGGCGTGTACGCCAGCGCCTGGGCCTTCTATGGCACCGTTGGCCTGGCCTATCAATACGGCTACGGCTTTCTCTCCAGTTACCTGGGTGTGTCCGGCGCGTTCCTGCTGGCACCGGTGCTGCTGTACCCGATCCTGAAAATTACCCGCACCTATCAGCTGTCGTCCCTGGCCGACCTGTTCGCCTTCCGCTTCCGCAGCACGTGGGCCGGGGCATTGACCACGGTATTCATGCTGATCGGCGTGCTGCCCTTGCTGGCCCTGCAAATCCAGGCGGTGGCCGACTCCATCAGCATTCTCACCCGCGAGCCGGTGCAACACCGGGTCGCCCTGGCCTTCTGCGCGCTGATCAGCCTGTTTACGATTTTCTTCGGCTCACGCCACATCGCCACCCGCGAGAAACACGAAGGGCTGGTATTTGCGATCGCGTTCGAATCGGTGATCAAGCTGATCGCCATCGGCGGCGTCGGCCTCTACGCGCTCTATGGCGTGTTCGACGGCCCGCAACAGCTGGAACTGTGGCTGTTGCAAAACCAGACCGCCCTCGCCGCCCTGCACACCCCGTTGCAGGAAGGCCCATGGCGCACGCTGTTGCTGGTGTTCTTCGCCTCGGCGATCGTCATGCCGCACATGTACCACATGACCTTCACCGAGAACCTCAACCCGCGCTCTCTGGTCAGCGCCAGCTGGGGCTTGCCGCTGTTCCTGCTGTTGATGAGCCTCGCGGTGCCGCTGATCCTGTGGGCCGGCCTGAAACTGGGAGCCACCACCAACCCCGAGTATTTCACCCTGGGTATCGGTATCGCCGCCAATAGCCCGGCGTTGGCGCTGCTGGCTTACGTCGGCGGTTTGTCTGCTGCCAGCGGGCTGATTATCGTCACGACGCTGGCCCTTTCGGGCATGGCCCTCAATCACCTGGTGCTGCCGCTGTACCAGCCGCCCGCCGAGGGCAATATCTACCGCTGGCTGAAATGGACACGCCGCGCGCTGATCGTCGCAATCATCATGGCCGGCTACGGGTTCTACCTGTTGCTCGGCGCCGGGCAAGACCTGGCCAACCTGGGCATCGTCGCATTTGTCGCCACCTTGCAATTCCTGCCGGGGGTGCTGTCGGTGCTGTACTGGCCGACCGCCAATCGCCGTGGCTTTATCGCCGGGCTGCTGGCCGGGATCCTGGTATGGATCGTCACGATGCTGCTGCCATTGGTCGGTAACCTGCAGGGTTTCTACATTCCGCTGCTGAACATGATCTACGTGCTGGACGACACCAGTTGGCACATGGCGGCGATTGCCTCGCTGGCCGCCAACGTACTGATGTTCACCCTGATCTCGCTGTTCACCAATGCCAGCCCGGAAGAGACCAGCGCCGCCGAGGCGTGCGCGGTGGATAACGTGCGTCGCCCGCAACGCCGCGAGCTGCACGCGGCCTCGCCCCAGGAGTTCGCCACGCAACTGGCCAAGCCCCTCGGCGCCAAGGCGGCTCAGAAGGAAGTCGAGCAGGCGTTGCGCGACCTGTACCTGCCCTTTGACGAGCGCCGCCCGTACGCGCTGCGTCGTCTGCGTGACCGCATCGAAGCCAACCTGTCCGGCCTGATGGGCCCCAGCGTGTCCCAGGACATGGTGGAAACCTTTCTGCCCTACAAGGCCGGCGGCGAAAACTACGTGACAGAGGACATCCATTTCATCGAAAGCCGGCTGGAGGATTACCACTCACGCCTCACCGGCCTGGCGGCCGAACTCGACGCCTTGCGCCGCTACCACCGCCAGACCCTGCAGGAACTGCCGATGGGCGTGTGTTCGCTGGCCAAGGATCAGGAGATCCTGATGTGGAACAAGGCCATGGAAGAACTCACCGGCATCGCTGCGCAACGGGTGGTGGGCTCGCGCCTGAATACCCTGGGCGATCCGTGGAAAGAACTGCTCCAGGGCTTTATCAATTTGCCCGACGAGCATTTGCACAAGCAGCACCTGGCGCTCGACGGCCAGACGCGCTGGCTCAACCTGCACAAAGCCGCGATCGATGAACCGCTGGCACCCGGTAACAGCGGCCTGGTGCTGCTGGTCGAAGACCTGACTGAAACCCAGATGCTGGAAGACAAGCTGGTGCACTCCGAGCGCCTGGCCAGCATTGGTCGCCTGGCAGCGGGCGTGACCCACGAAATCGGCAACCCGATCACCGGTATCGCCTGCCTCGCGCAAAACCTGCGGGAAGAGCGTGAGGAGGACGGCGAAATCATCGAAATCAGCGGGCAGATCCTCGAACAGACCAAGCGCGTCTCGCGCATCGTGCAGTCGCTGATGAGCTTCGCCCATGCCGGCGGCCATCAGAATCTGGATGAGGCGGTGTGCCTGGCCGAAGTGGCCCAGGATGCCATTGGGCTGCTCGCCTTGAACCGGCGCAATTTCGAAGTACAGTTTTTCAACTTGTGCGACCCCGACCATTGGGTCGACGGCGACTCACAACGCCTGGCGCAAGTGCTGATCAACCTGCTGTCCAACGCCCGCGATGCAACCCCTGCCGGTGGTGCGGTACGCGTCAAGACCGAGGCTTTCGAACATACCGTCGATCTGATCGTCGAAGATGAAGGCAGCGGCATTCCACAGAACATCATGGACCGATTGTTCGAACCCTTCTTCACTACCAAGGACCCAGGTGAAGGTACCGGTCTGGGCCTTGCACTGGTCTATTCCATCGTTGAAGAGCATTATGGACAAATCACCATCGACAGCCCGGCTGACACCGAAAGCCAACGCGGCACCCGTATTCGGGTGACCTTGCCGCGTCATGTCGAAGCGACGTCCGCTGTGAACTGAGACCGTCGAGAGAATTGAATCAATGCCGCACATTTTGATCGTCGAAGACGAAACAATTATCCGCTCTGCCTTGCGTCGCCTGCTTGAACGTAATCAGTACCAAGTCAGCGAAGCCGGCTCGGTGCAGGAAGCACAAGAGCGTTTCAGCATCCCCACGTTCGACCTGATTGTCAGTGACCTGCGCCTGCCGGGCGCGCCGGGCACCGAGTTGATCAAGCTTGGCCAGGGCACTCCGGTGCTGATCATGACCAGCTACGCCAGCCTGCGCTCGGCGGTTGATTCCATGAAGATGGGCGCGGTGGACTACATCGCCAAGCCGTTTGACCACGATGAAATGCTCCAGGCCGTGGCCCGCATCCTGCGTGACCGCCAGTCAGCCAGCAGCGCGCCTGCCGAACAACGCCCCGCCGGCAAAGCGACCAACGGCGCCGACAAACCGGGCGTCGACAATAGCAACGGCGAGATCGGCATCATTGGCTCCTGCCCACCGATGCAGGACCTGTACAGCAAGATCCGTAAAGTCGCGCCGACCGACTCCAATGTATTGATCCAGGGCGAGTCAGGCACCGGCAAAGAACTGGTGGCCCGTGCCCTGCACAACCTGTCCAAGCGCGCCAAGGCGCCGATGATTTCGGTGAACTGTGCAGCGATCCCCGAATCCCTGATCGAGTCCGAACTGTTCGGCCACGAGAAAGGCGCATTTACCGGCGCCAGTGCCGGGCGTGCGGGCCTGGTGGAAGCGGCGGACGGCGGTACGCTGTTCCTTGATGAAATCGGCGAGTTGCCGCTGGAAGCCCAAGCGCGACTGCTGCGTGTGCTGCAGGAAGGTGAGATTCGCCGTGTAGGCTCGGTGCAATCGCAGAAGGTTGATGTACGCCTGATCGCAGCCACCCACCGCGACCTGAAGAGCCTGGCCAAGATCGGTCAGTTCCGTGAAGACTTGTATTACCGCCTGCACGTGATCGCGCTCAAATTGCCGGCCCTGCGTGAGCGCGGCGCCGACGTCAATGAGATCGCCAGCGCGTTCCTGCTGCGCCAGAGTGCGCGCATCAACCGTACCGACCTGAAGTTCGCGCCGGACGCCGAGCAAGCGATTCGGCATTACTCGTGGCCGGGTAACGTGCGGGAGCTGGAGAATGCGGTCGAACGTGCGGTGATCCTGTCGGAAAGCCCGGAAATTTCCGCCGAGCTGCTGGGTATCGATATTGAACTCAGTGACTTGGAGGATGACGACTTCATCGGCCTGGCCCCGACACAGGGCGGCGGTAGCAATACCAGCCATGAGCCAACGGAAGATTTGTCACTGGAAGACTACTTCCAGCATTTCGTCCTTGAGCATCAGGACCACATGACCGAGACCGAGCTGGCACGCAAACTGGGCGTGAGCCGTAAGTGCCTGTGGGAACGGCGCCAGCGCCTGGGCATTCCACGGCGCAAGACCGGTGTGGCCAGCGAAAGCTGAGGGTGCGCCCCCACAGGTAACACCCACCGATGTGAAAAAACTGTTACCGCTGATTTGTCACGTAACAAAAGCCGGGGCTTACGGTAACGAAGCCCCGGCTTTTTTTGGCCCGTCAAAAACCCAAAACGACCTCAACCCCCCGGTTTTGCTGGGCGGCGAAAAAGTTGGCACGCACCCTGCTATATGCTTAGTACAAAAACAATAACAAGCTTTGTACAAGACAATAAAAATAAGACGAATCGACTCACGCATAACAAAAACAACACGGCGGAGGCGCAGCTAACTGATTCTTTTGGAGAGGCGTTGCATTTGGGGCTTGCCCCGCAACCAGGCCGAGAACAACAAAAACTGCCCTAAGGCAGAGCCTGAACTGGTTGGATCGTAGATCAGCAACACAGCGACCAAAGCAATCCGTTTGCTCTTGACTCCCGATTGGGAGTGTCATGAAGGTGAAGCTTCATGGCGAGGGCGATCAACAAAAACAAGAAGCCCGAAACCAATAATAAAAATAGAGCACGCAACTACTTCTGGGGGAGCTTCGGCTCCCCTTGTAGTTTCTGGAATTTGACGTTCAAACGCTTATGGCGCAATGCCTGTAGCTTGTTCCTACACCATCCCCTGACTAAATGCTAGAATCCCGGCCCATCATGCGGTCATTCTTCGTTATGGCCGAACATTCCTTCAAACAGTGCATCCCATGCTGAAGAAGTTGTTCCAGTCATTCCGTTCTCCCTTGCGTCGTACGCAACACAAACGCAGCACGCCTGAAGTGCTCAACAGCAGCCAGCATTCGCTGCAACGCGCCCAGTTCAGCCGTTATGCGGTGAATATCGTCGAACGTTTGCAGAACGCCGGTTACCAGGCTTATCTGGTGGGCGGTTGTGTACGCGACATGCTGCTCAATATCACGCCGAAGGATTTCGACGTCGCCACCAGCGCCACGCCTGAGCAAGTGCGTGCCGAATTTCGCAATGCGCGAATCATCGGCCGCCGCTTCAAGCTGGTGCATATCCACTTTGGTCGCGAAATCATCGAGGTCGCGACCTTCCGTGCCGGCCACCCGCAAAACGATGAAGAGGAAGACACTAATCAGTCTTCCCGCAACGAGAGCGGGCGCATCCTGCGCGACAATGTCTACGGCACCCTGGAAGAGGACGCGCAGCGCCGCGACTTCACCATCAATGCCCTCTATTACGATCCGGTCAGCGAACGCATCCTCGATTACGCCAATGGCGTACACGACATCCGCAATAACCTGATCCGCCTGATCGGCGACCCCACGCAGCGCTATCAGGAAGACCCGGTACGCATGCTGCGGGCCGTGCGCTTCGCCGCCAAGCTCAACTTCGGTATCGAGAAACACACCGCCGCACCGATACGCGAGCTGGCACCTATGCTGCAGGAAATCCCGTCCGCGCGCCTGTTCGAAGAAGTGCTCAAGCTGTTCCTCTCGGGCTACGCCGCCGACACCTTCGAAATGCTGGTCGACCTGCAATTGTTCGACCCACTGTTCCCGGCCAGCGCCGAAGCACTGGAACACAACCCGACCTATACCCACACGCTGATCAGCGAAGCGTTGATCAACACCGACCTGCGCATCAAGCAGAACAAACCGGTAACACCGGCGTTCCTGTTTGCCGCCCTGTTGTGGCCGGCCCTGCCCAAGCGCGTACTGCGCCTGCAGGACCGTGGCATGCCGCCGATCCCGGCCATGCAGGAAGCCGCTCACGAGCTGATCGCCGAACAGTGCCAGCGCATCGCTATCCCGAAACGTTTCACCCTGCCGATCCGCGAGATCTGGGACATGCAGGAACGCCTGCCCCGCCGCAGCGGCAAGCGCGCCGACCTGCTGCTGGACAACCCACGCTTCCGCGCCGGCTACGATTTCCTGCTGCTGCGCGAAAGCGCCGGTGAACAGACCGACGGCCTCGGCGAATGGTGGACCGACTATCAGGATGCCAATGACAGCCAGCGCCGCGACATGATTCGCGACCTCGGCAGCAAGGGTGATGCTGAAGGCGCTGGGCCGAAGAAGCGTCGTCGTAGTGGCACCAAGCGTAAACGCAGTGCTGCCGATGCCTCGGGCGCTGCGGGCGAATAAACGTGGAACGCATCTACATCGGCATGGGCAGCAACTTGGCCGCCCCGGACCAGCAATTGCGCAGCGCTATCGAAGCGCTGGCGCAATTGCCAGGCACTTGCGTCGCGGGTGTGTCCGCCTTTTACCAAAGTGACTCCCTGCTCCCGGGCCAACCGCGCTACACCAACGCGGTTGCCGCCCTGGACAGCAGCCTTGCGCCACTAGATCTGCTGGATGCGCTGCAAGCCATCGAAAACGACCAAGGCCGCGAGCGCCTGGAGCGTTGGGGCCCGCGCACGCTTGACCTGGACATTCTGCTGTTTGGCGATCGCCTGATCGACGAACCGCGCCTGAAGGTGCCCCACTACCAGATGCACCTGCGTGCGTTTGTGTTGTACCCACTGGCCGAACTGGCGCCTGCCGCCTTGCAATTGCCGGATGGCAAACGCCTCAGCACCCTGCTTGAAGCCTGCCCGTTTGTCGGCCTGGAACGGCTCCCCGTTGCTGAATCGCGTCAGTAACAGCGGTAACACCGCCATCGTAACAATGCGGTAACACATCCAATTGACTTCCCGTGTCCTCCTCACGACTATAGGCGTCCCGCTGCCGCCAACCCGGCGCTGAAGGGCGCAATCCAGGCCTTATAAGCACTGCTCTCAAGACAGTGCGCCTGTATAAACGAAGACTCACGCGCGTAACTCGCTGTTTCCAAGCGCCTGAACGAGGACCCTTTTCATGCCAGACATTACCCTGACCACCTTGCAGAGCCTCAAGCTCAAAGGTGAAAAAATCACCATGCTGACCTGCTATGACGCCACCTTCGCCCACGCCAGCTGCCAGGCCGGGGTTGAAGTGTTACTGGTAGGTGACTCCCTGGGCATGGTCCTTCAAGGGAATGACAGCACCCTGCCCGTCACCACCGATGAACTGGCCTACCACACCGCCAGCGTCAAGCGCGGTAATGACGGCGCATTCATCATCGCCGACCTGCCGTTCATGGATTACGCCACGGTCGAGCAGACCTTCCTGAACGCCGGGAAACTGATGCGTGCCGGTGCACACATGGTCAAAGTCGAGGGCGCCGTGTGGCTCGCCGAGTCGATTCGCCTGCTGGCTGAGCGCGGGGTGCCAGTCTGTGCACATATGGGCCTTACGCCACAGTCCGTGAACATCCTCGGCGGCTATAAGGTACAAGGCCGCAACGAAGCCCAGGCGCGCCAGATGCGTGCCGATGCCATCGCCCTGGAACAGGCGGGCGTTGCGATGATCCTGCTCGAATGCGTGCCCAGCGAACTCGCAGCAGAAATCACCCAGGCCGTTAAAGTGCCGGTGATCGGTATTGGCGCGGGCTCGGCCACCGACGGCCAGGTGCTGGTGCTGCACGACATGCTCGGCCTGTCGATGACCGGCCGCGTGCCGAAGTTCGTGAAGAATTTCATGACTGGCCAGGACAGCATCCACGCCGCATTGAGTGCTTACGTGGCCGAAGTCAAAGGCGTGACCTTCCCAGGCGCCGAACACGGATTCTCTGCATGAACACCGTAAAAACCGTACGCGAACTAAGAGCCGCCGTCGCCCACGCCCGCAAGGCAGGCAAACGCATCGGCTTCGTGCCCACCATGGGTAACCTGCACAGCGGGCATGCCAGCCTGGTCAGCAAGGCTGTGCAGCAGGCGGACTTTGTCGTTGCGAGTATTTTCGTCAACCCGCTGCAATTTGGCGCCGGCGAAGACCTGGACAAGTACCCTCGCACCTTGGCCGCCGACCAGGAAAAACTCCTGCAGGCCGGCTGCAACCTGCTGTTCGCTCCGACCGTCGAGGAGATGTACCCCGGCGGCATGACCGGCCAGACCCGCGTCAGCGTCCCGCAATTGTCCGAAGGTTTGTGCGGCGCCAGCCGTCCCGGGCATTTCGAAGGTGTGGCGACCGTGGTCAGCAAATTGTTCAACATGGTCCAGCCGGACATTGCCGTATTTGGCCAGAAGGACTACCAGCAACTGGCCGTGATTCGCGCCATGGTCCATGACCTGAACATGCCGATCCAGATCATTGGCGAGCCCACCGTGCGCGCCGATGATGGCCTGGCGCTGTCGTCGCGTAATGGCTTTCTCAGCGAAGAAGAACGTGCGATCGCACCGGTGCTGTACCGCAGCCTCAACCAGATTGCCGCAGCCATCAAAAGCGGTGATCACGACTTCGCCAGACTGCGCGCCGAACAGGTGCAGCAGATAGAGGCCGCCGGGTTGCGCCTGGATTACCTCGAAGTGCGCCAGGGCGTGCACCTGCGGACCGCCACGGCTGAGGATCGGGATATTGTGATTCTGGTGGCCGCCTTTCTAGGCACGACCCGCCTGATCGACAACCTGCATCTGAACCTCAACTGACCTCTCTGAACACCCCGCCGATTGCCCTGATCGCTGTGCCGGTATAAAAAAGTACCGGCCACAGCGCAGACAAAGCCAAGACATATCGACACGCTAGGTTTAATGTAATCGCCCTGCGCTATGGTTAGCGCTGTCTGGAACCCAATCCTTGAGATAAGACTGGATGTTCCGGACTTTGAAGTGTCCTAAAGGCAGTCCCCGTAATAAAAGGAAACCCGCAGCGATGGCGTACTACCGCACCCCTCATGACGTTACCGCTCTGCCCGCCTGGCAAGCGCTCAATCAACATCGCCAAGCCATGCAGGATTTCAGCATGCGCGAAGCGTTCAATGCCGATCCCCAGCGCTTTTCCCAGTTCACCTTGAGCAGCTGCGGACTTTTCCTCGATTACTCGAAAAACCTGATCACCAGCGAAACCCGTGACCTGCTGGTGGGCCTTGCCAAGGAAGTGAACCTCAAAGGCGCGATCGACGCACTGTACGCCGGCGAGCCGGTCAACTCCTCCGAAGGCCGCCCTGCCCTGCACACCGCACTGCGCCGCCCGGTGGGCGACAAGCTGTCGGTAAACGGTGTGAATATCATGCCGGACGTACACAAGGTGCTGAACCAGATCACCGACCTGGTCGGTCGCATCCACGACGGCCTGTGGCGTGGCTACACCGAGAAGCCGATCACCGACGTGGTGAACATCGGCATCGGTGGCTCGTTCCTCGGCCCGGAGCTGGTCTCTGAAGCGCTGTTGTCCTACGCCCATAAAGGCGTGCGCTGCCACTACCTGGCGAACATTGATGGCAGCGAGTTCCACGAGCTGACCATGAAGCTGCGCGCCGAGACCACGCTGTTTATTGTCTCGTCGAAATCCTTCAACACCCTGGAAACCCTGAAAAACGCCCAGGCCGCCCGCGCCTGGTACCTGGCCCAGGGTGGCTCGGAAGCTGAGCTGTATCGCCACTTCATCGCCGTGTCGAGCAACAACGCGGCAGCGGTGGCCTTCGGTATCCGCGAAGAAAACATCTTCCCGATGTGGGACTGGGTCGGCGGCCGTTATTCGTTGTGGTCGGCCATCGGCTTGCCAATCGCCCTGGCCATCGGCATGTCCAACTTCAAGGAACTGCTGTCCGGTGCCTACACCATGGACCAGCATTTCCAGAACGCGCCGTTCGAACAGAACATGCCGGTGCTGCTGGGCCTGCTGGGCGTTTGGTACGGCAACTTCTGGGGTGCGCAGAGCCATGCAATCCTGCCGTATGACCACTACCTGCGTAACATCACCAAGCACTTGCAACAGCTGGACATGGAGTCCAATGGCAAGAGCGTTCGCCAGGACGGCAAGCCGGTGTCCACCGATACAGGCCCGGTGATCTGGGGTGGCGTCGGCTGCAACGGTCAACATGCTTACCACCAGTTGCTGCACCAGGGCACCCAACTGATCCCCGCCGACTTCATCGTGCCGATCGTCAGCTTCAACCCGGTGTCCGACCACCATCAGTGGCTGTACGCCAACTGCCTGTCCCAGAGCCAGGCTCTGATGCTCGGCAAGACCCGCAGCGAAGCCGAAGCCGAGCTGCGCGACAAGGGCATCCCGGAAGACGAAGTGCAGAAGCTGGCACCGCACAAGGTGATCCCGGGCAACCGTCCGAGCAACACCCTGGTGGTTGAACGCATCAGCCCGCGTCGCTTGGGCGCCCTGGTTGCCATGTATGAACATAAAGTGTTCGTGCAAAGCGTGATCTGGGGCATCAACGCCTTTGACCAATGGGGCGTGGAGCTGGGCAAGGAGCTGGGCAAGGGCGTTTACAATCGCCTCACCGGTGCCGAAGAAACCTTGGCCGAAGACGCTTCGACCCAGGGCCTGATCAACTACTTCCGCGGTCGTCACCGCGGCTGATGCAGGTACCGCAAGGCCAACGTCCGTTTGGACGTTGGCCTTGAACCCTCTCCATACAGGGTGCATCTTTATGACTTGTCGCAAAAACAAGAATAAGGATCGCTCATGTTCGATATCAGCACGTTTCCCACCGCCGATGCCGTCCGCCGGGCTGCGCAACTCAGTCAAGAGGACTACCAGCGCCTCTATCGCCAATCCATCGAACAGCCGGACACGTTCTGGGCCGAACAGGCCAAGGGCTTTCTCGACTGGATAACACCGTGGCACACCGTCCAGCAGTCAGACATCAAGACCGGTGCCGCCCAATGGTTTGCCGGTGGCCAGTTAAACGTCAGCTACAACTGCATCGACCGTCACCTCGCGCAACGCGCCGATCAGCCGGCCTTCATCTGGGAAGGTGATGATCCTGCAAAATCTTCCAAAATCACCTACCGCCAACTGCACCAAAACGTCTGCCGCCTGGCCAATGTGCTGAAAAGCCGTGGTGTGAAAAAAGGCGATCGGGTGTGTATCTACATGCCGATGATCCCGGAAGCGGCCTACGCAATGCTGGCTTGCACGCGGATTGGCGCGGTGCACTCGGTGGTCTTTGGCGGGTTCTCACCGGACGCCCTGCGCGACCGCATTCTAGACGCCGACTGCCGCACCGTGATCACTGCCGATGAAGGCGTGCGCGGTGGTAAGCCGGTGGCGTTGAAACAGAATGTCGACAAGGCCCTGGCCAGTTGCCCCAACGTCAGCACGGTGCTGGTCGTACAACGCACCGGCGCCCAAGTGAATTGGAGCGAAGGCCGCGACCTCAGGTATCAACAGGTACTGGATGCGGCGAGCGACGATTGCCCTCCCGAACCGATGGATGCCGAAGACCCGCTGTTTATCCTCTACACCTCCGGCAGCACCGGTAAACCCAAGGGCGTGCTGCACACCACGGGCGGCTACCTGCTCCAGGCGGCAATGACCTTCAAGTACGTACTCGATTACCGCGACGGTGAGGTGTTCTGGTGCACCGCCGATGTGGGTTGGGTCACCGGCCATAGTTACATCGTGTACGGGCCGCTGGCCAATGGCGCCACTTCGCTGATGTTCGAAGGTGTGCCGAGCTACCCGGACAGTTCGCGCTTCTGGCAGGTCATCGATAAACATCAGGTGAATATCTTCTACACCGCCCCTACCGCCTTGCGCGCATTGATGCGCGAGGGCCACGGCCCGCTGGAGACGACCTCCCGCGCCAGCCTGCGCCTGCTGGGCAGCGTCGGTGAGCCGATCAACCCGGAAGCCTGGGACTGGTACTTCAACGCGGTGGGCGAACAGCGTTGCCCTATTGTCGATACCTGGTGGCAGACCGAGACCGGCGGCATCATGCTCAGCCCGTTGGTCAGCGCGCAGCGCATCAAACCGGGTTGCGCCACCCAGCCGATGTTTGGTGTACAGCCCGTGCTGCTGGATGAACAAGGCAAGGTCATCAGCGGTGCCGGCAGCGGCGTACTGGCGATCAAGGCCAGCTGGCCGGGGCAGATTCGCAGCGTCTACGGCGACCCGCAGCGCATGGTCGACACCTATTTCAAACCCTACCCCGGCTACTATTTCACCGGTGACGGCGCGCGCCGCGATGAGGACGGCGACTACTGGATCACCGGGCGTATCGACGATGTGATCAACGTGTCCGGCCACCGTATCGGCACCGCCGAGGTAGAGAGTGCGCTGGTACTGCATGACCAGGTGGCCGAAGCCGCCGTGGTGGGCTACCCCCACGACGTCAAGGGCCAGGGCATCTACGCCTTCGTCACCCCCATGAATGGCGTCGAACCCAGCGATGCGCTGAAAAAACACCTGCTGGAACTGGTCAGCAAGGAAATCGGCAGCTTTGCCAAGCCGGAACTGATCCAATGGGCACCGGCCCTGCCGAAAACCCGATCCGGCAAGATCATGCGCCGGATTTTGCGCAAGATCGCCTGCAATGAACTGGACAGCCTGGGTGATACCTCGACCCTGGCCGACCCCAGCGTCGTCGACGGCCTGATCGACAAACGCCTGAACCGATAGGAAAACCCGAGTCGCCATGGAATTTATCCGTACCCGTATCGAAACCCAGCTGATGAGCCTCACCGGCTTGTCACTGGGCCAACTGGACCTGGAAAACCCCAAGGGCGATCCTGGCCTGTTCGGACCGGACTCGGTCAGTTGGCAAGTCCATGGCGACTTCAGCAGCATGCTCATCGGCGGCATCAGTGCCTTGATGCTGCAAGCCTTGCACCCACTGGCACTGGCCGGCGTGTGGGACCATTCGAATTTTCGCCAGGACATGCTTGGGCGCCTGCGCCGTACCTCGCAGTTTATTTCCGGTACGACGTTCGGCTCGCGCAAGGACGCCGATTGGTTGATCGAAAAAGTGCGCACCATTCACCTGCAGGTGGTTGGCCATGCCCCGGACGGGCGGCCTTACGCGGCCAGCGATCCAGAGTTGCTGACCTGGGTACATGTGGCAGAGGTGAGCAACTTTCTTGCTGCCCACTTGCGCTATTGCAACCCGCACCTCTCTGGCCGTGACCAGGATCGTTACTACAGCGAGATCGCAGTCGTCGCAGAACGGCTGGGCGCGCAGCATGTGCCGCATTCACGGCAGGAAATTTCCGATTACCTTGAGAATATCCGCCCGCAATTACTGTGCGACGAGCGCAGCCGCGAAGTGCTGCGCCTGTTGCTGAACGCGCCCTCCCCCAGCACGTTGGCCAAACCTTTTGGCGCCTTGATGATGCAAGCCGGGATCGACCTGCTGCCAGACTGGGCCAGCACCCTGCTCGATCAGCACCAGAGCCCGCTGCAACGCCGGATGATCCGCGCTGGGGTCAAGCGCAGCGCGCCGTTGTTGCGCTGGGCGATGCGCAATGGTTCGGTGCAGCGTGCACACCGGCGGATGGGGTTGATGTAGGCAAGGCGCCATAGCTGTTAAACTCCGCGCCCTTATTTCCCCCATTTACCTAAGCAAGGCGCGCTCCATGTTTCCCTTGAATCAGGCGCTGCGCGCCGCCCTCGATCATCGCCAAGACCTGATCAGCGAGCTGCACGCCCAGGGCACCGACTGCTATCGGCTGTTCCATGGCAGCCAGGAAGGCGCCGGCGGCCTGACCATCGACCGCTATGGCCCGCAGTTACTGGTGCAAAGCTTCCATCAGTCGCTGGAAACCGCCGACCTGCTGGAACTGCACCAACTGATCAACCAGTACATGGGCCTGGAGTTGCTGCTGGTTTACAACGACCGCTCCCGCGGCAACTCGCGGGTCGATCGCGAAGATTCTGTATACCGCGCCGAACCTGCCGCGCTGGAAGACCTTGTGGGCCACGAATGGGGCCTCAACTACCGTTTACGCGGGCGCCACGCCGGCCAGGACCCGCTGCTGTTCCTTGACCTGCGCAATACGCGCGGCTGGGTCAAGGACCACAGCGCCGGCAAAAGCGTACTGAACCTGTTTGCCTACACCTGTGGGGTGGGCCTGAGCGCTGCTGCCGGTGGCGCGCGCGAGGTATGCAACCTGGACTTCGCCGAGGGCAACCTGGCGGTCGGGCGTGAAAACGGCCTGCTCAATCCACAGCTTCCACCCATGGAGTTCGTGCAATCGGACTACTTCCCGGCGATTCGCCAACTGGCCGGGCTGCCGATCACCCAGCGTCGCGGGCAGAAACTGCCGAGCTATCCGCGCCTGGAGCCGCGTCAATATGACTTGGTGTTGCTCGACCCGCCGGCCTGGGCCAAGAGTGCCTTCGGTACGGTCGACCTGTTGCGTGACTATCAGAGCCTGCTCAAGCCTGCACTGCTCGCTACTGCCGACAATGGCGTGCTGATCTGCTGTAACAACCTGGCAAAAGTCAGCATGGAGGATTGGCGTGAACAGGTGCTGCGTTGTGCACAAAAGGCTGGGCGTGCGGTGCGGGACTGGAAAATCATGACGCCAGGTGCGGACTTTCCCTCACAAGATCAACAGCCACCGCTGAAGACTCTGATACTGCAACTGTAAGAAGCATCCTAAAGGCCCGGTTCTTCGGAACCGAAAACCCGTGCCATACTCCAAGGCACTCCTGTTTGACATAGATGGCGCCGCCCCATGCCCAAAGGATTGATTCGCGCCGCTGGCGCCTTGTTGACTGCCCTTGCGTTGTACAGCTTGCTGGGTTTTCTGATTTTGCCTGGCATCGCTCTTCGCGTTGCCAACCAACAGTTGGCCAATTACGCCACGGTGCCAGCACGCATCGAACGGATCGAACTTAACCCGTTCAGCCTGGAAGTAACGGTATGGGGCTTGAAGATCGGCGAACCCGGTAAGGAACAGGTAGGTTTCGAACGGCTTTACGCCAACCTGCAGGTCGATAGCCTGTGGACCCGCGCCCTGCACCTGGCGGATGTGCAACTGGACAAGCCCAAGACCGAGTTGTTGTTCGACAAGTCAGGCGAGTTGAATCTGGCGCAGTTGTTCAAGTTGCCACCAAGCGAGCCTACCCCTGCCGACCCCGACTCCAAGCCGTTCCCGCTGCGTGTCGACAGCATCAAGCTGGCCGGCGGTTACGTGCATTTTCAAGACTTGCGCCCCAGCGAACCTATCGAATTCCTCTACGACACACTCGACTTCGAGCTGAAGAACCTCAGCACCCTGCCGGAAGACAATGCGGACATGACCTTGGTGGCCGCCGGCCCTGAAGGTGGGCAGATCGACTGGAAAGGCAACTTCAGCCTGGTGCCGATCACCTCCGAAGGTACGCTCAAAGTCACCGGTGGCAAGATGAAAGCCTGGTGGCCTTATGTGCGTGACGCCTTACCCCTGGTACTTGAAGACGGCGTGCTCAACTTCAGTACCGAGTACAGGTTCAGCCTGGCCAAAGAAACCGAGCTGAACCTGACCAACACCGCCGCCAGCATCGCACCATTCGCCATCAAGGCCCCGGATGGCCGGCCGTTGGTGCGCCTGGAGCGTTTGGACGTCAGCGAGACCACGGTGGACCTGGCCAAACAGCAGGTGGTGGTCGGCAAGATCCGCAGCAATAAGCTCGAAACCTGGGCGGCTCGCGAAGCGGATGGGCAACTGGACTGGCAAAAACTGTTCGCCGGCCAGCCGAACAAACCGGCCAAGGCGCCGGAGCCTGCCACAGCACCCGCCACGGCTGATTCGCCAAAGCCTGCGCCCGTTGCCCCGAGCAAGCCATGGCAAGTGCTGCTCAAGGACGTCCAACTGCGCAACTACCAAGTGCATTTGGCCGACCGTCAGGCTAAGCCTGCGGTAGCGCTGGAGCTGGGCCCGTTGAACGTCGACGTGCAGAACTTCGACAGCCTCAACCAGAGCCCCTTTACCCTGAAGGTCGACACCGGCCTGGGCAAGCAGGGCAAGATCCAGGCAACCGGCACGGTCAACCTCAACCCGGTCAGCGCCAAGTTGAAGGTCAATACCAAGGACATCGACCTGCGGGTCGCCCAGTCCTATATCAGCCCGTTTATCCGTCTGGAATTGCGTAGCGGCATGCTTGGCAGCGACCTGGACGTGAACCTGAAAAGCACCGATCCCCTGGCGCTGCAGATCACCGGCCGCGCGCAGGTCGACCAGTTGCATACCCTCGACACCCTCAAGACCCGCGACTTCCTCAAATGGCAGCGCCTGGTGCTCGAAGGCGTGAACTACCAACACGGCGACAGCCTGTCGATCGACAAGGTCAACCTGCTGCAACCGTATGCGCGCTTCATGATCAACGATGATCGCACCACCAACGTCGACGACTTACTGATCCCACAGCCGGCCGACAGTGGCGCCAAATCGTCAGCCAAACCCGCCGCTAGCAAAGACAAGCCGCTGGGTATCCATATCGGGCAGATTGCGATCAACGACGGTTCGGCCAACTTCGCTGACTTCAGCCTCACCCCCAACTTCGCCACTGCGATCCAACAGCTCAACGGGCAGATCGGCACCATCGACAGTCGCCAGGCCAAGCCGGCGAGCGTTGACATCAAGGGCAAGGTGGACCGTTATGCACCGGTCACCATCAAAGGCAGCGTGAACCCGTTTGACCCGATGGCGGCGCTGGACATCGCCACCAGCTTCAAACGTGTCGAGTTGACCACGCTGACGCCTTACTCGGGCAAGTTCGCCGGCTTCCGCATCCGCAAGGGCCGCCTCAACCTTGACCTGCACTACGTGATCACCAAGGGCCAGTTGAAGGCTGAGAACAAAGTGGTGGTCGAGCAATTGCAACTGGGCGAAAAAGTCGACAGTGCCGATGCCGTGGACTTGCCGATTCGCCTGGCAATCGCCTTGCTCAAGGACAGCGACGGCAAGATCTCCATCGAACTGCCCGTATCCGGCGACCTGAATAACCCGCAATTCAGCGTGATGCCAATTGTGTGGCAAACCCTGCGCAATCTGGTGGTACGAGCGGCCACTGCGCCGTTCAAGTTTATTGGCGGGTTGGTCACCGGAGGTGGAGCGGAGGACCTGGGCAGCGTGTCGTTTGCGGCGGGTTCCAGCGAATTGAACAAAGACGCCGAAGGCGCCCTGAACACCTTGGCCAAGGCGCTGAAAGAACGCCCTGCCCTCCGCCTGGAAATCGAAGGCACGGCCGCAGCCAGCAGCGACGGTCCATTCCTGGCGGCCCAGCGCCTGGAGCGGGAATACCAATACAACTACTACAAAATGCTGCAGCGCCGTGGCGATAAAGTGCCAGCCCAAGCTTCCTTGCTGGAAGTTCCTGAGAGCGAAAAGGCCCCCTTGCTCGAAGGCATTTACCGCACCCGCTTGAAACAACAGCCTCCAGCAGAATGGAAGGACCTGAGCAGCAATGAGCGCTCCGCCAAGCTGAAAGACGGCGTCATCAAGTTCTGGAGTGGCAGTGACGTGCTGCTGCGCCAGTTGGGCCAGGACCGTGCGAGCACGATCAAGGACTACTTGGTGGATAAGGCGCAGCTGGAGGACGACCGTGTCTACTTCATTGACGCGCAACTGGGCCAGGCAGAGAAAGATGGTCGCGTGATAACACCGATGCATCTGGACGCCGAATAGGCGCCCACGACAAGCCGCTGTCGCATTACTTTCCCGCCACAATAGAACAGGCCCCGACACAGAAGTGCCGGGGCCTGTAATGACCACATCCGTGTGGTCGGTCGCATGAAACTTAGAGGTGCATTGAGTGGATATCTAACTCACGCGCCGCCGCCGCTAGTTCAGACGAGCTATTGAGCGTTACTCTGCTTTCAGGCCATCGGCCGATACAGCTTTAACGCCTTTGATTTTCTTGGTGATGTTCACCGCGGTAGTTTTCTGTGCTTCGGTCACAGCGACCGAAGAGGACAGGGATACTACGCCCTTGTTGGTTTCGACTTTGATGTCGGTGCCAGGAATGCCTTTCTCGGTTACCAGATCAGCTTTGACTTTGGTGGTGATCCAGGTATCGGAGGTTGCGCCTTTGGCGTCAGCAGCTGCGCCTTTGGTTTTGTCTACGTTGTCTGCCTTGGTAGCGCCGCCAGCCATCAGGCCGTCAGCAGAAACTGCGGTTACACCTTTGATTTTCTTGGTGATCGCTACGGCAGTTTCTTTCTGGGCATCCGAAATGGCTACGGTCGAAGACAGGGAAACCACACCTTTGTTGGTTTCAACCTTGATATCCGAACCAGGAATGCCTTTTTCGGTCAGCAGATCGGATTTAACTTTGGTAGTGATCCAAGTATCCGAAACGCTTTCTTTTGCCTTGGTAGCTTCACCGGCCGCCAGGGTCATTGGAGCTTGGGAAGTCTGAGCAAAGGCCACGTTAGCACCCATGGCCAGGGTCAGAGCGGTAGCAGTAGCGAGAGCGAACTTCTTCATACGAGTAACTCCTGTTTTATTAAAAGTCTGCAGTGTGTGAACCTTGATGCTGCAGCGTTAACAGGGTTGTTGCAGGCAGTGTGCCAAGTCTCGAATGAGGATTAAATCCTTATAAATCATATAGTTGTAAAAACAGCCAAATTTCGAAATCGTGCAACTTGCATGAACGCGATCCTGCCTGCGTGCAACTTGCGGCTTTTGGGATTTACTAAGCGTCTGATTTTTCGGCACTTTCCCGCAGGCGTAAAAAAGGACTCCGAAGAGTCCTCTTTTTCAGCGTGAAGCCTGGGGGTAATTAAACGCCCGAAGCCTTGGCTGCTGCTACGTCCTTGATGGACAGCTTGATACGGCCGCGGTTGTCCACGTCCAGTACCAGCACTTCCACTTCCTGGCCTTCTTTCAGAATGTCGGTCACTTTCTCAACGCGAGCGTCGCTCAGCATGGAGATGTGAACCAGACCGTCTTTGCCTGGCAGGATGTTGACGAATGCGCCGAAGTCGACGATGCGCTCAACCTTACCGACGTAGATCTTGCCGATCTCAGCTTCAGCGGTGATGCCCAGGACGCGCTGACGTGCAGCTTCTGCAGCTTCCTTGGTTTCGCCGAAAATCTTGATCGAGCCGTCGTCTTCGATGTCGATCGACGCCTTGGTCTCTTCACAGATCGCACGAATGGTCGCGCCGCCTTTACCGATAACATCACGGATTTTATCGGTGTCGATTTTCATCGCGATCATGGTCGGAGCATTTTCCGACAGTTCGGTACGGGACTGACCAATGATCTGGTTCATCTGACCGAGGATGTTCAGGCGCGCTTCCAGGGCTTGGCCCAGAGCGATTTCCATGATCTCTTCGGTGATGCCCTTGATCTTGATGTCCATCTGCAGCGCGGTAACACCTTTGGCGGTACCGGCTACTTTGAAGTCCATGTCGCCCAGGTGGTCTTCGTCACCCAGGATGTCGGTCAGGATGGCGAACTTCTCGCCTTCTTTAACCAGGCCCATGGCGATACCGGCAACCGGCGCCTTCATCGGCACACCAGCGTCCATCAGAGCCAGGGAAGCACCGCAGACCGAAGCCATGGAGCTGGAACCGTTGGACTCGGTGATTTCCGACACCACACGGATGGTGTACGGGAACACCTCAGCAGCAGGCAGCATGGCCTGGACCGAACGACGGGCCAGACGGCCGTGACCGATTTCGCGACGACCAGCGCCGCCCATGCGACCACACTCGCCCACCGAGAACGGAGGGAAGTTGTAGTGCAGCATGAAGGGGTCTTTTTTCTCGCCTTCCAGGGTGTCCAGCAGCTGTGCGTCACGGGCAGTACCCAGGGTCGCAACTACCAGTGCCTGGGTTTCACCACGGGTGAACAGTGCCGAGCCGTGAGTCTTCGGCAGAACGCCGACTTCGATGTTCAGCGGACGAACGGTGCGAGTGTCGCGGCCGTCGATACGTGGCTTGCCGTTAACGATGTTTTCGCGAACGGTGCGGTATTCGATTTCACCGAAGGCTGCTTTGACTTCGCTGGAAGAAGGCTGGCCTTCTTCGCCGGACAGCTTGGCAACAACCTGGTCCTTCAGCTCACCCAGGCGAGCGTAACGGTCGGCCTTGACGGTGATGGTGTAGGCGTCGGAGATCGCTGTGCCGAACTCGGAGCGGATAGCGCCCAGCAGTTCGGTAGCTTCGGCTTGCGGAGCCCAGGCCCAGGTAGGCTTGGCAGCTTCGGCAGCCAGTTCTTTAACAGCGTTGATCACAACCTGGAACTCGTCGTGAGCAAACAGTACTGCGCCCAGCATCTGGTCTTCGGTCAGCTCTTTGGCTTCCGATTCAACCATCAATACGGCTTCCGAAGTACCTGCAACGACCATGTCCAGGCTCGACGCTTTCAGTTGCTCGTAAGTCGGGTTCAGCAGGTAACCGGTGCTTTCGTGGAAAGCAACGCGGGCTGCGCCGATCGGACCATCGAAAGGAATGCCGGAGATGGCCAGGGCAGCCGAAGTACCGATCATCGCAGCAACGTCAGGATCGGTTTTCTTGCTGGTGGAAACGACGGTGCAGACAACCTGCACTTCGTTCATGAAGCCTTCTGGGAACAGCGGACGGATCGGACGGTCGATCAGTCGGGAAGTCAGGGTTTCTTTCTCGGAAGGACGGCCTTCGCGCTTGAAGAAACCGCCAGGGATCTTACCGGCAGCGTAAGTCTTTTCCTGGTAGTGAACAGAAAGAGGGAAGAAGCCTTTGCTTGGGTCAGCGTGCTTGGCGCCAACAACGGTCACCAATACGGTAACGTCGTCGTCAACGGTAACCAGCACTGCGCCGGAGGCTTGACGGGCGATACGGCCTGTCTCGAGGGTAACGGTCGACTGACCGAACTGGAATTTTTTGATAACCGGGTTCACGGTGTCCTACCTTCTTTGTGGCTCTTGGGGAACTTGTCTTCTTGCGAAATTCTTGGGCAATGTCGGGAATCGGCCCAACCCTTGTCCAGGGGTAAAACGTGTATCCAGATAAAACTTGAGGCTGGGAGCCTACCATGGGCCAGCGGGAATCCCACTGACACACGGCAGACAACCAACCTCTAGCGCAATCGCTGATTAGCGACGCAGACCCAGGCGACCGATCAGAGCCTGATAACGACCCAGATCCTTGCCTTTCAGGTAGTCCAGCAGCTTACGGCGCTGGTTTACCATGCGGATCAGACCACGACGGGAGTGGTGATCTTTACCGTTGGCCTTGAAGTGACCTTGCAGCTTGTTGATGTTGTGGGTCAGCAGTGCAACTTGCACTTCTGGCGAACCAGTGTCACCAACAGCTTGCTGGTAGTCAGCTACGATTTGTGCTTTTTCTTGAACGTCGAGAGCCATGAGGCAATCCTTTTTTCAGGAAACCACCCAAAGGGCAGTTTCAACAGGCCAGGGACAAATCCCTGTATCTAAAAATGAGTGTTGACCGTGCCTGTTAACAGCCACACTCGTTCGGTCATTCTGACCGAATCAGTCGACGCGGCGCGATGCGCCCGTCTTCGCTCACTTCACCGATACCGATAAAGCGACCGTTATGATCCTGTACCCGCACCATGCCGAACTTCGGCGCATCCGGGGCGCGTACCGGCTGGCCGTTAAGCCAGTAGAACGCGCTGTGTTCCGAAAAATGCAGTAATGGCCAATCCAGCAAACCACTGTCCGACGGCATCAGGAAGCGATCAACCGCTTCGTTGCCGCCTTCTGCGTGTACCGCTTCCAACTCTTCCAGCGTGACCGTCTGGGCCAGGCTGAAAGGTCCGGCCTGGGTACGTCGCAGCTCTGCAACGTACGCGCCGCAACCGAGCTTTTCACCAATATCTTCCACCAGGGTACGGATATAAGTGCCTTTGCTGCAGTCCACGGCCAACCGGGCGGTGTCACCTTCACAGGCGAGCAATTCCAAGCGCGCAATAGTAACAGAACGCGGTTCGCGCTCCACTACTTCGCCCGCACGTGCCAGCTTGTAAAGGGGCTGTCCATCACGCTTGAGAGCCGAGTACATCGGCGGTATCTGACTGATTTGCCCACGAAAAGCAGGTAAGGCAGCTTCAATATCAGCACGACCAACGGTCACGTCGCGAACCTGCAAAACATCACCTTCGGCGTCTGCCGTGGTGGTGGTCTTGCCCAGTTGCATCAGGGTTTCGTAACCCTTGTCGGAATCGAGCAGGTATTGCGAGAACTTGGTGGCCTCGCCAAAGCACAACGGCAGTACGCCGGTGGCCAGGGGATCGAGGCTGCCGGTGTGTCCGGCTTTCTCGGCATTGAGCAACCAGCGGACCTTCTGCAACGCGGCATTGGAGGTAAAGCCAATCGGCTTGTCGAGCAGAATGATGCCGCTGACGTTGCGACGGATACGTTTGACCTGAGCCACCGCTTACTCCTTGGCGTCTTCAGGTGTGGATGGGTGCTGGCTGTCTTCAGCCACGGCGCGCTCGATCAGTGCCGACAGGTGCGCGCCACGCACGACACTTTCGTCGTAGTGGAAGTGCAACTGGGGCACGCTGCGCAGCTTCATTTCACGGGCCAACTGCATGCGCAGGAAGCCTGCGGCAGAGTTGAGCACCTTGATGCTTTGCGCGATTTCTTCGCTGTTGTCCTGCCCCATCACGGTGATGAAGATCTTCGCGTGACCCACGTCACGGCTCACTTCAACAGCGGTGATGGTGACCAGGCCAACGCGAGGGTCTTTGACTTCGCGACGGATCAGTTGGGCCAGCTCACGCTGCATCTGATCGCCGATACGCTGGGTACGGCTGTATTCTTTTGCCATGTCTTGTTACCTGTTACTGCCACACGGTGAAACCCATGGGGTCTGAAAGCGGCAAACGCCCGGCCTGACAAAAGCCAGACCGGGCGTTGCGTTTAGAGTCCGCACGCTGTGCGGGGCATTTGCATGCCCACACGCGACGTGGCTCCTGAAGTGCGCGAGTTAGAGGCTGCGAGCAACCTGAACCTTCTCGTAGACTTCGATCTTGTCGCCAGCCTTGACGTCGTTGTAGCTCTTGACGCCGATACCGCATTCCATGCCGGCACGTACTTCGGAAGCGTCATCCTTGAAGCGGCGCAGGGATTCCAGCTCGCCTTCGAAGATAACGATGTCTTCACGCAGTACACGGATTGGACGGTTACGGTACACGGTACCTTCGATAACCATGCAACCGGCGATCGCACCGAATTTCGGCGAGCGGAACACGTCACGTACTTCGGCAATACCCAGGATATTCTCCCGGACGTCGCTGCCAAGCATGCCGGTGAGGGCTTTCTTGACGTCTTCGATGATGTCGTAGATGACGTTGTAGTAACGCATGTCCAGGCCTTCCTGCTCGACGATCTTGCGAGCGCCAGCATCGGCACGCACGTTGAAGCCGAACAGTACAGCGTTGGAAGCCAGTGCCAGGTTGGCGTCGGACTCGGTGATACCACCGACACCACCACCCACAACACGCACTTGCACTTCGTCGTTACCCAGGCCATTCAAGGCGCCGTTCAACGCTTCGAGGGAACCACGAACGTCAGACTTGAGGACGATGTTAAGCGTCTTCTTCTCTGCCTGCCCCATGTTCTCGAAGATGTTTTCCAGCTTGCCGGCGTGAGCGCGAGCCAGTTTGACTTCGCGGAACTTGCCTTGACGGAACAGAGCCACTTCACGGGCTTTCTTCTCGTCAGACAGCACGCTCATCTCGTCGCCAGCGTCCGGAGTACCGTCCAGGCCGAGGATCTCGACCGGGATGGAAGGACCCGCTTCCTTGATTGGCTTGCCGTTCTCGTCGAGCATGGCACGTACACGGCCATAGTTCGAACCGACCAGTACCATGTCGCCTTGACGCAGGGTACCGTCTTGAACCAGCACGGTTGCCACCGGGCCACGACCTTTGTCGAGACGCGATTCAACCACAACACCACGACCTGGGGCCGATGGGGTTGCTTTCAGTTCGAGGACTTCAGCTTGCAGCAGGACAGCTTCGAGCAACTCGTCCACGCCGGTACCGACTTTCGCCGAAACCGAAACGAACGGCGTATCACCGCCCCACTCTTCAGACGTCACGCCGTGAACCGACAGTTCGCTACGGATGCGATCGAGATCTGCGCCCGGCTTGTCGATCTTGTTCACGGCAACAACCAGTGGAACACCAGCGGCCTTGGCGTGCTGGACAGCTTCAATGGTCTGCGGCATCACGCCGTCGTCCGCTGCAACTACCAGGATCACGATGTCAGTCGCCTTGGCACCACGGGCACGCATTGCGGTAAACGCGGCGTGACCAGGGGTGTCGAGGAAGGTGACCATGCCGCGCTCGGTTTCAGCGTGGTACGCACCGATGTGCTGGGTGATACCACCGGCTTCGCCAGCAGCTACCTTGGCACGACGGATGTAGTCGAGCAGCGAAGTCTTACCATGGTCAACGTGGCCCATTACGGTCACGACTGGCGCACGGGAGAAGGTCTCACCTTCAAACTTCAGGGACTCTGCCAGGGAATCTTCCAGGGCGGTGTCGCTGACCAGGGTCACTTTGTGGCCCAGTTCTTCGGCTACCAGTTGAGCAGTTTCCTGATCAAGCACCTGGTTGATGGTGGCTGGAGTACCCAGTTTGAACATGAACTTGATGATTTCAGCAGCCTTGACCGACATCTGATTGGCAAGATCGCCAACAGTGATGGTCTCGCCGATCTGCACATCACGCACGACAGGGCCGGTTGGGCTCTGGAAACCGTGGGCATTGCGTTTCTTCAGCTTGGCCTTGCCGCGACCACCACGACGGAAGCCATCGCTTTCTTCGTCGGTAGTACGTGGGGCAACACGTGGAGCAGGCGCTTTCTCTTTGACCGAAGCACGATGCGGAGCGTTTTTGCGCTCGCCATCGCCACCACCACCGCGACGACTGTTATCGTCGGCACGCGGTTTATCCGGACGACGAGGTTCGTCGCGCTTACGGGCATCAGCAGCAGGTGCTGGTGCAGCGGCCGCCGGAGCAGCCTCACGCACAGCTTCTGCAGGCGCGCTAGGTGCGGCGACCGCTTCAGTGGAAGCAGTTTGCGCAGCAGCAGGCTGGCGACGCGCTTCTTCTTCGGCGCGACGCTTGGCTTCTTCTTCAGCCTTCTGACGTGCAGCATTTTCTACTGCGCGACGTTCTTCCAGTTCGCGTTTGCGCTCGGCTTCAATTTCTTCCGGGCTGCGCTGTACGAAGACTTTCTTCTTACGTACTTCAACGCTGATGCTCTTGCTACCCGCAACACGCAGGGTGCTGGTGGTTTTGCGCTGCAATGTAATCTTGCGCGGTTCTTCCACTTTCGCCTTGTGGCTGCTCTTCAAGTGAGTCAGCAAAGACTGCTTCTCACTATCGCTCACACCTTCATCGGCGGCGGTGTGCGGCAGACCTGCCTCACGCATCTGCTGCAACAGGCGCTCTACCGGTGTTTTGACCTCATCGGCCAGTTGTTTCACCGTGACTTGCGTCATGCACTTCTCTCCTCAGGCCGCGCCTAATTACTCGAACCAATGGGCTCGGGCGGCCATGATCAACTTGCCGGCACGATCATCGTCAATGCCGTCGATGTCGAGCAGATCGTCAATAGACTGCTCGGCCAGGTCTTCGCGGGTAATTACGCCGCGCACCGCCAGTTCCATCGCCAAATCCTTGTCCATACCCTCAAGCGAGAGCAGGTCTTCGGCCGGATGGGCGTCTGCCAGCTTTTCCTCAGTAGCGATGGCTTTAGTCAACAAACGATCCTTGGCCCGAGCGCGAAGCTCGTTGACGGTGTCTTCGTCAAAGCCGTCGATGTTGAGCATTTCTTCCAACGGTACGTAGGCAATCTCTTCCAGGCTGGTAAAGCCTTCATCCACCAGCACCTGTGCCAGGTCTTCGTCGACTTCCAACTCGTCGATGAAGTTGCGCAGGATGTCACCGGTTTCAGCTTGCTGCTTAGCCTGGATGTCCGATTCGGTCATCACGTTCAGGGTCCAGCCGGTCAATTGGCTGGCCAGACGCACGTTCTGACCACCACGACCAATGGCCTGAGCCAGATTGTCTGCGCCAACGGCGATGTCCATTGCATGGGCATCTTCGTCAACGATAATTGCCGCCACTTCAGCCGGCGACATGGCGTTGATCACGAACTGCGCCGGGTTATCGTCCCACAGGACGATGTCCACACGCTCACCGCCCAATTCGCCCGACACTGCCTGGACACGCGAACCGCGCATACCGATGCAAGCGCCTTGCGGGTCGATGCGTTTGTCCTTGGAACGGACCGCGATCTTGGCGCGCGAACCCGGGTCGCGGGACGCAGCCATGACTTCGATCAGACCTTCGGCGATTTCCGGCACCTCGATACGGAACAGCTCAATCAGCATTTCCGGCGCGGTACGCGACAGGATCAACTGAGGGCCGCGGTTCTCGGTGCGGATTTCCTTGAGCAGCGCACGCAAACGCACGCCAACGCGGAAGGTTTCGCGAGAGATGATGTCTTCGCGGGCCAGCAACGCTTCGGCGTTATTGCCCAGGTCGACGATCACATTGTCACGCGTAACTTTTTTCACAGTGCCGGAGATGATTTCACCCAGGCGCTCGCGATAGGCGTCAACGACTTGAGCGCGCTCGGCTTCGCGAACCTTCTGCACGATGACCTGCTTGGCGGTCTGTGCAGCAATACGGCCGAACTCGATGGATTCGATCTTTTCTTCGACGACGTCACCGACCTGGGCGCCTGGGTGCGTTTCAGCAACCTTGCTCGGCCAGGTTTCGATGGCCGGATCATCCAGATCGGCTTCTTCGACGACCGTCCAGCGACGGAAAGTCTCATAGGCACCGGTGTGGCGGTTGATTTCCACACGCAGATCAACTTCGTCTTCAAAACGCTTTTTGGTAGCAGTGGCCAATGCCAGCTCCAACGCTTCAAAAATCACGTTTGCCGGTACGCCCTTTTCATTGGATACCGACTCAACAACCAGCAGTACTTCTTTGCTCATCGTACGCCTCGCCTTTCGCAAGCCATTGGATCCGCGGGATCCGCGTCTCAGTCAAAACTGGGAATAATGTTGGCCTTGTCGATCATATCGATCGGCAACAGGAACTCATGGTCTTCTACCTGCACCACGACATCCTGTTCTTCTACACCGCGCAGAAGGCCCTGAAAGTTACGACGCCCTTCGAACGGGGATCGCAGCTTGATCTTCACTTGTTCACCGGCAAATTTTGCAAACTGATCAATAGTGAACAGTGGGCGTTCCATGCCTGGCGAGGAAACTTCGAGGGTGTACTCAACGGAGATAGGATCTTCAACATCCAGAACACCGCTGATCTGACGGCTGACAATGGCACAATCGTCCACCAGCACGCCGCCCTCTTTATCGATATAAACGCGCAACATTGAGTGGCGACCTTGAGCCGAAAACTCAATACCCCAGCATTCATAGCCTAGGGCCACGACCACCGGGGCCAACAAGGCCTGCAACTCTTCTAGCTTGCTCGACACCTGAACCCCCTCGTGCATGTATGTGCATGCTGTGCAAAATAAAAAAATGGGCGAAACGCCCATCCTTGAAACGCCGTCGAACAGCGGCGTTGAAAGTGTCCAGCTAACAAAAAGCCCCTTAAAAGGGGCTCCGCTAAAACTGGTTGCGGGGGCCGGATTTGAACCGACGACCTTCGGGTTATGAGCCCGACGAGCTACCAGACTGCTCCACCCCGCGACAAAGCTGGGGCGGAAGTATACGACCGATCCCTTACAGGGTCAATGTAACCTTCCACCTACAAGAAAGCCCGCAACAGCGGGCTCTCCTGATAATTGGTACCGAGAAGGGGACTCGAACCCCTACACCCTATGGGCACAACCACCTCAAGGTTGCGTGTCTACCAATTCCACCACCTCGGCAATACAGCGTTTACAACCCTTCTTACTTCTGCTCTTGAGCTGGAGGTACGTCAGTCGCTGGAGTAGCCGACTTTTGCTCTTGAAGCACCGGGACATCATCAGAAGCCGGCTTTGCTTTTGGTACTTCCAACACTGCTGGGTTTGGCAAACCTACTTGAGTCAGCACATGAGCTTTCTCTTTAGCAAAGTAACCTAACCCTAAGCTGGTTATGAAGAAACCGGCGGCAAGTATAGCAGTAAACTTACTAAGAAAGGTAGAGGAACCTTGGCTTCCGAATACAGTATTTGAAGCACCTGCACCGAAAGACGCACCAGCATCCGCACCTTTACCCTGTTGCAACAAAACCAGGGCAACTACGCCCAGGGCAGCCAACAGATGAAAAACGACTACGACTGTTTCCAGCATTTTTTCAGTTTCCCGCGGCGCGACAAATCGCACCGAACTCATCTGCATTCAGGGAAGCTCCACCAATGAGCCCCCCATCGATATCCGGCATGCCGAACAGTTCGACCGCATTGGCCGCCTTCACGCTGCCGCCGTATAGAAGCCGCACACCTTGTGCGACTTCAGAATTCTCTGCCGCCAACTGCGCACGGATGGCTGCGTGCACATCCTGCGCCTGCTGCGGTGTAGCAGTCAGCCCGGTACCAATGGCCCAGACCGGCTCGTAAGCAATTACCGCCTTTGCGAACGCACCAACACCCAGCTCCTCGATGATGCTGCCAAGCTGACGCGAGACAACTTCAAGAGTCTTGCCCGATTCGCGCTGCTCAAGGGTCTCCCCAATACACAACACCGGAATCAAGCCACAAGCCTGTGCTGCTGCGAACTTGCGATTGAGTGTCCCATCACGCTCGCCCATCATCTGACGGCGCTCGGAGTGCCCGACAAGCACATAGGAACAACCCGCATCAACCAGCTGACTCGGTGCAATCTCACCGGTCAACGCACCTTGCATGGCTTCCACTGCAGAATTCTGCGCGCCAACCTGAATCGACTTACCTTTCAAGCCATCAACCACTTGGGTGATATGCAAGCAAGGCGGGAACACCGCGATATCAACACCGCTAGGCAAGGCCAAGTGACGAAGGCCATTGATCAGCTCAGCGACACTGGCGCGGGTACCGTGCATCTTCCAGTTACCAGCTACCATAGTGCGACGCATGCTGTACCTCGTCGGTCAAAGTGGGCGCAGATGTTACCCAACCACATCATTACTGGCAAGCCGAATTCAGGCGCAAACTTCAGTTACCAGTTTTGCCAGGTCCTCGGCATGGCCGCGAACCTGTATTTCGTCGTCACCTTCGACCATAACGCGCACCAAAGGCTCTGTGCCGGACTTGCGAAGCAATACCCGTCCGCGACCAGCCATTGCTAGAGTCGCGCGCTCGCAGGCCTCTTTGACAGCAGGGTGCTCGATCGGGTTTTCCCCACCTGCGAAACGCACGTTAAGCAATACTTGTGGGCATTTACGCAAGGCCTGACGCGCCTGAGCCAGGCTCTCTTCGCGGCGACGCAAAGCCAACAGCACCTGCAACGCCGCAATAATCGCGTCACCGGTGGTAGTGTGCTGGAAGCACACGATGTGCCCGGAGTTCTCACCACCTACCTGCCAGTTACGCTCCAGCAGCTCGGCGATCACATACCGGTCACCGACGTTGGCGCGAACAAAAGGAATACCCAGGTCCGCCAACGCCAGTTCAAGCCCCAGGTTACTCATCAGCGTACCGACGACACCGCCTTGCAGCTTGTTACGCTCATGCAGGTCGCGGGCAATGATGAACAACAGGTCATCACCATCCACCACGGCACCCGTGTGATCAACCATCAGCACGCGGTCGCCATCACCGTCGAAGGCAATCCCGAGGTCGGCATGCTCGGCCAGGACAGCGGCTTGCAACTGCTCCATATGGGTGGAGCCGCAGTTTTCGTTGATGTTCAATCCGTTGGGTTGAGCAGAAAGCACTGTCACATCTGCGCCCAACTCCTTGAATACGCTTGGTGCGACTTTGTAGGTCGCACCATGGGCGCAGTCGACAACAATCTTCAGGCCGGCAAAGTTGGTACTGGTTGGCACACTGCTCTTGCAGAACTCGATATAACGACCGGACGCGTCATTGATACGCGACACCTTGCCCAGCTTACTGGACTCGACCACCGTCATCGGCGCATCCAGCAGCTCTTCTATCATCAGCTCAATCTCGTCTGGCAACTTGGTGCCCTGACCGGAGAAGAACTTGATGCCGTTGTCGTCATGGGGATTGTGCGAAGCACTGATCACAATACCGGCCTCAGCGTGAAAGGTACGCGTCAGGTATGCAATCGCCGGCGTCGGCATTGGCCCCAGCAACATCACATCAGCGCCTGCGGCGGATAAGCCGGCCTCAAGTGCTGATTCAAACATGTACCCCGAAATTCGGGTGTCCTTGCCCACCAGGATGCGGCACGCTCCCATGCTGCGGAACGCCATACCCGCCGCCCATCCAAGCTTGAGCATGAAATCAGGAGTAATCGGAAACTCGCCGACCCGACCACGGATACCGTCGGTGCCAAAGTATTTTTTAGTCATAAGTGCTCCATCATTCTTATTCGGCTGATTCCACAGCTGCAATCATGCGTACCACATCCACGGTCTCAGCAACGTCATGCACACGCAAGATGCGCGCACCCTTGGTCACCGCGAGCGCCGCCAGTGCAAGACCGCCATACAACCGCTCACCCACCGGACGGCTCAATGCCAGCCCTATCATGCTCTTGCGCGAAACACCGACCAACAGGGGCCGACCAAGGGCATGCAAGGACTCCATGTGTTTGAACAAACTCAAATTGTGTTGCAGGGTCTTGGCGAAACCAAACCCCGGATCAAGGATGATCCTTTCCGGCGCAATACCTACCGCAGCGCACTGAGCAACCCGCTCGGAGAGAAAACCGCTCACCTCCCCAACCAGGTCATCATAGTGTGGGCTGTCCTGCATATTGCCGGGCTCACCCAGCATATGCATCAGACACACCGGCAAGCCGGTAGCTGCAGCCGCATCCAGGGCACCGTCGCGTCGCAGGGACCGCACATCGTTGATCAAACCGGCACCTAATCGCGCAGTCTCACGCATCACGGCCGGGGTGGAGGTATCAACCGAAATGATCACATCCAGCTCTCGAGCAATGCACTCAACAATCGGCGCCACGCGCTCCAACTCTTCCAGAGGAGAAACAACGCGAGCACCAGGCCGAGTCGATTCACCACCGACATCAATCAAGGTCGCGCCGGCCACCACCATGGCTTCTGCGTGACGCAACGCAGCATCAAGCTGGCTGAAACGGCCACCATCGGAAAAGGAGTCAGGGGTTACATTAAGAATGCCCATAACATGCGTATGGGCCAAATCAAGAACCCGGTTGCCGCAAGGCAACCGGGGGGAGGACGAAGCAAAAGTCATTTCAAACCTTAATGGTCAGCTGCCGGGCCACCGATTGGGGTTTCAGGGCGTTCATTCTGAACGACAGGCGGGGTGCCCGAAGTACCTGAACCACCTTCCCAATCACGAGGCTCACGAGGCGTTCGACCAGCCATAATGTCGTCGATCTGGTCTGCATCGATCGTCTCGTACTTCATCAGTGCATCAGCCATTGCATCAAGCTTGTCGCGATTATCAGTCAGGATCTGCTTGGCAGTGCCATAGCACTGGTCAATGATACTGCGCACTTCAGAGTCGATCAGCTTGGCGGTCTCACCGGAGAAACTGGCGTTTTGACCACCGCCACCACGACCCAGGAATACTTCACCTTCTTCCTCGGCGTACATCAAAGGACCGAGTTTTTCCGACAAGCCCCACTTGGTCACCATGTTTCGCGCAATCTGGCTGGCGCGCATGATGTCGTTGGAAGCCCCTGTGGTCACACCGTCGAAGCCCAAGGTCATTTCTTCAGCGATTCGACCGCCGTACAGCGAGCAGATCTGACTGATCAGCGCACGCTTGGAAAGGCTGTAACGATCCTCTTCCGGCAGGAACATGGTGACACCCAAGGCGCGACCCCGAGGAATGATCGAGACTTTGTACACCGGATCATGCTCAGGCACGACACGCCCCACAATGGCGTGACCAGCTTCGTGATAAGCAGTGTTCTGCTTCTCTTTTTCGGACATGACCATGGATTTGCGCTCAGCGCCCATCATGATCTTGTCTTTCGCCAGCTCGAACTCTTTCATTTCAACGATGCGCTTGCCGGTACGGGCTGCAAACAGCGAAGCCTCGTTCACCAGGTTAGCCAAGTCAGCACCCGAAAAACCCGGGGTACCACGAGCAATCACAGCCGGCGCAACGTCGTCACCCATCGGCACTTTGCGCATGTGCACTTTCAGGATTTGTTCGCGCCCACGAATGTCCGGCAAGCCAACCACAACCTGACGGTCAAAGCGGCCTGGACGCAACAGCGCAGGATCCAGCACGTCCGGACGGTTGGTTGCCGCGATGACGATGATGCCGTCATTCATCTCGAAACCGTCCATCTCGACCAGCAACTGGTTGAGGGTCTGCTCACGCTCATCATGACCACCGCCCATGCCAGCACCACGATGGCGACCAACGGCGTCGATTTCATCGATGAAGATGATGCATGGCGCATGCTTCTTGGCCTGCTCGAACATGTCGCGAACGCGGCTCGCACCGACACCGACGAACATTTCAACGAAGTCAGAACCGGAAATGGTGAAGAACGGCACCTTGGCTTCGCCGGCAATCGCCTTGGCCAGCAAGGTTTTACCGGTGCCTGGAGGGCCGACCATCAGCACGCCGCGAGGAATACGGCCACCCAGGCGCTGGAATTTGCCTGGATCGCGCAAGAACTCAACCAACTCGCCGACTTCTTCCTTGGCTTCATCGCAACCCGCCACGTCAGCCAGGGTGGTCTTCACCTGATCTTCAGAGAGCAGGCGCGCCTTGCTCTTGCCGAAACTCATCGGCCCACCCTTGCCTCCCGCACCGCCTTGCATCTGGCGCATGAAGAACATGAACACGGCAATGATCACCAGGATCGGGAAGCTTGCCACCAGGAGTTGAGTCCAGATGCTCTGCTGCTCAGGCTGCTTGCCTTCGACAACCACGTGGTTATCCACCAGGTCACCGATCAGACCGTTGTCCTGGATTGCCGGACGAATGGTCTTGAAGCTGTCGCCGTCGTTGCGTTTACCGGTGATCACGTAGCCATCAACCGCTACGCGCTCGACCTTGCCATCCTTAACTTGCTGGATGAAGTCGGAATAGTTGAGGGTCTGCGGCTCGTTAGGGCTGGAGAAGTTGTTCATCACCGTCACGAGGACAGCCGCGATGATCAACCACAGGATCAGATTCTTTGCCATATCGTTCAATTAACTACCCTCTGAAGCAAGCTCCGCTACTGGCGCGCGCTTCGCATGATATTCACCGGCCTAACTTACTACATTACCTACAACTCTGGCAGGCGCCGTCTGTAACCCTTTGTGAAACTTTGACTACACAATATTCGTAAAGCTTCGTGACGAAAGCGATATAAAAAAACCTATCGCCCTCCTCGAATTTCTCAAAAACGCTCTTCACTCGCCGCGCCTTCGACGCCACGGAAGCCGCGGCACAGCAGGTATTGCTCCCTGGATCTGTCTCGGGAAGAGTCAGGCTTACGCGTCTGCACCTTGTCGAACAATTTGCGGATGTTCTTGTGGTACTCGTCAAAACCCTCTCCCTGGAACACCTTCACCAGGAAATCGCCACCGGGACGCAACACCCGACCCGCCAAATCCAGCGCCAATTCGCAGAGGAACATGGCCCGCGGCATATCAACGGCCGGTAATCCACTCATATTGGGGGCCATGTCGGAAATCACAAGGTCTACCTGCGAATTTCCCACAGCCTCAAGGATCTGGGCGAGCACCGTGTCCTGGGTAAAGTCACCATGAACAAAGGTCACGTCCGGGATGCTGTCCATTTCCAGGATGTCGGAAGCGATCAGGCGACCTTGCCCGCCAATCAGACGACTGGTCACCTGGGACCAGCCACCAGGGGCTGCACCTAGATCGATGACGCTCATGCCTGGACGAATCAACTTGTCCTTATCCTGGATCTCCAACAGCTTGTAGCTGGCCCGGGAACGATACCCATCCTTTTGCGCCTTTTTGACGTAAGGATCGTTGAAATGCTCTTGCAGCCACTTAAGGCTAGTTTTGGAACGGGCCACGGGCCACCTCGAAAATAAAACGGGTCGTGATTAACTGGGCGGTCCCGGACTCGCTCGGGTAAACTGGCCGCCGCTTTTTACAAGATCAGACGCAGGGGTCAGATTATGCCGCTCACTCAAGAGCAGAAGAAACAGTACAAATCCATTGGCCACCATCTGAAACCAGTTCTGATTGTGGCAGACAACGGTTTGACTGAAGGTGTGTTAGCCGAACTTGAACGCGCATTGGGCGATCACGAACTGATCAAGATCAAGGTCAACATCCTTGACCGCGAAGCGCGCCTGGCCGCCATTGCAGAACTGTGCAAGGTTGGCAAAGCGGACCTGGTTCAGGTCATCGGCAAGATGGCGCTGCTGTATCGCAAGAACTTCAGCGTCAACAAGCAACTGTCGAACGTACACCGCTTCAAGTAATACAAAGGGTCACGGGCGTGCTTCGCGCGCCCCGCCACTCCATCCCGGAGCAGGCTGTATAACCAGCACCAGGCCGGAGAACCCTAGCACAAGATAGCTGAATAGCTGCCAGCGCAACGCTTCCGGCAGCCAGACATGCACAATGCAATACATTGCACACGCATACAGCGCCATCAACAGCAGTTGGCCGCGAATATCCCGCCACAAACTCTCCAAGCCTTCAGCCTTGACCAGCACCAACGCCTGAAGCGCTACGCACGCCGCTGCGAAACCCACCAGCAGCGCACTCAATAATCCATCGATTTCATCGATCAGCAACGGAGCCAGGCCAATCAGGCCCAGCGCCGGCAATACACCAATATGTAACAACCACAGGCCACCCACCCAAAGCATCTGGGCAAGCTGCCAAAGCATGGCGCCCGCACGAAGCGGGCGCCGCCTTTCAGACGTGACGAACTTCAACAATCTCGTACTCGATCACACCGCCGGGCGTTTTGACAGACACCACATCACCCTCTTCCTTGGCGATCAAGGCACGGGCCAGTGGTGAGCCGACGGAGATTTTTCCGAGCTTGAAGTCAGCCTCGTCTTCTCCCACGATGTGGTAGACCACGCTCTCGTCGGTCTCGACGTTGGCGATCTCCACGGTGGTACCGAAAATCACCTTGCCGGTGTGCGGAATAGTCGTGACATCGATGATCACCGCATTCTGCATACGGCCTTCGATGTCACGGATCCGCGCCTCGACCATACCCTGCTGCTCACGAGCTGCGTGGTATTCAGCGTTTTCCTTCAAGTCACCCAGCTCGCGGGCCGTACCGATGTCCTGGCTCAGCTTTGGACGTACGACCTTGGTCAGATGGGCGTGCTCCTCTTCCAGGGCCTTGGCGCCCTGGACGGTCATTGGGTATTTGATCATGCCTTCAATCCTGCGTGTAGATCCTGCAAGCGGCGCACGGTCTTTTCCGGACCGAACTTGAGCGCTTCGCAGATAGCTTCGCCAGCAGCAATGGTGGTAGTGCAGTAGATCTTGTGCTGCAAGGCATTACGGCGAATGGAGTAGGAGTCCGCGATCGACTGGCGACCTTCGGTGGTGTTGATGATCAGCGTGACTTCGTCATTCTTGATCATGTCGACCACATGCGGACGGCCTTCCGTCACCTTGTTCACGCGGCGCACTTTCAGACCAGCCGCCTCGATCAGCTTGGCGGTCCCGGCAGTGGCCACGACTTCAAAGCCCAAGTTGATCAGATCACGGGCCACACCTGCAACCAGTGGCTTGTCGTCATCACGCACGCTGATAAACGCAGTACCGCCAGTCGGCAGCACTTCGCTGGCGCCCATCTGGGCCTTGGCGAACGCTTCGCCGAAGGTATCGCCCACACCCATCACTTCACCGGTGGACTTCATCTCTGGGCCCAGGATCGGGTCCACGCCAGGGAATTTGGCAAATGGGAACACCGCCTCTTTCACACTGTAGAAGTTCGGAATGATTTCCTTGGTGAAGCCAATTTCCTTCAGGGTTTTACCCGCCATCACACGCGCAGCGATCATGGCCAGGGACACGCCGATACACTTGGAAACGAACGGCACGGTACGCGAAGCACGCGGGTTGACTTCAATGACGTAGATGTCTTCGCCTTGCAGCGCCAACTGTACGTTCATCAGGCCGACAACACCCAACTCCAAGGCCATTTTCTTGACCTGTTCGCGCATCTCGTCCTGGATATGTGCAGGCAACGAGTACGGCGGCAGCGAGCACGCGGAGTCACCTGAGTGAACGCCCGCCTGTTCGATGTGCTGCATGATCGCGCCGATGACCACGTCGGTACCGTCGCAAACCGCATCCACGTCCATTTCGATGGCGCAGTTGAGGAAGTGATCCAGCAGCACCGGGCTGTCGTTGGACACTTTCACCGCATCACGCAGGTAACGCTTGAGCTCTTCTTCTTCGTAGACGATTTCCATCGCCCGGCCACCCAGCACGTAGGACGGACGCACCACCAGCGGGTAGCCGATCTTGCTGGCTGCACGAATGGCTTCATCTTCGCTGCGCACGGTAGCGTTTGGCGGCTGACGCAGGTTCAGGCGCTCAACCATTTGCTGGAAGCGCTCACGGTCTTCGGCACGGTCGATGGCGTCAGGGCTGGTGCCGATAATTGGCACGCCTGCGGCTTCCAAGGCACGCGCCAGTTTCAGCGGAGTTTGGCCGCCATACTGGACGATCACGCCTTTTGGCTTCTCGACGCGGCAGATTTCCAGCACGTCTTCGAGGGTTACCGGCTCGAAGTACAGACGGTCGGAAGTGTCGTAGTCAGTGGAAACAGTTTCCGGGTTGCAGTTGACCATGATGGTCTCGTACCCGTCTTCGCGCAGCGCAAGGGCGGCGTGTACACAGCAATAGTCGAATTCGATGCCCTGGCCGATACGGTTAGGACCGCCGCCCAGGATGATAATCTTGTCGCGACCCGACGGCGCGGCTTCGCACTCTTCCTCGTAGGTGGAGTACATGTATGCAGTGTCGGTGGCGAACTCGGCGGCGCAAGTGTCAACGCGCTTGTAGACCGGGAAGATATCCAGCTTGTGGCGATGCGTGCGCAGGTTCTTCTCGGTCACACCCAGCAGCTTGGCCAGACGCTGGTCAGAGAAGCCTTTGCGCTTGAGGCGGAACATCAGGTCGCGATCGATAGACGACAGACCGAGGGTCTTGACCTTCTCTTCCTCCTTGATCAGATCTTCGATCTGCACCAGGAACCACGGATCGATCATGTTCATGCCGAAGATCTCTTCGACGGTCATGCCGGCACGGAAAGCATCGGCCACGTACCAGATGCGCTCGGCACCCGGCACGGTCAGCTCGCGCTTGAGGATGCTCATGCTTTCCGGGTTGCTCAGGTCAAGCTTCTCGTCCAGACCGCAAACGCCCACTTCCAGGCCGCGCAGGGCTTTCTGCAGGGATTCCTGGAAGGTCCGGCCGATGGCCATGACTTCACCGACCGACTTCATCTGGGTGGTCAGGCGCGCGTCGGCTTTCGGGAATTTCTCGAAAGCAAAGCGCGGCAGCTTGGTCACAACGTAATCGATAGACGGCTCGAACGACGCGGGCGTAGCGCCGCCCGTGATTTCGTTTTGCAGTTCATCCAAGGTGTAACCGATGGCCAGCTTGGCAGCGATACGTGCAATCGGGAAGCCGGTAGCTTTCGATGCCAGCGCCGAAGAACGCGATACACGCGGGTTCATCTCGATCACGACCATGCGGCCCGTGTCCGGGCAGATGCCGAACTGAACGTTGGAACCACCGGTTTCAACGCCGATCTCACGCAATACCGCCAACGAGGCGTTACGCATGATCTGGTATTCCTTGTCCGTCAGGGTCTGCGCCGGAGCAACGGTGATCGAGTCACCGGTGTGTACGCCCATCGGGTCGAAGTTTTCGATGGAGCAGACGATGATGCAGTTGTCCTTTTTGTCGCGGACAACCTCCATCTCATACTCTTTCCAACCGATCAGGGATTCGTCGATCAGCAGCTCTTTGGTCGGCGACAGATCCAGGCCGCGCGCGCAGATTTCTTCGAACTCTTCACGGTTGTAAGCAATGCCACCACCGGTGCCGCCCATGGTGAAGGACGGACGGATAATGCACGGGAAGCCCAGCTTTTCGAGAACTGCGTTGGCCTCCTCCATACTGTGGGCGATACCGGAGCGCGGGCAGTCAAGGCCGATGGACTTCATGGCCTTGTCGAAACGCGAACGGTCTTCAGCCTTGTCGATGGTGTCGGCGTTGGCGCCGATCATCTCTACGCCGAATTTTTCCAGGACACCTTCGCGCTCCAGGTCCAGGGCGCAGTTCAGTGCAGTCTGGCCGCCCATGGTCGGCAGCAGTGCGTCTGGGCGCTCTTTCTCGATGATCTTGGCAACCGTCTGCCACTTGATCGGTTCGATATAGGTGGCGTCGGCCATGTCCGGATCGGTCATGATGGTGGCCGGGTTGGAGTTCACCAGGATGACGCGGTAACCCTCTTCGCGCAGGGCTTTACAGGCCTGCGCGCCGGAGTAGTCGAATTCGCAGGCCTGGCCGATAACGATCGGGCCAGCGCCGAGAATCAGGATGCTTTTTATGTCTGTACGTTTTGGCATGGGTTTGTCACTCAAATCCGCAGGTCAGTCGGCAAGCCGTCTTGAACAATCTTCGAAGAGCCTGCGAGGGCCGCCGAGGTAGCGGCCGCCCGCAGGCCACTCAGTCAGCGTCGCTTGGCCATCTCATTGATGAAACGGTCGAACAGCGGCGCTACGTCGTTCGGGCCCGGGCTTGCTTCAGGGTGACCCTGGAAGCTGAACGCGCTCTTGTCAGTACGCTCGATGCCCTGCAGGGAACCGTCGAACAAAGACTTGTGAATCGCGCGAACATTGCTCGGCAAGGTCGCTTCATCCACCGCAAAACCGTGGTTCTGGCTGGTGATCATCACAACGCCAGTGTCCAGATCCTGCACAGGGTGGTTGGCACCGTGATGGCCATGACCCATTTTCAGGGTCTTGGCGCCGGAGGCCAGCGCCAGCAATTGGTGACCGAGGCAGATACCAAATACCGGAATCTCGGTTTCCAGCACTTCCCTGATTGCCTGGATGGCGTAGTCGCAAGGCTCCGGATCACCCGGGCCGTTGGACAGGAACACACCGTCAGGTTGCAGGGCCAGCACATCGCTGGCAGGCGTTTGCGCCGGCACCACGGTGACGCGGCACCCACGCTCGACCAGCATGCGCAGGATGTTGTACTTGACCCCATAGTCGTATGCGACCACGTGATACGGCAGGTCAGCCGCCTCGATAGTCTCGTGGCTGTCGGTCTTCAAGTCCCAGACAGTGGAGCGCCACTCGTACTGCTCCTTGGTGCTGACAACTTTCGCCAGGTCCATGCCTTTCAGGCCTGGGAAGCCTTGCGCTGCAGCAATCGCCGCCGCTTCGGAAATATTGTCACCGACCATGATGCAGCCGTTCTGCGAGCCCTTTTCGCGCAGGATGCGAGTCAGGCGGCGCGTATCGATACCGGCGATCGCCACAACGTTGTTGGCTTTCAGGTAATCGGACAGCGACATCGTGTTACGCCAGTTGCTCGCAACCAGTGGCAGATCACGAATGACCAGGCCCGCCGACCAGACACGATCAGACTCAACGTCTTCCGGCGTCGTACCGGTGTTGCCAATGTGTGGATAGGTCAGGGTAACGATCTGTTGGGCGTAGGAAGGATCGGTAAGGATTTCCTGATAGCCGGTCATGGCGGTGTTAAACACCACCTCTCCAACGGTCTGACCGTCGGCTCCAATGGCTTCGCCGCGAAAAATGCTGCCATCAGCAAGGGCGAGTATGGCTGGCTTAGTCAAGAAGACCTCCCGTAAATAAAGCCTGAAAGGGCGATCGCAGGTTGTAAAAAAGCGGAGTGACGTATGGACACGTCACCCCGCTTCTTCACTGAATTATTCTGCGCGCTTTTAGTGGACACACTAAAGCTGTAGCTTACAGAAAAAGGCTTTTTTGGTCCACCGCTAATGAGCCTTAAAGGCAGGAGAATGCGACAGGACGTCGCTTAGCGGGTAAAAACGGGGCCTTAGGATAATCCCGAGGCCCCGTTTTAGCTACTGCTTAGTGCAGATCCAACACATCGCGCATGTCGTACAGACCAGGCTCGCGACCTTCCAGCCAGAGCGCAGCACGCACTGCCCCCTTGGCGAATGTCATGCGACTGGAGGCCTTGTGCGTGATTTCCAGGCGCTCGCCCTCGGTAGCGAACAACACCGTGTGGTCGCCTACGACATCACCGCCACGTACGGTCGCAAAACCAATGGTGTCACGCGCACGCGCACCGGTATGCCCTTCGCGACCGTAAACCGCCACTTTGGACAGGTCACGCCCCAGCGCATCAGCAATAGCTTCACCCATGCGTAGCGCGGTCCCCGACGGCGCATCGATCTTGTGACGGTGATGAGTCTCGATAATCTCGATATCCGCCTCATCCCCCAGCACGCGCGCCGCCATGTCCAGCAACTTGAGCGACAGGTTCACGCCGACACTGAAGTTGGCAGCGAAGACGACAGGAATATCCTTACCCGCCTCCTCCAACAACTGCTTCTGCGGAGCAGTCAAGCCAGTGGTACCGATCACCATCGCCTTGCCCGCCTTGCGGCAGAACGCGAGGTTTTTCAGCATCACCTCCGGCAAGGTGAAGTCAATCAGCACATCGAATTCGTCAGCCACCTGCTCCAGGTTGCCTGACAATGAAACACCGATACGCCCAAGCGAAGCCAACTCACCAGCATCCGCACCGATCAACGTGCTACCGGGACGAACAATCGCCGCGGTCAGCCCAGAGGCCGGAGAACGCTGCTGCACCGCCTCGACCAGCGTCTTGCCCATGCGCCCGGCAGCGCCCATTACGGCTATACGTCGCATATTCCCTTCCTTACAGGTCGCCGAAGAAGCGCTTCACGCCTTCGAAGAAGCCAGTGGTTTTCGGCGAATGAGTGTCATCCCCTTCCAGCGAACTGCGGAACTCCTCAAGCAGTTCACGCTGACGGCGCCCCAGATTGACCGGAGTCTCCACGGCCACACGACACATCAAGTCGCCAGCACCACCACCGCGTACCGGAGCTACGCCTTTGCCGCGGATACGGAACTGCTTGCCGGTCTGCGTACCTTCAGGAATCTTGAGCTTGACCCGACCGTCCAGGGTCGGAATCTCCAATTCGCCACCCAAGGCCGCATCGACAAAGCTGATCGGCACTTCACAGAACAGGTGCTTGCCGTCGCGCTGGAAGATCGAGTGCTCGCGCACATTGATCACCACGTACAGGTCGCCCGTTGGACCACCCTGAGTACCGGCCTCACCTTCGCCCGACAGACGAATACGGTCTCCGGTGTCCACGCCCGCCGGCACTTTCACCGCCAGGGTCTTGTACTCTTCGACGCGGCCTTCGCCGTGGCAGGCGTCGCACGGATCGGAAATGATCTTGCCCTGCCCATGGCAACGCGGACAGGTCTGCTGCACCGAGAAGAAACCCTGCTGCATACGGACCTGGCCGATACCGCCGCACGTCGGGCAAGTAATCGGCGAGGAGCCTTTCTTGGCCCCCGAACCATCGCAGGGCTTGCAGTTAACCAGCGTCGGCACACGAATATTGACGCTGGTGCCGCGTACAGCTTCTTCCAGGTTCAGCTCCAGGGTGTAACGCAAGTCACTTCCACGCTGGGCACCACCGCGCTGACCACCCCGGCCACCACCAAAGAAGTCACTGAATACATCACCGAAAATATCGGAGAAGTTCTGACCGCCAAAACCGGCACCGCCGCCACCCATGCTCGGATCGACACCGGCATGCCCATACTGGTCGTAGGCCGCACGCTTGTTGGGATCAGACAGACACTCGTAGGCCTCATTGGCCTCTTTGAACATATCTTCGGATTCTTTGCTATCCGGATTACGGTCCGGGTGGTGCTTCATTGCCAGGCGACGGTAAGCCTTTTTCAGGTCCGCCTCGCTGGAGCCGCGCTCCACACCCAACACTTCGTAATAGTCACGCTTTGCCATAAGTCTTTGCACTCTTAAGGACGTTCAGCCAGACCCTCCTGAGCCTGACTAAACTCGTTGAGCCCCAATACAGGCCCGGACCCAACTCACGTCAATTCAACGATCCTGGTCATTACTACTTTTTAGCCAGGGACCCGGCCAAAAACACGGTATTTATTGCTCGGAAAGCAGGAGCATCCCCGATCACACCGCCAACATCCGAACGCTGTCGCATGCTGTAAAAATTCGCATACCCCAGACACGCCAACGCGGGAGCAAGCTCCCGCGCGGCGACATCCTACCAGTCACCGCTTGATAGCGGTCAACCGGGCGACCAACTTACTTCTTGTCTGTAACTTCTTCGAACTCGGCATCGACAACATCGTCTTTGGCTTCAGGCTCTGCCTTTTGAGCAGCACCATCAGCTGGCTGTGCCTGTTCGGCGTACATTTTCTGAGCCACTGGCGCGGAGACTTTCGACAGCTCTTCAACCTTGGCTTCAATGGCAGCCTTGTCGTCGCCTTTAACAGCGGCTTCCAGGGCAACCACAGCAGCTTCGATTGAAGCCTTCTCTTCAGCGGTCACTTTCTCGCCAGCATCAGCGATCATTTTGCGCGTCGAGTGAACCAGTGCGTCACCCTGGTTACGGGCACCTGCCAGCTCTTCGAACTTCTTGTCAGCTTCAGCATTGGTTTCAGCATCACGGATCATCTGTTGAATTTCTTCGTCAGACAGGCCGGAGTTGGCCTTGATGGTGATCTTCTGCTCTTTGCCGGTAGCCTTGTCTTTCGCACCTACGTGCAGAATGCCGTTGGCGTCGATATCGAAGGTCACTTCGATTTGTGGCACGCCACGTGGTGCTGGTGGAATCTCAGCCAGGTCGAACTTGCCCAGGGACTTGTTCTGAGCCGCCTGCTTACGCTCACCTTGCAGCACGTGAATGGTTACAGCGCCTTGGTTGTCATCGGCAGTCGAGAACACTTGGGATTTCTTGGTAGGAATCGTGGTGTTTTTCTCGATCAGCGCAGTCATCACGCCACCCATGGTTTCGATACCCAGGGTCAGCGGACTTACGTCCAGCAGCAACACGTCCTTCACGTCCCCGGCCAATACTGCGCCCTGGATGGCAGCACCCATGGCAACGGCTTCGTCCGGATTCACGTCTTTACGTGCTTCTTTACCGAAGAACTCGGTAACCAATTTCTGAACCAGTGGCATACGGGTCTGACCGCCTACCAGGATCACGTCGTTGATCGCGCCAACGTCGATACCGGAGTCTTTCAGTGCAATGCGGCACGGCTCGATAGTGCGCTGAACCAGGTCTTCGACCAGCGCTTCCAACTTGGCGCGAGAGATCTTCACGTTCAAGTGCTTAGGACCGGTGGCGTCTGCAGTGATGTACGGCAGGTTAACGTCGGTCGACTGAGCGGAAGACAGCTCGATCTTGGCTTTTTCAGCAGCTTCTTTCAGGCGCTGCATCGCCAGCGGGTCACCCTTGAGGTTCATGCCGCTTTCTTTCTTGAATTCGTCAACGAGGTAGTCGATCAGACGAATGTCAAAGTCCTCACCACCCAGGAAGGTGTCACCGTTGGTGGCCAACACTTCGAACTGGTGCTCGCCGTCTACTTCAGCGATCTCGATCACGGAAACGTCGAAGGTACCGCCACCCAGGTCATAAACGATCACGGTGTGATCGCCTTTGGCCTTGTCCATACCGTAAGCCAGAGCAGCTGCGGTTGGTTCGTTGATGATACGTTTTACGTCCAGGCCCGCGATGCGGCCGGCGTCTTTGGTCGCCTGGCGCTGGCTGTCGTTGAAGTAGGCCGGAACGGTGATCACCGCCTCAGTCACTGTCTCACCCAGGTAATCTTCGGCAGTCTTCTTCATCTTCTTCAAGATTTCAGCCGAGATTTGCGGTGGCGACATTTTCTGGCCATTTACTTCAACCCAGGCGTCACCGTTGTCAGCCTTGGCGATCTTGTAAGGGACCATCTTGATGTCTTTCTGTACGACTTCTTCGTCGAACTTGCGACCGATCAGGCGCTTCACCGCGTAAAGGGTGTTATGCGGGTTGGTCACAGCCTGACGCTTGGCCGACTGGCCAACGAGGATTTCACCATCGTTGGCGTAAGCGATGATCGACGGCGTGGTACGCGCGCCCTCGGCGTTTTCGATTACTTTTGCAACGCCGTTTTCCAGCACGGAGACGCAGGAGTTGGTGGTCCCCAGGTCAATACCGATAATTTTGCCCATGATTTACTCTCCCGAAACTTGAATTTGGTTGCCGCAGCAGTGGTGGCTAAACTGCGGTAGCACTTAAACGCTTGACTTATAAATGGGGGCCTTGCGGCGGATTTCAAGCCTGCTCATCAATAGAAGGTGCAACGGGTGCAGGAGCCTTGCTCACTACCACCATTGCCGGGCGCAACAGGCGACCGTTGAGCTGATAGCCCTTCTGGAACACTTTCAACACACTGTTGGGTTCCAGGTCGTGGCTCTCTTGCATGGCCATGGCCTGGTGATGCTCAGCGCTGAACGGTTCGCCGCCTTGCGGATCAATGGCTTCGAGCTGATAACGCTTCAGGGTGTCCTGAAACATTTTCAGGGTCAGTTCGATCCCTTCGCGCATCGGACGGATGTTTTCGTCATCCGGGTTGGACAACTCAAGGCCGCGCTCCAGGCTGTCAATGATTGGCAGCAGGTCGCCTGCGAATTTTTCCAGCCCGAACTTGTGAGCTTTTTCTACATCCTGCTCGGCACGGCGGCGGACGTTCTGCAGATCGGCGGCAACACGCAAAGACTGATCCTGCGCAGCGGCCAACTGCTCTTCGAGCACTTGCACACGAGTTGCCAGTTCATCACCGACAGCCGAATTGGCGTCTGGAGTTTGCGTATCCTGCGTCTGTTCGTCAGCCATAGATTTCTCCTTTCAAAATCATGCGCGAACTCAACTCGCGCTTCTGTTCCGGTATATGGGGCCACAATTTCCAGGTTCAAGGGCGCAGGCGTTACCAAAAGTCTTTCGCCTGCCCCAGATCAACTTCGACACAATCATTCCCCTTTGCACTAAAAAACCTGGATGACCGAGCAAATTGAGCTAAGCATCAGGATTGTCAGCCCAGAACAAAACACTGTATAAATAACCAGACCTAAAGCCTGGGAGCGGCCGTCATGCTCGTGCACCTGTCTGTACACAACTACGCCATCGTTGAACATCTGGATCTCGAACTGGATCGAGGGATGAGCGTAATCACAGGCGAAACCGGCGCCGGCAAGTCGATCATGCTCGACGCCCTGGGCCTGACCCTGGGCGACCGCGCCGACAGTGGCGTGGTGCGCCCCGGCGCGGACAAGGCCGATATTCTGGCCACCTTCGACCTCGCAGACATTCCCGAAGCCGAAGCCTGGCTGGCCGAGCGCGACCTTAATAATGATGGCCCGTGCATCCTGCGCCGAGTCATCACCGCCGAGGGGCGCTCGCGCGGCTATATCAATGGAACACCCTGCCCCCTTGGCGACCTGAAGGCCCTGGGTGAACTGCTGATCGACATCCATAGCCAGCATGAACACCAGTCCCTGCTCAAAACCGACACCCATCGCCGCCTGCTCGATGAATACGCTGGCGCCACGGACCTTGCCCGACAGGTACAACTGGCTGCCCAGCGCTGGCGCCAGACCCGACAGGAGCTGGAGCGACTGTCCAATTCAGGTGATGAGCAACGCGCTCGCCATCAATTACTCAGCTATCAGCTTGAAGAGCTCGAAAGCCTGGGTCTTGGCGAAACCGAGTTGGAACAACTGGAACAGGAACACAAGAACCTCACCAACGCCGAAACCCTGCTGGGTATCTGCCGCCAGGTGGTGGAGCAATGCAGCGAGAGCGACTCCGGTAATGTGCTCAATGCACTCACGGCCAGCCTCAATCGACTATCCAGTGTTAACAGCGCTTCAGGCTCACTGAGTGAAGCCACCACCCTACTGACCAGTGCGCAAATCCAAGTAGAAGAAGCCGTAGGCGAACTCAATCGCTTTCTTGATCATTTCGACGCCGACCCGGCGCGCCTGCAGGAAATAGAAGAGCGCCTGGACACCATCTATACGCTGGCGCGCAAACATCGAATCCAGCCCACCGAAGTGGCAACAATGCAGCAGAAACTGCTGGATGAAATCGAGACCCTGAACGCGAATGATGAATCCATTGAGCGACTAGGCGAAGAGCTCGGCTCTTTTGCCCGCCACTATCAGGAGAAGGCCCGCGAACTGAGCGATCTGCGTCAACAGGCAGCCACCAGCCTGGCTGGCGCCGTCGAGCAGGAAATTCAACGCCTGGGCATGCCGGGCGGACGCTTTACCATCGAGTTGCGCACCAACGCCAGCAATGAGCTGCAGCCCTACGGCCTGGAACAGGTAGAGCTACTGGTCAGCGCCAACCCTGGGCAACCGCTCAAGGCACTGGCAAAAGTGGCGTCTGGTGGTGAGCTGTCGCGAATAAGCCTGGCCATCCAAGTAATTACCGCGCAAACCTCCCGGGTACCGACGCTGGTGTTCGATGAAGTAGACGTAGGTATCGGTGGCCCCACCGCGGAAATCGTTGGTCAGCTACTGCGCCGCCTGGGGGATCGCGGCCAGGTACTGACCGTCACTCACTTGCCACAAGTCGCGGCCCAGGGGCATCAACACTTGTTTGTGCACAAGGTGAGAGGCAGCGATGCGACACGCACAGCGGTATCCAAACTGAACAAATCGGAGCGCGTGGAAGAAGTGGCACGGATGCTCGGAGGGATCGACTTGACCAAAGAGTCTTTGGCGCACGCGAAGAAAATGGTCGTAGCCGCCAAGGCTTGAGCCGGACTTTTCCTTATTATAGAAAGCACGAAGGCGACGCTAGGGTCGCCTTCGATCGTTTCGCTGAGCAATTCTGCGTCTTTTTTACTTTTTCTTACGGATGTACAACACGAGATTGTGGTCAACCAAATCGAATCCATGCTCCTCAGCAATCTTATGCTGCAGCGCTTCGATCTCCGGGCTGGTGAACTCGATAACCTCATTGGTATCCAGGTCAACCATGTGATCGTGATGACCACCGTCAGCCAATTCGAACACTGCGTGACCGCCGTCGAAATTATGACGAACCACCAGCCCTGCGGCTTCAAACTGGGTCAGTACACGGTAAACCGTGGCCAGGCCGACGTCCTCGTTAGACTCCATCAGCGCCTTGTAAACATCCTCGGCACTCATGTGGCGCTGCTCAGCAGAATCGAGCATTTGTAGAATCTTGACTCGTGGCAGAGTCACTTTAAGACCGGCTTTGCGTAGTTCGCTATTTTCAACCATGGTTAGCTTTCTCGCGGATGCTGCTTCGCAGCTTCTCTTAATACGGGTATGATCGGCGTTTACGTTGTCCCAGCCAAGATAGTGGAAGTCGCCCACCGATGCAAAACACCAAGCTCTTGCTAACCAGTTTCACCTTTGTGGGACTGCTCGCACTCGCCGGTTGTTCATTCCCCGGGGTTTACAAAATCGACATCCAGCAGGGCAATGTCGTCACGCAGGACATGATAGACCAGTTACGCCCGGGAATGACCCGACGGCAAGTACGGTTTATTATGGGCAACCCCCTGCTGACCGACACTTTCCACGCCGATCGCTGGGATTATCTCTACAGCCTGCAGCCTGGTGGCGGTGAACGCCAACAGGAGCGCGTCAGCGTCATTTTCAATGGCAATGACCAGCTTGTCAGCCTGTCGGGTGATTTCATGCCAGGCGTAAGCCGGGATCAAGCACTGCTCGGCAACGATAACGGCACGAACGTGACTGCACCTGTGCAGGGAAGCGAGAAACCGAAGTCCGAAGTGCCGGCCAAACCAGGCTCCTTGCTCGACAAGATCCAGAAAGACGTCGACGGGGTCGAAACAGTCCCAGTCCCGACGCCTCAGCCTCTGGACACCAGCCCGCAGTAACGTTGCGGCGCACATAAAAAGCCCGGCATGCCGGGCTTTTTGTTACCTGTCGTTTAGCCAGATTATGGATTCTGCCGCTTTGCCAGCGCCGCCTTGGCCGCACGCAGCCTGCGCACTTCTTTAGGGTCTAACAGCAAGGGCCGATAGATTTCAATGCGATCGCCCGATTGCACAGGGCGCACCTCAGCATCCGTAACGACCTTACCGAATACCCCCAAAGGGCAATCAGCCAGATACAGTTCAGGAAACTGCGCAGCCATGCCTGACAACTGCACCGCCGCGCGCAAACTGGTTCCCGAAGCCACCGTCAACGCCAGCAAAACCTGGCGATCCTCGGCGGCATATACCACCTCAATCTCAACCATGCTGCTGCTTGGCTCGTTGGCAGAATGCATCCACCAGGGTATTGGCCGCCTGATTGAACAACGGCCCCAATGTCGCCCGCACAATCGGCCCAGCGTAATCAAACGACAGGTCCAGGCTGATCTTGCAGGCCTTTTCGGTAAGCGCCTTGAAAACCCAGACACCATGCAGTTGGGTAAACGGCCCTTCCTGCAGATTCATTTCAATGGACTTGCCCGGCACCAGCACATTACGCGTAACAAAGTGCTGACTGAGTCCGCCTTTCGCCACCCCCAAACTGGCAACCATATGTTCATCACTGCTTTCCAGCACCTCGGCAGTTGAACACCAAGGCAGGAATTCCGGGTAACGCGCCACGTCGTTGACCAGGTCATAGAGCGCCTGCGCCGGATAGGGCAGCAGGGCCGAACGTTGAATATGCGTCGTCATGTGTGCGTGATTTCCACAGCTGAGCGGCAAACATCGCGAAAGAACAGTCCGATCCGCGAAAGAAAAAAACCAAAGAACTGCCCGTATTGTCCGGGATTCGACCAACACGCTCAAGCACGCAGGTTGACCGTAGCCGACACGCTCGCAACTCCCTATAATGCCGCCCCTATGGCTAAACAAAAGAAACACCCCACAGGGACCATCGCGCAAAATAAAAAAGCGCGACACGATTACTTCATCGAACATCGGTTCGAGGCTGGTCTGGTCCTGGCCGGCTGGGAAGTAAAGAGTCTGCGTGCCAGCAAGTTGCAACTGGTCGACAGCTACGTATTGCTCAAGGATGGCGAGGCATGGCTGCTCGGCAGTCATATCACCCCGCTGACCACCGCGAGCACCCACGTGATTGCCGATCCGGTGCGCACGCGCAAACTATTGCTCAATGCCCGTGAACTGGAAAAGCTCGCCGCAGCCGTACAGCAGAAAGGCTACGCCTGTATCTGCCTGTCCTGGTATTGGAGCAAGCATCTGGTCAAGTGCGAGATCGCACTGGGCAAGGGCAAGAAGGAATACGATAAGCGTGATACTGAACGCGAACGCGATTCCAACCGCGAACTGCATCGCGCCGTTCGCAACAAGGGCAAGGAAGAATAATCCTTGTGTCGATGTAGCCTCGGGACTTCCCCCGGCTACATCCCCTTGCGTCGCTCCGCACGCGCCACGCGCTGAACCTCTTGACGCACTTCCTCCAACACTTCCTGCACGTATTCCAGGTGACGAGTCGAGACTTCCCGCGCCTGCTCGGCCCGCCCCTCGATAATCGCCAGGTACAGTTCCCGGTGCTGACTGATCAGCATGTCGCGCGTCTCCGTACGTTGCTGATACATGCCACCAATGTTGGTCACCACGTTACGCTTGAGCAGGTCGAACAAGCCGCGAATGGTGTGCAGCAACACCGCGTTATGGCTGGCCTCCGCAATGGCCAGGTGGAACCTTGCATCCGCAGCACCCTCCTCGACCCGGCTCACTTCATCAACGCGGGCGTAGCAATCCTGCAACGCCTCGAATGCAGCGGTCAGCCGCTCACGGTCGACCTCAGTCGCGCGCAATGCTGCGTAATAAGCACAGGACGCTTCAAGGGTCTGGCGAAACTCCAGCAGGTCACGCTGGGCCTCGGGATTGTTTTCCAACAGGTGCAACAGCGGATCGCTGAACGTCGAGCCCAGTGACTCGGCAACATAATTGCCCCCACCCTGACGGCTCACCAACAAGCCCTTGGCCGCCAGTTTCTGAATCGCCTCCCGCAATGACGGACGCGACACACCAAACTGCTCAGCCAAAGCACGCTCGGCCGGCAAGCGTTCACCCGACTTCAGCGTGCCCTCGAGGATCATCCCCTCAAGCTGCTCGACAATATCGTCAGACAAACGGCGCTGACGCACCTGATCAAACCCCATAACTCACTCTCCACCATCCCGACCACTCGCCGGGGCCTCTATTCTGGCCTATCACCGCCCTTCCAGCACCTATCAGAACCGCTTCGATTCACCCAATCAGGCCACCTCGCCTGCCGAGCTACGACCAAAGTTTCGCGAGCGGCAAATTGACACATCCCCCGAAGACTTTTAACCTAGCCTCCAGCGATTGTAAATTGGTATTACCAATTATCCAAGTCGACTGAAAAGTGCCTGACCAACAACAATTAGGGGCCACCCCATATGCAAACCTGGCAACAGCTCTACAGCCCGCTCGGCAGCCTCGGCCTGTCCGCATTGGCCGCCGTCATTCCGATCGTGTTCTTCTTCCTGGCTCTGGCCGTGTTTCGCCTCAAAGGCCACGTGGCCGGCAGCATCACCCTGGTTTTATCGATACTGGTGGCGATCTTTGCCTTTCACATGCCGGTGGACATGGCGCTGGCCGCCGCCGGTTACGGTTTTGCCTATGGCCTGTGGCCTATCGCCTGGATCATTGTCGCGGCGGTGTTTCTCTACAAACTCACCGTCAAGAGCGGCCAGTTCGAGATCATCCGCAGCTCTGTCCTGTCGATCACCGATGACCAACGCCTACAGGTACTGCTGATCGGTTTCTGCTTCGGCGCATTCCTGGAAGGTGCTGCCGGTTTCGGCGCGCCCGTGGCGATTACTGCCGCGCTGCTGGTAGGCCTGGGCTTCAACCCGCTGTACGCGGCCGGCCTGTGCCTGATTGCCAACACCGCCCCCGTCGCCTTCGGCGCCCTGGGGATTCCGATCATCGTTGCCGGGCAGGTGACCGGTATCGATGCCTTCAAGATCGGCGCCATGACCGGCCGGCAGTTGCCACTGCTGTCGCTGTTCGTACCGTTCTGGCTGATATTCATGATGGATGGCCTGCGTGGTGTTCGCGAAACCTGGCCGGCTGCGCTGGTCGCAGGCTTGAGCTTTGCCATTACCCAATACTTCACGTCCAATTTCATCGGACCGGAACTGCCGGACATCACCTCTGCCTTAGCCAGCCTGATCTCCCTGACCCTGTTCCTGAAAGTCTGGCAACCCAAACGCACTGCGGGTGCGCAGATTGCCGGCGCCACGTCCGACGTAGCGATTACCGCCAGTGCCGGCGGTTTCGGCCTGCCGCGCAGCACCGTTGCCTCGCCTTATAGCCTGGGGCAGATCTTCAAGGCCTGGTCACCGTTCCTGATCCTCACCGTGCTGGTCACCATCTGGACCCTCAAACCGTTCAAGGCGATGTTCGCCGCAGGCGGTTCGATGTACAGCTGGGTATTCAACTTCGCGATCCCGCACCTGGATCAAATGGTGATCAAGGTTGCACCAATTGTGACCAACCCGACTGCAGTTCCGGCGATATTCAAGCTGGACCCGATCTCGGCGACTGGCACCGCGATTTTCTTCTCCGCACTGATTTCGATGCTGGTACTGAAGATCAACATCAAGATTGGTCTTACCACTTTAAAAGAGACTTTCTACGAACTGCGTTGGCCGATCCTGTCCATCGGCATGGTGCTGGCATTCGCCTTCGTCACCAATTACTCCGGCATGTCTTCGACCATGGCACTGGTATTGGCCGGCACCGGCGCAGCCTTCCCGTTCTTCTCGCCTTTCCTCGGCTGGCTGGGGGTTTTCCTGACAGGCTCCGACACTTCGTCCAATGCCCTGTTCAGCTCGCTGCAAGCCACCACGGCGCACCAGATCGGCGTCAATGACACGCTTCTGGTAGCTGCAAACACCAGCGGCGGCGTGACCGGCAAAATGATCTCGCCGCAATCGATCGCCGTGGCCTGCGCGGCTACCGGATTGGTGGGCAAGGAATCCGACCTGTTCCGCTTCACGCTCAAGCACAGCCTGTTCTTCGCCACGATCGTCGGGCTGATCACCCTGGCCCAGGCTTACTGGTTTACCGGCATGCTCGTGCACTAAAGCCGCAAGCAATAGGGTAATAACCGACGCCGGGCTGTAACCTCGGTGTCGGCTTTGCGCAATCGTGTCAATACGGCGCCCAGGGGGTGCTGATCCTGGAGGACCAATGAGTCTGCCTGCCGCTTTCCTTGCTGACGTCGCACAGTTGATCCCAAAAAGTCGGCGTTTCGACGATCCACTTTCCACCCTCGCATTCGGTACCGACGCCAGCTTTTACCGATTGGTCCCACAACTGGTGATCCGCGTCGAGTCGGAAGACGAAGTGGTGGCGCTGCTGAAACTGGCCCAGCGTGAACGTGTGCCGGTAACCTTCCGCGCAGCCGGCACCAGCCTGTCCGGGCAGGCGATAAGCGACTCGGTGCTGATCGTGCTGGGGGACAATTGGAACGGCCGTGAGATTCGCGGGCAAGGCACTCAGATCCGCCTGCAACCCGGTGTGATCGGCGCACAGGCTAACGCCTGGCTGGCGCCATTCGGACGCAAGATCGGCCCAGACCCGGCGTCGATCAATGCCTGCAAGATTGGCGGAATCGTCGCCAACAACGCCAGTGGCATGTGCTGCGGTACGGCGCAGAACACCTACCACACCCTGGCCGGAATTCGTCTGGTCCTGGCTGATGGCAGTCGCCTCGATACAGAAGACACAACCAGCGTTACCGCGTTTCGTGAACAGCACGGCGCACTGCTCGAGCGCTTGGCGACACTCGGTCGTGAGACGCGGGCAAACGCCGAATTGGCAGCCAAAATACGCCACAAATACCGTCTGAAAAATACCACCGGCCTGTCACTCAACGCCCTGGTGGACTTTGATGATCCGCTGGATATTCTCAGCCATTTATTGGTGGGTTCCGAAGGTACCCTCGGATTTATCAGCGCAGTCACCTACGACACCGTGATCGATCATCCCAACAAGGCGTCGGCGTTAATTGTGTTTCCGGATGTGGAGACCTGCTGCAACGCAGTCACCGTCCTGAAAACCCAACCCGTATCGGCCGTCGAGCTGCTGGACCGACGCAGCATGCGCTCCGTGCAGAACAAACCGGGCATGCCCGCATTCGTACAGCACTTGTCAGAAAATGCCTGCGCCCTGCTGATTGAATCCCGTGCCGCGTCGCCGTCATTGCTGCATGAGCAACTGGCGCTGATCATGGCGTCGCTGGACGGTTTCCCAGTAGAGAAACAGGTCGACTTCACCGAAGACCCGGTGGAAAACGCACGCCTGTGGGCAATCCGCAAGGACACCTTTCCCGCCGTAGGTGCTGTACGCAAAACCGGCACCACGGTAATCATCGAAGACGTCACCTTCCCGGTCGAGCAACTGGCCATTGGCGTGAACCGCTTGATCGAACTGTTCGACAAGCATCACTACGACGAAGCCATCCTTTTCGGACATGCCCTGGAAGGTAATCTGCACTTTGTGTTCACCCAAGGCTTCAACAGCGCGGATGAAGTCACACGCTATCAAGCGTTCATGGATGACGTCGCGCAATTGGTGGCCGTGGAGTTCGGCGGTTCACTGAAAGCCGAGCACGGCACCGGTCGTAATATGGCACCGTTCGTCGAGCTGGAATGGGGCAGCGATGCCTATCAACTGATGTGGCAACTCAAACGCCTGCTCGACCCCAACGGCATTCTCAACCCGGACGTAGTGCTCAGCGAAGACCCGCAGATTCACCTCAAGCACCTCAAACCCCTGCCGGCGGCCGACGAGCTTGTGGATAAGTGCATTGAGTGCGGCTTCTGTGAACCGGTGTGCCCATCGAAAGGCCTGACGTTGAGCCCGCGCCAGCGCATCGTGATCTGGCGAGATATACAGGCGAAAAAACGCGCTGGCGTCGACACCACCGAATTGGAAGCGGCCTACCACTACCAGGGCATCGACACGTGCGCCGCTACGGGCTTATGCGCCCAGCGCTGCCCAGTAGGAATCAATACCGGCGACCTCGTGAAAAAACTACGAAGCCGTGACGCCGACCGTACGAAAACCGCCGAGTGGCTGGCCACCCATTTCGCCACCGCCCTGCAAGGCGCGCGCTTTACCCTGCATGTAGCCAATGGTGCACGCATGCTGCTGGGGGCGCCTCGCCTGGCGAAACTGTCGGCCACCGTGACCAAGCTCTCCAAGGGGCAAATCCCGCAGTGGAGCAACGCCATGCCACAACCGGAAAAAGCCATTCGCTTCAGCCCGGTGGTGACGGATGAGCGGCCACGGGTGGTCTACCTTGCGGCCTGCGTCTCACGCGCCATGGGGCCGGCGGCCGGTGATAAAGAGCAGATGTCGCTGTACGAAAAAACCCAGGGCCTGCTGGAAAAAGCCGGTTACCAGGTCGTGTTTCCCGACAATCAGGACAGCCTGTGCTGCGGTCAGCCTTTCGCTTCCAAAGGCTATGCCGAACAGGCAGAACACAAACGCCAGGAGCTGATCGGCGCCCTGCTCCATGCCAGCCGCGGCGGCCTGGACCCAATCTATTGCGACACCAGCCCCTGCACCCTACGCCTGGTGCAAGGCCTCGACGAAACGCGCCTGGACCTCTACGACCCCGTACGTTTCATCCGTACGCACCTGATGGACCGTCTCGATTTCACACCGCAAGAGGCGCCGATCGCTGTACACGTCACCTGCAGCACGCAACACTTGGGGGAAAGCCAGGCGCTGATCGACCTGGCCCGTCGTTGCGCGAAAACCGTGGTGATCCCGGAAGGCATCCACTGCTGCGGGTTTGCCGGCGACAAGGGTTTCACCACGCCGGAACTCAACGCCCACTCGCTGCGCTCCCTCAAGGATGCAGTGCAGTTTTGCAGTGAAGGGATCTCCACCAGCCGCACCTGCGAGATAGGCCTGAGCCAGCATGGCGGCATCGACTATCACGGATTGGTGTACCTCGTGGATCGCGTGACCCAGGCTCGCGCCCACTAATCCCGCAAAAAAAACAGAACCCCTGCGCACCGGTGTAGTCATCTGCATAGGCCTCGGCAAACGAGGCCCATCAGTGATGTCGCTGGCAGCCCTTGAACGCCAGCAGCGTCGAGCCTTTTTGCGCAAGGAGATACCCTATGAAGCGTTCCGCTCTTGCTGGCTTGTTCATTACCGCTGCGATGCTGGCGTCCCCTGCTTTCGCTGCTGGCGAGCCCGATCTGTGCAAGATCAACCTGGACAAAATCAACAACGGTAAAGCGCTGCTCGCCACCGACACCAGTGGCAAAAGCGGCGAAATCGACACGGCCGTCTCCCAGGCCAAGGCGGCCCACGCGGCCGGTGATGACAAGAAGTGCATCGAAATCACCTCCAAGGCCCTGCAAGACCTACAGAACCTCGATAAAGGCGGCCAGTAAACGACAGGGCCAACCTTCGGGTTGGCCTTCCGTGACGGTTTGGCGTACACTGCACAGGCTTGTCACTCACTATGAAACAACGAGTTACAAGCACGGGGCCGTTTAGGATTCGACGCCGGTCGCGAAACTTTAGGTGCATGCCGAGTTGGTAACAGAACTCGTAAATCCACTGTTGCAACTACTTATAGTTGCCAATGACGCCAATCCAAGCTGGGACAACTCCATCGCTGCGTAAGCAGCCTTAGAGCCTGAGCTTCTGGTACCTTCGGGTCCAGCAATCACCAGGGGATGTCTGTAAACCCAAAGTGATTGTCATATAGAACAGAATCGCCGTGCAGTACGTTGTGGACGAAGCGGCTAAAACTTACACAACTCGCCCAAAGCACCCTGCCCTTCGGGTCGCTGAGGGTTAACTTAATAGAAACGGCTACGCATGTAGTACCGACAGCGGAGTACTGGCGGACGGGGGTTCAAATCCCCCCGGCTCCACCACTTTTACATCTAAAGACGTCCAAGGGCGTCTTTTTTTGTGCCTGAAATCCAGCAAATACGGGGCTTTCAGGTCCAATGGTGTCCGATGGTATCTGAGTTCATCCTACAATTCGTGTATTCCACGTGGTATTCCAAACCCACGACTGGTATTTTTTGGAATACACGCAGTATCGGAGATCACCATGGGTGCTCAAGCCACGCGGCTTTCAGACGTCAAAGTCAAAGCAGCGAAACCAAAAGAAAAAGACTACATCCTCACTGATGGCGACGGCCTTCAAATGAGGGTGAGAGCCAATGGCTCAAAGCTGTGGAATTTTAACTACATTCACCCAGCAAGCAAAAAACGAATCAACATGGGCCTTGGCACCTTTCCGGAGGTGAGCTTGGCTCAAGCCCGGAAACGGACCGTAGAAGCCAGGGAGTTGGTAGCGCAAGGGATAGATCCGAAGGAGAAGCGCGACGCGGATCGAAAAACCTTAAGAGCGACTACGGAACACACATTTAAAAACGTAGCCACCGCGTGGTTCGAGCTCAAAAAAGACTCCGTCACGACTGCCTATGCTGAGGACATCTGGCGTTCGCTGACGCTGCATGTTTTCCCCGACTTGGGTACGACCCCGATCTCAGCGATCACTGCGCCGGAGGTCATAAAATTGCTTAGACCGCTTGAGACCAAAGGCAGCCTCGAGACCGTGAAGCGACTGAGCCAGCGTCTTAACGAAATCATGACTTACGGCGTGAACTCCGGCCTGATTCACTCAAATCCACTCAGCGGGATTCGCTCGGTCTTCAAGAAACCGAAGAAGAAAAACATGGCAGCGCTCGCGCCAGACGAACTGAAAGAACTAATGATGACTGTGGCCAATGCCAGCATAAAAAGGACTACACGTTGCTTGATTGAGTGGCAGCTTCACACCATGACTCGCCCCGCAGAAGCAGCTACCGCACGGTGGGCAGACATCGATATCGGCAAGAAGATCTGGACAATACCAGCGGAGCGGATGAAAAAGCGTCGGACTCACATTATCCCACTCACGGAACAGGCTTTAGGGCTTCTAGAGGCTATAAAGCCGCTGAGTGGCCACCGCGAGCATGTTTTCCCAGCAGACCGTAATCCCCGAACCCATTGCAACAGCCAAACGGCCAATATGGCGCTGAAGCGTATGGGATTTGAAGGCCGCCTTGTGAGCCATGGAATGCGCTCAATGGCCAGCACCATCCTCAACGAGCACGGGTGGGATCCTGAGCTGATCGAGGTTGCGCTTGCTCACGTCGACAAGGACGAGGTACGTAGCGCGTATAATCGGGCCGATTACATTGAGCGTCGACGCCCAATGATGAAGTGGTGGAGCGAGCATATCAAGGAAGCGGCTACCGGAAACCTTTCAATCGCCGCAATCATTGACTGCCAGGACTGAAGCCACACTTCAATGAGTTGGAAGACCAACGTCTCATCTTCGGGTGGCCCGTGAGCAGGCATTAGCTTGCGATCTACAGAGCTAAGTGAAGGCAGCGTTTTTTCGCTGCCTTCCTGTCTGATAAAGTGGCACGCCATGATGGCAGTGGTTCTTGCAACGACTTACGCGCCCCAAGTGAATTGTTAGTAAATGAACAACCTAATAACGATTAGACAAAACACCACAAACTCCAGGAACGATACGAATGTCGTTTGAAAAGCTGTCTAAAATTAACATAGATGAATTCATTCACGGTTTAAGACAATCACTTCGAACGTCGTATGAGCTCATATTCGAAGATACTGAATTTGACGAATACATGCAGAGCATTCGAGTCAACATAGAGAGCGGCGATCTCGATCAGGAGCGCCTGAATGATGAGCTAATTAACTATCTTGCTTCAACTCCTCTCAGTCCCCATTACCCTTTTTTACGTGCTGCCGCTCTAACCGACTTAACCCTACAAGCTCTAGCTCGCAAGGATTATGAAGCCTTTATAGCGCTGGCTTTGCAGGCCAGCGCCTACGTTGAAGGCGCTGCTGTGCATGCGCAATTCAATTCACTACTGGATATCCCCGCTGCACTACGTCGACGAACCACGCAAGCAGCAGCGGCAGCCCGAAGTGAAACATTCCAATTAGCGAAGGATCAGGCACTGCTGTTAATCAGCCAAAGACGTCCAAGCGACGGCTGGGATGATCTGACACATGCAGCAGAGTCAATAGAAGAGGAGCTAGGCGCCTTTATAAAAAGTAACAAAATCAGTTTAACGAAAACGCGGATCGTGAGCAATCTGAGACAATGGTCTAAAGAAGACGCAAGCTTTCGAGACTCATTAAACCGTATACTTACACCTTCCGCCAGGTAGTTTTCATACTCCAAGACAGGACGACCGACGAGGCCGCCCTCTTTTCTTAACTGCCCGCTTCGGCATCTCTCCACGACCGAAAGTTCTAGCTCTTCCATCTATAACTATTCGAACGTAATATTCAATCTTAGTTAAGTAAACCGCTGCTTTTTGCAAATTCTTTCGCTTATCCTTGTCAGAGTGCTCAATCATACCAATGCCGCAAGCACGATACGCATCCTTTCTACGATTGCAATTGTAATACACCCCTCTTCCGTGGGTCGCTTTGTCGGCCCATGTCTCACCGATCATTCTGGCCCAGCCTATATCCTCCCTGACCCGAGAACCATCTAAAAAAAACATGCAGTGATAATGATATCCTTTGGACAGTCCGTACTCCAACTTCCAGGAATGCCCTAGCAATGTGTTTGTAGGAAGCTTACGCCTCAACATACCCATTAACCTTTCTCTATGCAATTTTACATCTTCGAAATCTAATTGCTCTCGCACTCCTCCACCGCCGACCAGCTTCGAATATCCTAAATCCACTCGCAGAACCAATACTCGTGATGTGTCTTTAAAAATAGCATCGATATACGCGATCAGGCTTTTGTAATTTTTATTGGAAAGTCTACGGTGTGCATTTAGCTGCTTTCTGAAAGCCGCACCACGCACCAAGAATCTAATCCGCTCAACAGCAACATTAATCGAATCGACAAGCGCAAGCAGATCACCGTGAAAGTTTTTTAGATTTCGGTGACTGTAATATTGAAAAGCATGTTCTTCAGTCGCTTGAAAGAAAACATTAACCAATGGGCTGAAATCATGAATTGGGTAATACCGCTGAATCTCCTGCTTGGCCCAGATATAAACCAACAGTTTTTCTCCCATGCTGGTCAGCTTTATTTTCTGCCCACCATAACCTTCGTGGAGATATGCCACATCATCATCAGTCTCGGCCACTTTTTGAACGAGCTTCTCTATTGCGCTAATTTTCAGTATCGCACTTCTTTCCCCATTGACTGCGATTGCTCCGGATGTACCACTATCGAAATACGATGTGGTACTTTCCAACAATGCCTCTTCAACGTATCTATCTACTCTTTTCATCCCCACCTCTGCATCATCATTCTATAACCCTGTGCTATGTGCGCACAGTTTTAGCCAGCACAACAAACGTCTCACCTGACGGAACACTCATTCATTGCTTACTTTCATTATTCGACAAACCTATTCACCATTGATAGCTCACTGACAAAAGTCAGAGCTATCAATAGGTATATATGCTCACAAATGCTTAGAGCTAATACTAATTAACACCAATAACAAAGAATCCAGAATTCCTCTATAGGAGATTCATAAGGGAGTCTAGGCACAGGAAGAAATCTGCAAAGCGTTGGTCCGGAGCAAAAAGGCATAGTTGCAGAACCACAACCATCGAGTTAGTGCTACGCCAGATACGACCAACGGCGACTCAGAGCTCAGAGTCGGTTGCCCTAGACTGAATCCAGTCGTTGATATTCGCTTCCAGCCATCCAACAGCTGAGCAGCCAAGCTTTATCGGCTTGGGGAAGGTTTTATCGTACCTGGGCGAATTGACGTTCATCCGATCATAAATTGTGGACCGCGATAAACCGATACGGTCTTGGACCTGCCTCAACCGGAGAACCCTTATTTGCCGTTGCGCCTGCGCTTCCATCGTCAACCTCTCGTGAGTCAAATTGGCTATGGATCGACTTTAAATATTCATGCGGATCGCGTGCGAAATTGTGCTTACGTAAAAAAATACACCACGCTTACGCCCTAAGAATGACGACCTGAAGAACTAACCCAAGCTTTCCTGAAGAACCAACACGCACAGCGGTTGTAGACCTAACTGGAACACGACACTTATAACTAAATAGAATATTAAAATTATTTTATATGCAAATATAAGCAGAACTGATTAAAGCGAAATATCAATACCCCATTCAAACTTATTTGAAATACATATTACTTAATTGAATATATAGATTATTCAAAGCGAAACCCTATCTACGACAATAACGCCATTACGGAAACTCAAATGAACAACTCTTGCCCGAACTGCAACTCTTCTCGCATAACCACTAGAAATATCGGACGAAAGACTGGCGGTTTCATTGGATCTATAGGAGGTGCCACAAGTGGTGCCACGGGAGCGTTATCAGGTGCAGAGCTAGGCGCAACTCTAGGTGTAACTGGTGGCCCTATAGGCATTGCGATAGGGGGTATCGCTGGCGCTCTTATCGGTGGGATATTCGGTGGAGTAGCTGGTGGCATCGCTGGCGCGACTGTTGGGGAACAGGTCGACACGAGAATACTTAACAACTTGCAGTGTTTAAGTTGTGGCCATTCTTTTACGCCCAGAAGCTAATAACTCAAAAGGCTTTGAACTTCATAAATCTTTGTTAGCGAGTTAAATAATGGCTCATCTTATCGATCAAATGGCTTATGTCGGTGCTACTCCTTGGCATGGACTTGGCAACCAACTAACGAAAAAGCAACCTCTGGAAGTCTGGCAACAGGAAGCGGGCATGAACTGGCTGATACAGGAAAGCCCGGTCCACTACAAAGCTGGGTCTGTCGGCCACCTGGGAAGCATTCACACCTTTCCTGAACAGAAAGTACTGTACCGCTCCGATACGAAAGTCGCTCTCTCGGTCGTATCTCAACGCTACCAAGTGGTGCAGCCCCGTGAGGTATTAGAGTTCTACAGAGACCTCACCGAGGTTTCAGGCTACGAGCTAGAAACGGCCGGGGTACTGAAAGGTGGTCGTAAGTTCTGGGCGCTGGCCCGAACAGGGCAAGGCACGACGCTCCGTGGTAACGACCAGGTAAATGGCTACCTGCTGCTTGCCACCTCCTGTGACGGTACGCTGGCCACGACGGCAACACCGACCACGGTGCGGGTGGTATGCAACAACACGTTGACCATAGCCCTGGACGGCGTAGCCAACGCTATCAAAGTGCCGCACAGCACGCGTTTCGATTCACAAGCGGTGAAAAAGCAGCTCGGTATCGCCGTCTCTCAATGGGACGAGTTCATGTACCGAATGAAAAATCTGTCTGAGCGAAAGGTTCAGTGGCCCGAGGCGATGAGTTTCTTCATGAACGTACTGTGTGACACCAGCCCTGATAGTCCGCTACCGACAGTCCTGCCTAATGAGCGGGCATTGCGGAAGGTGCAAAGTCTATACGAAGGACAGGGACGCGGATCGACATTGGAGTCGGCTCAGGGTACTGCCTGGGGGTTACTCAACGCTGTAACGGAGTATGTGGACCACGAGCGTCGAGCTCGAAGTAGTGAGTACCGCATGGATTCCGCATGGTTCGGCCAGGGGGCAATTCTCAAGCAACGAGCACTAAATGCGGCCCTAAAGCTTGCGGCATAAAGCAACGGCCTCTTAGCCCGAATCAAACAGGCTGGGAGGTCGTCGTTGGGAAGACAGTGATTTTCAAAGCCCGGCGTCACCCAGCAGCTCAGATGGCTTGCGTTGGATCGCTTTGGCAATGCGCAAGATATTCAAGAACGTAACATTTCGTTCTCCACGCTCGATTTTTCCCATGTGGGACCGATCGATCTGCGCGAAGTCGGCTAATGCTTCCTGGGAAAGCCCAAGCTCAAGTCGACGAGCACGCACAGCAGCCCCCAAACGTACAAGGTCACGGTCTTTATCAAGGCTTGCGGAGATTCTTTCCATGCCGAGAATCGTTGCGCTATGATGCCTAAACGACCACGGTATTTACGACCCTTTTTCGGGTTCGTTGACGTAGCGTGCGAGACCCCAACCGAGCCCCTCACGGCATCAACGCCAAGTCTTCAAAACTAAGGTAAGGAAAGCAACGGAAGCTATGAAAATTTCTAATGTACTTTTCGCAACAGCACTCATAATTTTATCGACGCAATCTAAAGCAGATCTTTGGAGCCAATATCAAACCCCGAACGCTATAAAATGTGAAGTTTTAAGAAGCAACATTAAGCACTGTACCGATTCAACTAGACCAGAAAAACATGTAGTACAGTACCAAGACCAAAGTGGTCAATCCACAATGCGAGAAGAGTCTACTATTGAGGTCGTCACATGCATTCCACAGCTAGATAAATGCATAGACAACAGTCGTAACTATCGTGGCAAAAGCAATACTGAAAAAGACATGAAGTACGTTGTGTACTTAGATTTTTATGTCCATCCAGGAACCGACGGAACTGACTGGGCATATAAAAATGGTACAGGGCCTTTATTCGGAGGAGCTCCAGCAGGCAACAACGTAGCAACACCTATGACCTCCTCTGTGAAAGCAACGCCAACAGCTAACGGTACTTACGACATCTGGTGCGACCCACAAGGCGATAGCTGCGACCTGACCATTGACGGAGGGAGTGATCAAGTCAGTCGCGCCAGGTTGCCTGTGTATGTCCCGGTGGCTTCCGACACAAGCAATTGCACTATGGAGTTCTGTTATAACTCCAAGCAAGACGTAATTGGCCTCAACCCTGACTACCATCTCTGGAAAAAATAGCTCCTGGGCCTACTCTAATGTTTATAGCTGAGGCGTGATTTTCTATCAGTAGAAGTCACGCCCCCGTCAAAGCTATTAAAAATTCAATAATTTTTTGACATGCATATCAAGAGCTAAAAGCTCACTTTCGGCCGCACCATTAAGCCTAGCGGTGATCTCAAGTGATAAATCTCGGATCGCCCTAATTTGCGCATTACTTTCATCGTAGCGTGGGATATTCAAGTATTCCGCCACGCTCACCCCTAAACTTAACCGAGAAGCATAGGCCGATACTGTGCTGGAAATCACAGGAGCATTTAGAAAGCCGGTTAGATATGCAGCCTCTCCCTCGGTTTCAGCGGGAATAAAGTAAAGTTTGTGATCCGGGATCACTATTTTTTCACCAGAAAAGCTAGTAACCGCACTTCCTACATAGGCTGCGGCAAAAACTTTTCCGATCTCACGCCACAATACCTTGTAAGGCGAAAACGTATATGCACCAGTGCTCCATAGTGAATAAAACGCCTGCCCCTTTTGGAACCTCTTGAGGCTAGAGCGACCTTCAAGATGGGATTTAAAACGATTAAAAAATTTGAACACCAACGGAGAATGAACCGCGAGTTCAGTATCTCCATGCATCCCACGCTGAGGAACTATGATACGTAGATGCTCGTCCGGAACAGCACAAAACGGTCTGACTCCTTGACCTCTGAGTAGCGGAAAAAGGTGTTCGGACTCAATTCGAGCGGTTATCTCCGGAATACCTTTCGTTTTACCGATGGAGGCGGCATTTCGTACTGTAACTGTATTTTCATCGCCCTCCTCCGCCTCATAGACCCAAAACACTCCGTTACGGTCTGCCGTAACGCCTTTGCGAGCTTGGTACACTCGCTCTGCACCAGCAAAAACTTTAGCGAACACCACCTGCTCTTCATGCGGGCCGGTAAGCCAAGGTCGGCCTCCCTCCCCACCCGGCACAGGAACAGCCGTATATTCGATTTGAGTTGCAGCTCGACGAAACTCCTCAGCACTCCTTGACCTCCGTAAAGTTGAGGCCGGCACATCACCCGTAGTCCAGACACGGTACGGTACAGGAAAAACAGTCGAAGCATCTCGTTCTAGAGCCAGGAAACGAGGCATGTTGGTCACACCGTCGAATGGACTGATTGCATCAAAATCCTCAACCAATAACACTTTACAGTTCACGTTATTGGGACCGACAGAGAATCTGCGGAAGCCAGCGCTTGAGGGAGTAGTAAAGACCGAGCCGGGCAGGAAAAAGCCAAGCCGCCCCGAGGGGGCCAGGTAATGATAGATCGCTTGGTAAGTCACAACTGTGGAAATATCTGCCTCGATTCCACCGACCCATTTATCGTTACTGAAAACACCAAGCTGCTTGCATTGCGCCTGAATCGTCTTGGTGTATTCCTCCGGAAGATTGCTCCATTTCACCCAGGGAGGATTACCGCAAACATGACTCGATGGTGGGATGGCACCCGCCGCAAAACGATCAGCAAGAATGGCGCACCAAATCCCATTCCATCCTTGCTCATGGAGCGACACTAGGTTTCCGACAGTCGTCTCGACAGTTTGAATATCGTAATCATCCAACTGCATTCCCTTAAGATCAGGTCGAATCGCACTGTTTATTTTAGCGGCAATAACATCTGCATCGATTAACCCCCGGATTCTTGTAAATACCTTGAAGAATTCCGCATGGCTAATCATCGCCTCCGGCACTGAAAACTCTCTAGGGCCGACCTCGGTCTGCATGACATAGCTGTAGCTTGGGAAAAGACCGCTGCTTACGCGAGCAGGGTTTATGGCGTCAGCCAAGTAGACCGGCAAGCGTATAGGATCAGCAGGATCCAAAAATGGGGAAAGAAATACAGCCAGGGATCCCTTGGCGGCAAGTACTGCTAACGGATTCAAATCGATTCCATGCAGCCCCAAAAGCAGAGACTTTGCAGTGGCGCTATCGCCTTGCTGTAATCGACGCCGACGCAGCGCCTCCAACAGGAACGTGCCTGAGCCGCATGTCGGATCAGTAAGCGAGTCTTCCGCCCCCCACTCAATGAGATCCATCCCATGCTCGGCAAGCCAGTCAGGTGTATAGAACTCCCCAAGAGCGTGCCGGACTTCGCGAGGAATAAAGCGCTCGTATATTCCCTTAAATAAATCTCGCGTAGTATTCGGATGTTTTTTTGCGATTGTGAAGTCGACTCCGGAGAGCTTCCCAAACAATGCGTCTAAATGAGGACTGTAATCCTCCCAACCACTATCATCTAAATACCAAGCAAAAAAATCGCCGCTGAGCATATTTAGAATACCTGAGTGCTCAAAAAGTTCGCCCGTTTCAACTGCACGCAAACGATCAACCACTGGCACAGTCGAATCCAGAAGATTTTGGCTCGGCCGAGGAAGAGCGCATGCAGTGACAATTTTGGCGATTATCGCAATATAAGTATTCAGAGCAAAAAGATAAGCAGCAGGATTTTCATCATAGGGTTGATCATGGGATATTTCTTGCCGAGCAAGCAGCGTCTTCATATTAGCAGGCTGAAAACCGACAACTTGACTAAAAAGCCTGCGCCACTCTGTAAAAAGCATCTTCGTTTTGGAAGTACGAGAGGTCGACTCCGCTCGACATATACTGTCGTAAAGAGCAGGAATTAGAGCAATCCCATGATCGGAATCTGGCCCAACCAGCGCCTGTAATAGCTGAGGGTGAACAAGCGGACGGCCATCCTGCTCAAGTAAAGCCAATAATCGATTTGCGGCGCTGATGTCAAAAGGAATGACACCATCCCATTGCGGGCATGCCTCTTCAAAACTGCCAAAGCTGATATGGGATCCATCCCATATAACTAATACATAGTCTTCTAAAAGACGGCCTTCTTCGGCCGAGATAAGGACAGCGTATTCTTCAGCTTGATCACGAGCATGCTTAGCCTTGCTATTGAGACGTCCAGTGAACGATCTCGGAGGCTCATACTCGATTACCACTGCTCCATGTGCTACATCAGCAAACTTAGTGGGTTTACCGGCTTCTTTAAGCGCTCTTTCCAGCTGGAATGGCGTCCATGGAATATTTCGTGCTTCGCAAGCAACCTTAAGAGCACCTTCCAGCTCATGTCGCAACTGCGCCTCGTTCCTTGCGGCCTCAGAAGCAGACGCAACTTTACTGACGAGCTGTGATGCAATTTTTGGCACTGCCATAACCCTATTAGAATTGACGTAATTTTTATCGTCGCAGAAGACTAGAGAATCCAAACGCCGTCAGCGCCTCTACCTTGTTCAGATTTTTCTACGCCGTGCTCTTCAATCCAGCTCCGGTAAAGAGATGTTTGAAAATTGCCTCAGCAAGCATTGGCGGTACGGCATTACCAATCTGAGTAAACTTCGAGTCGGTATCGCCTACCGGCTCGAAATCACGCCCAAATGTTTGAATGCGGGAGCACTCTCTCCAGGAGAGTCGTCTCGGTAGTTCAAGGATAGGTCGAGTAGGGTCTGCGGATAGGTGTTCATACTCGTCCGAAAAGTCCCACCTTTGCTTCCACCCATCAGCCAAATTCGACCATGTCAGTTTCATTACTGGACTTGCTGGATGCAGCGTTATATGCCGCGAATTAGCAACCACTGTATACGCTGGTTCACTCCACTTAGCTTTACGGTTCCGGGACATAAAGTACCAAGAAAAATGGCCTTCAGGATCATGCGGACGCTCATAAAACTCTCCCTCAGGCCATAGAGGCAAATCCAAAATTGCATCGCCATGAGAAGTATAAGGCTTCAGATCAGGGTTTTTCTTTGTTGCCTTCCCGTGTGTTTCAGGCGGAAATTCAAAAACTTGGTTTAGGTCCTTCCTTACTCCGACAATAATTAGACGCTTGCGAGATTGAGGAACTCCATATGCCTTGGCGTTTATGAGGTGATGACTCACAACATAGCCCTCCTGCCTGTAGGCCGTCTCCTGTTCCTCCAGAAAGCTACCCGCCCCCAATTGCTTCAATCCAGAAACATTCTCCGCCACGAAATATTTAGGACGGACGAGGCTGATTACTCGCAAAAACTGCTTATAGAGGTTCGTGCGCTCGTCTCTCTTGGGGTCCCTGTTGCCAGCCATAGAAAAAGACTGGCATGGATATCCGCCGACGACGACATCGGCACTCGGAAATGCGAGGATCTGCGATATATCGCCATTCCTCACATCAGTATCAGGAAAATACTTTTCCAGCGTTTTACACGCATCCTTAAGGATGTCGTTTGCAAAAACGATGTGGCCTCCGGCGGCCTCGATACCGAAGTCCATTCCGCCGCATCCGGAAAATAAAGACAGGACCCGGATTTCTTCCCCATCTTTCTCAAAAATATTATTCACGTTGACCCGCATCAGATTTCTTTTCTTCCGAGCTCTCGCCCTGCGCCAAAAGCGGCCAGCGCGCTTTCAAGTACCCATCGACCGCATCCCGTACCACCCATGCAAGCGAGACCCGGTGTTCTGCCGCGATCTTTTCCAGCACGGAGTACTGCTCTTCAGGAAAGCTTATGGATGCACGAACGCTACGCTCATGAGCGCCTGCGTCCTGCCGTCTTCGCTGTATCGACATAACATGCATACTCGCAAAATTCTCTCACCACCTTACACCAAAGTGGTGAACTGTGGATACATCCAGCAGTCTAAAAAACCGTGACGATTCTTGACGACCTATGGGACATTCGTAAGGACGATCCGTCGACCTATCCATCGCTGTACCCGGCATTGCCTCACGACATCACAAAATGGGGGACAAAAACATCAACAACCATAATCCCCAGCAAAACAAGGTCAAAACTCAATAACAAAGCCGCCCACAAGCCGGGCTAACCTAAAATCTAAATGGCAAGAACATGATGGATTTAGACGCGATACTGACGTTACAAAGGGGCATCTGCTTTGCTCGGCTCCCACGGTCAGGTGGAACATCATCGACCTGGCCGATCACGCCTCAAAGCATTTCAAATGGACTTGGTATTCCAAAGAGTATTCCAAGAAAAAACAAAATACGTACAAACCTATAAAAACCAATAAGTTATGAATCCAGTTCAGATTACCCCGGCACTCATCCTCTAAAGACGTCCACGGACGTCTTTTTTTGTGCCTGAAATCCAGCAAATACAGGAGCTTCAGCACTACTTGGCTCCGCAGAGTATTTTTGAGTTCCAGCCGCCAGGATATTCCAAATGGTGTCCCCGCCTCTCCGACCGCCAGCAAGACGGAGAGGCCGTGAAGGCGCAGCGATCCGCCTAAGGCTTTGCAACTGAACCAAAGAAGCCCAAGACCTCCCACGTTACAAGAAAGCGGGCTCTGTCCGAGCGCGAACGCCGGCGGAAATCATCAGGATGATGGCCGGGATAATCACCACACTGGCCGATAGCATCGCCCCATTGAACCCGGCCACATTCAGCGCTCCTGCGCCGATCATCACACCCAGCCCGATCGCGCTATTCAGCACAGCTGTATGGATTGCCGTGGCCGGTACGGTGTGATCACCGGCAATCCTCAAGACCCAGGTCTGCAGGCCAGTAAATAAAGCGGAAATGGCCACACCCCAAATCACCAGCAAGATAACCACCGGCGTGATACCCAGCAGAGGACCATAAATGCCCAAGGTGGCCAAGGCCAGTGCCATCGAAATCAACGCTATCAGAATGAAAGCGTTCAAGTAGCGATCAATAAAGAGCGCACTCAGCAGGTTGCCCAGAAACCCGGCGGCACCGAAGGCGAACAGCAGCACGGCAATTAGATATGAAGTGATACCGGGCACCTGTCCAATAAAAGGTTCAACGAAGGTGTAGGCACCAAAATGAGCCGCCGCTGTCAGCCCGGTGATCACATAAGTGATCAACAGATCCTTGCGCCGCAACACCGTTGAAAAGCCAACCCCCTTGGCAAGCGAGTCAATCTGCAGGGGGGGAAGCACCAGTGCTATCGCACCGGCGCTGGCGACACACATCAACGCCAGGCACATAAAGGCCGTGCGCCAACCATCGTATTGGCCCACCAGATTGATCAACGGAACCCCCATGACCGTGGCGATCGTAATACCGCCCAACACAATCGAGGTGGCTAGCCCCATGCGATGCAGCGGCACAATATGCGCGGCACTGGCGGCCACGATTGCCCAGAACACGCCGTGAGCCAATGCGCCGACGGCGCGGGCGCCGAGCAGCATCGAAAACTCGGCGGATAACGCCGCCAGTCCGTTGGATACGGCCAGCATGAGCATCAACGCGATCAGCAGCGTCTTGCGGGAGATCCAGCGATTCAGCCAACTGGATAGCAAGCCGCTGGCAGCCCCGATCCATGCGTACAACGTCACCGTCAGCCCGACGGTAGATGGGGCTTGACCCAGGTCGGATGATATCTGCGACAACAAACCAATGGGGGCGAACTCGGACGTCACCATCGTGAAAGAAGCCATACACAGCACACTGACTGCACACCATATTCGCAAAGCTGAGCTGGCCATCGGTAATCTCCCCCCCTGTTCACTGCTGAGTAATCGTGAACGTACCCCCCAGCCCCCAATACGGCGTGTCCTTGACTCGTCCCAAGTCCAACAGTCGACGAATCACATCAAAAGACTCACTTTTTCACTCAATCCGGCAGGGGAAGTATCTCCTCTGAATCCGGTTCCTATTTGTCGAAAAATACCAGTTTTCGTCTTTCGATCGGAACCGATAAGACGATGCTGGTGCGCGTTTCGCCGTAGTTATTAACTTTCCCGATAATGCTCTCAAGGTCTGACATTGACTTGGCATAGATCCTGATAAGGTACGAGTCATCACCGGTGACGTGCAGGCACTCAACGACTTCAGGTATGTCGTTGAGGGTTGCGATCAACTTAGTTTTTGATGGCTTAAAGGTCGTCATGCCGACAACTGCCGATATTCCAAACCCGAGCTTCGCTGGATCAACCTGAGCACCATAGCCAGAAATGACTCCGGCATCTTCGAGCTTTCGCAGCCGGTCCGTTGTGGCGGGGATGGAAAGACCTGCGTGCTTTGACAATTCGGTAATGGAGATTCGCCCCGAATCCTGCACCACACTCAAGATTTTTATGTCTATACGATCCATGAAGGCGCGCCCTGAAACAGATGAGTACTTTAACGAGAATCCTATATCATCAACAAAAAAATAACGCATTAAAAACAGGGTACACCTGCCCATTTTCCAGCGCATACTCCCTGCAAAACAAAACCGACTAAACTTTCAGCTCTTCCGCAGCGATTACTTAAATAATGAATAACTGCCAGAGACAATCATGGACAGTTTCACATGAAACTTATACTTCTATGACAAGCATGATACCGACCACCACTTGATACGCAGCAAGAACGGTTATGGTAGAGCCGGAAAAGTAGTTTATCAGCTTGAGTCTTGACTCGGACATCCTCGTCTTGAATGCGGAAGAAAAACCGCTTAACCCAAGCCACCACACCGCGGAGCCTAGAAATATACCGGTCACCATTGACCACATAGAATATTGGCCTTGGTCGCCGACCATGCCATCGCTCATTGACGCGAATAGGGCGATGAACGACAAAATAGTCATCGGGTTCGATAAGGTCAACAGCAAGGTCGTCGAATAAGCCTTCATAATACCGGCCTTTTCGCCTGACAAAGCGGTGGCGGGCTCCTTCGACCTTATCGTCTGGTAGCCGATGTATGCCAGGAAAAGTCCGCCGAAAATGCACAACCAGGGTTTTAACGTAATCAATGTTGTGATAATTGCGGTGATCCCTAGCGCGCCTATAAAACCATACATTGCGTCGGCGGTTGCTGCTCCTAATCCCGTTGCAAAGCCTGACCGCCAGCCACGCATAAGGCTCCGCTGTATACATAAAAAGCCTATTGGACCAACTGGAGCGGCTATGCACAGCCCAACGATCATTGACTTCATAAAGATGAACATAATACCCCTCCGCATTTGAGCTTATAGATTAGATACTAAACACCTCCAGACAAATTAAATATTCATCTATTTTAATTAGTTTATATAGATTTTTAAGGCGACAATTAAGCACCGCCTTATTTATTAAGGAAAACAAAAAAACCGTCAGATAGCGGATTTATTCACTGAAAAGATTTCCACGTCGGTCCGTCTATTCTTGAAGTTCCCCAGGTGGCCTTGCTAAAGCTTACCCACCCCACGCCGATAACGGAGTGCAGCCCTATCTCACACACGGACGTGTCTCTTGCCCTTAGCCAAACGCCCTTCCCCACCCTTCAGCACTCAAGCACAGCTGGTTGCCACGCATTATGTCGCCCGGTTGTTCGGCACGCCTTCCGCGCCTGGAACACCTATCCGCCCCCAATATTCCTGATCGATCAAAGGCTCGAACCTATGGCAGCGAATGATTATCTGCGCAACAAGATACGCCCCAGCTTTCTTGAAGGTCTGGATGCCGAGCCAGCGCCAGCGGCTACGCCCGCCAAGACGGAATTTCGGTGTGTCGAACCGCGTTTTACGCTGGAGCGCGATGTTGTGATGTCCACCGAGCTCAAACAGCAGTTGGCGGAGGCTGTTGCAAAGATCGAGCACTACCGCACGATTTATATCGAATGGGGTTTCGCCGCCGCAGACCCGGCCGGCAAGGGTACGATCCTCAACTTCTATGGCCCTCCCGGCACAGGAAAAACCCTCACCGCCGAGGCGTTTGCCGGCAGCCTGGGCAAGAAGATCATGCTGGTGAGCATCGCCGACCTGGAAAGCAAGTTCATGGGCGATACCGCCAAGAACATTGCAAGCGTGTTCCGCAGTGCCCAAGCCGAAGACGCGGTGTTGTTTTTTGATGAAGCCGACACCTTGCTGGGCAAGCGTTTGTCCTCTGTCACCCAAGGTATCGATAACGAAGTGAACGCCATGCGCTCGACCCTGCTGATTGAGTTGGAGCGGCACGAAGGCGTGGTCATCTTTGCGACTAACTTTGCGAAAAACTACGACGCGGCCTTCGTCAGCCGTATCTCTCAACACGTTGGTTTCGAACTGCCGGGCGAGCCGGAGCGGCTGGCTATCTGGGCGAAGCTGTTGGTGCCCGGTATTCCGCTGGCTGACGCGCGGGAGACGCTACTGAATTCAGCAACGCACCTGTCGGCAGGGCTGTCAGGGCGCGAGATGCGTACCTGCATGCGCCTGGCGCTGGCCAAGGCAGTCCGTATCCCGGATCAGCCTGCGCTGGCGCAAGCACATTTGCAGGACGCCATCGAACAGGTCGGCAGTGCCATGGCACAGATGCAGGCACATGGCGGCAAAACCAACACACCAACATTGGAAGCAGCCCGCACGTTATTGGGCGTGCGCTGAGGAGCGAATCATGGGTCTATGGAACTGGGTCAAATCAACCGCGTCCTCTATTTACGAAACGGTGAAGGAGAAAGCCGTTGCTACGGTCAATTGGCTGGCCGACAAGGCGGAAACGTTTGTCGGCGATGTGAAAAACATCTGGCAATCGGTAAAGCCTTATCTGGCGCATGCACGTGTTGCCCTGACGACGCTGGCGAACCTCGCGCCATGGCCGATCGTCAAGTGGATGGCGCTGGGTCTGGAGAAGGTCCTGGGTTTCCTCGAAAACATTGAAAGCCATCCGTTGATGACCAAGCTCAAACAGGCCATCGACTGGGTCATACAATCCGCCAGGAATATCCGGGAGAAGGTGCTGAACGATATTGAGATCAAAGAAGCCGAAGCCCGGGCGCAAGTATTCAAGGAGGGCGCCCCGCAGGTGCCCGCCACCGAGCGCGGCGTAGTGAAAATCGCTGAACTCATCAACGCTTACATGTTGACCAAGGCCAAGATCCAGCGTGTGGTCAACAGCGAGCAGTTTGCTGATTTCAACCACTACCTGCGCGTGCGTGCCGCCCAAAAGCTGCTGAATTTCTACGAAAGGCGCATGACGTCCATCGAAAACCTGGCCGACGTTGATGCCGACATGCTCGCGCTGATGGACATCTCTACCAGCTTGCTCGATGAGACACCGACCCTCACCCTCGAACAAACTCAAACCCTGAACGAACTCACCACCCTGCACTTCGGCAAGCCAGTCGTGCCGTTCGTCTTCGAGGAGATGACCCTCGCATGGGGCGCAGATCTGCGCCGCCTTGAGGTCCAGTGGCAAAAACTCAACCAGGACCTGGCCCGCGACAAAGTGCTGGCCAAACGGATGTCCATGGCCAGCCGCACCGAAGCATTGAGCGCAGAAGAACAAGTCGTGCTCAACGACCTTGAGCGAAATGTGAGTCGAGACACCCAGCGACTTGAAAACCTCGACGTCAGCATTCGAGAAAAACGCTACTACGTGTATGCATCGGAAGGCTTTCTCCAGTTGCTGGAAAAAGATGAGCAACAGTTGATTGCCGACGATCAGGAGTATCTGCTCGACCGCAGCGAGGAAGTCGGTTCACTGATCGCCCGATGCGCTCAACAAAACCTGAAATGGGCCTCCCTGAGCGAAAGCGAACAAGCGCTGCTGATCGACTTCGGTAACATTTTCGAAAATGACTGCCTTGCTCGGACCGAAGCCGCTCTTCAAGAAGTTGAGGTAGGCGTGTGAATAACGAATTAGTGAGTTTTTTACTGCCTCGGTTTGAACCCTTGCAGATGTTCTTCTTCCTGTTCATCACCGGTGCAACCCTCCTGACGGGATTGATGGTGGCTCTGCGAGCGAACGAGCACCACTGGGAAAAGAAGTGGCAAGGGGGCAAGTTGGGCACCTCGGGGCTGCGCGCGGATCATGGTTCGATCCACGACCTGAGTGAAGCCGTCTCGACCACTGCCGAGAAAATCGCCGGCATCATGCCCGGGATGCTCTTGGTGGTCGGCTTGCTGGGCACCTTCCTGGGTCTGGGCATGGCACTCGATCACGCATCGACTATTTTGCAGAAAAGCGGCAATGCTTCCGTGGGCGCCATGGGCGGCGCGATGCAGGACATGACCGCGATGATGCAAGGGCTGGGGACCAAGTTCAAAACCTCCACCTGGGGCATCATGGCCTTCATTTTACTGAAGGTATGGGACTTGCTCCTGGGCTATGAGGGTCGCCGCCTGGCTTGGTGCATCACACAAGTCAAGACGCAAATGTCGACCTCTGAGCAGCAACGCGACAGCGCCCGCGCCGCTCACGACGCCTTCCTCCAAAACTGCATATCCAGTGCGGCCAAGTACATGACCGGCGCGCTCGGCAAACAGGTCGACACCTTCAGTGAACTGATGCAGCAACAGGCCAATCGGCGCCACGGCACTGACGCCGAACAACGGCAGTTATTGCAAACCGGCTTCGACAGCGTCAGTACCCACATCAGTGGTCTGGCGAACGGCATCAACGGCTTACTGCAAAGTGAGAGCAACAGCCAGCAGATCGCCCGCGAAGGGCAGGCGATCGTCCGCGAAGCCGCAGACACCGCTCAACGCACCGAACTAGCCCTGAGCGCTTTGACCGACAGCAACAAGCAACATCTGCAAACAGGTTTTGCGGGGCTCGACACTCGTATTGCCAACGTCACCGAGGGCATCGGTACGCTGCTGCAACGCCACACCGAGAGTTTGCAGGTGCATCGCGACACGCAAGATGTTCTCAGCCAAATCGCCACGTCAGGCAAACGCACTGAACAGGCGATGACCACGTTTACCGACAACAGCCGCGACAACCTGCAAGCGTTGCAAACGGCAGGAGAAACGATGGGCGACGCGGCCGGCAAGGTGGGCCAGTCCGCTGCTGAACTGCAAGTCGTGGTGAGTGCCTTGAAGGGTCAGATGGCAGAGGTCATGAATGGCGTCAAAGCGGATTTGAACAGCACGCTGGCCACCATGAACAAGGACTTCAGCGACAACCTGCACGGCATGGGCGCGCAACTGGAAAGCGCCACCACAAAACTGGGTGACGTGATGGAGGCCGTCAAGACTGACCTGGGTTCGAACATCAAGACCATGAACCACGACTTCGGCACCAACCTGGTCAACATGACCACCAGCCTGGGACAGGCGACCGGGAATATTTCCAAGGCTATCGACAGCATGTCCGGCACCGTCAGCCAGGCCATGGAAGAAGTCGCCACCAACATGCAGAAAACTGCTATCGCGCAGGAAAAGACCACGTTGGAGTTCGAGATGGTGAGTGAGAACCTGAATACGAACATCCTGGCGATCCAGGGCGTGGTGCAGAAACTGTCCAAGGACATTCTCAGCGGCCTTAAAGCCGTATCCGAAAGCGGCCAGCGCATGGTCTCGCTGGATCAACGTTACGGCAAAGTCTCGGAAATGCTGATCAAGGTCCCCGAGTCCCTCGACGCTCTGGCGAGTGTTGTCACGCGCGCGCCTGTGGACCTGCAACCCCTGCTGCAATCCGTGAATCAGTTGACGGGTGTTGCCAACAGCATCAATAAATCAGTCACGGCCCGAAAAGCCGTGAAAGCCTGAGCGCCCTTATGAAAGAGAAACCAAGCGAGTGGGTATCCATCTCTGACCTGATGGCAGGCGTAATGGCCGTGGTGATGCTGCTGTTGGTAATGTCGGTATTGCAGAATCAATTTGCCGAACTCAAGCGCCAGGAAGAGCAAAACCAAGCGGGGGTGACCGAGCAGGAAAAGGTCACCGGTCTATTGCAGGAGATGAAAGCCGCCCTGGATGCACAGGGCGACTCCGGGTTGGTTTCGTTCGACCTCGCCGGTAACAAGATGACCCTGGGGGACAAGATGTTCGCCCGGGGCAGCGCATGCCTGACGGATGAGGCCAAGCGCGAACTTCGCCTCGTCAGCCCACGCATCGCCACCTTCTTTGGCAGTTCGGGTGACGCCCAGATACTGGTGGAGGGGCATACCGACAATACGCAGGTCGCACGCCCGGTGACTGACTTCGTCAAGTTCTGCACGGTCTACGACGACAACTTCACACTGTCTGCCGCAAGGGCCAGAGAGGCGCGCAAGTTGATCATCGAACTCCTTGAACCAGGCCAGGCCAAGCGCGTCATCGTTGCCGGCTATGGGGATTCGCAACCGCTGCCAGAGCTTGATCCGGCGGACGAACACAATCGGCGCGTAGAAGTGCAGTTTGTGAATCGCCGGGATTCGAACAAGCGCATTTGAATCGGCCGCCGCACCGCCGACAGACACTCCCTGTCGGCGACGTGGCACACCGGTGATCAGGAAGGCTAAGCGGTACGGGGCTGATAGGCGCCGATAAACTCATTGCCCCGCATCTCTACCGTCAACACGACCGGCGATTGCTGTTCAACCAGCAATTGCTGCATCTGTCCGATCTCGCTGATTGCACCTGCCATAAACAACGGTAGCGTCTCCTCCTCCCACTCTCTTAACGATAAGCGATTCGCCTGGATCGTGGATTGAGAATCCAGATAAGAAGACAGATTTTTCGCCCGCGTCTCTACGGCGTCCTTGAAGCCGGACAAGTGCCCGTTCTCTCCCAGAAACTGACTCGTCACACGGCTCAGCGTCGTTTGACGTCGCTGAACCAGAGCGCTTTCGCCAGGAAATGAGGCCAGCAGTCGGCACGCCGCTAACCGGGTTCCCATACACAGTTTCCACTCTTCTGCGCGGGCGTCCGATTTGCTCTGCATCACTTTCAATGCAGCGGTCAATCCAGCCGTGGTTTCAAACATGCCGGGCGCTTTATGCTCCGTCGCTTCCTTGGCCAGTGTGACCAGTTCGCCTTCCAACTGATTGTGGATCGAGCCCAGATCCAACTCGATGTCTTCCAGCTTCTGCCTGATCGCCGGGCTCAACTCACCGGCCAGAACCAGCGGTGCAACCTGCGTCAGGTAATTCAGAGCGCCTTTGACAATGGACTTGCGCCCCTCGACCAAGAACGTCGAGATACCCTCGACGCCCGCCTGAATCTCGCTCAACTTGGCGCTGATGTCGGCCAGGTGCTTTTGAGCCACCACAGCAGACGCGATCTGGAACATTGCTGCAGAACTGACCAGTTGCTGAAGCTTTTCAGGCTCAAACAACCTCGCATGTTCCTTGATATGTCCGCCTTGTATCGAGAAGGCTCGAAAGCCGTGGCCATCTGCGGCCGCCGCGAGAGGACCGTCGATCACCACTTGCATGTATCGGGACTGGGCAACATCGTTCGCGACGATCAGATTGGGGAGTGTTTGCAGCAACGGGCCCAAACGGTCGATGCCCAAACGAGCGGCATCAACCTTTTCAACGCCGGCAGGAATGACCTGCTGCGCCGCCAACGTAACGCTCATCAACGGCTTTTCGGCGGACTTACCGATCAACCAGGTTGGCCGGTCGTTGCTTCCAGAGCTCGGCAGCGTGAGGGTGTTTTCCATGACAGGCTCCAGATTCAAATGAGAGGGTTCATTGCGCCAGGCCTGCCCCGCATTCGCTGCAGAATTTACTGGTTTTAGGGGTGGGAACCTCACAGGACGGGCAAGTAACCAACGCGCTTTTTTGCCGAATGTAGGCGATCTGCACAACGCAAGGCACCGTCACCCGATAGGCCTGACTCGTCAGGGTGTGAGCGCCGGCGATACCCGACAGCGCTACGCCAATCGGGCCGAAGGCCAACCCCGCTGCTCGACCCGCTATCAGGCTGGTGCCGGTGGCCAATGCGCCCCCCATTGCCAGCCGGGCGAACGCACCGGTGGCCAGAAGAGCAGCCTGTATGGCAGCAGGGCCACCGCGGCGTATGGCGGCTTGAATAGCAGCGTATGACACGCCCAAGGGGCCCGTTTCATTTTGAAAGCCCTTGGAAAAGTCGGCCTGTTCCTGGGCCGACATTTTCTCCCAGGCATCGGACAGCAGCTTCTCCAACACCTTGAGCTCCATGCTCGCAACCGGTTCATTCTTGCCACCAGTACCGCCCACATGGCTGAGCACATCGGCGACGATCTCAGCATAGGGCACACCGTTGCGGCGGAACAGGTTGACGAAGCTATTACCGCCAAAATGTTGCAGCTCGCGAATCAGCAGGAGCAACACACCCCTGGAGAACTTGTTCTTCTTCTTTGCCGACTCCAGTGCTTCACGTACCTCGCTGGCCATCGCCAGCCGTCCCTTGCCAGAGTCGGTCAGGAAATCGACCAGCACGATTACATCGACTGGATCTGCATCGATAAGCATCTGCAGCAGATCGCTGTCCCCATTGATATCAATCTCGCTTTCCATCAACCATCCCCTGGAGTCCGTTCATGCAAGCCGCAATCAGCGGCCTATTTATCCCTAACTTATCCGCAGCGCGTGGGAAAACTTTAGCCGGTCAGAGGGGCGGCGCCCTGAACTGCGCCGCCACCGTTTCAAACCACCCTGCCGCGCGCATTTTCAGAGCCGTGTTGCCACACTTCGGACAGGTGGCCAACCAATCGCCGGGCATCAATGCATCGCTGCGCGGTGCGATGGTTTTCTTCCAATTGCAGTCTTCACACACAAACGTGAAGGGTCTGGGTTTTATCGGCATGGATGTGTTCTCCTGATAATAATGCCGCGAACTATTCTGCGATCGGAATCAGCGCTTGCAGCAATTCCAGCTTTCGCTGCAACTGCGCGACATGCTCCCGCTCCGCCCGCAACGCCGAGCGCAGCTCGCGGTTTTCCACCTCCCAGATCTGTGCCCAACGCAAATCCTTCTGATAATGGGCGACCATTTTCCAAAGCTCGCTCAACTTTAAACATTGCTGTATCAGCACCAGCAGGATGACGCCCATCACCACCAGTGCCCCCGTCGAAACCACTTCCGACATACTCATGTTTACGTCCTTTACTGTCTTCGATGAATTCCGCTGACAGAGACACGATATGTAGTGATTCACGACAGGTCTAGAATGTAGACTTATACAGGTAAAGTATTCACACACATGGAGCGGGTATGAAACGCAAGCAATCCATCGAGCAAGTGCGCTGGGACCTGGCACTTCGCTATCGCTTGATCGAGACAGTCGCCTGGTGGGAAGGCCGGCTGACCACGGGCCACTTGATCCAGAGCTTCGGCATCAGTCGCCAGCAAGCCTCCAAGGACATCAACACCTACATCAACGAACATGCGCCCCGAAACTTGACATATGACAAGCAGCGCAAAGGCTACGTCCCCAGCAAACAGTTCAAACCGCTGTTCATTGATGACAGCGCCAGCGCCTACCTGCACCTGCTTTACCAGAACAACGAACGGGCGCCGCACATCGACGGGCTGGCCCTGGCCTATGCGCATACCAAGGTACTCGAAGTGCCGGACCGGCCAATTCGGCCCGAAGTCTTGCGCCCATTGCTCGCAGCCTGTCGCGACGGTTTGCGCCTGGAAACCGAGTACGTTTCGCTCAACACCCCAAACGTGGAAGTCCGCCTGATTGCCCCGCACACCCTGGTGTACACCGGCATGCGCTGGCATGTGCGCGCCTATTGCGAGAAGAACCGCCAGTACCGGGATTTTGTGCTGAGTCGCCTGCGAGGTGAGCCGGACCTGCTTGACGCATCACAGAACACCCGGGAGCTGGACGAAGACTGGAATACCGAAGTACCCATCATCTTTACCCCCGATGGCCGCTTGAACGCTGCGCAACAGGCAATCATCGAGATCGACTTCGGCATGACGGATGGGCAGTTGGTGGTCGCCAGCCGCAAAGCACTGGTGAAGTACGTATTGCGCCGCTATCAGGTAGACCCGAGAAACCAGGCGACCAACCCGGAAGCCCAGCAGATCGTGGTCAGCAATATCAAGGAGCTGCGGCCGTGGCTCATGCATGATTGAATGTTCGTTCACAGACTGACGCCGTGAGCCGCGTGCAACCCAGGCGTCGAGCCGTTAAGTCGAGGATGGCCGCTCATACAGGTAGGCACGTGAGCAGGCCGCGCCGGGGTCGGTAGGGTTGTTTGTGGGATTGGGAGGCGCAGCACGAGCCTTCGGAGTTTCCTGCAAGATGTCGCGATCTTGCTGAACTGGCGCGCACCTCGCCACAACGCTAACTTCCCCAAGCCGCTGCTCCTCAGCAAACGGCTTTCCAACCTTAATCATTCTCAACACTCAAACTAGCAAGTTAGCCAACTAACTAATTTCAAACATCCGCCTGAATAGCTAATCATCCGCGCTGCCATTGCTTTAACGATAAACCTCAAAATTATTTTGCCTTCACATATATTTTACATTCCCACACATATGCTAATGTCATTACGACATCAACGCTGTTCAATCAAACTAAAGGGGTGCGTATGGCAGGTGTAATGGCATCCGTTAACAGTCGTACACAACTGGTCGGCCAGAACAGGCTGGAATTATTGCTATTCCGCTTCAACGACCAACAGCTGTATGGCATCAACGTCTTTAAAGTCAGGGAAGTTATTCGCTGTCCCAAGTTATCTCTACTACCAAAGTCTAATAACAACATCTGTGGTGTCGCCAATATACGCGGCGCTTGCATCCCTATTCTAGACCTCGCGATGGCAACAGGGCTGCCCGGCATCACGGATAAAGAAAGCGCCTTTATTATACTTACGGAGTACAACAACCGCGTTCAAGGCTTCCTGGTCTATGCGGTTGAGCACATCGTCAATTTGAACTGGGAAGACATTCATCCGCCCCCCAAGGGCAGCGGTGACAACAATTACCTGACGGCCGTTACCCGTACCGATGATCGCCTGGTCGAAATCATCGATGTGGAAAAGGTGCTGACGGAAATCTCGCCCTCATCCGAAGAAATATCCATTGGCGTGGTGGATGACACGGTCACCCAACAGGCCAGGCACCTGCGTGTGCTGACCGTGGACGACTCGATGGTGGCACGTAAACAGGTGACCCGGTGCCTGGAGACGGTAGGCGTCGAGGTGGTCGCCTTGAACGATGGGCGCCAGGCGCTGGATTACCTTCGGGCCATGCTCGACGAGGGGCGCAACCCGCAAGAGGAGTTTCTGATGATGATTTCAGACATCGAAATGCCGGAAATGGACGGTTATACCCTGACCGCCGAAATCCGCAGCGATCCGCGCATGGCCAAGTTGCATATCGTGCTGCACACCTCCCTGTCCGGCGGTTTCAACCAGGCCATGGTCAAGAAAGTCGGGGCCGATGACTTCCTGGCGAAGTTTCGCCCGGATGACCTGGCAGGTCGCGTAGTCGCGCGCATCAAGGCCGCGATCCCTATCTGAAAGGCAAAACGAAACAGCTCAAGCCAAGGAGGCTGATGAGAAACGTATAAGAAGAACATCAACAGAGGGCATACCATGTTGAAGTGCAATGAACTCAATCTTCAGGCGCCTGACGGTGAGGCAAAGCCCTTCTGGCGGGACGGCGCACCTTCAGAGGGGCCGTGCGCCTTGGGCTGCGGTGCTGAGCCGGCCACTCCCGCCCAAACAGTTGCGCCAGCCATCCCCATCATCCCCACATCCATGCAAGACGAATTGGTCGCCGCACAGGAAATCTGCAGCCGCGCCAAGACCGCCGTTGTCGAAATGTTTGGGCATGCCCGCATGGGCCGGGCCCTGGAGCTTGAAAACGTCAGCGCACTGGTGGACGACATTTCGAGCTCGATCGCCCGCCATCCCAACGCCCTTATCAGCCTGGCACGCCTGAAAAGCATCGACGACTACACCTACATGCATTCGGTCGCCGTGTGTGCGTTGATGATTGCCCTGGGTAATCAATTGGGCCTGTCCCCCGCAATGATTCGGCGCGTCGGGATGGCCGGACTGCTGCACGACATCGGCAAAATGGCCATACCGGGCGCCGTTCTCAACAAGCCTGGCCGCCTGAGCAGTGACGAATTGCAGCTGGTGCGCACCCATCCACTGGAGGGGGAAAAAACCCTGCTGTCAGCCTCGCAGATGTGCGAAATGGTTGTGGATGTGTGCCTGCATCACCACGAAAAAGTCGACGGCACCGGCTACCCCCATCAGTTGGTGGGGGACCAGATCAGCCTGGTGGCCCGGATGGCTGCGGTGTGCGACGTCTACGATGCAGTCACCTCGGACCGCTCCTACAACCAAGGCTGGGACCCCGCCGTCGCCATCCAGCAAATGTCCACATGGGACGGGCATTTTGATGACGAAGTATTCCGCGCCTTTTTAAAGTCCGTGGGTATTTACCCGGTCGGCTCCATCGTTCAATTGAAAAGTGGCAGTATCGGCGTAGTGATAGAACAACATCCCGACTCTTTATTGACGCCAAAAATCAAAGTGTTCTTCCTGCCCGTTCTAAATATCTATGTAACGCCGAAAATAATAGACCTGAGTGATCCCGCCCAACCCGACCGAATTGTCGCGCGGGTACCGTCACAGCGTTACGGTTTTAAAAATACCGAACGTTTATGGCTTGATGAAGAGATGCCCAAAGAGCATTAAGCAATCCCCAGCGCTGTACCGCATGTATATGCCTAAGCAGCCAATGATAAACATTATGCCTTGCGCAAAAAAAGTACCGGAATGTCGACATTCGATGATGTTGGCGACTATTAGCATGGGCAGGAAATATCATGAAATTCAACTCATTGCAGACTCGAATTTGCTTCACCGCCGGACTCTGCCTGTTTATCTCGTGTGCAAGCCTGGTCTTATATGGCCTGTATTCCTCATCGGCCAATCAAACCTATGTGGGCACTGAAGTTTCAACCCTGGTTGAAAGCGCCACCATCCGCGAAGTGCAAAACCTCGCCGAGTCGCGTGCCAATGCCATCCAGGCGAAACTGCAAAACGCCCTGGATTCGGCACGCACAATGGCCAATACGCTGGGAGCGAGTAAAAGTGCCCAGAGCCCGCTGACCCTGGGCCGTGAGCAGATCAATACGATGCTGCTCAGCGTGCTCAAGGACAACCCCGACTTCAACGGCACCTATTCATGCTGGGAACCGGATGCGCTGGACGGCCAGGATCAAGCCTTTCGTATCAATGAGGGCGGTAACAACCCGTTGACGGGCCGCTTCACCCCTTACTGGACACGCAGTTCAGATGGCCATATCGCCGTGCAACCGCTGGTTGAGTACGACTCCGATGCCCGCCACCCCAATGGCGTGTTGAAGGGCGGCTGGTATTCAGGCCCACGGGACACCCAGAAAGAAAGCGTGCTGGACCCGCTTCCCTACGTGGTGCAAGGCAAAAATGTGTGGCTGACCACGCTATCGGTCCCCATCACCGCCAATGGCAAGTTCTACGGCGTGGTCGGTGCTGACTTCGACATCTCGTTTATCCAGAAACTCAGCGAGCAAATGTCCGCCGACCTGTATAGCGGCAAAGGCTCCGTGTCGATCCTGAGCAATCAGGGGTTGGTGGTGGCCGACAGTAAACACCCGGAACTCATCGGCCAGTCACTGAAAGCCTTGCTGCCCGGCACGTGGGAAAAAGTGTTGGCCAATGTGCAGAAGGGCCAGGGAGACAGCCGGCTCAACCCGGACTCCCAGGAAATCGAAGTGCAGATGCCGATCAACCTGGGTCGCACCGGCAAGCCCTGGGCGATCGTGATCCACCTGCCCAAGGCGGTGGTCATGAGCCAGGCCATGGCCCTGGAGCAGGAACTGCAGTCACGCGGCGTCAAGAGCAGCATCTGGCAAGTCTCGGTCGGCGTGGGCATCTCCCTGCTGGCATTGCTGGCGCTGTGGTTCGCCACGGCGAAAATCGTCGGCCCGATTCGTGAAGCCGCCGCCCTGGCAGCCAACATCAGCCTGGGTGATTTCTCTCGTCGGCTGGTGCAAAAATCCGAAGATGAAGTCGGCCAGCTGTCCTTTGCCTTGAACGATATGTCGGAAAGCCTGCAACGCCAGGTGCGCGTGGCCGAGCGCATTTCCGAAGGGGATCTGGATCTGGAAGTACGCCTGTCCTCGCCCAACGACACCCTGGGCAAGTCGCTGGAAAAAATGGTCGGCAACCTGAACAGCTTGATTTCCCAGGTGCAGGCCAGCGCCACGCAAATCACCGGCAGCTCCGCGCAGGTCACCGAATTGAGCCAGTCGCTGTCCGACGGCGCGTCGAATTCTGCATCGTCCATCACCGAAATCAGTGCAGTGATGACCCAGATGGCGGCGCAAACCACCGACAACGCCGCCAATGCGAAAAAGGCCGACGAGCAATCCCAGGCCTCGCGCGCCGACGCCGGGGAAAGCGACAAGCTGATGAGTGAATTGATCGCGGCCATGGCGGAAATCGACAACTCAGGCAAAGACATCACCGCCATTATCACCACCATCGACAACATCGCCGCTCAAACCAACCTGCTGGCGCTGAACGCGGCCATCGAGGCGGCACGTGCCGGCGAACTGGGTCGCGGTTTTGCGGTGGTCGCCGATGAAGTCAGGAGCCTCGCCGCCCGCAGCGCCGAAGCCGCCCAGCAAACCGCCGCGCTGATTGCCGACTCTTCGACCAAGACGCAACGCGGCATGATCATCGCCGGCCGCACGGCCGACTCGTTGAGAAATATCGTCACCGGCACCAGCACGGTGTCCAGCCTGGTGTCGTTGATCTACCAAGCCTCCAGCGAACAGGCTTCCGGCCTGCAGCAGGCGAGCATCGGCCTGGAGCAGATCGACGAAGTCACCCAGCAGAATCAGGTCAATTCCCAACAATGCGCGGAGGCGGCCAAGAACCTGTCGGAGCGGGCCAACTCGATGCAACAGGGCCTGAGCCGGTTCAAAGTCAAAGCCTCGTAATACCTCACGCGAAGCCAGGGGGACGTCAACCTCCTGGCCCAGCGACATAACCCCACTCCCATTCATGAAATATTAAGAATCGTCTCCCTATACTCACCGATTGCGAGCCGTTCCCCCGAACGGCCGCCTGCCTCGGTAGCCAGACTCCATGACGCGTCCCGTTCCCCTGCTGCTCCTGCTTGCTGGTCTGTTGTTCTTCTTTGCCCTGGGAAACCATCAACTGCAAGGCTCCACCGAGGCCCGCGTCGCGGGGATCGCCATGGCCATGCACCTGGACAATGACTGGGTCGTACCGCAACTGTTTCGTGAACCCTTCCTGGAAAAACCACCCCTGAGCCTGTGGCTGGACGCCGGAGCGATTCGCCTGTTTGGCGGCACGCCTGGGGCGGTCCGCCTGGCCTCGGCATTTGCCGGTCTGTTCAGCGTGATGCTGTTCTACGCAATGCTGCGCAGGTTCGGGCGCCCGAAAACATTGGCCTTCAGCGCGGCACTGATCCTGGCGACCATGGCCAGCTACTGGAGCAATGTGCGCGGCGTGGGGGAAGACTCACTGCTCAGCCTGGGCGTGACCACCGCACTGCTGGCGTTCTACCAGGCGATGCGGCCAGAGTCCGAGCGCCAAGGCTCGACGGCCTGGGCCTGGGCGCTGTTTACCGCCGGCATGGTGATCGCCACCTTGAGCAAAGGCGTACTGGGCCTGGCAATGCCGGGCATCGTGATCTTTGTGTACCTGGCCAGCACCAGCCTGATGGACAAGCGCCTGCGCATCACCGACTGGCTCAAGCCAGCGCTGTTCACCCTACTGGCATTGGTGCCGCTGATGATCTGGCTGGGCTTCCTGTTCCAGCGCGGCGGGATGCAGGCCGTGGGCGAAGTGCTGTGGACCAACAGCGTCGGGCGCTTCAGCGGCTCATTTGTGGAGGCCGGGCATTACGAACCGTTCTACTACTACATCGCCAAGCTGCCCGAGGCCTTCCTGCCGTGGAACATCCTGGTGTACCTGGGCCTGTGGCATTTCCGTAAAAGCCTGGTGCGTAACCGCTATCGCCTGTTTTTCAGTGTATGGCTGGTGGCGCAATTCACCCTGCTGACGCTGGCCTCAAGCAAGCGCACGGTTTACTTGATGGCACTGACCCCCGCCGCCGCCGTACTGGCCGCAGAATATGCCCGGGTGTTGCTGGAATGGCTCAAGGATCATAAGCCGGCGCTGTACCGCCACCACCGGCGTGCGATCGGCGGTGTTTTCAGCCTGCTCATCGCCTGCTATCTGGTGACCGCATTCTGGTTCGCGCCAAAAGCTGATGCGCGCCAGTCATTCGTACCGGTGATCAGTCAGGTCCAGGCACTGCAGGCGCAAGGCAAGGAAGTCGCGCTGTTCCAGCCCAACGAGCGTATCGCGGGGGCCGGCGTGTTCTATATGAAGGGTTACCTGAGGATCCTGCAGACGGAGCCCGAACTGCACAGCTACCTCGCCGACAAGCCCGGCAACGTTGCGCTGCTGGACCATACCAACGACTTGACCACCAAGGTCACGGTGATCAAGACGATGGCGATCAACCGCCAGCCCTACTACTTCATCGAGCAGTAAGGCCAGCGCGGGGCATCAGTGCTTGGTGACCTTGTCCAGGTAACCCATGGCGAACGCCGAGATCACGAAGGTCATGTGAATGATCACGTACCACATCAAGTGTTGCGGATCGACGTTCTTGGCGTCCATGAAGATGCGCAGCAAGTGGATGGAGGAAATCGCCACGATGGAGGCCGCCACTTTCATCTTCAGCGACGAAGAGTCCATGGTGCCCAGCCAGTTGAGCTTTTCCTTGCTTTCGTCGATGTCCAACTGCGAGACGAAGTTCTCGTAGCCGGAAATCATCACCATCACCAGCAAGCCGCCGACCAGGGCCATGTCGATCAACGACAGCAGCACCAGGATCAACTCCGACTCGGCCATCGAGAACACGCTCGGCAGCAGGTGAATCACTTCCTGGAAAAATTTCAGCGCCAGCGCCAGCAACCCGAGGGACAGGCCGAAATAGATAGGCGCCAGCAGCCAGCGCGAGGCGTACATAGCATTTTCGATAAAGCGTTCCATTGGATCTCACACAGCATGGCTAGAAATGGCGGCGAGTATACCAGCCGCTATAAGACACCTGTAACCACGAGAAAACTGACCTGAGCGGCATCTGTAAGATAATTTTTCTGCTAGTGTCGAGCCCAATAACTCGGCTCGATGACGTCGGACAGGAAAAACTCAGATGATGGATGTGCGATCCCCTTTGGCCGGCGTTGGACTGTGCGCGGCATTGTTGCTAGCCGGCGGCTGCTCCCCAAGCGATGAGCAGAAACAGACCACCCTCGAAGAGAAAACCGCAAAGTTCGAACAATCCCTCGACAGCATCCAGGACCCAAAACTGCGCGACGCCATTGCCGACCTCGGCGGTTCGCTGCTGCTGCTGGAACGGGCACGGGTCAAGCTCGACACCAAGCCCATCGAAGCCGAATACGGCGAAGACACCCTCGCCCTGCTCAAGCACTACCCCACGCCTCAGGGGCTGGTGGACACCTACATCAATGGCCTGTTCGTGCTGCGCAAAGCCTCACATTCCGACTACCTGACCGATCTGCAGCCGGTCTTCCCGTTCAACTTCAATGTGCCAGACCAGTTCCCCTTCCCCCACGGCCTGGAGTGGCAGTCCGTGACCTTGAGCAACAACAAGGTCGTGCCGTTCCAGCCGGAATGGTCGGAGACCGATCCCGGCATCCAGTTGAGCCCCAGCAGCTCCAACCTGACCAACCCGGATGACCTGACGGTCACCTACCCGTTCATCGATGGCATCGAGACGGAAAACAAAAGCCAGCCGCAACCCGTCCGCCTCAAAGGCGCAGTGGAAGTGATCGCGCCGGGCAACGTGCTGACCTTTGATTTGTCGAAAAAGGACGTGGGCCACAAACGCACCGAAGGCAATATCACCGTCAACCTGCTGCTTCTGGAAAAGAACTACGCCGAAATCGAACTGACCAACAGCCAACCGCTGGCACCTGAAGTGGGTGACGAATCGCCTAACCCCTTGCTGGTACAGGCGCGGGACAGCACCGGGCAATTCCTCACACGCTCGGGTTCGATCAACGAAAGCAGCGCGCAAGTCGAGTTCTACCAGAAGCAACTGGCCGAGATGCAAAAACAGAAGGCCTGGTCCGACGCCTTTGAAAAGCAACTGGTCGATGAGCAGAAAGCCTTCGAACACAAGCAGGGCAGCCATTACGCCAAGGTGTATTTCAATGGCCTGATCGATAACCTGCAGATCAACGTGCTGGATTTTTCCACGGCCACGGTCACCCGCAAAGAGCTCGACCTGCCGGTCCTGCGCTTCGACAAGAACAGCCTGGAAAAGACCGTACAAGCCTTGCCCATGCCGGTCACCGTGTATGACGACGGCGCCGCCAGCTGGCTCAAGGACGCGACAATGACCGAGGAGCAGCTGAAGAACAGCATCACCATCAGCCAGTCCGTCGAAGATGCCAGCGCCGCCCATATCGTGTTCGACCACCCCTTCACCTTCAATGACGACCTGGTGGGCAGCGAGCGCAACAGCAGCGAGTCACCGGTGACGTTCTTCACCGCCGACGAGAAAGGTGAGCGCGGCGAGCCTATCGAATTGCCGACAGAAGCCTTCGAACTGAACCCGGCGCGGGGCACCCTCACCTACGACCTCAACCTGTTTCCGGAAAACCCGGCGTTTGTGGTGGGTTCGATCCCGCTGTTCCTGGCCACGATCGAGAAAACCGAGATAGACGTGGCCAAGCTGCCCAAAGGGTTGTCACTCAAGGACAACGCGCTGATCGTCGACCAAAAGGAATTCCCCGCCGACAGCTGGCGCTTCTACGCCAAGGACGCCAGCGGCAACTACCTCAAGGAAATCCTCGGCGTCAGCCACCGTGCCGAGGAATACGGCACGGCATTGTTTGACGTGCATTATTTCTACGGCCAGCCGACGGCACTGGAAAGCTACCAGCGCACCGACCTCAGTACCGTGCAATACGGCTTTGAGGTCAAGTTGGACAAGCCCGAGAGCAAATAAACGCGCCTACAGCGCCAGTTGCTCATGACTGCCATTGAGCTGCCGGAGATGGGCCTGCATGTGCAGGCACCAGATCTGCGGGTCACCTGCCAGCTCATAGCCGTGCAGGGTCAGGCTTTCGACGATCGATTGCAGAATGGTTTCTGCCACGAAGGGCCCATGAAACGGGCCCTGGGACTTGATCGTGGAAGGCTGTTCGCCGGTCATTCCAGCGGCAAACAACAAGATCCACATCCCGTTATCCCCCGCAAGCGGGCGAACGGAACATTCGATTCGGGTAACCAGGCCGAAGCACTGGCGGGTGAGGCAGAGGTTGCGCGGCATGGCGGCGACCCTCGGTAGATCGGTGTTCAACCTCAGCCTATGGCGAGGCTGTTTCTATCCAGCGACTCCTGTGGATATCCCTACGCTCAGAATAGAAGAAAAACACGACAAACCAAGGCTGTAGGGACCAACGGACATTAGTCCCTCAGAAGGAAGTCAATTTAGTGACGCAACCAGATCCAAATGTGGGAGGGGGCTTGCTCCCGATGCAGTGTGTCAGTCGACATCTACATGACTGACCTGTCGCAATCGGGAGCAAGCCCCCTCCCACATGTTTGATCCGGTTTGGCCTCAGAACTCAGGTGGGCTTGGCTTCGGCCAGCGCCTGCTGCGCCAGCTCCTTCTCCGCTTCCTTCAGGTCTTCCTCGCTGATCATCTCGGCAATCGCGCGCAAGCGCTCGACCACGCGGGCATTGACGGTGCCTTCCGGGAACTGCCCCTCGGCGTCCGGCTCACCGGCATCCTCGCCCACCAGCAGGCTCAACGCCTCATCCGCCTGACGCACGGCATAGATGTGGAATTGCCCGGCGCGCACGGCCTGCAGCACCTTCTCATCCAGCATCAACGTGGCAACGTTGGCCTGGGGAATGATCGCCCCTTGCTCACCGGTCAAACCGCGGGCCTCGCACAGGCGGAAGAAGCCTTCGATCTTCTCGTTGACCCCGCCCACGGCCTGCACTTCACCAAACTGGTTGATCGAACCGGTGATGGCAAAACACTGCTTGAGTGGCGTCTTCGACAAGGCCGAAATCAAGGTGCACGCCTCGCCCAGGGACGCGCTGTCACCGTCCACATAACCGTAGGACTGTTCCAACGCGATACTCGCCGAGATCGCCAGCGGGAATTCCTGGGCATAGCGGCTGCCCAGGTAACCGGTGAGGATCATCACGCCCTTGGAGTGAATCGGCTGCCCGAGGTTAACTTCACGCTCGATATCGACAATGCCGCTGCCGCCCGGGTACACCGTGGCGGAAATCCGTGCTGGCACACCGAACGCCGAGTCACCCACCTCCAGCACCGTCAGCCCGTTGCACTTGCCGACTGCCGCGCCAGCGGTGTCGATCAGGATGACTCCGGCGAGCATGTCGTCGAGAATCCGCGCCGACACACGCCCGGTGCGCGTGGCCTTGGCCTTGAGCGCTCGCTCGATATGGCCGGAATCGGTCATTTCATCGCCTGCCAGGTGACGGATAAAGTCCGCCTCGCTCACCAGCTGGAACAAGTCGCCAATGCGCGCCGACAAACGCCCCTGGTGTTCCGCCAGCCGCGCGCTGTAGGTGGCCAGGCGCGCCACCGCGTCCGAGGTCAGCGGCGCCATGCCTTCTTCCGACGTGCGGGTTTTAAGCAACTGGGCGAACTGCTCCAGGCTCTCGTCGACCATCGGGATGTCTTCGTCGAAATCCACCAATACCCGGAACATCTCCTGGAAGTCCGGATCGGCGTCCTGCAACGCGTAATACAACTGGCGCGAACCGATGATGATGACCTTGACCTGCAACGGGATCATCTGCGGGTTGAGGGTCACGGTGGCCAGGCGACCCAGTTCGCCCAGGGGCGATTCCATCTTCAGCTTGCGCGACTGCAAGGACCGCTTGAGGGCGTCCCAGACAAACGGCTCGCTGAGCATCTTCTCGGCTTCGAGAATCAGGAAACCGCCGTTGGCACGGTGCAAAGCGCCCGGGCGTAACTGGCGATAGGTGGTGTACAGCGCGCCCTGGTCGGTGCTGTATTCGATACGGCCGAACAGGTTGTCGTAGGTCGGGTGCGGCTCGAATACCACCGGCGCGCCGCCGTTGACCGGATGGCCGACCACCAGGCTCGGGCAGTATTGCTCTTCGAGCAGCTTGCGGGCCTGGGCGTCGGTCTTGGCGTCGTCCACCAATTGTTCCACCACGGTTTTCAGCAGGTACACCTGCATGGCCTGCAGGTAACCGCAGACGCCGGCGTTCTCGGCGTATTTTTCCGACAGCGGTGCGAGCAACGGCTGCAGGGCCAGGGTGATGGTTTCTTCGTTGAACTGACGCAGTTGGTTGTTGGACTCGCGCTTCCATTGGGGCAGGCTGGCCAACTCCTCGTTGAGGCGTTCTTCCAGCTCGGAAATATCCGTATGGAAGCGCTCGCGATCCACTTCCGGCAGTTGCGAGAACTCGGCCTCATCCAGCGCCTTGCCGTCGAGCATCGGCGTGAAGGCGATGTTGGAGCTGTCGCGGTACAGCGCCACGTCCTTTTCCAACGCCAGACGCTCGATCACGTCCAGGGCCTTGTCGTAACGCTGGTTGAAGGCGCGGTCGATGGCACTTTTGCGCTGTTGATAAGTCGGGTGCTCGAACACCGCCGGGAAGGTCGCGACGAGGTTGTCGACCAGGCCATTGATGTCGGCAATGAACGCCGCTGCCGCACCGCCTGGCAATTCCAGGGCGCGGGGTTCGCGAGGCTCGTCAAAGTTATTCACATAGACCCAGTCCGCCGGGGTCTGCAGGCGTTTGCCTTCGGCCTTCAGGTAGCGTTTGACGAATGAAAAGCGGCCGGTACCCGGCTCGCCCATGACAAACACGTTGTAACCGGGGCGTGGCATGGCCACACCGAACTGCAACGCTTCAACCGCGCGTTCCTGGCCAAGCACACCGCGAAAGGGCTCCAAATCATTGGTGGTCGAGAAGCTGAACTGTTCAGCGGAGAAAGGGCGAGTCAGCGCTTCGGGCGCTAGACGCAAGCTGGCAGCAACAGGATCAGGCATCGGGCTTCCTTACATCAGGCGGGGCAGATGACGGCATTCTGGCTCTCCGTTACTCGCTCTGGCAAGGCGAGCCGTTGGGAAAGCATAGACACGGAACCTACCCTGCAAAAAAAACGCGACATCTCTGATTGTTTTATAAAAACACACGGAACCCTTGGAACATGCCTAAACTCCAAATTGCGCGGGTTGGACTAATAACCGATCCCAGGGGCGCTATGAAGTGCCTGAACCCTTGTCCATTGGTTTGCACACAAAGAGAACAAAGCTATGAAACGGATCCTTCTCGGTACTCTCTTCACCGTCGTCTCCCTCAATGCAATGGCTGAGTCACCAGGCGGCCCGAACTGCGGTTGGGGCAACATGTTGTTCGAAGGCCAGCGCGGTACTCCGGCTCACTTCCTGGCTTCCACCACCAACGGTACATCGGGTAACGCCACCTTCGGCATGACCTCGGGCACCAACGGTTGCAGCACCAACAGCGCGCTGACCTACGGCGGCAAGTCCTGGATTGCCATGAATGGCATGATGAACGAGCTGTCCGAAGACATGGCCAAGGGTAATGGTGAAGCACTGACCACCTACGCCGTGGTACTGGGCGTTGCTCCGGAAGATCGCGAGCACTTCGCGGCTGTGGCTCACGAACACTTCCAGCAAATCTTCAGCAAGGCCGATGTGACCGCTGAAGACGTGCACAACAACACCCTGGCTGTACTGAAAGGCGATGCCCGTCTGGCGAAATACGCTACCCAGGCTTAAGCTCGACCTGCCCGCGCCTCCCCAGGCGCGGGTTTTATTTTTGGACCCGCCTCCCTTTGGGTCTCTCTAATTTCCGACTTAAGTTGCCCCTATGCTCAAACGCTTTGCCTGGATGGCACTCTTCGCCTGCGCCCCGCTGTACGCGGCACCGCACCTTGATGATCAACGTTTGCAGCAATTGGCCAATGATCCGTTCTGGCTTTCTTTAGGCCATTACGAAGCCGGCAAAATCAGTGGCTGGCGCAGCTATGTCAGCGAAAAGAAATTCTTCCTCGCAGCCGATGGCGCCCACCACCCGGATGCAGAACTCAAGGCCACCGTTGAAGCCCTCTATGCTCCGGCCAGCCTGGGTGAAAAACACGCCCAATGCGTTTACCCCGCACGTACCCGCTGGCTCAAGGATCAGTTGCACCTCACTGACCTGCCCGGCGTGGACTGCAAAGAATTCAAGCAGTGGTTCAAGGACGTCGCGCCCCATAGCGCGGTGATGATCTTCCCGGCGGCCTACCTCAATAGCCCGTCCTCCATGTTCGGCCACACCCTGCTGCGTATCGACCAGGCCGACGTGCAGAGCAACAAGACAGCGCTGCTCAGCTACGCAATCAACTTCGGCGCCTACATCGAAGGCTCGGACAACAGCATCCTCTATGCCTGGAAAGGCCTGATGGGCGGCTACCCCGGCCTGTTCGCCCTGGTGCCCTACCAGGAAAAACTCTCGGAATACCGCAGCCTCGAAAACCGTGACTTGTGGGAGTACCGGCTCAACCTCACCCAGGTCGAGACCGAGCGCATGGTCGAGCACGTGTGGGAGCTCAAGCAGATTCAGTTCGACTACTTCTTCTTCGATGAAAACTGCTCCTATCGCCTGTTGGAACTGCTGCAAGTGGCCCGCCCCGGCCTGCGCCTGACCGAGCAATTCCCGCTCACCGCCATCCCCACCGACACGGTCAAGGCAGTGAAAGAGGCCGGTCTGGTCGAGAAGATCGACTACCGTCCCTCCCGTGAGCGCGAGTTGCTGGAGCGCGCCAAGCCGCTGAACAGCGACGAGCAACAATGGGTGCTGAAGGTCAGCGACGACCAGCAGCAATTGCAGGCACCGACCTTCAAAGCGTTGCCTCGCGACCGCCAGGCCCTGATCATCGACGCTGCCTATCGCCTGGGCCGCTACCGCGCCAATGGCCTGGAGCGCGACACCGCGCGCTCCCAACGCAGCTTCGAACTGCTACGCGCGATCAACCAGAACCCTGCGCCCGACCTGAAGATCACGCCCCCCGGCCTGCCCGAAAACGGCCATGAGTCACGTACCTGGCAAGCCGGTATCGGCACCCGCGGCGACAAGGCCTTCGGCGAATACGGCCTGCGCATGGCCTACCACGACCTCAACGACAACGCCGAAGGCTTCCCCCTCGGCGCGCAGATCGAAATCCTGCAGATGAAACTGCGCCAGTACGAAGGCAACCACTGGCAACTGCAACAACTGGACCTGGCCACCATCCGCTCCCTGACCCCGCGCAACGCCTTGCTGCAGCCGTGGTCCTGGCAAGTCACCGGCGGCCTGGAGCGCGTGCCCGGTAAACACGACGACGAAACCCTGGTCGCCCACGTCAACGGTGGCGCCGGTGGCACCTGGCAACTGAGCGACGACATGCTCGGCTTCGCCCTCGGCACCGTGCGCGTGGAACACAACAACGACTTCAACGAAGCCATCTCCCCTGCCGCCGGGTTCAATACCGGCGTGCTGTGGAAAAACCCGCTGGGCAACTTGAGCCTCGAGGCCAAAGGAGACTTCTTCACCAATGGCGAAGTACGTCGCAGCCTCAGCCTGAACCAGCAGTGGGAACTGTCCCGCAACCTCGGCCTGCGCCTGAGTGCACAGCGCGAGTACAGCCACTTGTCGACGCCGGTAAATGAAGTGATGCTTGAAGTGAAGTGGTATCACTACTGACTAACACCTTTTGTCAGCATTGCCCGCACAACCAGGAGTTCACTCGACATGGCCGTTACCTGCACCACCCTTGAAGAAGTTCGAAACAACATCGACCGCCTCGACCAGCAAATAGTCACCCTGCTGGCCGAACGCGGCCGCTACGTCTCCCAGGCGGCACGCTTCAAAAAAGACACCGATGGCGTCAAGGCCCCACAGCGGGTTGAGCAAGTGATCGCCAAGGTGCGGGATCTGGCGCAGGCCGTGGGCGCCAACCCCGAGGTGACCGAACAGGTCTATCGCGCAATGATTGCGGCGTTTATCCAGCAGGAATTGGCGGAACATGCGGCTCTGGTGACCAACCAGGCAACATAGGCCCTTGTGGTGAGGGCGCCAACGGGTTCGGCGCTCACCGCTCGATCTCATTGCGCTCCACATCTTTCTCACACCCCTTTCACGCCTCCCCGACAAATCCCTATCTAGACTTCCCCTATCAGCCGTGAAGCGGCCAGGGAGCAAGCAATGTGGCGGTATGCAGTAATGCTGTGTGCGGTGGTGTGGCTGGCGGGTTGCCAGTCGACTCATCAGGAGTTGCTGGCCAAGGGTTATCCACCGGCCTTTGCCGATGGTTTTGATGATGGCTGCAGCAGCGGTCGCCAGGCCGCTGGCGTGATCAGCGGGGAGTTTCGCAAGAACGTTCCTCGCTACCTGAAAGACCGGGAATACGCCGCGGGCTGGGAGGACGGTTTTCGCCAGTGCAAGGCCATGCGCGAGAACGAGGAGCTGCGCGACTACAAGGACAATCACTGGGATGACCGTGAGCGCGCCTGGCAACAGGAGAAGGACCGAGATGCCGCGCGGGCCTATCGCTCGCAATAGGTCGCTTTCAGACATCCATCGAAACTAAAGCGCGGCGAACATGGCCCAAGCTCCATAGAGGGAGAACGTCATGAGCCGAGCTTTTGTAAATGAGGACAACGCCGCCGCCCAGGCCGATCAGCCGGTGGAGCGTCAGGTCAGTGAGCAGCCCAATCGCCTGACCGCGCAGGGGTTGGCGCAATTGCAGGCCAAGGTTGCGCAACTGCAGGCCGAGCACAGCGCCGAATCCGCCAAGGGCGAACAAGCCGATAAACAGCGCCAGGCCGACCTTGAGCGGGATTTGCGCTACTTCAACCAGCGCGTGCAGAGCGCCCAGGTGGTGGCGCCCGCTACGTCCACCGACAAGGTGCAGATCGGCAGTTGGGTGACCTTCGTCAATGAGCATGACGAGCAGCAGCGCATTCAATTGGTCGGGGAAGACCAGGCCGACGCCAGCGCCGGTTTGATCAACTGGGGCTCGCCCCTGGGTCGCGCGTTGCTGGGCGCCCAGGTGGGTGACGAGGTGCTGTGGAAGCGCCCCGTCGGCGATCAGTTGATCGAGGTGCTGGGCATCGAAGCCGAGGCTTAGACGATGCCTTGGGCCAGCATCGCGTCGGCCACCTTGACGAAGCCAGCAATGTTCGCGCCCTTCACGTAGTTGATCCGACCGTTCTCTTCGCCGTAGTGCACGCAGGCATGGTGGATCGACTGCATGATGTTGTGCAGCTTGCTGTCCACTTCACCGGCAGTCCACAACAGGCGCATGGCGTTCTGCGACATCTCCAGGCCGCTCACGGCGACGCCGCCGGCATTCGAGGCCTTGCCCGGCGCGAACAGAATGCCCGCCTCGATAAACATATCCACAGCCTCAAGCGTCGTCGGCATGTTGGCGCCTTCGGCCACACAGATGCAGCCATTGCGCAGCAGCGTGCGGGCCGCTTCGGCGTCGAGTTCGTTCTGGGTCGCGCATGGCAGGGCAATGTCGCAGGCCAGTTCCCAAGGGGTTTTACCGGCGCGGAACTCCAGGCCGTAACGGCCGGCCAGTTCGCTGATGCGCCCACGCTGCACGTTTTTCAGCTCCAGCAGCGCCGACCATTGTTCCTCGGTCAAGCCGCTTTCGGCGTACAGCGTGCCTTCGGAGTCAGACAGGGAAATCACCTTGCCGCCCAGGTCCATGACCTTGCGCGCCGCGTATTGGGCGACGTTGCCGGAGCCGGAGACCGCCACGCGCTTGCCCTCTACCCGTTGACCGTCGCGCTTGAGCATTTCTTCGGCGAAGTACACACAACCGAATCCGGTGGCTTCCGGGCGAATCAGGCTGCCGCCGTAGGTCATGCCCTTGCCGGTCAGCACGGAGGTGAATTGGTTGCTCAGGCGCTTGTACTGGCCGAACAGGAAGCCGATCTCACGAGCGCCCACGCCGATGTCGCCGGCCGGTACGTCCACGTCTGCGCCGATATGGCGGTACAACTCGCTCATGAACGCCTGGCAGAAGCGCATGACTTCGGCGTCACTCTTACCTTTTGGATCAAAGTCCGAGCCGCCTTTACCGCCGCCCATCGGCAGCGAGGTCAGGGAATTCTTGAAGGTCTGCTCGAAGGCGAGGAATTTCAGCACACCCAGGTTTACCGACGGGTGGAAACGCAGGCCGCCCTTGTAGGGGCCGATGGCGCTGTTCATCTGGATACGGAATCCGCGGTTGACCTGGACCTTGCCGTGATCATCCACCCACGACACCCGAAAGGTAATCGCGCGTTCCGGCTCGCAGATGCGCTCCAGGATGCCCGAGGTCAGGTAGTGCGGATTGGCTTCAAGAAACGGCCACAGGCTGCGTAGGACTTCTTCTACCGCCTGGTGGAATTCCGGCTGGTCGGGGTCGCGTTTTTTCAGGCGGGCGAGGAAGGATTCGACGGATTCGATCATGAAAAGTCTCGGCAAATTGATTGTTTTTAAATGAGATTGCGCCGGACTTTATCAATTCATTCCGCACCGCGACAGGGCAAAATGTCGCTTTTGTGAATTTAAATGGTGCATTTGATATAAATAAACCCAGGAAACTGGGATTTATCGCACTTAAAAGGGGATTGCCAAGGCAGGCTATGCACCAGCAAGGAAATAGCTATCGGGGGTCAAGCCCCCCTCCCACATTTTGAATGTGTGCACAAATCAAATGTGGGAGGGAGTTTGCTCCCGATAGGGCCGTCAAAAACACTGCAAAACCCCAGCGTAAAAAAAAGCGGAGCCCGAGGGCTCCGCTTTTTCAAACCAGCCGGATCAGGCCAGTTTTTTGTGGCGTACACGGTGCGGCTGGGCAGCAGCTTCGCCCAAGCGCTTTTTACGGTCCGCTTCGTACTCGGTGTAGTTGCCTTCGAAAAAGACTGCTTGCGAGTCATCTTCGTACGCCAGGATGTGGGTCGCGACGCGGTCAAGGAACCACCGATCGTGAGAGATCACAATGGCGGCGCCCGGGAAGTCCAGCAGGGCTTCTTCCAGGGAACGCAGGGTTTCAACGTCGAGGTCGTTGGACGGTTCGTCGAGCAGCAGGACGTTGCCGCCCTCTTTCAGGGTCAGGGCCAGGTGCAAGCGACCGCGCTCACCACCGGACAGGTCCTTGACGAACTTCTGCTGGTCGCCGCCCTTGAAGTTGAAACGACCGACGTAGGTGCGCGACGGGATTTCATAGTTGCCGATGCGGATCTGGTCGGAACCGTCGGAGATTTGCTGGAATACCGTCTTGCTGCCATCCAGGTCTTCGCGGCTCTGGTCCACACAGGCCAGTTGCACGGTTTCGCCGACTTCGATGGTGCCCGAATCCGGGGTTTCCTTGCCCATCAGCATGCGGAACAAGGTGGATTTACCCGCACCGTTACCGCCGATAACGCCGACGATCGCGCCTTTTGGCATGGAGAACGACAGGTTGTCGATCAGCACGCGGTCGCCATAGCCTTTGGAAACGTTCTTGAACTCGATGACCTTGTCACCCAGGCGCGGACCGGCCGGGATGTAGATCTCGTTGGTTTCGCTGCGCTTCTGGAATTCCTGCGACTGCATTTCTTCGAAGCGTTGCAGACGTGCCTTGGATTTGGACTGGCGGGCCTTGGCGCCTTTGCGCACCCACTCCAGTTCTTCCTTCATGGCTTTTTCATGGGCCGATTGCTGCTTGGATTCGGCGGCCAGACGGTCGGACTTGGCTTCCAGCCAACCGGAGTAGTTACCCTCGTAAGGGATACCGGCGCCACGGTCGAGCTCGAGGATCCAGCCGGCAACGTTGTCCAGGAAGTACCGGTCGTGCGTGATCGCAACCACGGTGCCCGGGAAATCGTGCAGGAAGTGCTCCAGCCAGGCGACGGAGTCGGCGTCCAAGTGGTTGGTCGGTTCGTCGAGCAGCAGCATGTCGGGAGCCGACAGCAGCAGGCGGCACAGGGCCACGCGACGTTTTTCACCACCGGACAGGAACTCGACCTTGGCGTCCCATGCCGGCAGGCGCAGCGCATCGGCGGCGACTTCCAGCTGGCGCTCCAGGTTGTGACCGTCGCCGGCCTGCAGGATCGCTTCGAGCTTGGCTTGTTCAGCGGCCAGCTTGTCGAAGTCGGCGTCCGGTTCGGCGTAGGCGGCGTAGACCTCGTCCAGGCGGGCCTGGGCGTCCTTGATCACGCTGACGGCCTCTTCGACCACTTCGCGCACGGTCTTGGTCGGGTCCAGGATCGGCTCCTGCGGCAGGTAACCGATGTTCAGTTCCGGCATCGGGCGGGCTTCGCCCTCGAACTCGGTGTCGACGCCGGCCATGATTTTCAGCAGCGTGGACTTACCTGAACCGTTGAGGCCGAGCACGCCGATCTTGGCGCCAGGGAAGAAGGACAGCGAAATGTTTTTCAGGATTTCCCGCTTCGGAGGGACAACTTTTCCCAGCCGATGCATGGTGAAGACGTATTGAGCCATGGTGAACCTAGCGTCAGTGACTGATGAATTAAGCGGGCGAAGCCCGTGCCAGGCCATGCGCCGCGCGGGCCGTTGACTATCATCAATGCCAGCGAGCGGAAAAAGCCCGAATATCTGGGGCTGGAACGCCCCCGCGTAACCGGCAAAGCTACCTCAATGCGCTTGGTCAGTCCAGCCAAGCAGGGCTGGCACTTTGCCACAAGTCAAGGCATGCTAGCCGCCCTTCGGGCGTCCGGCTTATAGTGCACGTCGCGCGCCAGTCCAGCCAAACCGCAGGATCACAGCTTGTCCAAAGTCACGCCGCCAACTCCCTTGCGCGCCGCTCATGTAGCGCCGGGAACGCCCCTGCACGGCACCCTCAAAGGCGCATTGGCGACGCTTGTCCTCATGCTGCTCGCATTATTGTTCTGGCAACTGCTGGACCAGCTGCAGCAAAACCAGAAAAACCAACAGCAATACACCATCGACTACAGCGCCGACCTGGCTGAACAGATCAGCCTGAACATGGCCCTGAGCGCAAAAATTGCCCTGAACCTGCTACCGATGGTCGAGCCGCCGCGCGACATCGAACAGCAACAAGCCTTGACGCGCACGCTACAGCGTTCCCTGCCGGAACTGCGCAGCATCGCCCTGCTCGCGCCGAGCGGCGCGATGATCAGCGACAGCGCCAATGACAGCCAGGACAGCGCCTTTCTGGAAGAGTTGGTGCAGCGCAGCCACGGCCAATCCTACTACTTGAGCAATAACAACGACGGCACCCTCATCTATCTGCTGCTGCACCAGCCCAGCGGCGGCTCAAGGATGTACTGGGCGCTGCGCCTGGCACCCGCCTACCTGGTCAACCTGACGCGCCAGGACAGCCAGGGCCAGCGCCCCATGTGGGCCATCGAGAACCGCGTGAACCACCGTGTGGTCAGCCGTGACGGCGGCATGCCGGCGCAATGGACCGGTGCCCTGACCCCGGATGACCTGAATAAAAGCGTGCTGGTCACGCCCCTGAGCAAAAGCGACTGGCAGTTGCGCGGGATGTTCGACCGCGCAGCCGTGCTGGAACAACTGCTGCCGGCATTTATCGGTAAATGCCTGCTGGGCCTGGCCTTCTCGTTGATCCCCGTGATCGTGCTGCTGAATATGCGTCGCCGCCAGCGCCAGGTACATGAAGGCCGGCGGCGGTATCAGGATATTTTCGAAGGCACCGGCGTCGCCCTGTGCGTACTTGACCTGTCGGGCCTGAATGCATTCTTTGGCAAGGCGCACTTGCAGACCCGCGAGCAACTGCACGCCTGGCTGCAAAACACCCCCGAAGAGTGCCGACAGCTGCTCACCGAACTGCGCATCACCGAGATCAACCAGGTGGCGGTGCGCCTGCTGAGAGTGGGTTCGTGCGAGGAGGCTTGGGAACGACTGATCGATGATTGCCCGCGCAACACCACGTCCATCGGTCATCAGATACTCGAAGCGGTGCTGACCGAACAAAATCAGCTTGAGTTGGAAATCCAGCTCAAGGATGCAGCCGGCAACGAGCAATACCTGTGGCTGGTGATGCGCCTGCCGGAGCAGCAGGACGACTTCAAGGCGGTGATCCTCAGCATCAGCGACATCACCAGCCGCAAGCTGATCGAACTGTCACTGGTGGAGCGTGAAAGCTTCTGGTCGGACGTGGTCCGTACCGTACCCGACCACCTGTATGTGCAGGACGTGATCAGCCAGCGCATGATCTTCAGCAACCACCATCTGGGCCACACCCTCGGCTATACCAAGGCCGAACTGCAGCAAATGGGCGAGTATTTCTGGGAAATCCTGCTGCACCCCGAAGACGCCGAGCATTACCACGACTTGCGCCAACAGCAACGCCAGGTCGGCTACACGACGCAGCTGCACTGCCAGTTGCGCTTTCGCCATCGCAATAACCAATGGCGGCGCTTTGATATTCGCGAGCAGGCCCTGGCGCGGGACAAGACGGCGCAAGTCACGCGCATCATCGGTGTGGCCAAGGACATCACCGACCAGATCGAAGCCAGCGAGTCCCTGCGCGACAGCGAACAGCGCTACCGCATGCTGGCCGAAAGCATCAGCGACGTGATCTGCTCCACCGACAGCCAACTGGCCCTGAACTACGTCAGCCCGTCGGTCAACGCCGTGCTGGGTTACGACGTGGACTGGGTGTTCAAGAATGGCTGGCAGTCGATCATCGCCAACCCGCAGCAACTGACCGGCATCTATAGCCTGGTGGAACAGGTCAGCCGCGCACTGGGCGATCCCGAGGCGCTGAATAAACTGCGCGATCAAGTGCAGACCCAATTGTTCCTGTTCGACTGCCTGCGCGCCGATGGCCGCAAGGTGCCGATCGAGCTGCGCCTGGTGCTGGTGTGGGATGAGCACGGCGCCTTCGAGGGCATCCTCGGCGTGGGCCGCGACATCAGCCAGCAACGCCGTGCCGAAAAAGACCTGCGCATGGCCGCCACCGTATTCGAGCACTCCACGTCGGCGATCCTGATCACCGACCCGGCCGGTTATATCGTGCAGGCCAACGAGGCGTTCAGCCGGGTCAGCGGTTATGCGGTGAGCGATGTACTCGACCAGTTGCCGAACATGCTCACCGTCGACGAACAGCAGGAAGCCCACCTGCGCTACGTGCTCAAGCAACTGCACCAGCACAGCACCTGGGAAGGCGAAGTGTGGCTCAAGCGCCGTAATGGCGAGCATTACCCGGCCTGGGTCGGCATTACGGCGGTGTTCGACGATGAAGGCGACCTGGCCAGTTATGTGTGCTTCTTCAGCGATATCAGCGAACGCAAGGCCAGCGAACAGCGCATCCACCGCCTGGCCTATTACGACGCCCTGACCCACCTGCCCAACCGCACCTTGTTCCAGGACCGCCTGCACACCGCGTTGCAGTCGGCCGAGCGGCAGAAGTCGTGGGTGGTGCTGATGTTCCTCGACCTCGACCGCTTCAAGCCGATCAACGACTCCCTGGGCCACGCCGCCGGCGACCGCATGCTCAAGGAAATGGCCACCCGCCTGCTGGGCTGCGTGGCCGAAGACGACACCGTGGCGCGCATGGGCGGCGACGAGTTCACCTTGCTGCTGCAACCGCGGGTCAGCCGCGAAATGGCGCTGAACCGTGCGATCCACGTGGCCGAGCAGATTTTGGCCAGCCTGGTGAAACCGTTTGTGCTGGAGGGTCGCGAGTTCTTTGTGACCGCCAGTATCGGCATTGCCCTCAGCCCGCAGGACGGCAACGAGCTGAGCCAGCTGATGAAGAACGCCGACACCGCGATGTATCACGCCAAGGAACGTGGCAAGAACAACTTCCAGTTCTACCAGGCCGACATGAACGCCAGCGCCCTGGAACGCCTGGAACTGGAAAGCGACCTGCGCCATGCGCTGGACCAGGACGAATTCGTGCTCTATTACCAGCCGCAATTCAGCGGCGACGGCAAACGCCTGACCGGCGCCGAAGCGCTGCTGCGCTGGCGCCATCCACGCCGTGGGCTGGTGCCGCCGGGAGACTTCATTCCGGTGCTCGAAGAGTTGGGCCTGGTAGTGGACGTGGGTGACTGGGTGATCAGCGAAGCCTGTCGCCAGCTCAAGACCTGGCACCAGAACAAGGTGCGGGTGCCGAAAGTCTCGGTGAACATCTCCGCGCGGCAGTTCTCCGACGGCCAACTGGGCACGCGCATCGCCACCATCCTCAAGGACACCGGCCTGCCACCGGCGTGCCTGGAGCTGGAGCTGACCGAAAGTATCCTGATGCGCGAAGTCAACGAAGCCATGCACATCCTCGACAGCCTGAAAAACCTGGGCCTGAGCATCGCGGTGGACGACTTTGGTACCGGCTATTCGTCACTCAACTACCTCAAGCAATTCCCCATCGACGTGCTGAAAATCGACCGCACCTTCGTCGATGGCTTGCCATCCGGCGAACAGGATGCGCAAATCGCCCGCGCCATTATCGCCATGGCCCACAGCCTGAACCTGGCGGTGATCGCCGAAGGCGTGGAAACCCATGAGCAACTGGACTTCCTGCGCGAACACGGTTGCGACGAGGTGCAGGGTTATCTGTTCGGGCGGCCGATGCCGGCACATCGGTTCGAGGCGCAGTTCAGCAATGATGCGCTGTTCATGTTCGATTGAAATGTTGTGGTGGGGCTTATGGCCTCATCGGGGGCAAGCCCCCTCCCACATTTGAATGTATTCACAAGTCAAAAGGTGGGAGGGGGCTTGCCCCCGATGAGGCCGGCACAGTCACCACCCATCCCGAGATGAGCCCCACTTGTCCGCGACATGATGTCCTTTCATATGCCATCTAAAACCCATTGGGTTAGAATGCCCTCCTTTTCTGCCCCCGATCCTTGAGGACCGCCATGTTCAGCCGTGATTTGACTATTGCCAAGTACGACGCCGATCTCTTCGCCGCCATGGAGCAAGAAGCCGTGCGCCAGGAAGAGCACATTGAGCTGATCGCTTCGGAAAACTACACCAGCCCTGCGGTGATGGAGGCTCAAGGTTCGGTTCTGACCAACAAGTACGCCGAAGGCTACCCAGGCAAGCGCTACTACGGTGGCTGCGAATACGTCGACGTGGTTGAGCAACTGGCCATCGACCGTGCAAAAGAACTGTTCGGCGCCGATTACGCCAACGTCCAGCCCCACGCCGGCTCCCAAGCCAACAGCGCCGTCTACCTGGCCCTGCTGCAAGGCGGCGACACCATCCTGGGCATGAGCCTGGCCCACGGCGGTCACCTGACCCACGGCGCCAGCGTTTCCTCCTCCGGCAAGCTGTACAACGCCGTTCAATACGGCATCGATGCCAACGGCCTGATCGACTACGACGAAGTCGAGCGCCTGGCGGTCGAGCACAAGCCAAAAATGATCGTGGCCGGTTTCTCTGCCTACTCGCAGATCCTGGACTTCCCGCGCTTCCGTGCGATCGCCGACAAGGTTGGCGCCTACCTGTTCGTCGACATGGCTCACGTGGCTGGTCTGGTCGCCGCTGGCGTCTACCCGAACCCGGTGCCGTTCGCTGACGTGGTCACCACCACCACCCACAAGACCCTGCGCGGTCCACGTGGCGGCCTGATCCTGGCTCGCGCCAACGCCGAGATCGAGAAGAAGCTGAACTCCGCCGTATTCCCAGGCGCCCAGGGTGGCCCACTGGAACACGTGATCGCCGCCAAGGCGATCTGCTTCAAGGAAGCACTGCAGCCTGAGTTCAAGACCTACCAGCAACAAGTGGTGAAAAACGCCCAGACCATGGCCAGCGTGTTCATCGAACGCGGTTTTGACGTGGTGTCCGGCGGTACTGAAAACCACCTGTTCCTGCTGTCGCTGATCAAGCAGGACATTTCCGGTAAAGATGCTGACGCTGCCCTGGGCAAAGCCTTCATCACCGTGAACAAAAACTCCGTGCCGAACGACCCACGTTCGCCGTTCGTCACCTCCGGCCTGCGCTTCGGCACCCCGGCTGTGACCACTCGTGGCTTTAAAGAAGCAGAGTGCAAGGAGCTGGCTGGCTGGATCTGCGACATCCTGGCCGACCTGAACAACGAAGCCGTGATCGACGCGGTACGTGAGAAGGTCAAGGCCATCTGCAAAAAACTGCCGGTATACGGCGCTTGATTGCAGTTGCTTGACTAAGAAGCCCGGCCCTTGAGCCGGGCTTTTTTATGCCTGTTGTTGGTAAACCTTGGCAAAGCCTTCGCGGATTTTGTCTTCCGGCAACTCATCGGCAATAAACACGATCACACTTTCCCGCACCTCACCCTCGGCCCACTCGGTATCCCAGTCGAAACCATAGAGTTTGAGCACGCCCTGGAACACCATGCGGCGGTCTTCGCCGGCGATGTTGAGCACGCCCTTGTAGCGCAGCAGCTGCTTGCCATGGTCTTCCAGCAGTTCGTTCATGAACTCACTGAGACGGTCGATATCCAGCGGCTGGTCGGTGCGCAGCACCAGGCTGGATATACGGTCGATGGACGGCGCCTTGCTCACCGGGCGCAGGCTCATGCCGGCGTTGAGGTTGAAACCACGCACATCGAGCAGTTCGGCCAAGTCAATCTTGCCGTGCTCGACCACGCGAATCGGCGCGCGGCGGTTGATGCGTGTGAGGCGTTCACTGAGCGCCTCGAAGGTGGCGTCGTCCACCAGGTCACGCTTGCTCACCAGCAGCCGGTCGGCGAAACCGATCTGCGCCTGGGCGATGGTTTGGGTCAGGTGGTGCTCGGCGTGGGCCGCATCCACCAGGGTGATGATGCCGTCGAGGATGTAGCGCTCGCGCAGTTCCTCATCGATGAAAAAGGTTTGGGCCACCGGCGCCGGGTCGGCCAGGCCGGTGCACTCGATCACCAGGCGGTCGAAGGCGATCTCGCCGCTGTCCAGGCGTTCGAGCAGCAGATAGAGGGCCTTGGTCAGGTCGGTGTGAATGGTGCAGCACACGCAACCGTTGGACAGGGTCATGACTTGCACTGGCTCGGTGCCCAACAACTGGGTGTCGATACCGGCATCGCTGAATTCGTTTTCGATCACGGCGATTTTCAAGCCGTGTTCGGCCTTGAGCAGATGGCGCAACAAGGTGGTCTTGCCGGCGCCGAGAAAGCCGCTGAGGACGGTGACGGGAATGGGAGAGGACAAAAACAGTTCTCCTTATTAACTGAAGGAACACAAAACAAATGTGGGAGGGGGCTTGCCCCCGATAGCAGTGTGTCAGGCACTTATGTGTCACTGAGACACCGCTATCGGGGGCAAGCCCCCTCCCACAGTAGATCACCGCCAGCCCGAACTACCGGGTCAACAGCACTTGGGCCCACCCTTGCCGCCGTAACGGGCCTCCTGGCGTTCACGGAAGAACGCCTTGTAGTCCATCATCGGCTTGTCCGGGTGCTTGGTTTGCATATGCTCGACGTACGTGTCGTAGTCGGGCATGCCGACCATCAGGCGTGCGGCCTGACCGAGGTATTTACCGAGGCGACTGATGTCATTGAACATGTTTGCAATCCTCGGTTATGCGTCCGGTACGGCCTGGAACGGGGCTTCTTTATCCGTACGCTCTTTGTTGCCCCAGGCGGCGACACCGACCTTGAGCGCATAGAACAGGATGCTGAACACCACGAACAGGAACAGCGCCGTCAGCGTTGCGTTGGTGTAGGCGTTCCAGATCACGTGCTGCATCTGGTCGATGCTCTTGGCCGGGGCCAGAATCTGGCCGTTAGCCAGGGCATCGCTGTATTTCTTCGCCAGCGACAGGAAGCCGATCGCCGGGTTGGCGTCGAACAGCTTGATGAAGCCTGCGGTGGTGGTGCAGATCAGCAGCCATACCGCCGGCACCATGGTCACCCAGATGTAGCGTTGGCGTTTCATTTTGATCAGCACAACGGTGGCGAGCATCAGCGCGATACCGGCCAGCATCTGGTTGGAGATACCGAACAGCGGCCACAAGGTGTTGATGCCGCCCAGCGGGTCGATCACGCCCTGGTACAGCAGGTAACCCCACATGGCCACGCAACCGGCGGTCGCGATCAGGTTGGCGGTCCAGGATTCGGTGCGCTTGAGCGCCGGTACGAAGGAACCCAACAAGTCCTGCAGCATGAAGCGACCGGCACGGGTACCGGCGTCAACCGCCGTCAGGATGAACAGCGCCTCGAACAGGATCGCAAAGTGATACCAGAACGCCATGGTGTTTTCACCCGGCAACACACTGTGCAGGATCTGCGCGATACCCACCGCCAACGTCGGCGCACCACCGGCACGCGCCAGGATGGTGGTTTCACCGATGTCATGGGCCACGGCCGACAACGCCTCAGGGGTAATTGCAAACCCCCAGCTGCTGACGGTTTGCGCCACGGTGACCACGTCGGCGCCGACAATCGCCGCCGGGCTGTTCATGGCGAAGTACACGCCTGGCTCGATCACCGAAGCGGCAACCATCGCCATGATCGCCACGAATGACTCCATCAGCATGCCGCCGTAACCGATGTAACGGGCGTGGCCTTCACTGGCCAGCAGCTTGGGCGTGGTGCCCGAGGAAATCAGCGCGTGGAAGCCCGAGACCGCGCCACAGGCAATGGTGATGAACAGGAACGGGAACAGACCGCCCTTCCATACCGGGCCGGTACCATCGATGAACTGGGTCAGCGCCGGCATTTTCAGGTCGGGCATGGTGACCAGGATGCCAATCGCCAGGGCGATGATGGTGCCGATTTTCAAGAAGGTAGAGAGGTAGTCACGTGGCGCGAGGATCAGCCACACCGGCAGTACCGCTGCCACGAAGCCGTAGCCGATCAGCATCCAGGTGATCTGGATCCCGGTGAACGTGAAGGCCTTGGCCCAGACCGGATCAGCGGCAATCTGCCCGCCCAGCCAGATCGAACCGAGCAGCAACAGCACGCCGATGATCGAGATTTCACCAATGCGGCCCGGGCGGATGTAGCGCATGTAAATGCCCATGAACATCGCGATCGGGATGGTCGCCATCACCGTGAAGATGCCCCATGGGCTCTCGGCCAAGGCCTTGACCACGATCAGCGCCAGCACCGCGAGGATGATGATCATGATCAGGAAGCAGCCGAACAGCGCGATGGTCCCCGGGATACGGCCCATCTCTTCGCGGACCATGTCCCCCAGGGAACGGCCGTTGCGACGAGTAGACAGGAACAGGACCATGAAGTCCTGCACCGCACCAGCCAGCACCACGCCGGCAATCAGCCAGAGCGTGCCGGGCAGGTAGCCCATTTGCGCCGCCAGTACCGGGCCGACCAAGGGGCCTGCACCGGCAATCGCCGCAAAGTGGTGACCGAAAAGGATGTGTTTGTTGGTCGGCACATAGTCCAGACCGTCATTGTTGACCACTGCGGGGGTGGCCCGCCGTGGATCGAGTTGCATCACGTTGTTAGCGATGAACAGGCTGTAGTAGCGATAAGCAACCAGATAAATGGCCACGGCAGCGACCACGATCCACAAGGCGTTGATCGCCTCGCCTCGGCGCAAGGCCACTACGCCCAGGGCGCACGCTCCTACGATTGCCAGCACCAGCCAGGGTAAGTGGCGTAGCAGGCTATTATTATTTTTCATTTTTATATTCCAGCCAGGGTGGACAGAAAGGACAGCCATCCGGAGTTTAGCGCTACTGGCCTTAAAGGCCACCCCCCTACGTTGGTCTAGAGCCTTGCAACGGCAAAAAAAGCAGAAAAAACCGCCCAATGATGGCGCACGGCTACAATCCTTTTATCCACAGAGGGTTTCACCATGACCGAGCAAGCGTCTGATCGCCGCCGTTTTCGTCGAATTGCCTTTGATGCCAAGACCGAACTTCGGCAAGGCGATAAGGAATGGCCGGTGCAATTGGTGGATTTGTCGCTCAAGGGCCTGTTGGCGCAACGGCCTGAAGATTGGAAGGGGAATAAAGCGCTGCCGTTCGCCGTCGACATACGCCTGGATCCCAAGGCTCATATAAAGATGCAAGTTCGGCTGACCCACGAAGCCGATGGCCAACTGGGGTTTGTGTGCACAGACATCGACCTGGACTCGATCAGCCACTTAAAGCGGCTTATCGAGCTGAACCTTGGAGATGAAGAAGAACTGCACCGGGAGTTGTCGGCGCTGCTGGAGATCTAACAACCCACATTGGTTTTGCGGCGTTGGTGATTACTCGAACAAGGCATCCAACGCCTGTTCCAGGCGGGTGACCCCAATCACCTGCAATCCTGGCGGCATTTCCTTCGGCGCATTGCCCTTGGGCACGATCGCGCGCTTGAAGCCGTGCTTGGCCGCCTCCTTCAAGCGTTCCTGACCGCTGGGCACCGGGCGCACTTCGCCGGACAGGCCCACCTCACCGAACACCAGCAGGTCGTGGGGCAATGGCCGGTTACGCAGGCTGGACATCACCGCCGCCATCAACGCCAGGTCGGACGCGGTTTCCAGCACCTTGACCCCACCTACCACGTTGAGGAACACGTCCTGGTCATGGGTCGGGATCCCCCCATGGCGGTGCAACACCGCCAACAGCATCGCCAGGCGGTTTTGATCCAGGCCCAGAGTGACGCGACGAGGGTTGGCCAAATGGCTGTCATCCACCAGCGCCTGGACTTCCACCAGCATCGGCCGGGTACCTTCCCACGTCGCCATGACCACGCTGCCTGGTACTTCTTCCTGGGCACGGGTGAGGAAAATAGCCGAGGGGTTGGAAACTTCTTTCAGCCCCCGGTCAGTCATGGCGAACACGCCCAGTTCGTTCACCGCGCCGAAACGGTTCTTCACCGCCCGCAGCAAACGCAAACGACCATCGGACTCGCCTTCGAAATACAGCACGGTGTCGACCATATGCTCCAACACCCGTGGCCCGGCCAGCGCGCCTTCCTTGGTGACGTGGCCGACCAGGAAGATCGCCGTGCCGCTCTGCTTGGCGTAGCGCACCAGCAACGCCGCACTCTCGCGCACCTGGGAAACACCACCGGGCGCCGATTGCAGTTGCTCGGTGAAAATCGTCTGGATCGAGTCGATCACCATGACCTTGGGTTTTTCGATCCGGGCCGTGGCGATGATGCTTTCGATGCAGGTTTCGGTCATCACCCGCAACTGGTCCTGGGGCAAACCGAGGCGGCGGGCGCGCATAGCCACCTGTTGCTGGGATTCTTCGCCGGTGACATACAGCGCCGGCATACGGCTGGCGATGCTGCACAGGGTTTGCAGCAGAATCGTCGATTTGCCGATGCCGGGGTCGCCGCCAATCAGCACCACCGAGCCGTCCACCAGGCCGCCACCCAGGACCCGATCCAGCTCACCGGAAGCCGTCGAGAAACGCGGGATCTCTTCGACGCTGACCTCAGCCAGGGTCTTGATCTGCGCCTGTTGCCCGGTCCAGCCGGCGCGGCCGGTGGGGGCCGAGGCACCGCCACTTTCAATCATGGTTTCAGTCAGGGTATTCCACGCACCACACTCGGTGCATTGGCCGGCCCACTTGGGAAAGGTCGCGCCGCACTCCGTGCAGCCGTACATGCGCTTGGCCTTTGCCATTTGAGAACCTCCAACCGAAAAACCGCGATGATAGCTCAGCGCGACGCCGGGGTCCGGATTTCACCGCTGGCCAACCGTGAAGCACTGTTGCCGACCGGGTCTTCGGCGTTGAGATCGGCGCCCTTGGCCTTGAGTTCGTCGAGCAACTCAATGCGCTTGAACAGGCCGGCGTACATGGCCGCCGTCTGACCGGCGCCGTTACGTTGGTCGGGGTTGCAGTCGGTGGACAGCAGGCGCTGGGCAATTTTCAGTTCACCCTTAAAGATCGCGCCCATCAACGCGGTGTTGCCGCGGTTGTCCTGCACGCAAGCATCGGCCCCGGCAGCGAGCAATCGCTCCACGTAGGCGCTTTCGCCATGGTAGGCGGCGAGGATGAGCGCGGTGTAGCCCTTGTCGTCCTGGGTATTGAGGGGGAATCCGGAGTCGATAAAGGTGTTGAGCATGTCGACGTCGCCACGGCGGGCGGCATCGAAGTAATAATCCTGGAGCTGCGCCTTGAGCGCGACCGGGTCGGGCGACTCGGCATGCGCGACAAAGGCCAGCATGGCCATCAGTAGGCCGATAGAAATACGCATGGGTGCTCTCCTGCCAGAGGTCGACGCCCGCGTCGGGCGTCGACCGAAACCAACGTCAGTCAGTGAGTTTTTCAGCCAGCGCCTTCACGCGCGCCAGGTCACCCTTGGCGACCTTGGCCACGCCGGTGCCGTATTCCGGATCAGCCTTGTAGAGGAACGACAGGATGATGTGCTTGCTCTCGTCATCGGTAGTGGCCAGGGAGCCGCCGAAGTTGTCGATCAAGTCCTGACGCTCTTTCTTGCTGTAGGAGCGATACAGATCACCGGCCTGCTTGAAGTTCTGCTCACGCTGGATCTTCGCCTGCTGGGTGCTGCCCGACAGTGCCGCCTGGCTGTAGCGCGCGGTTTGCGGCTCTTCACGGTTTTCCAGGCGGCTTGGCTGGTAGTTCACGCCGCTGGTGGTCTTGCCGAAGTTCAGCGCGCCGTCCTGGTTACCGTTGTTGACGGTGACCCGTGGGGCGTTGATCGGCAATTGCAGGGCATTGGCGCCCAGGCGATACATCTGCGTGTCGGCATACGAGAACACCCGGCCTTGCAGCAGGCGGTCTTCCGACGGTTCGATACCCGGTACCAGGTTGGCGGGGGCCATGGCCACTTGCTCGGTTTCCTGGAAGACATTCGCCGGGTTGCGGTTCAGCACCATCTGCCCGACTTTGCGCTCGGGTACATTCGGCCAGATCTTGGTGGCATCCAGCGGGTCGAAATCAAACTTGGCCAAGTCTTCCGGTTTGAGTACCTGCACATACAGGTCCCACTTGGGGAAGTCGCCCTTGTTGATATGGGTGACCAGGTCGTTGGTCATATGGCTGTAGTCACGCCCCTGCACTTCGGTAACTTGCTTGGGGTCGAGGTTCTTGATGCCTTGCAGGCTCTTCCAGTGGAACTTGACGTAGTGCACCTCGCCCTTGGCGTTGATCAACTTGTAGGCATGTACGCCATTGCCATCCATTTCCCGATAGCTGGCGGGGGTACCGGAGTCGGAATACAACTCGGTGAGTGTGCGAGTGGCCTCGGGAACATGGGAAAAGAAGTCAAAGCGACGGGAGTCATCGTCCAGGTTGGTGCGCGGGTCCGGCTTGAAGGCGTGGACCATGTCGGGGAACTTGATGGCATCGCGGATAAAGAACGTCGGGAAGTTATTGCCCACCAAGTCCCAATTGCCGTCAGCGGTGTAGAACTTGGTGGCGAAACCGCGCGGGTCACGCAAGGTTTCCGGGGAGTGGTTGCCGTGCACCACGGCGGAGAAACGCACGAACACCGGGGTGGCTTCGCCTGCCGCAAAGACCTTGGCCTTGGTCAGGTCGCTGAGGTTGTCGGTGACGGTAAACGTGCCGTGGGCGCCGGTGCCACGGGCATGCACCACGCGCTCAGGGATGCGTTCGCGGTCGAAACGCTGCAGCTTCTGGATCAGTTGCACGTCTTGCAGCAGTACCGGGCCATTGGCACCCGCGGTTTGTGAGTTCTGGTTGTCGCCAACGGCTGCGCCGTTATCGCGGGTCAGGTTGGCGGCTTGCACAGAGAGGGAAAGCAGGCTGGCGGTCGCCAGTACCAGCACATGACGCGCCAATACCGGGCCGCGATTGGTTGGAGTCTTCATCAAGGTTTCCTCTGGTTTTTTTAGTGCACATTCAGTTGTGCTTGCCAGAGGCTAGTGACCCGCGAGTCAGAAGATAAATAGAAAAACCCCACCAGGGCGATTAAGAAATTAATGTGGCAAGCCACTGAAATGGCGAGTATTTCGCGCGCGATTGGTGGCACTTTGCAAACTATTTGCGTTTTAATGTGTCGATTAAAACTAACAGTGTTAAGAGTTGTGTCGGGCAAGCCCGCTACGACTGACTTACACTGAGCGGCACCCTTCTCATGTGTAACAAGGAATAACCTATGGGCGTGATCAGTGAGTTCAAGGCCTTCGCGGTCAAAGGTAATGTGGTCGACATGGCCGTCGGTATCATCATCGGCGCAGCCTTCGGCAAAATTGTTTCCTCGTTTGTAGGCGACGTGGTGATGCCGCCCATTGGTCTGTTGATCGGTGGCGTGGACTTTGGTGACCTGGCGATAACGCTCAAGGCGGCACAAGGCGATGTACCCGCCGTCGTCCTGGCGTACGGCAAGTTCATCCAGAGCGTGATCGACTTTGTGATCGTCGCATTTGCGATCTTCATGGGCGTCAAGGCCATCAACCGCCTCAAGCGCGAGGAAGCCGTGGCACCGAGCCTGCCACCGACGCCAAGCAAGGAAGAAGTGCTGCTGGGTGAGATTCGCGACCTGCTCAAGGCACAGAACGACAAGCCGCTTTAACCCCTACCGGCTTGGAAAAAAGGCGCCTGCTTGAGGCGCCTTTTTTATTACCAGTAGTTTTCCACCGCCACCTGCCCCGGCCGGCGGCTCAGGCTCAATTGCATATCGCGCTGCTTGAGCAACTGGCGAGTGTCATCCACCATCTGCGGGTTGCCGCAAATCAGCACGCGCGAATGTTCCGGGGTCAACTCGACGCCGGCAGCACGCTCCAATTCACCGTTTTCGATCAACGTGGTAATGCGCCCATTCAATGCACCCGGATGTTGCTCGCGGGTGACGGTAGGAATGTAAGTGAGCTTGTGCGCGTACTCAGCCAGGTACTCCCGCTCACCCAGCTCCTTGATCAGCGACTGATAGGCCAACTCTTTGCCTTCGCGCGCGCTGTACACCAGGATGATGCGCTCGAATTTCTCCCAGACTTCGAAGTCCTGCAGCATCGACAGAAATGGCGCTACCCCGGTGCCGGTGCCCAGCATCCACAAATCGCGGCCATCGACGAAACGGTTCAGGGTCAGGAACCCCGTGGCCTGGCGTTCCACCATCAAGGTATCACCTACCCGCAGGCGACTCAGTTCACTGGTGAATTCCCCGCCAGGGACGACAATCGAGAAGAAATCCAAGTGCTCATCAAACGGTGAGGACACCACTGAGTAGGCACGCCACACCGTGCTGCCATCCGCCTTGGTCACCCCCAGACGCACGAACTGACCGGCGGTAAAACGGAACCCCGGGTCACGGGTGGTTCGCAGCGTAAACAGGCTGGGGGTCAGCGATTGCACATCGAGCAGGGTCTGGCGGGTAAATTTCTCAGCACTGGCCGTCATGGGGGACTCCGTTCTACAGGTGCCCTAGTGTCCCTCAAAGTCGCGCCCGGAAACACCGCTGGTTTGTAGTGGTTTCGTAGGCAGCGAATAATAGCAATTTAATACCATTTCTAACTAATTCGCTATTAGCCACTTTACCAATGGTTACTCACACACTCTAAGTTGACCCGTCCTCAGTGCTTTAACCCACTAATAAATCCCAGAAAAACCAACTAACCCTTTGCGCGCTCAACTCGCAGCGGTGTAAAGAATCTATAAAATATCGTCGGCAAATAGCGAAAATCTCAGCTCTCCATGTAGCTCGTGTCCTACACTGATTTCCGTGCAGTGGGAGTTCAGGACGTATCCCATATCAAGCGGAAACCCATGGAGAGTTACCGATGGTTAACTGGCGCAACACAAGACTTCCCAAGCTGGAAGGCGAGAGCGAGGCCTCTAGTCTTTTCGACATGGCCGTCAACCACACCTATGCACTCGGCTTCCAATACTGTTCCTTTACGATGAGCTCCCAACTCCCCAACAATCAAACGAAACCAATCCGCATCAATAACTATCCAGACGAATGGAACACCTTGTATAACCAGGCGCACTTCTTTGAAGTTGATCCCGTGGTCAAACATTGCAAGCGTTGTGTATTGCCACTTGTCTGGGAAGAAAAAACCTTTAAAGACGCACCAAACTTATGGTCTTTAGCCCAGTCATTTGGCGTGCATTTAGGCTGGACCCAAGCAGTGCATGATTTCCAGGGTGTGTTCAGCATGCTGACCCTGGGTCGTAGCAAGGGCCAAGTCAGCCCGCAGGAGCTGTACGAAAAGGCCGGCCAGGTACTGTGGTTATGCCATGCGTTACATGCAGCCGTGGCGCAGACGTATGCCGATAAGACTGGCGCCAGCCCCGCCAGCAAATTGAGCCCGCGGGAAACCGAAATCCTCAAGTGGTCTGCCATGGGCAAGACTGCGGCGGACATCGCCGCGATCCTGTGCTTGTCTGAACGTACGGTGGGCTTTCATATCTGTAGTTGCTTCAAAAAGCTGGGGGTCAACAACAAGATCGCCGCCGTGCTCTGCGCTTCGAAAGCGGGATTGTTTTAGCCACCGTTGAAACACCGCATGTAATCCCTCTGGAAAAAAAGTAACATTTACGGCCAATTCTGAGTGTTGAGCAGCCCCCAAGGGGTGCCGCACGCTGTTCACTCAGACGGTTCCGCAGCCGACTGCCGAACACCCATCGATGACCCAGAGCCTCCCCCGCCATGCCCCTGCTCGACAGCCCCTTCGCCCAGCTCGATCTGATCCGCCAGCCAGAGCAACATAACGATCCACTGCAAGCCTTCGACGCCGCCGACGAGTACCTGCTCAGCTATCTGGCCGAACAACAACCGACCGCTGCGACGCGCGTGCTGGTGCTCAATGACAGCTTCGGCGCCCTGGCTGCCAGCCTGGAAGGCCGGGTGCAGGTAACCTCCAGCGGTGACTCGTTCCTGGCCGCCATGGGCCTGGATAAAAACCTGGTGCGCAATGGCAAAGCCTTTGATGCCGTGCCGTTCATCCCCGCCAGCGAAGTGCCCAGCGGGCCGTTCGACCGGGTGCTGATCCGCGTGCCCAAGACCCTCGCATTGCTGGAAGAACAACTGATCCGCCTGCACGGCCAACTGGCGCCGGGCGCCGAGGTGATCGCCGGGGCGATGATCAAGCACCTGCCCCGGGCGGCCGGTGAGTTGCTGGAGCGCTATATCGGGCCGATGCACGCCTCCCTGGCGGTCAAGAAGGCCCGGTTGCTGATCGCCACGCTGGCCGACCGACCCGTCGCCGTGTCGCCCTACCCAACGCGCTACGCCCTGGACGCGCCGGCGATTGAACTGCTGAACCATGCCAACGTGTTCTGCCGTGAAGGCCTGGACATTGGCACCCGCGCCTTCCTGCCGCACCTGCCGAAAAACCTCGGCAGTGCCCGTGTGGCGGACCTGGGGTGCGGCAATGGTGTACTGGCGATTGCCAGCGCCCTGCAAAACCCTGAGGCGCACTACACCCTGGTGGACGAGTCCTACATGGCTGTGCAATCGGCGCTGGAGAACTGGCAAGCCGCCCTCGGCGATAGGGATGTGACAGTACGCGCCGGCGACGGCCTCGCAGGCCAGGAGCCGGATTCCCTCGACGTGGTGCTGTGCAACCCGCCGTTCCACCAGCAGCAGGTGGTCGGCGACTTCCTTGCCTGGCGCATGTTCCAGCAGGCCCGGGAAGCACTGGTGGTCGGCGGCGCCCTGTATATCGTCGGCAACCGTCACCTGGGTTATCACAGCAAGTTGGCGCGTTTGTTCCGGGGCGTCGAGCAGGTGGCCGCCACACCGAAGTTTGTGATTCTCAAAGCGCGCAAATAAAAAAAGCCCTGCCCTTCCAAAAGAAGCACAGGGCTTGCCCTCAAGTTAACAGGCAGCGGGCCGCGAAGCCCGGATCGGGATGTCAGTGGGTGGTCAGGCCGGCCGCATTCATGAACATGCGCATCAGGCTGGCCACGACGAACAGGGCCAGCACACTGCCGGTCCAGATCATCGCCAGCCACCCCAGGCGCCGCCACAACGGCTGTTTCTCGGCCTGTTCGATCTCGTGCAACGTAGGTTTGCCGGACATGCAACGACCCTCCTAGTGATAACCGTCTTCGTGGGTGACCTTGCCGCGGAACACGTAATAGCTCCAGAAGGTGTAGCCCAGGATGAACGGGATGATGAACAAGGTGCCCACCAGCATGAAGCCTTGGCTCTGCGGCGGCGCAGCGGCATCCCAGATCGACACCGATGGCGGGATGATGTTCGGCCACAGGCTGATCCCCAGGCCGCTGTAGCCGAGGAAGATCAACACCAGCGTCAGCAGGAACGGCGTGTAGTGGGCGTTACGCGCCACGGCGCGGATCAACCCGTACATGGTCACCAGCACCAGGATCGGTACCGGCAGAAACCAGAACAGGTTCGGCAGGGTGAACCAGCGCGAGGCGATTTCCGGGTGCGACAGCGGGGTCCAGACACTCACGATACCAATCACCGCCAGCACCACGAAGGCCAACGGCCGCGCCAGGTTGTGCATCTTCTCTTGCAACGGGCCTTCGGTTTTCATGATCAGCCAGGTGCAGCCGAGCAACGCATAGGCCACGATCAGCGCCACACCGCAGAACATCGTGAACGGTGTGAGCCAGTCCAGCGAGCCGCCGGCAAACTGGCGATTGACCACCGGGATCCCGTCGATAAACGCGCCCAGCGCTACACCCTGGAAGAACGTGGCCGCCAGCGAGCCGCCGATAAACGCCTTGTCCCACAGGTGACGCTTGTGGTCCTTGGCCTTGAAGCGGAACTCGAAGGCCACGCCACGAAAGATCAGCCCGATCAGCATCAGGATCAGCGGCAGGTACAGCGCCGACAACACCACCGAATAGGCCAGCGGGAACGCGCCGAACAACGCCGCGCCGCCGAGTACCAGCCAGGTTTCGTTACCGTCCCAGACCGGGGCCACGGTGTTCATCATCACGTCACGGTCGGTCTTGCCCGGAATAAACGGGAAGAGGATGCCGATGCCCAGGTCGAAGCCGTCCATGACCACGTACATCATGATGCCGAAGATGATGATCACGGCCCAGATCAGCGGAAGATCAATACCCATCTCAATGCCCCTTGTGCTGGAGGTGGTCGTCATCGCTGCCATCGTCGGCAGCCGACAACGGACGCGCCGGTGTGCGTTTCTGGCCAGGGCCACCGTGGGTCGGCTCGGTGCCTTCGTGGGTCACGGGGCCTTTGCGCACCAGGCGCATCATGTAGCCCAGGCCTGCGCCAAACAGCGCGAAGTACACCACCACGAACAACACCAGGGTGATCGTCATCTGCGCCAGGCTATGCCCGGAAGAAGCATCCGCCGTGCGCATCAACCCGTAGACCACCCACGGCTGGCGGCCGATTTCGGTGGTGAACCAACCGGCGAGAATCGCGATCAGGCCAGACGGGCCCATCCACAGCGCCAGGTACAGGAACGGTTTGGACGTGTACATCTTGTCGCCCCGGCGCAGCCAGAGGCTGAACAGGCCGGTGAAGATCATCAGGAAGCCCAGGCCGACCATGACCCGGAACGACCAGAACACGATGGTCGAATTCGGCCGGTCTTGCGGCGGGAATTCCTTGAGCGCCGGCACCTGTTTGTCCAGGGAGTGGGTCAGGATCAGGCTGCCAAGGTACGGAATTTCCACCGCGTACTTGGTTTTTTCGGCCTTCATGTCCGGCCAGCCAAACAGGATCAGCGGCGTTGGCTCATTGCCTTTGTTTTCCCAGTGGCCTTCGATGGCGGCGATTTTTGCCGGCTGGTGCTCGAGGGTGTTGAGGCCATGGAAGTCACCGATCACCGCCTGGATAGGCGCCACGATCAGAGCCATCCACATCGCCATCGACAACATTTTGCGGATCGCCGGGTTGTCCTTGCCGCGCAGCAAGTGCCAGGCCGCCGAGGAGCCGACGAAGAACGCGGTGGCCACAAAGGCCGCCGTAGCCATATGCGCCAGCCGGTAGGGGAACGAGGGGTTGAAGATCACCGCCAGCCAGTCAGTAGGAATCACGCGGCCATCGATGATTTCAAAGCCTTGCGGCGTTTGCATCCAGCTGTTGGACGCCAGGATCCAAAAGGTCGAGATCAACGTACCGACGGCCACCATCACCGTGGAGAAGAAGTGCAGCTTGCGCCCCACCTTGTTCCAGCCGAACAGCATCACGCCGAGGAAACCGGCTTCGAGGAAGAAGGCCGTAAGCACTTCGTACGTCAGAAGCGGCCCGGTGACGGCGCCGGCGAAGTCCGAGAAGCGGCTCCAGTTGGTACCGAACTGGTAGGCCATGACCAAACCGGAGACCACGCCCATGCCGAAGTTGACGGCAAAGATCTTCGACCAGAAATGGTAGAGGTCACGGTAGGTGTCGTTGTGGGTCTTGAGCCACAAGCCTTCCAGCACCGCGAGGTAACTGGCCAGGCCGATGGTGATCGCCGGGAACAGGATGTGGAACGAGATGGTGAACGCGAACTGAATTCGGGCGAGATCTAGCGCCTCCAAACCGAACATAAGTCTTCCTCTGTCAGGTAATACCGGCTGCTGGCGGGAGCCTGCACCCACTGCCCCCACGGATATGGAGTCTGGCGAATTTCAATTCGTTTCTTTTTTTAACCAACCACGTAGGGAATCGGGCCTTGCGGCCACCAGAACAAATTCTGAAATGACTTTGATCTGGATCAATCACAGTCAAAAGAGTAGTCCCATTTTCGCGGTTGGCCTGTGTGGTCTTTTGCCGCGTGACAGCTTGCCTCAGCCTTCTTCTGGCAACTAATTGTTACAGCTTGATGCTAATCTGGCCCTTCCCTCCGGCCTTGACCTGAATTTCCGATGCCTAGTGAACCCGCGTTGCTGTTACGTCACCACCGCCCTTTCATCGCGTTCTGGCTGGCACGGATCTTCACCGCCAGCGGCTTCCAGATGCTTACCGTGGCCATTGGCTGGAACCTCTACCAACTCACCGGCAACGTGCTGGACCTGGGGCTGGTCGGCTTGGTGGAGTTCGTGCCGCGCGTGCTGTTCATGCTGCACACCGGGCATGTGGCCGACCGCTATGAGCGACGCAAAGTCGCGGCCATCTGCCAGACCGTGCAGGCGCTGATTGCCCTCTCCCTGGCCATCGGCGGCCTGACCGGCAACGTGACCCGCGAGATGATCTTTATCCTGGCCTTCCTGCTCGGCGCCGCGCGCTCGTTTGAAATGCCCACCACCCAGGCGCTGTTGCCGAGCATTGTGCCCAGCGCACTGTTCCCGCGCGCCGTGGCCTCGTCGCAGTCGGCCCAGCAACTGGCAACCATCGTCGCCCCGGCGCTCGGTGGTTTGCTTTACGCCTTCGGCAGCGTCTGGGTGTATGGGCCCACGGTGGTGCTGTACATCATTGCCTGCGTGCTGACCCTCAACCTGCCCGCCCGCCAGACCCCGCTCAATAAAGGCAAGGCCACCCTCGATTCGCTGCTGGCCGGCATCCGCTTTATTCGCAGCCGCCCAGACATTCTCGGGGCGATTTCCCTCGACCTGTTCGCCGTGCTGCTGGGCGGCGCCACCGCGTTGCTGCCAGTGTTCGCCAAGGACATCCTGCTGACCGGCGCCTGGGGCCTGGGCCTGTTACGTTCGGCGCCGGCGGTGGGCGCCTTGTTGATGTCACTGTGGCTGGCACGCTTTTCGGTAGATCGAAAGGTCGGCCGGGTGATGTTCACCGCTGTCGGCGTATTCGGCGTGGCGACCATCGCCTTCGGCCTGTCCACCTCGTTCTGGTTTTCCCTGGCGGTGCTGGTGGTGCTGGGCGCGGCCGACATGATCAGCATGGTGATCCGCGCCTCCTTTGTGCAACTGGAAACCCCGGATGAAATGCGTGGGCGGGTGAGCGCGGTCAACGGCCTGTTTATCGGTGCATCCAACCAACTGGGCGAGTTCGAGTCCGGCCTCACCGCCCATTGGTTCGGCACCGTACCGGCCGTGGTGATGGGCGGGATCGGTACGCTGGTAGTGACCGGGGTGTGGATCAAACTGTTCCCGACCCTGGCCAACCGGGATCGTATGCATGTGCCGGTGGAAGAGCCCGCTCAAAAAGCTACCGCATAACCCATGTGGGAGGGGGCTTGCTCCCGATAGCGGTGGATCAGCCAACTTATGCTTGGACTGAAACTCCGCCATCGGGAGCAAGTCGAATCGTCGCACCGCCCCTCCCACATTTGGATCTTCACTGTTTGCTGGACCGCGTCAGAGCACCTTGTCCAGGGTGATCGGAAACTCCCGCACTCGCTTGCCGGTGGCATGGTAAATCGCATTCGCCACCGCCGCCGCCACGCCGACAATGCCGATCTCGCCCACGCCTTTGGACCCAAGGGCGTTGACGACTTCGTCGTGTTCTTCAACAAACACCACGTCTATGTCGCCGATATCGGCATTTACCGGGATGTGATACTCGGCCAGGCTGTGGTTCATGTAGCGTCCCAACTGATGGTCGACCTGGGTCTCTTCGTGAAGGGCCATGCCGATGCCCCACACCACCCCGCCGAGGATCTGGCTACGCGCCATCTTCGGGTTGACCACCCGCCCGGCCGCAATGGCGCTGACCACGCGGCTGACCTTGATCGTGCCCAAGTCCTCATCCACCCGTACCTCGACGAACACCGCCGAATGGGTGGCGGTGGCGTAACCTTCGCGTTTCTTGTCCGGTTCGCTGTCGACCTGGACCTCCAAGGCCTCTTCGCCACTGTCCTTGACCAGTTGCGCCAACGACACACTCACGTCGCCGGTGTGCAGTTGGCCGTTTTCAAAACGCACGGACTCGGCATCCTTGAACACCGGGTAAGTCTGCCGGGCGATGGTCAGCAGTTTGGCGGTCAACGCTTGGCAGGCTTGCTGCACGGCGGTGCCGACGGACGACACGGTGAACGAGCCGCCTTGCAGCGGTGCCGTGGGCAATGACGAGTCGCCGAGCAGAAACACCACGTCCTCCACCGCCACACCACTGGCCTGCGCCGCGATCTGGGTCATCACCGTGTAGGTGCCGGTGCCAATGTCCGTGGTGGCGCTGCTGACCGTCAGTTTGCCCTCGGCGTCGATGCGCGCCTTGGCGCTGGCCTTCATCTGCATGGCCTCCCACACGCCACCGGCCATGCCCCAGCCGATCAACTGGGAGCCGTCGCGCATGCTGCGCGGTTCCGGATTGCGCTGGCGCCAGCCGAAGCGCTCGGCACCTTCGCTGTAACATTCGCGCAGCGCCTTGCTGGACCAGGGTTTATCTTCGTTCTGGTTGCGCTCGGCGTAGTTGACCAGCCGCAGTTGCACCGGGTCCATGCCCAAGGCGCACGCCAACTCGTCCATGGCGCACTCCAGGCCAATCACGCCCAACGCGGCGCCGGGCGCGCGCATGTCCAGTGGCGTGAACACATCCAGCGGCACCAGCTTGTAGGTCAGTTGCACGTTATCGCAGTGGTAAAGCATGCCGCTCCACTCCACCACGTGCTCGCTGAAATCTTCGAAGCGCGAGGTCTGGCCAATCGCCGTATGCCCCAAGGCCAGCAGGCGACCATTGGCGGCGGCGCCCATCTGCAAACGCTGCAACGTGCGCGGGCGGTAGCCGAAGGTGAACATCTGCTGGCGGGTCAGGGTGACGCGCACCGAGCGCTTGAGCGCCAGGGATGCCATCACCGCCAAGGGCAATTGATACTGCGGACGCAAGCCCGAGCCGAAGGCACCGCCGACGAATGCAGCAAAGATGCGCACCTGGCTGTTATCCAGGCCGAACACCTTTTGCACATAGGCCTGGCAGTTCTGCGGGCCCTGGGTCTTGTCGTGGATATGCAAGGTGCCATCCGGCTGATACAGCACGGTACTGGCGTGGGGTTCCATGGGGTTGTGGTGTTCGATGGGCGTGCTGTAGTGCAGGTCGAGACTGACGGCGGCAGCGGCCCACTCGGCCTGGAAGTTGCCGCGTGGCTTGGGCGGCGTTTGCGGTGAAGCATGGGCCTGTTCCTGTTCGGCGAGCAGGTCGGTCTCGAAGTCTTCGCACGCGTATTCGATCTCTACCAGCGAGCCGGCATGCCGCGCCAGTTCGAGGTTGTCGGCAAGCACCAGGGCCAGGGGCTGGCCGCTGTACAGCACACGGTCGTTATACAGCGGGCGAAACGGTGAGCCGTCCGCCGCGTCATCATCCTGGAAGGCATCGTCGTAACTGGCGATTTTCGGCCGGTTGAGGTGATGGATAACCGCCACCACGCCCGGCAGGGCCAGTGCCCTGGCCGCGTCGATAGCCAGCACACGGCCCTTGGCGATAGTGCTGGACACCACACTGCCGTGGAGCAGGCCGTCTTCGGGGAACTCGCCGGCATAACGCGCCTGGCCGGTGACCTTGAGCAGACCGTCGACACGGTCCAGGGGTTTGCCAAGGGCAGTCATGGGCGTTCTCCTGCGACGGCAGCGTCGCTCAGGGCGCGGATCATTGCGCGGCGCGCCAGCTTGATCTTGAAGCCGTTGTGTTCCAGCGGCTCTGCGTCTTGCAGCACCGCGTCGGCGGCGTTGCTGAAGGTCTCGCGGCTGACCACCTGGCCGATCAGCGAGGCTTCCACCGCGCGGTCACGCCAGGGTTTATGGGCCACGCCGCCAAGGGCCAGGCGCGCGTCGACGATTCGCTCGCCCTCCAATTCAAGCGCGGCGGCGACAGACACCAACGCAAACGCGTAAGACGCGCGGTCGCGGACTTTCAAATAATGGCTATGACGAGCCAGGTGGTCGGCGGGCAATTCGATAGCGGTGATCAGCTCATCGTCGGCCAGCTGGTTGTCGCGTTGCGGCGCATCACCGGGCAAGCGGTGGAAGTCGGCAAACTCGATAACCCGCGCACCGCCACGCCCCTCCACATGCACCCGCGCCTCCAGCGCCGCCAGGGCCACGCACATGTCCGAGGGATGAGTGGCCACGCATTGGTCGCTGGCGCCGAGGATCGCATGGATACGGTTCAACCCAGTGCGCGCCGGGCAACCGCTGCCGGGCTCACGCTTATTGCACGGCACCGTGGCGTCATAGAAGTAGTAGCAACGGGTGCGCTGCAACAGGTTGCCACCGGTACTCGCCATATTGCGCAGTTGCGGCGAAGCACCGGCGAGGATCGCCTGGGACAGCAACGGGTAGCGCTGTTCGATCAGCGGATGCCAGGCCAGGTCGGCATTGCTCACCAGCGCGCCGATCCGCAGGCCGCCCTCGGCGGTTTGTTCAATCTCATTGAGCGGCAGGCCGGTGATGTCGATCAGATGCTCGGGGCGGCTGATGTTTTCTTTCATCAAATCCAGCAGGTTGGTGCCGCCGGCAATAAAGCGCGATGCGGCGCTGCTCAGGTGCACGGCTTCGTGGACATCCGCCGGTTTGCTGTACTGGAAGGGATTCATTGCGCGCCTCCCTGGGTGCGGCAGGCCGGCAAGGCCTCTTCGATGGCATCGCGGATGTTGCTGTAGGCGCCGCAGCGGCACAGGTTGCCGCTCATCAGCTCCTGGATCTGCGCGCTGTCGTGGGCACGGCCTTCATTGGCCAGGCCGACGGCGGAGCAAATCTGACCAGGCGTGCAGTAGCCGCACTGGAAGGCATCGTGCTTGATGAAGGCTTGCTGCATCGGGTGCAGTTGATCGCTGTCGGCGAGGCCTTCGATGGTGCTCAGTTCGGCGCCGTCGCACATCACCGCCAGGGTCAGGCAGGCGTTTATGCGTTTGCCGTCGCGCAATACCGTACAGGCGCCGCATTGGCCGTGGTCACAGCCTTTTTTGCTGCCAACCAGGTCCAGTTGCTCGCGCAGCAGGTCCAGCAACGTGGTCCAGGGCAATACCTCGAGTTGGCGGTCCTGACCATTGAGGGTCAAGCGTATGGAGTGGGCGACGAACGGTTGGACCGCCGCGCCATTAGGGGTCGCGCTCATAAACACCTCACGGGTTGGTGTACATCCGCGGCGTTCAGGAAAGTCGCCGTCTCAGGGGTACGACTTCCCAGGGTATTGAGCGTTCAAGGTGATTGATCAGCGGATATTGAGCAGTGTCTTCAAGGTATTGCGCGGGCCGTTGATCGACGTGTTGCTGTATTCGAACCAGCCTTGGGCTTGGACATTCAGGTCAAATACATAGATGTAGCCCATCAGCGTACCCGCACCGCTGCAAGCCTCGCTGATGCTACCGACCTGGCACACGGGCGTACGTTGCCCGTTCAGTTCGGCACCGTTGAAACGGCCCATCGGGTTGTTGCCCAGGCCGACTTCCATCACCGACACTTGGGTGGGCCCACGGTGCGTGCACATCTGGGTGCTTTGCGCGCGTTCCGGGATGGTTTCCGTGCAGCGCGCCGATTCGACCTTGAACACGCGCACCTCGCTCAAGGGCGGTGCAGTCGCGCCCCACACCGGTGCCGCGCCCAACCACAGGCCGAGACAAGGGATCAGGGCTAGACTCCACGCGTTGGCTTTTTTCATGCTGTCGATGACCCGCTGTTGAACGTCGCCGCAGTATGCCTCAAGGCCATGCGCCACACAGCCTCGGCTGCTGGTATGATGCGCCGCTTTTTCCGATCCTCTCTGGAACCACAGCCGCTTGGCGCAGTTTGTGCTTTGACTTAGAGGTCAACAAATAACGACGCAACATAGCGTCACAGGGAGCAGGCATGCTGGAAAAGCTGTTTCAACTCAAGGCACACAACACCAACGTGCGCACCGAGATCCTCGCGGGCATCACGACATTCCTGGCCATGGCCTACATCCTGTTCGTCAACCCGAGCATCCTCGGCGAGACCGGCATGGACAAAGGCGCGGTGTTTGTCGCGACCTGCCTGGCGGCGGCCATCGGTTCGACCGTGATGGGCCTGATCGCCAACTACCCGATCGCGCTGGCGCCGGGCATGGGCCTCAATGCCTTCTTTACCTACACCGTAGTGCTGCACATGGGCCACACCTGGCAGGTTGCGCTGGGGGCGGTGTTCATTTCGGCGGTGCTGTTCTTCCTGCTGTCGATCTTCCGTATCCGTGAGTGGATCATCAACAGCATCCCCCTGCCCCTGCGCTCGGCGATTGCCGCCGGTATCGGCCTGTTCCTGGCCTTGATCGCCCTGCACAACGCCGGGATCGTGGTGGGCAACCCGAACACCCTGGTGGGCATGGGCGACCTGACCAAACCGGCGCCTATCCTGGCCATCCTCGGCTTCATGCTGATCGTTGCACTGGAAGCCCTGGCCGTGCGCGGTGCAGTGCTGATCGGCATCCTGGCGGTGACCATCGTCTCCATCCTGCTGGGTGTGACCGCGTTTGGCGGCGTGATGTCGATGCCGCCGTCCCTGGCCCCGACCTTCCTGCAACTGGACATCAAGGGCGCGCTGGACATCGGCCTGGTCAGCGTGATCTTCGCCTTCCTGTTCGTTGACCTGTTCGACAACTCCGGCACCCTGATCGGCGTGGCCAAGCGCGCCGGGCTGATGGGCAAGGACGGCCACATGCCGAAAATGGGCCGTGCGCTGATCGCCGACAGCACCGCCGCCATGGCCGGTTCGCTGCTGGGCACCTCGACTACCACCAGTTACATCGAGTCCGCCGCGGGCGTGAGCGCCGGTGGCCGTACCGGCTTGACCGCCATCGTGGTCGCGATCCTGTTCCTGCTGGCGCTGTTCTTCTCGCCGCTGGCCGCCAGCGTACCGGCCTTTGCTACCGCGCCGGCGCTGCTGTTCGTCGCCGTATTGATGACCTCAGGCCTGGCCGAAATCGACTGGGATGACATTACCGTTGCAGCGCCGGTGGTGATCACCGCCCTGGCGATGCCCTTCACATACTCCATCGCCAACGGCATTGCCTTCGGTTTCATCGCCTGGACCGCCATCAAGCTGCTTTCGGGCCGCTACCGTGAGCTCAACCCGGCGCTGGTGATTCTGTCGATTCTGTTCGTGATCAAGCTGGGCTGGTTCAACGCATGACTTTTGACGCCGCACGCTACACCGCTCAACTGCAAGACAAGGTCACGCGCTTGCGTGACCTGCTGGCACCGTTCGACGCACCCGAGCCGCAGGTCTTCGAGTCGCCGTTGCAGAACTTCCGCCTGCGGGCGGAGTTCCGCTTGTGGCGCGAAGGCGGCGAACGCCACTACGCGATGTTCTCCCAGGACGACAAGCGCACGCCGATCCTGATCGAAGCATTCCCCATCGCCAGCCAGCGCATCAACCAGTTGATGCCGCAGCTCAAGGCCGCCTGGCAAGCCAGCGCCGCCCTAAGCCACAAGTTGTTCCAGGTGGAGTTCCTCACCACCCTGGCCGGCGACGCGATGATCACCCTGTGTTATCACCGCCCGCTGGACGAGCACTGGCACACCGCGGCGAATAAGCTGGCGGCTGATTTGAATGTCAGCATCATCGGCCGCTCCAAGGGCAAGCGCGATGTGATCGGCCACGACTACGTGGTGGAAAAACTCGACGTGGGCGGCCGCACCTTCAGCTACCGCCAGCCCGAAGGCGCCTTCACCCAGCCCAACGGCACGGTGAACCAGAAGATGCTCAACTGGGCATACGACGCCTTGGGCGATCGCCCGGATGACCTGCTGGAGCTGTATTGCGGCAACGGCAACTTCACCCTGCCCCTGGCCACCCGTGTGCGTAAAGTGCTGGCCACCGAGATCAGCAAGACCTCGGTGAATGCGGCCCTGAGCAACCTCGATGAAAACGCGGTGGGTAACGTCACCCTGGTGCGCCTCTCCGCCGAAGAACTCACCGAAGCGCTCAATGAAGTGCGACCGTTCCGCCGCCTGCACGGCATCGATCTCAAGAGCTACGAATTCGGTAGCGTGTTCGTCGACCCGCCCCGCGCCGGCATGGACCCGGACACCTGCGAACTGACCCGGCGCTTCGACAACATCCTCTACATCTCCTGCAACCCGGAGACGCTGGCGGCGAACATTGCGCAACTGCATGACACCCACCGCATTACCCAGTGTGCGATGTTTGACCAGTTCCCGTGGACGCACCATATGGAATCCGGGGTGTTATTGACCCGGCGGTAATGCCAAGGCTCATCGCAGCTCTAAATGTGGGAGGGGCGGTGCGACGATTCGACTTGCCCCCGATGGCGGTGCATCAGCTAAAAGTGTGCTGATTGCCCCCCTGCTATCGGGGGCAAGCCCCCTCCCACATTGGATCGGTGTGTTGGCAAATATCTTTGTCAGGCCGACGGCTGGAAATACCCCGCCAACGCCCGCAAGTCCTGCTCACTCAGCAACCCCGCGTAATATTTCAACTGAATCCGCGCCAGCAAATACGCGTGCCGAGCATTCGCCAGGTCGCGGCGGGCGGTGAACAGTTGTTGTTCGGCGTCGAGTACGTCGAGGTTGACCCGCTCACCGCCGCTGACGCTTTTCTTCGTCGCGGTGACCAGTGCCGTGGCGGAGCTGACGGCCATTTCATAAGCCCGCACTTTCGCCGCGCCGCTGGTGTTGAGGTTGAATTGCTTGCGCAGCGCCACCAGCGTGGCCGAGGTTTGGGCGTCCAGTTCGTACTGGGCCTGGCTCAACTGATTGCCTGCCTGACGGGTAGAAGCCGATACCGAGCCACCGGCAAACAACGGCAGGCTGAGCTGGATGCCGACGCTGTTGGTGTCGTACTTCTGGTTGTAGCTGCTTTCGGAATCGGAGCTGGTCTGGCGGCTGCTGGCGTACAGGCTGACCTTGGGCAAGTGCCCGGCGCGTTTACGCTCCACTTCGTAAGCGGCGACGTCCAGCGCGTGGTGTTGGGACTTGAGTTCGGGGTTATTGGCCATGGCCATTTCACGCCACGTCTCGAAGCGGTTGGGCTCCAAGGGCGGGATGTCGAATTGGCGGACCAGGGGGGCCAGCTCTTCGATCTGCAACGGTTGGCCGACAATCGCTTCCAGCTCGCGCAAGGCGCCATCCTGGGCGTCCTGCGACTCGAGCTCCTCTGCCTGGGCCAGGCTCAAGCGCGCCTGGGTTTCCAGTACATCGGTGCGCGTACCTTCGCCGCCTTTGAGCAAGCGATCATTGAGTTGCAGGCGTTCGGCAAACGCACGCTTCTGCGCACGGCTCAACTCGATACGCTCCTGGGCCAGCAGCGCCTGGCTGTAGGCGCTGAGCACGCGCACCGCCAATTCCTGGCTTTTGCCGCGAAAACGCTCATCGGCCATCAGTGCCTGGGCGGTGCCCTGGCGAAAGCGCGCGTAGGCTTCGTAATCCAGCAACGGCTGCTGCAAGGTCAGGGTCGAGGCATAGCTGCGGTAATCACGGTCGCTGGTGACATCGCCCGCCGTCACTTGCGACTCGTTGCGCGAATTGTTGTAGCTCCACGACAGATTCGGCAGCAATGCAGCCCGGCCAATCACGCGATGCTCTTCACCGGCTTCACGTTCCTGGATGGCGGCCTGAAAGGTCGGGTCATTGCGTAGGGCAAGGTCGTAGGCGTCGAGCAAACCCAAGGCATGCGCCGCTGGGGTAACGCTCAGGCACAAGGTAAAAAACAGCGCCTTCATTCTTCCACCAGGGCCATGTGAGTGCGATCCAGCAAGGGTTTGAACAGGTAGTTGAGCAGCGAACGTTCACCGGTCTTGACGAAGGTTTCCACCGGCATGCCCGGACGGATCTGCACGCCGTCCAGTTGTTGCATGCCCGCCGCACTGACCTGGGCGCGCACGGTGTAATAAGGCTCGTCGGTGCGCTCATCGACCTGGCGGTCGGCGGAGACCAGCGTCACCTCACCGGCTACCCGTGGGGTGGTGGCCTGGTTGAAGGCCGAGAACAGCAGTTCCACCGGCAGGCCCGGGTGCACTTTGTCGATCATTTGCACCGGCACCCGTGCTTCCACCCACAGCGGTTCGCCCTGGGGCACGATGTCCATCAGCGCCTGGCCGGGCTTGATCACCCCGCCTTCGGTGTACACGTCCAACCCCACCACCACCCCCGAAGCCGGCGCTCGTACCAGGCTGTTGGCCAGTTCAAACTCGGCCGAGGCCAGGCGGTTGCGCAGGTCGTCACTGCGGGTGCGGGTCTCGGCCAACTGGCCGCGCAGGTCTTTCTGGAAGTCTTCGCCGAGCTGGCGGATGCGCAGGCGCAGTTCCAAAACCTGACGCTGCAACTGGCCGATGCGCCCGTAGTCTTCGGCAATCGCGCCGTCGACCTGGGCATACAGGCGCTCGCTGTCGAGCAGGCGATTGCGCGGGATATAGCCGTCGCGCGCCAACTCGCGCAGCCCTTGCAACTGCTCACTCAACGCCGCGCGCTGCTGCTCCTTGCTCGCTTGGGAATCCCGCGTGCCACGCAACTGCGCCTCGGTGCCGGCGATGGTTTCACGCAGGCCTTGTTGCTCGGTGGCCAGCGCCTGGGCACGGCTGGTGAACAGTTGCCGTTGCAGATTCAGGGTGTTGGCCGCCTCCGGCTCATTCAGCAATTCAGGACCGAATGTGATGGCGGACAGACCTTCGCTTTCCGCACTCAAGCGCGCCTCACTGGCCAAGGACGCCAGGTACTGACTGCGCAGCGACTGCATCTGCCCGCGCAAGGGCGTTTCCTTCAAGCGCAGCAGCACCTGGCCGGCGTTGACCACGTCACCGTCACGCACGTCGATACGTTCGACGATGCCACCGGCGGGATGCTGCACGGTCTTGCGATGGCCAGAGACCATGACCTTGCCCGACACCGCCACGCCCTTGTCCAGTGGCGCCAACGCCGCCCAACCGATAAATCCGGTAAAGCCACCGAGCACCAGCCACCAACCCAGGCGCGAATATTTTTTATCATCCAGCGCCAACACCGTGTGAGCGCGGTCACTGACCAGCACCGGTTTACTCACGCTCATGCCTGTTTTCCTTCACCAAGGCGGTAGCTCATGCTCATGGTCGACACCGGCTTGGAGGCCGCCGGTTTCTGTCGTGCTTCCAACACTCGCGCCGTAGGACCAAAGGCCTGCAACTGGCCGTCCTTGAGGATCAGCAACTGGTCGGTCAGGCTCAGCACATTGGCTTTGTGGGTAATCAGGATCACCGTGCGGCGCTGCTGCTTAAGCTGGGTGATGGCCTGGAGCAGAGCCTGCTCGCCCACTTCGTCGAGGTTGGCATTGGGCTCATCCAGCACGATCAACGCCGGCAGGCCGTACAGCGCACGGGCCAGGGCCACGCGTTGTTTCTGGCCGCCGGACAACCCCGCACCGCCCTCCCCCAACGGCGTGTCGTAGCCTTGGGGCAGTTGCAGGATCAATTCATGCACACCCGCCATTTGCGCGGCGGCGAGGACTTTTTCGGCTTCCAGCTCGGCAAACCGCGCGATGTTGTCGGCGATGCTGCCGGCGAACAGTTGAATGTCCTGGGGCAGGTAGCCGATGTGCGGGCCGAGTTGTTGTTTGTCCCACTGGGCCAGGTCGGCGCCGTCGAGCCGCACCTTGCCGGCCAGCGGTGCCCAGGCGCCCACCAGCACCCGCGCCAGGGTGGATTTGCCGCAACCCGACGGGCCGATCACGCCGAGCACTTCACCCGCTGGCAGGTTGAACCCCAGGTTCACCAGCGCCGGTCGACGGCTGCCGGGGGCGCAGGCGCTGATTTGCTCGACGCTCAACTGGCCCTTGGGCACCGGCAGGCTCATCCGCGGCGGTCGCGCCGGGTTGGCCGCCAGCAGCTGCGACAGCCGCTCATAAGCCAGGCGCGCCGAGCCCCATTGCTTCCAGACGCCGATCAATTGGTCGATGGGGGTCAACACCCGCCCCATCAGGATCGAGCCGGCAATCATCATCCCCGGCGTGATATCGCCCTGCACCGCCAGCAACGCACCCAGGCCGAGTACCAGCGATTGCAATGCCAGGCGCACGCCCTTGGACCAGGCGGTGACGGCAGCGGTCTTTTCACTGGCCAGGTTTTGCTCGGCGAGGAACGCCTGGTGCTGGTTGAACCAACGCCCGCGCAAGGTGGCGAGCATGCCCATGGCTTCGATGGTGTCGGCATTGCGCAGGTTGGCCGTGGCCTGCTGGCTGGCGTGGATGGACAGTTGGCTGGCCTGGGCCATCGGCGCCTGGCTGACGTGGTGGTTGATCCACGCCAACGCGATCAATACCACTGCGCCGCCCAATGCCAGCAGGCCAAGCCAGGGGTGGAACAGGAAGATTACCAGCAGGTACACCGGAAACCACGGCGCATCGAAAAACGCGAACAGCGCCTGGCCGGTGGCGAACTGGCGCAAGGTGGTCAGGTCATGCAACGCCTGGCCCGCCGCCTGGGTGCCGCCCTTGAGTTGCGCTTCGAACGCGGCGTCGTAGACCCGCTGGTTCAGGCGCATGTCCATCTGCGTGCCGAGGCGGATCACCACCTGGCTGCGCACCCACTCCAACGCGCCCATCAGGCCGAACAGGCCGAGGATCATCAACGTCAGCATGAGCAGGGTCATCTGATTGCCCGAGGCCAGCACCCGGTCGTACACCTGCAGCATGTACAACGCCGGGGCCAGCATCAGCAGGTTGATCACCGCCGAGAACAGGCCGATGTTGAAGAAGCCACCTTTATAGGCCGTGAGGGCGGCCAGGGTTTCATTGCCGGCGTGGCGCATCTGGGGATTCTCGTGGGGTTGAGCGTGCAGCGTCGCCGCGTTGACAGGCAATACGACGCTGCGCAGAATTCGGCACCGCCGTCGCCGGAAGAGTTAGAAGGCTTGGGCGACGGCGGTGTAATGCAGCGAATGGGAGAGCGATCTTCCATTCGCTTTTTTCATGCAGCAGCAGCAGGTTCAGGCGGCGAGTGCCCAGTCCTGTGCCACGTCCTGCACGCCCACCAGGGCAACGTCGGTGGACACTGCGCTGGCGTGTGCCGCCAGGCCCGCCGACACTTCGTCGAACGTGCTGGCAGTGGACAGGCCAAAGTCGTCGAGCAGGTTGTTGAGCACGGTTTCCAGCGCGGCGGTGTCGCCCTGCATCAAACCGTAGATCACGCTTTGTACTTCGTTGCCAGCCCGGCCGGCGCCCTCGGCGGCGCTCAGGTCGAGGCCGTTGAACGCGACTTTGAAGTCGCTCAGGCTGAAGTCGCTGCCATTGCCGCCGCCCAGGCCAGTGCCCAGTTGCACATTATCCAGGTCGCCCCACAGGTAGTGGTTCAGGTTGCTGCTGGCAGGCAACGACGGGTTGAACACATAGTGCAGGCCATTGCTGGTGTCGCTGTCGGCGATGAACGCGTACTCGGAGTTGTTGGCGCCGTGGGTCGAATACTGGTCGCCGCTGAGGGTGCCGTTGCTGAAGCCACCCGTGTTACTGGTGCCGTGACCTGCCGTGTTGAACCCCACTGCCCAGGAGCTCAGGTAGTCCGATACCGACAGAGAACCCAGGCCCGAATCGTAGCTAACAGAAATAGTCATCACTAAACCTCGTTAAACAACGTTTTTGATGAACACGCCGGTGCGGCGCGCCTTTTTGCCCACCCATGGGCAAAACCGTTAATCAGCTGCCTGCGCACACTGATCAGAATTTGTATTCCAGCATTCCGCTCAGGGTTCGCCCGCGCGCCAGGCTGAGGTTGTTGGCGTCGCCCATGGCGACGAAATAGGCTTCATCGGTGGCGTTTTCCAGCGCCAGTGCAATGTTCAATTGATCGGTCATCCAGTAACTGGCGTACAGGTCATAGAGCGTGTACTTGGGCCACATCGCCTGATCCATCAGTTCGTAGCCCTGCTGATTGAGGTTTTCGCCGTTGCCCGAGCTGTAGCGCACACGCACACCGGTATCCAGGCGTTTTTCCAGCAAGCGCGTACCCAGCGTCAGCGAGCCGCGATCGGCAGGCATGTACGTGGCGTTCCCCATGATTCGCCCGCAGCTTTCCTTGTTGTTGGCGACGTCGTCATCCAACACTTCATAGGTGGTGACCGGCCGTATGCTGATGCGCCCATCCGGCAGTGTGAAGCGCTCCAGGCGCGTGGTCCTTGGCCCGGTGGTCTTGGCGCCGCCCATGTAATAGTTCTTCGAGCAGAACTCATTGCTGCCGATCATGTGGGTGTAGCTGAGGTTGGCGTACGCGCGCCCCATGTCGTAATTGAGCTGGTATTCGACCCCGCGAAACCGCGTCGGGTTGGTGTTATTGACGTAAGCCATGGTGCCGAGAAATCCACCCACCTGGGTTTCCGGCAAGCTGACGCTGGTGTTGAGGAAAGAGAAGTTTTCAATCCGGGTATCGAAATAAGCCACCTTCATGCCGAGGCGGTCATCACTGAAGAACAAGCCCTCCTTGAAGACATTCATGCCCACTTCCCAATCCCGTGACTCTTCAGGCTTGAGGTACGGGTTGGGAAACACGCGCTCTCCCGAACCACCACCGTGGGGTCGGCCGGTCATGAAGGTTTCGGTCACCGCCGGTGGCCGCCAGCCCTTGCCCCAACGGGTATAGAGTTGCAGCCAGTCCACGCCCGGCTTCACCGCAAGACCGAAGGTGGGGGAAAACTGGCCTTCTTCACGGTCAACCTCGATCACTTCCGAGACACGCCTGGCGCCGACGAGGCTGTTGTAGAAACGATCACGCCGGTACAGGGTCATGCCGGTTTCGCCTTCGAGCCGATAGCGGTCATAACGCAAGCCCGCATCCAGGGTCAGCCAGCCGCCATAGTCGTACTGCGCGTTGTTGAACAGGCTGGCGATGGTACGTTTGCCCCCCGGCGTACTGCCCTCTGAGTAAGGCAACAAGCCCAGGTTGTTGGTGGCTTCCACTTTGTTGGTGCGTGGCTTGAACTCGTCCTGATACAGCTCCACACCGTAGTTCCAGGTGACATGCCCCCGCTCGCCAAAATCAAACCGTGAGGTGTTGTCACCCTGCAGGCCCCAGGTGTCGGTCTGGAAGTGATCGGTGTAGGCACCGACGTAGTTACCGGTACCCGGCGACGCCTGGTTGGGGCTGTTGCCGCGATCCATCTGGGTGGTGACGTAATAGAGCTTGGCCTTGAGATCGATCAGCGGGTTGTCCGGGCTGTAGCTGTAGTCCAGCGCGACGTTTTTCGCGTTGAGATTGTTTTTGCTGGTGCGCACGTAGTAGGTGCTCTGAAGGTCGTCGGCGATATAGCCCCAGGCATCGTTACTGTCGGTGTCGGTTTCCAGGTAGCTCAACTGCAGGCGTTGGTCGTTGGGCAGGTTCAGGCCAAACTTGACGATCTGTGAGCGGGTCACGCTGCCGGTGTCGCCGACTTCGCTGTTCAACCAGTCGTCGAAGGCAGCCGGCGCATACTTCCTGGCCCGCAGGTTGGTGCCCAGGTTGTCGTCGTTGTGCCTGCCGGCGCGGTAGTTACCGAAATGCCGCTCGCTGTAGCCCAGCAATACATCGCCGCGCTCATCACCAAAGGCAAACACGCCGCTGCCGTTGAAGTCGGTGCCGTTACCCAGCGCTCCGATGCCGCTGCCGGCGCGAAGGCGGCCGCCGTAGTCCTTGCCGTCTTTGAGAAACTCACTGGCATCCAGGGTCTTGAACGACGCAATGCCGCCCAACACCGCAGCGCCGCCCTGCCCCGACTGGCTGCCTTTGTCGATCTCGATGCTGGAGATGAACTCCGGGTCGATCAGCATGGTGCCGTTACGCTGCTGGTGGCCGTTGACGTTGAAGTTCTGGCGCATGCCGTCGATGTTCATGTTCACGCGGCCATAGTCCTGCACGCCGCGAATATTCACCGACAGGCCGGGGTCGCGCTGGTCGACGGCAGTGTAGACGCCGGCGGTTTCTTCAAGCATGTCGGCGGCATGGCGGGGCGGACGTTTATCGATCATGTCCCGGCTGATCACCGCCACGGACTTTGGGGTCTGGTACACCCAGTCGCTGGCCTGGCCATTGGTGTTGCCGGTGATGGTGGTGGTACCCACGGTGATGGCTCCAACGTGGTCGTCGCTGACACGGTTGAGGGTGACCTGCCGCTCGCCGGTAAAGCGATATTCCACCGGTGTGGCACCGAGCAATCGGCCAAGCCCTTCCTGCACGCTGAAGCTGCCTTTGAGCGCGGTGCTGCTCAAGCCTTGCAGGCGCGGGCTGTCGAACAACACCTGCAAACCGGCTTGGTCGGCAAAGGCCAATATGGCACTGCCCAAGGATTGCGCCGGCACATCGAACGCCAGCACCGCCGGCTGGGCAGCGCCCACCTGAGGCTGCGCCGCATACACGGGAGCGATTGCGGCGAATAAGCCCAAGTGGATGGCCAGGGCTAACCGGCTACCGGTGATACGCCCCTTGGTGAGTGCTGACATTTCTGGTTTCCCTGCGCTGATCGTATTTTTGTTTATGCGAATGCTTCTCACCTAGCAAGACGTACGAGGCGCAGGAAGTCAGTAAGACTTTTTCAAAAGTTTTTGAGCCGGGGGTTTTAAGCGAGTGGGAGCGGGCCTCCCACCGGGTCATCAATAGATCAGGCTGAGGCCTGCCAGGTCCAAGCGTTGCACTTGAAGTTCCTGGGTGAGGGTGCCGAGGGCGCTGTCGAGCATGTCGAGACGGAAGACGCCGCTGACTTCGCGCTCGCCCAGGTCGGCATGGGTCAACACCACCCGCCCTGGGCGGTAGCGATTGAGCTGCTCAATAACCTTGGCCAGGGGCTGGCGATCAAAGATCAGCACACCCCGTCGCCAACTGGTGGCACGGTCTACATCGAACTGATCCAGGGGCACGACACCCTCCTGGGCGTTGTAGCGCACCGCCTGGCCCTCCTGGAGCACCCGGTCGCTCGGGCCTTTTTTCGGCGAGGCATGCAAAGAGACTTCGACGCTGTGCCGCAACACGCCCACCCATGCCTGGGGTTCGGCCTCGCGCGCCACCACAAACCGCGTGCCCAGCGCCCGCGTCTGCCCGCCGGCGCTCTGCACCACGAACGGGCGGGTCTCCTGACCCACCATCGGCGCCACATCAAAAATCGCCGAACCCTGGATCAGGCTGATGCGCCGTTGCACGCCGTCGTAATCCAGGCGGATAGCACTCGCGGAATCCAGCTCCACCGTGCTGCCATCGGCCAAGTGCACGGTGCGCACCTCGCCCTTTTGGGTGACATAGTCAGCCTGCATGCGCAACCAGGCATCCGGCCCGCGCACCCAGCCAACGCTCGCCGCCACCACGACCAGCGCCACCGCCGCCGCACGCTGCCACGGCCTTCGTCGCGAGGTTCGGCGCAGCGGCAGCGCCGCCGCAGACGGACGCTGGCGATACACCGGCTCGTCCTTATGCACCTCGCCCAACGCCGCCCAGGTCTGTTCGGCAAAGCGCAGCGCCGCTTCATGGCGGCTGTCGCAGGCGATCCACTGGCGCAGCTCGGCCTGCTCCTGGTCGGTCAGGGCACCGGCGTGCAGGCGCACCGCCCACTCGGCGGCCTCCTCGGTAATGCTGTGCTGTTGCTGACCCTGGCTATTCACGTGTGAATCTCGAATTTTTCGTTATATGACGCTGTGACGTCTGAGCTGAGGTTTTTCCGTAATTCATTCGTCGGATGGCCCCACCTCACCGTCCTGCAAGCGCTGCATCACATACGCCAACGCCTTGGCCAAGTGCTTTTGCACGGAACTGTCGGAGATATCCAAATGCCGGGCAACCTGGGCGTGGGTCATGCCCTCTATACGGTTCAGACGGAAGATCTGCTGGGTTCGTTCCGGCAGCTCCGCCAACGCCTGCTTCAATGCCTGTCGCTGTTGCTGCGCCATTGCCTGAGCCTCCAACCCGGCCACGTCATCTTCAATCTCGGCCAGCGCCTCATGGGGCACGGAATCTGTCTTGCGCCGCGCTTCCTGGCGAATATGGTCGATCAGCAGATTGCTCGCCGTTCGATAGAGATAGCCCTGGGAGTTGTCGATACGCTCGCCGACCGGTTTTTCCGCCAGGCGCAGGAAGCTCTCCTGTACCAGGTCGGCAGCCAACTGCGGGTCCCGTACCTTGCGCGCCAGATACCCGCGCAGGGTATCGGCATGCTTGAGAAACAGGCCTTTGAGATCCACGTCCGACAAACCGACTCCCTGGAATGTAAAGGAAACAGGCGGGCATCTTAAGCGTTATCGAGAATGATTTTCAATTGATATGTAGTCTGATTCGAACCTGCACACTGCGCGATTAAGAGTTCGATAATCGAACATATCCGCTGCCATCAATTGACCAAATTAACTAACCAGTACATTTTATCCCCACAACGAACAAGAACTGTGGAGATACCCTTTATGCCGCCCATCGTGCTGGTGCTCAACGGCCCCAACCTCAACCTGCTCGGCACCCGCGAACCCGCGACCTACGGCCATGAAACCCTGGCCGACGTCGCTGCCCTGTGCGGCCGCAGCGCCGAACAGCTGGGACTGAAAATCGAATTTCGGCAGACCAATCACGAGGGCGAACTGCTGGACTGGATCCACGGCGCCCGCGCCCGCTGCGCCGGTATCGTGATCAATCCGGCCGCCTGGACGCACACTTCGGTGGCGATTCGCGATGCCCTGGTAGCCAGTGAAGTGCCAGTGATCGAGGTGCACTTATCCAATGTGCATGCGCGCGAGGCGTTCCGGCATCACTCATTCGTGTCGCCCATCGCCAAGGCGGTGCTCGCGGGCTTTGGCAGCCATGGCTACCACTTGGCCCTGGAACATTTCAGCCAGTTGCTGAAGGGGTCGGCCCGATGAAACCGCGCATCCTCGCCGGCCTGATCGGCGCCGGCATCCAGGCCTCCCGCACCCCCGCCCTGCATGAGCAGGAAGGCGACGCCCAAGGCTTGCGTTACCTGTATCGCCTGATTGACCTTGAGCCCCTGCACCTGGACATCAACGCCCTGCCCGACCTGCTGGACGCTGCCGAGTTGATGCACTTCACCGGATTGAACATTACCTACCCGTGCAAGCAGGCGATCCTACCGCTACTCGATGATTTGTCCGACGAGGCCCGAGGCATCGGCGCGGTCAACACCGTGGTCTTCAAGGACGGCAAGCGTATCGGCCATAACACCGACTGCCTGGGATTTGCCGAGGGCTTTCGCCGCAACCTGAACGATGTTCCGCGCCAACGCGTGGTGCAGATGGGCGCGGGTGGCGCAGGCGCCGCAGTGGCGCATGCGTTATTGGCGGAGGGTGTCGAACATTTGAGTATTTTCGACGTGGACGCCAGCCGCGCCCGCGACCTTGTGGATAACCTCGCCCAGCGTTTCGGCACCGGCCGCGCCCAGGTCGGCACCGACCTTGCAAACGCCATGGCCGAGGCGGACGGCCTGGTCAACACCACGCCGATGGGCATGACCAAACTGCCCGGTACCCCGGTGCCAGCGACACTGCTGAGAGCCGAACTGTGGGTAGCTGAAATTGTGTATTTCCCGCTGGAGACCGAACTGCTGCGCGACGCCCGCGCCTTGGGCTGCCGCACCCTGGATGGCGGCAACATGGCGGTGTTCCAGGCGGTGAAGGCATTTGAACTGTTCAGCGGTGAGGTGCCGGACGCGCAGCGAATGCTCGCGCACTTCAAAAGCATGAATACCTGACCGACGAAACCGGATCAAAAAATGTGGGAGGGGGCTTGCCCCCGATTGCGGTGGGTCAGCTACACATAAGCTGACTGATCCACTGCTATCGGGAGCAAGCCCCCTCCCACATTGGGTTAGGCGGTGTACTCAGGCCTGCAGGTAGCGCAACACCGACTCGCAAATCATCTCGCGATGCCGCTGTTTAACCACCTCATCCGACAGGTCGATCTGAAAGAGCTACCGCATGCTCGCGCACCTCAAAAGCATGAATACCTGACCGACGAAACCGGATCAAAAAATGTGGGAGGGGGCTTGCCCCCGATTGCGGTGGGTCAGCTACACATAAGCTGACTGATCTACTGCTATCGGGGGCAAGCCCCAATGCCAGTCAGTTAAGGAGGAACACTGTAACTGTGGCGAGCGGGCTTGCCCCGCGTTGGGCTGCGAAGCAGCCCCAAAACACAGCGCCGAAGCTGCCTGGCGCACTGCAGCGCTCTTATTGGGGCTGCTGCGCAGCCCAACGCGGGCGGTGCGACGATTCGGCAAGCCCGCTCGCCACAGGTAACTTGTCTGTTCTATCTCTTAACTGACTGGCATTGGGGCTTGCCCCCTCCCACATTGGGTTAGGGGTGTATTCAGGCCTGCAGGTAGCGCAACACCGACTCGCAAATCATCTCGCGATGCCGTTGTTTAACCGCCTCATCCGACAGGTCGATCTGAAAGATCTCACTGAACGTATGGCGGTTGGACACCCGGTAAAAGCTGAATGAGTTGATCAGCAGGTGCACGTCCAACGGTTCCAGCCCTTCGCGGAACAGGCCCATCTCGGCGCCTCGGCGCAACGTCACCCCTAGCCCCTCGAGGATTTTGCTGTTCATCGCCTTGATCGTTTCGGTGCGTTTCACGTACTCGGCATTGTGGATATTTTCGATGCTGACGATACGCACGAAATCGACGTTCTGATCGTGGTGATCAAAGGTGAACTCCACCAGCCGCCGAATCGCCTCTCGCGGTTCCAGCGCGGTGAGATTCATCCGCGTTTCGGTGTTGCGAATATCGCCGTAGAGCTTCTCCAGCACCTCGACGTACAACTGCTCCTTGCTGCCGAAGTAGTAATAGATCATGCGCTTGGAGGTATGGATGCGCTCGGCGATGGCATCCACGCGAGCGCCGGACAGGCCCTGCTGAACAAACTCGACGATGGCTTCCTGGAGAATATTCTCGCGGGTCTTTTCCGGATTGTTCTTACGACTCTTGCGCGGTGCGTCTAACACCGCGGGGAGTTCGGGACTTGAGGTCATGGTGCGCTCACGGCCATTTTTATTGTGCAGGCCGCGATTATGGGCCGAGGCGTCTTGCGAAGGAAGCACCTCGCCTACCGTTATAAACGCGCCTGGCGCACCGCGCCGCTGCGGGATTTGGCCATCGCCGCCAGGCGCACCGCCACGTTGGCCGCGCCGTAGCCGGCATAACCGTTCTTGCGCTGGATGATCTCGAAGAAAAACCGTCCCTCGAAAGGTTCGGTGTACACATGAAACAACTCACCGCCCTGGGCGTCACGGTCGTACAACACGTTGTAGTACGCCAGTTCGCTGAGGAACTCGTCATCGAAATCAAAGCGCGCCGCGAGGTCGTCGTAGTAGTTGAGGGGAATATCCAGCAGCGGTACCCCAGCCTCCTTCGCGCGGCGCACTTCGGCGAAAATATCCGCGCAGTCGAAGGCAATGTGATGCACACCCGAGCCGCGATAACTCGACAGCGCGTGGGAAATCGCAGTGTTGCGGTTCTCGGAAATATTCAGCGGCAGGCGAATCGAGCTGCAACGGCTGCGCAGTGCACGGCTTTTCACCAGGCCGTAGGGGTCGGGCAGCACCACTTCGTCATCCGCTTCGAAATCCAGCAGGCTCTTGTAGAACAGCACCCAACTGTCGAGGCTGTCGGCCGGCAAGGCCATGGCCATATGGTCGATGCGCAGCAACCCCCCGCCCGCAGCGCTGGACGCTTGCAGATTGAAGTCGGTGTCGTAGATCCCCCCCTCACCCTGATCCACCAGGTAAATCAGGCTGCCGTCCGGCGCGCGTACTGCCGCCAGCTCCAGCTCGTTGGGCCCGACCAGGCCGCGATAGGGCTGGCCCTTGTAGGCCACCGCTCGTTCCAGGGCCTTGGCGCTGTCCTTGACCCGAATCGCCGTGGCGCACAACGACGGCCCATGGGCCTCGAAAAAGTTATGCGCGAAGGAATAGGGTTCGCAGTTGAGGATCAGGTTGATGTCACCCTGGCGCAGCAGGCTCACGCTCTTGGAGCGGTGCTGGCCGGCCTTGACGAAACCCAGGCGCTCCAGCCAATGGGTGAGCTTGGCGCCGAGGTTTTCATCCACGGCGAATTCGAGGAACTCGATACCGTCGTACTCGCTGGCCGCAGGGGTATCAAACAGAATCTCGACAGGTTGCGCGGGCGCCTCCTGTTGCAAACGCTCGCGGGTTTTTTCTTCCAGGTACAGCAAGGAACGCAGGCCATCCGCCGCATTCGCGCGGGTCGGCGCGGCGCGGAAGCCATCGTTGAAGATTTCCAGGGACAAAGGCCCGGTGTAGCCGCTCTTGATGATCGGCGCGAGGAACCCCGCCAAGTCGAATTCGCCCTGGCCGGGGAAGCAGCGAAAATGCCGGCTCCACTCCAGGACATCCATGGCCAGGATCGGCGCGTCGGCCATTTGCACGAAGAAGATCTTGTCGCCGGGGATCTGCGCGATGGCACTCGGGTCGCCCTTGAGCGACAGCGTATGGAAACTGTCGAGCAACACCCCAAGGCTCGGGTGATCGACCTGGCGCACCAGGTTCCACACCTGCTGCCAGGTGTTCACATGCTTGCCCCAGGCCAACGCTTCATAACCAATGCGCAGGCCGCGACGGCCAGCGTGTTCGGCCAACAGGCTGAGGTCGTCCAGCAGGATGCGTTCATCCCCGACGCAATCGGCTGAGGCATTGCTGCACACCAGCACCAGGTCGGTGCCCAGTTCCTGCATCAGGTCGAACTTGCGCTCGGCGCGCTCCAGGTTGCGCGCCAGGCGATCGCGGCGGCAGCCTTCAAAGTCGCGAAACGGCTGGAACAAGGTGATGGCGATGCCGAGGTCGGCGCACATCTGCCTGACTTCACGGGGGCTGCCGTCGTAATACAACAAGTCGTTTTCGAAGATCTCCACCCCATCGAACCCGGCGGCGGCAATGGCTTCGAGCTTTTCCGGCAGGGTACCGCTCAAGGACACGGTGGCGATGGAACGTTGCATGGACGACTCCCGGCAATTGTTGTTTGTGGCAAATTATTCGCCCCCAGACTACCCGCAGCAATTAAAATGTACGAACCGGTTAGTTTTTGGTGCGATTATCGAACACTAAGCCTCTTTGGCGAATTGACGATTTTTTAGCCACTGCGCACCATCAATCACGCAGCGACACCCAAAAGAAGACCCACAACACCTCATAAAAATTTCAAAAAACGGGTACAACCACATGCCTTCGCAAAACTCCGCCCTGGCCGCGCGCCCGGGCACCCCGCACGCCGGCATCGGCGACAAGATCCGCGGCGCCCTTGCCGTGGGTAAAACCCGCTGGGGCATGCTGGCCCTGGTGTTCTTTGCCACCACCCTCAACTACATCGACCGTGCCGCCCTGGGCGTGATGCAACCGATCCTGGCCAAGGAAATGAGCTGGACGGCGATGGACTACGCCAACATCAACTTCTGGTTCCAGGTCGGCTACGCCATCGGTTTTGTGCTGCAAGGCCGACTGATCGACCGCGTGGGCGTCAAACGCGTGTTCTTCTGCGCGGTTCTGCTGTGGAGCCTGGCCACCGGTGCCCATGGCCTGGCCACTTCGGCCGTCGGTTTTATGGTCTGCCGCTTTATCCTCGGGCTGACCGAAGCCGCCAACTACCCCGCCTGCGTCAAGACCACCCGCCTGTGGTTCCCCGCCGGTGAGCGTGCGGTGGCCACCGGTATCTTCAACGCCGGCACCAACGTCGGCGCAATGATGACGCCGATGCTGCTGCCGCTGATTCTGCATGCGTGGGGCTGGCAGGCTGCGTTCCTGTGCATGGCGTCGCTGGGCGCGATCTGGCTGGTGTTCTGGGGTTTGAAGTACTACAACCCGGAAAACCACCCGACCGTTAAACAATCCGAACTGGACTACGTGCAACGGGAAGTCGAACCGGAACAACCTGGCGTACCGTTCAGCCGCATCCTGCGCATGCGCGGCACCTGGGCCTTTGCCATCGCCTATGCACTCACCGCACCGGTGTTCTGGTTCTACCTGTATTGGCTGCCGCCGTTCCTGAACCAGCAGTACAACCTGGGGATCAACGTGACGCAGATGGGTATCCCGCTGATCATCATCTATCTGACAGCCGACTTCGGCAGTGTGGGTGGGGGGATTCTGTCGTCCTTCCTGATCGGCCGTGGGATGAACTCGATCAAGGCGCGGTTGCTGTCGATGCTGCTGTTTGCCTGCTGCATCATCGGCGTGATCATGGCGGCCGGCTCAAGCCAACTGTGGGTCGCGGTGTTTGCCATCTCCCTGGCCATCGGTGCGCACCAGGCCTGGACCGCCAACATCTGGAGCCTGGTGATGGACTACACACCCAAGCACATGATGAGCACGGTGTTCGGGTTCGGCGGCATGTGTGCAGCCATCGGCGGCATGTTCATGACCCAGATCGTCGGCCACATCCTCACCGTGACCAACAACAATTACACCGTGTTGTTCACCCTGATCCCGGCGATGTACTTCATTGCGCTGACCTGGATGTACTTCATGGCACCGCGCAAGATTCCTACCGTAGACGTCTGATCACCTGCGCCGCTGCTGCCAGGCAGCGGCCAACCCGCTCATGCAGATCACCCCGATACCGACCACCGTGGTCATATCGGGGGTATGGTTGAACACCAGCCAACCCAACAACCCCGCGAATACGATCTGGCAATAGCCGAACGGCGCCAGCAAGGCCGGCGCCGCAAAGCGGAACGCCTGGGTCAGCATCAAGTGCGCGGTCATCCCGCAGGTGCCCAGCGCCAACATCATCACGCCGTGCCACAGCGTCGGGATCTGCCAGAAGAACGGCACCATCGCGCTCATCACCAAGGTATTGCACAGGCCGGCGAAGAAGTTGCTGGTGGTCGGGGTGTCGTATTGGCTGAGGATGCGCGTAAGCAGTTGGTAGAAGCAGAAGAACAGCGCCGAGCACAGCGGCAGCAGCACCGCAGGCGTAAACAACTCACCGCCTGGGTGAATGATCACCAGCACGCCGATAAAGCCGCAGATCACCGCCAGCCATTGGCCGCGTGTCACATGCTCGCCGAGCAGCGGCACCGACAGGGCCGTCACCAGGATCGGCGCGAGGAAGTTCACCGCCGTGGCTTCCGCCAACGGGATGTAATGCAATGCCGTCGTGAAAAACAGGCTGGTGCCCAACAAGCACAAGGCCCTGACTACCTGCATCCCCGGGCGTTTACTGCGCAGCACGCGTAGCCCCGATTGCGGCAGGAAAATCCCGGCCATCAGCAAGGTATGCACCAGGTAGCGCGCCCACACCACCATCACGATCGGGTAGAACCCGGCCAGGTATTTGGACAAGGCGTCGTGGCTGGAGAACAGAAACGTCGCCGCCACAATCAGCACAATGCCTTTGAAGGGATGGTTGACGCCGGAAAGGGGGGTGCTGACAGTCATGGAATTCTCTTGCGTGGCGGGCGGAACGCTGAGCACTGAACGAAGTAGCGCTCAACCCGGTAATCTAGCAGCCGGGCCGGAGTCTGCCCCAAGAGCATAACCAAACACCGGGCGAACAGCGCACTAAATCACGGGATTCGAGTCCAACGCAGCATCTTAGCCCCGCGCTGCATACTTTTTAACCAAGGCCTTGCCGCTATGAAAAAAACCCTCTTTGTTCTTTCTGCCCTTACCCTGCTGACCGCCTGCAACCAGGAGTCCAAGCCAGCGCCCAAACCCGCGCCGCCTTCCGTGCAAGCTACCCTGGTCCCCGAAACCCCGCCCACCGATAAATGGGTCGGCAAATGGATCGGTGTCGAAGGCCTGAACCTGACCATCGCCAAGGACGACAGCATCGGCCGTGGCCATTACCTCCTGACCATGCAATACGGCCTCGACGCCGACGACTCGGGCACCTTCAAGGGTGAAGCGGCCGAAGACGGCATCGCCTTTACCCGCCCGGACGGCCCGCAGTTGCTGCGCGCCGGCGATGGCGAAGCGACCGGGCTGAAATGGCTGGCGGATAAAAAAGACTGCCTGATCGTCGCCACCGGCGAAGGCTATTGCCGTTAATACCGACCATACTCAATCACGGTCAGCACACAGAGGATTGCCCCATGCTATGGAAAAAAGGCCGACGCAGCGACAACGTGGTGGATGCCCGCGATGACAGTGGCGGCGGCGGTGGAGGGATGCGCTTTGGTGGCGGCAAGGGCCTGAGCCTGACCGCGATTGTGCTGATCGTCGGTATCGGCTGGCTGACCGGCCAGGACCCGCTGCAGATCCTCGGCCAGTTGATCGGCCAGATGGAGCAGGCGCCCTCGGTCAGCACGCAATCGCGCCAGGCACCGCCGGCCAACGATGAGCAAGCCGACTTCGTACGGGCAGTGCTGGGCGATACCGAAGACACCTGGGGCCAGGTGTTCCAGGAAAACGGCCTGGTCTACAAAAACCCGAAACTGATTCTGTTCCGTGGCCGGGTCAATTCCGCCTGCGGTGGCGCCACCTCGGCCAGCGGCCCGTTCTATTGCCCGGCGGATCAGCAGGTGTACCTGGACCTGGATTTCTTCCGGGAAATGTCCCAACGCTTCCAGGCTGCCGGCGATTTCGCCCAGGCCTATGTGATCGCCCACGAAGTCGGGCACCACGTACAAACATTGCTGGGCATTTCGTCGAAGATCCAGGCCGCACGCCAGCAAGGCCGGCAGATGCAAGGCGACGGCGGCCTGCTGGTACGCCAGGAGCTGCAAGCCGACTGCTTCGCCGGCGTATGGGCCAACCGTGCGCAAAAACGCCTGAACTGGCTGGAGCCCGGCGATATCGAAGAAGCCCTGAATGCCGCCAACGCCATCGGCGATGACCGTTTGCAGCAACAGGGTCAGGGGCGCGTGGTGCCGGACTCGTTTACCCACGGCACCTCGGCGCAGCGGGTTCGCTGGTTCAAGACCGGCTTCGCCCAGGGTCAGATCACTCAATGCGACACGTTCACTGCCAAGAGCCTATAGATGACTATACGATCGGGACTCCTGCTGGGATTGCTGTTGACCTGCACCGCCAGTTGGGCCGCCGAGCATGGCGTCAAGGTGGTCAGCCCCGGTCGTTTTCACCTCGAAGCCGGCGACCTCAGCCTCGGCTTGAGCCAGGACTGGCGCCAGCCACTGCCTGACGTCACCCGCGCCGTGATCATCGTGCATGGGCGCCTGCGCAATGCGCAGACCTACCTGCAAAGCGGGATCGATGCCGCCGAACACGCCGGGGTTGCCGCCAACACCCTGGTGATCGCGCCGCAGTTTCTCAACGGCTCTGACGTGAAGCGCAACCACCTGGACACCCAGCTGCTGCGCTGGAACGGCAATGACTGGATGGCCGGCGACGCCTCGACCAGCCCAGGCCAGATCAGCTCTTTCGGCGCCCTCGACCAGATCATCAAGCACCTGGGCAACCGCACGCTGTTCCCGGCGCTGAAGGAAATCGTGGTCGCCGGTCACTCCGGCGGTGGCCAGGTGGTGCAGCGCTTCGCCCTCACCGGCCACGCCCACCCTATCCTGCAAACCAAGGGCATCCGCCTGCGTTATGTGGTGGCCAACCCATCGTCCTATGCCTACTTCAGCCCACAGCGACCGGTGAAGTTTGACGCAGCCAGTTGCCCAGGCTTCAACGACTGGAAGTACGGCATGCAGCACCTGCCGGCCTACGCCCAGGGCCAAAGCGCCGAGCAGCTTGAGCAGACCTACGTGTCACGCAACATCACTTACCTGCTGGGCCAGCAGGACACCGACCCGAACCACCCGGCGCTGGATAAAAGCTGCGAAGCCGAGACCCAGGGCGCGTATCGGCTGATTCGCGGGCACAACTACTTTGACTACCTCAAGCAGCGCCATCCGCAATTGAGCCAGACGCTGGTGGAAGTGCCGGGGGTGGGGCATGACGGGGATGGGATGTTTACGTCGCCCGAAGGGCAGAAGGTACTGTTCACTCAGTAATACCGGAAGAAACAGTCTCAAAATGTGGGAGGGGGCTTGCCCCCGATAGCAGTGTGTCAGTCAGCTCATCTATAACTGACCCACCGTCATCGGGGGCAAGCCCCCTCCCACATTTGATTTCTATTGCCTGGGCTAGATCATCCGGCGCAGTACCGCGCAATCTGCAGCATGCCAATCCGCCAGCTCCGGCCACGGGTTCTCCGGCAGGTTGACCAACACCGTTCGGGTCCCCGCCGCCCGACCGCAGTCCAGGTCAAAGCGGTAATCCCCAACCATCACCATCTCGCTCGTCGATACATCCCACGCCGCCGCCAACTTCAACAACCCACCCGGATCGGGCTTGGGCGGCGCATCGTCGCGACCCAGCACATCGTCCACGGCAAAGCAGTCCGCCAGGCCAATCGCCTCCAGGGTGATATGCGCCAACTCCCGCGCGTTGCGGGTCAGGATACCCAGGCGATAACCCCGCCCGGCCAGCTCGCGCACCAGCTCAACCGCACCGTCCGCCGCGACGGAGCCCAGCGCCAGCTCGCGCTCATGCTCCAGCAACCAGGCATGCTTGGCCGCTGCGATGTCCGCCGGCAAGGCCGCGAGGTGGGTGAGGATGTCGTCCTCGGGGGGAATGTCCAGGGCCACGCGAATCGCCGCAAAGTCATGCACCGCGACCGTCAGGGTGCCGTCCATGTCGAACACCCAGTGCTTAACGTCCGTCAGGCTCATGCCCAATCCTTGCGATGGCGAATCAAGCCTTCCTGGGTCACCGACGCCACCAGTTGCCCGGCGCGGTTGTACACGCTCCCGCGGGAGAACCCACGGGAATTGCCGGCCCATGGGCTGTCCATGGCGTACAGCAACCAGTCATCGGCACGCAGGTCGGCGTGGAACCACAGCGCGTGGTCGAGGCTGGCGACCTGCATGTCTTTCTGCCACACGGTCTTGCCGTGGGGCAGCAACGAGGTGGTCAGCAGGCCGAAGTCGGACGCGTAGGCCAGCAGGTATTTGTGCAGCGCCGGCGTATCCGCCAAGGCGCCATCGGCCCGAAACCACACGTATTTGACCGGGTCGGACGGCTGCGGGTTGAACGGGTCTTTTTCGGTGACCGGGCGCACTTCGATCGGCTTGGGGCACAGCAGCTTGTCGCGCATATGCTCGGGGATCAGGTGCGCGCGCTGCTGGGTCAGCTCCAGCTCCGACGGCAGGTTTTCCGGGCCGACCACCACAGGCATGGTGGTCTGGTGCTCGAAGCCGGCCTCGTCATACTGAAACGAAGCGCTGCAGGTGAAGATCGGGTGGCCCTTCTGGATCGCCGTCACACGGCGCGTACTGAAACTGCCGCCATCGCGGACGCGGTCCACCGAATACACCACCGGCAACTTCGCATCGCCAGGGCGCAGGAAATAACCATGCAGGGAATGCACGTGCCGCGCTTCTTCGACGGTCTGGCTGGCGGCCGACAACGACTGGCCGAGCACCTGGCCACCGAACAGTTGGCGAAAACCCAGGTCCTGGCTGCGGCCGCGAAAGAGGTTTTCCTCGATCGGCTCCAGGGTCAGCAAGTCCACCAGATCTTCCAATACTTGGCTCATAGAGCAACTCCTACAACAATCGATAGGGCATTCCGGGCTGCTTATCCGTGCAGCGTGTCCAACCATTGGGCGCGGGTGATGCGGTATAAAACGTGGGGGCACAGCGGGTCATCGGCTGCGACCTTGGGGTGTGCAAAATCTGCCTGGGGATCGTAATGCATACCGATGGCCTGCATGACTTTTTGTGATGGCAGATTGGCTTGAGTGGTGAAAGCGACGATTTCGTCCAACTGCAAACGGTCGAAACCACAGCGCAGCGCGGTCCAGGCCGCCTCGCTGGCATAACCCAGGCCCCAATGCTCACGGGCCAGGCGCCAGCAGATTTCCACCGCCGGGGTAAAGCCCGCTTCGAAGCTGACGTTCTGCAACCCGGTCAGGCCGATGAACTCACCGGTGTCCTTGCGTTGCAGGGCCCACTGGCCAAAACCGTATTCGGCGAAGTGGCCGCGAATCCGGCCGATCAGGGCGGCACTTTCCAGGTGACTCAATCTGGCCGGGAAATAGCGCATCACCTGCGGGTCGGCGCACATGCGCGCAAATTCCGTCAGGTCGGCATCGCGCCATTGGCGCATGACCAGGCGCGCGCTTTCCAATTGCAATATCTCCTCCATGGGTCCCCTCCCCTTGCCATGTGCGTGAGTGTACAGCGCTGTTAAGATCCTTCGCAGATCCCCGTCAGAAAATCCCATGCCTTTGCCATTGATCTACCACGATGACTACAGCCCTGAGTTCCCGGCAGACCACCGGTTCCCCATGGGCAAGTTCCGCCTGCTGCGTGACCACCTGGTGGCCAGCGGCCTGACCGAAGACAGCCAATTGCTGCGCCCGTCGTTATGCCCACCGGAGATTCTGGCCCTCGCCCATGAACCTGGGTATATCGAACGCTACATGAGCGGCGAGTTGTCCCGCGAAGACCAACGGCGCCTTGGCCTGCCCTGGAGCGACGCCCTGGCCCGGCGCACCGTGCGCGCGGTCGGCGGCTCGATCCTGGCGGCGGAGCAAGCGCTGGAACACGGCCTGGCCTGCCACCTCGCGGGCGGCACCCACCACGCCCACTACGACTACCCGGCGGGCTTCTGCCGTTATGCCGACCAAATTATGTAAACAAATCTTGTTAGACCGCGAAAATAAGGCCCTTGGAGAGTCAAGGTTTCTAAAAAGTGGAAATTAATACCCGAGATTCGACGAGGTGTTTACAAAACTCAGAAA
>NZ_VFES01000018.1 GCF_007858185.1 Pseudomonas grimontii
CCCCAATAAGAGCGCTGCAGTGTGCCAGGCAGGTCCGGAGCTGTGCTTTGGGGCTGCTTCGCAGCCCAGCGCGGGGCAAGCCCGCTCGCCACAGTTACAGGGTTCCTCCTTAACTGACCGGCATTAAGCGCCTGGCGTGTCTATAATCGCCGCTGGTTCCAACCCTGCCATTACCCATGAGACTGCCATGACTATTTCCCTGTACGCTGCTTCCATCCCGGTCTTCAAGCAAATGCTCACCGCCCTGAGCGATGTGCTGAACAAAGCCGAAGCCCACGCCACGGCCAAGAACATCGACCCTAACGCCTTGCTGCAAGCGCGGCTGTTCCCGGACATGTTCCAACTGGTACGCCAGGTGCAGATCGCTGTCGACTTCGCCAAGGGCGTTTCCGCGCGCCTGGCCGAGATCGAAGTGCCGAAATACGAAGACACCGAAGTGACCTTCGCCGACCTGCAAGCACTGATTGCCAAGGTGCTGGCGTTTGTCGACACCATCAAGCCGGAACAGATCGACGGCAAGGAAGGCATCGAGATCATCACTCGCCCAGGCACGCCGAAAGAGAAGCGCTTCAGCGGCCAGTCCTACCTGTTGACCTACGGCCTGCCGCAGTTCTTCTTCCACGTCACCACCGCGTACGCCTTGTTGCGTCATAACGGTGTGGAAGTGGGCAAGCGTGACTACATGGGCGCTTTCTAAGCACCCAAAAAAAGCCCGGGGTGGTTCAAGCATGAACCGCCCCGGGCTTTTTTACGCCTGGCGTTTAAGCCGGCTGCTCTTCCTTGCCCAGACAGGCGGCTGCTGTAAACAGCACATCGGTGGATGAATTGAGCGCGGTTTCCGCCGAATCCTGCAGCACACCGATGATGAAGCCTACGGCCACGACCTGCATGGCGATCTCGCTGGGAATACCGAACAGGCTGCACGCCAGGGGAATCAGCAGCAGCGAGCCACCGGCCACACCCGACGCGCCACAGGCACAGACCGCCGCGACCACGCTGAGCAGCACGGCGGTCGGCAGGTCCACGGCAATGCCGAGGGTGTGCACGGCCGCCAGGGTCAGCACGGTGATGGTGATCGCAGCACCGGCCATGTTGATCGTGGCACCCAGTGGAATCGACACCGAGTAGGTGTCTTCATGCAGGCCCAGGCGTTTGCTCAAGGCCAGGTTCACGGGGATATTCGCTGCCGAGCTGCGGGTGAAAAACGCGGTGATGCCGCTTTCGCGCAGGCACATCAACACCAACGGGTAGGGGTTGCGACGCAGTTTCCAGAACACGATGGCCGGGTTGACCACCAGTGCCACGAACAGCATGCAGCCGATCAGCACCACCAGCAGGTGGGCGTAGCCGAGCAGGGCGCCGAAGCCCGAGGTGGCCAGTGTCGAAGCCACCAGGCCGAAGATACCCAGCGGGGCGAAGCGGATCACCACGCGCACGATCAAGGTCACACCGTTGGACAGGTCATCGAGCACCGTGCGGGTGGTTGCGCTGGCATGGCGAATGGCAATGCCCATGCCGATGGCCCAGGCCAGGATGCCGATGAAGTTGGCGTTTATCAACGCGCTGACGGGGTTGTCCACCACGCTCAACAGCAGGCTTTGCAGAACCTCGCCGATGCCGCCGGGGGCGCTCACGGTTGCGTCGTGGGTGGCAAGCACCAGCGATGAGGGAAACCACATGCTGGCAATCACCGCCACCACGGCAGCCGCAAAGGTACCCAGCAAATACAGGAACAGAATCGGCCGGATATGGGTTTCCTGGCCGTGTTTATGGTTGGCGATCGACGCCATCACCAGCACAAACACCAGGATCGGCGCCACGGCCTTGAGCGCGGTAACAAATACCTTGCCGATAAACCCGGTGGCCTTGGCCGCCTCGGGCAACAGCAAGGCCAGCAGGATGCCGGCGATCAAGCCGATGACGATTTGCGTGACCAAGCTGATACGAGCCAGTCGTTGGAAAAGAGAAGGGGCAGCAGTCATATAAAGGTTGTCTCTAGTTTTTTTAAGGGCGCAGCAATGCAGGCGGAAAGGGCTGTAGGAAGCAGGTCGCGAAGTCTAGCATGCTGCTGGACCTGTCCCGCTTGCTGCGGCATTGGGTCGCCGGGGCTTCGCAAAAGCCGGACATACTCTGTTAAGATTCATCCCTCTCACCTTTCCTATCCGTCAGCGGGCCCTTCGGGCTGTCGTTGATGTCGTCGTTTCTGGAGTTTTCATGTTGTTTCCCATCCTGCTGCTGTCGGCCGCCGGCTTTACCGTGCTGACCACAGAATTCGTTATCGTCGGCCTGTTGCCGTCCATCGCCCGGGACCTCAACGTCAGCGTGTCCCAGGCCGGGCTGCTGGTGACCTTGTTCGCGTTTACCGTGGCGGCCTTTGGTCCGTTTCTGACGGCGTACTGCGCCCGTTTCCCACGAAAGCGTCTGTTTATCAGCATCCTGATCCTGTTCGGCGTGGCCAATACCGTGGCCGCATTGGCGCCGAATATCTGGGTGATGGCGTTGGCGCGCTTGATCCCGGCCCTGGGCCTGCCAGTGTTCTGGGCCCTGGCGAGTGAAACGGCGGTGGATATTGTCGGCCCCGAATACGCCGGACGCGCCATCGAGAAGATCGGCTTCGGCATCGTCTGCGCCACGGTGTTCGGGATTCCGGTAGGCACGCTGATTTCCGATATGTTCGGCTGGCGTTCCGCGTTTGCGATCCTCGCCGTGGTCGCGCTGGCCAAGGCCTTGCTGCTGTTTATCTACCTGCCGGTGACCCAGCCGAAGAACGACCAGGTGTCGTTGCGCTCGCAATTCAAGATCCTGCGCAACCCGCTGATGCAGGGCCATATCCTGCTGTCGATCCTGGTGTTCAGCGGCATGTTCACGGCTTATACCTACCTGGCGGACATCCTTGAGCGTCTGGCCGGTTTCGACGGCACACTGGTGGGTTGGTGCCTGATGGGCTTTGGCGCGGTCGGGCTGATTGGCAACGCCTTGGGCGGGCGTGCGGTGGACCGTCACCCGCTGATCGCCTCCATGGTGTTCTGCGGTTTCATGATCGCCGGCATGGTCGCGCTGGTACCGGCGATTCACTCCACGATCGGCCTGGCGGCGGCGATGGCGGTGTGGGGCGTGACCCAGGCGGCGATGTTCCTGGTCAGCCATGTGCGGTTGATGAAGGCCGCACCCCATGCGCCGGCGTTCGCGGCGTCGTTGAATATCGCCGGGGCCAACCTGGGGATCGGCCTGGGGGCGATGGTCGGCGGGCATGTGATCGACACCCTCGGCCTGGGCAGCCTGGGCTTTGCCGCTTCCGGGTTTATCCTGGTGTCGATCCTGCTGGCGCTGTGGCTGATGACCGCCAAGCAAGCGGTCGCGTCCAACGCCTGAACGCTCAGGGCAGGGCGGTAAACAACTCTCGCCGTGCACCTTCGGTAATCGCCACGATGCCGGGGTGCTTGACCTTGCGCTCCACCGAAATCGCGTAGAACGACTCGGTGACGGCATCGGTCTGGCCAATCAACGCCACGCCGTACTGGCGCACCACCTCATCGGCGATCACGCTGGGTGCGATGAAAATCCCGCTGCCGGATTGACCAAACGCCTGCATCAAGGCGCTGTCATCGAACTCGCCGATGATCCTGGGTTGGATCTGCTGCTCGGCAAACCAACGCTGCAAGCGGCTGCGTACCACGGTTTCCGCGCCGGGAATCAATAGGGGGGCGCCATGCAGGCACTGTGGGAAATCACCGGCATACCTGTCAGCCAATGTCTGGGTGGCGAAAAAACTGATGCCACATTCCCCCAGTTTCTGGCTGTAGCCCTTGATGTCCAGGTGAGAGGGCATGGGGCTGTCGGAGATCACCAGGTCCAGACGCTGGATCGCCAGATCGGCCAATAAACGCTCCAGTTTATCTTCACGGCAGGTGATGCGCAGTGGCTCGCTCAATTCCATGGTCGGCGCGATCAACCGGTACACGATGGACTTGGGCACCACATCCGCCACCCCGACGCGGAACACAATCTGTTGCTCATTGGGCTGCGCGCGCAGCATTGCCTCCAGTTCATTGCCGGTCTGGAACATCTGTTCGGCATAGGGCAGGGCCTGGCGCCCGGCCTCGGTGAGTTCAAGCTGGCGGCCTACCCGTTGAAACAGCGCAATCCCATAGGTTTGCTCCAGCAGGCTGATCTGCCCGCTGATGGTCTGGGGCGTGAGGTTCAGCTGCTCGCAGGCGCGCACGATGCTGCCGGTCTTGGCCACCACCCAGAAGTAATGCAACTGTCGGTAATTAAGCATGATGGCTATCACTTCGTAAAAACCGAAGTATATGCGAGAAAAATACGAATTTTCCTGAACTGTTTGCCTGCATAGAATGCCTCGCTATCGCGGGGCCACTATTTGGACCCAATGGTTCTAACGAGGAAGACATCATGAAACTCAATTCCCTGGGCGCGGCATCGTTGCTTGCGCTTTCATTGGTGATGATCAGCGGTTGCGATCAGGTCGAAAAAAGCGCGCAACAGGTCATGGGCAAGGCCACCGAGTCGGCCAAGCAAGCCATCGATGACACCCAGAAGGCTGCCGAGCAGGCATTGAGTGAAGCGACAAACGGCCTGATCAATCCACAAAAAAAGGACGATCAGGAAGAAAACGAGTCTGAATCGAACACCAAAGAAACCTAATCTCCCAGTACAACGTCAGGACTGACCTATGGATTACCTTTTACAACTGGCCGCCAGCCCCACCGCCTGGATCGCCCTGGCCACCTTGATCGTGATGGAAATCGTGCTGGGCATCGATAACCTGATCTTTATCTCGATCCTCACCAACAAATTGCCCGAGAAGCACCGGGCCAAGGCGCGGCGCATCGGTATCAGCATGGCGTTGGTGTTGCGCCTGGGCCTGTTGAGCACCATTGCGTTTATCGTGCAATTGACTACCCCGGTGTTCGAAGTGCTCGGCCAGGCATTCTCGTGGAAGGACATGATCCTGATCGCCGGTGGCCTGTTCCTGGTCTGGAAGGCCACCACCGAGATCCATCACAGCATGGACCCGGAGCCTGAAGAGAAGACCAGCACCGGTAATGTCGTGGCCATCGGCTTTGCTGCGGCCATCGGGCAGATCCTCTTGCTCGACCTGGTGTTCTCCATCGACAGCATCATTACGGCGGTGGGCATGACCGAGCACTTGCCGATCATGATCATTGCCGTGGTGACCTCGGTGATTGTGATGCTGGTGGCGGCCGAGCCGTTGGCCAAGTTCATCAACGACAACCCGACCGTGGTGATGCTGGCCCTGGGCTTCCTGATCATGATCGGCATGACGCTGATCGCCGAAGGCTTCGGTGCCCATGTGCCTAAAGGCTACGTCTACGCGGCCATGGCCTTCTCGGCGGCCATCGAGTGCCTGAACATCGCTCGGCGCAACCGCCACAAGCGTCTGCTCGCTGCCCGGCAGTAACGCTGCAACCCCAAAGGCCGGCTGTGCTCACAAGAGCCCAGCCGGCCTTTTGCTGTCTGCTAGAATCCGCCCACTTGATAGCTTGAGGTCCACCATGAACGAGCCGATTCGCCTTACTCAGTACAGCCATGGCGCGGGTTGTGGCTGCAAGATTTCGCCCCAGGTGCTGGAAGTGATCCTGGCTGGCAGCGGCGCGCAGAACCTCGACCCCAACTTGTGGGTGGGCAACGCCTCTCGCGATGACGCGGCGGTGTACGCCATCGACGACGAGCGCGGCGTGGTCTCCACCACTGACTTTTTCATGCCGATTGTCGATGACCCCTTCGACTTCGGCCGCATCGCCGCCACCAACGCAATCAGTGACATCTACGCCATGGGCGGCGACCCGTTGATGGCCATCGCCATTCTTGGCTGGCCGGTGAACGTGCTGGCGCCGGAGATCGCCCGTGAAGTGATCCGCGGCGGCCGCTCGGTGTGCGACGAAGCCGGCATTCCCCTGGCGGGTGGGCACTCCATCGACGCCCCCGAGCCGATCTTCGGCCTGGCCGTCACCGGCATCGTGCAAAAACGCCATATGAAGCGCAACGACACCGCCACCGTCGGCTGCCGCCTGTATCTGACCAAACCGTTGGGCATCGGCATCCTCACCACCGCCGAAAAGAAGGGCAAGTTGCGTGAAGCGGATATCGGCCTGGCCCGTGACTGGATGTGCACCCTGAACAAGCCCGGCAGCCGTTTCGGCAAGCTGGCCGGTGTGACGGCAATGACGGATGTCACCGGTTTCGGTCTGTTGGGCCACTTGGTGGAAATGGCGGACGGCAGCGCTGTGACCGCACGCATCGAATACGACAAAGTCCCACGCCTGCAGGGGATCGAGGACTACCTGGACCAGGGCTGCATGCCTGGCGGCACCTTGCGTAACTTCGACAGCTACTCAAGCAAACTCGGGCGCCTGCAGGAGCTGCACAAGCGCGTGCTGTGCGACCCGCAGACCAGTGGCGGCCTGCTGATCGCGGTCACCCCTGAAGGCGACGCCGAGTTCCACGCGACGGCGGCTGAATTGGGCTTGAGCCTTGAGCCGATCGGCCAATTGGTTGAGCGACAGACCCACGCGGTAGAGGTGTTTTGATGGCAACTGACATCACCGATTACCGCGACATTTTCCTCAACGACCGGCCGATGATGGATACCCGCGCGCCGGTCGAATTCGCCAAGGGCGCGTTCCCAGGCGTGATCAATCTGCCGCTGATGACCGATGACGAGCGGCAACGCGTCGGCACCTGCTACAAGCAGCAGGGCCAGCAAGCCGCCATTGTGCTGGGGCATGAGCTGGTGTCGGGGGCGATCAAGACCGACCGTATCGAACAATGGGCACGGTTTGCCCAGGCCAATCCTGACGGTTTCTTGTACTGCTTCCGTGGTGGGCTGCGCTCGCAGATCGTGCAGCAATGGTTGAAAACCGAAGCCGGTATCGAGTATCCACGGGTCGGCGGTGGCTACAAGGCCATGCGTACCTTCCTGCTGGATACCCTTGATCAGGCGGCAGCCCACTGTGATTTCGTGCTGCTGGGCGGCATGACCGGCACCGGCAAGACCGAGGTCCTGGGCCAGTTGCGCAACGCCCTGGACCTGGAAGGCCATGCCAACCACCGCGGTTCCAGCTTCGGCAAGCGCGCCACGGCGCAACCCTCCAACATCGATTTCGAAAACCGCCTGGCGGTGGACCTGCTGAAAAAACGCGCGGCTGGCATCGAGCAGTTCGTGGTCGAGGATGAAAGCCGCATGATCGGCAGCTGCGCGCTGCCGTTGCCGTTGCACAAGGGCATGCAGACCTTTCCGATGGTGTGGCTGGAAGACAGCGTCGAAGGCCGCGTCGAGCGCATCCTGCGCGACTACGTCGTTGACCTGTGCGCGGAGTTCATCGCGGTGTTTGGTGAGCAGGGCCAGGCGTTGTTTGCCGAGCGCCTGACCCAGAGCCTGGCCAATATCCACAAGCGCCTGGGCGGCGAGCGCTTCCAGCGGTTGCAGGCGATCATGCAGGATGCCCTGGCGGAACAGCTGCGCAGCGGCGCCGTGGACCTGCATCGCGCCTGGATTGAAGGGCTGTTGCGCGAATATTACGACCCGATGTACGCCTTCCAGCGTGAAAGCAAAGGCGCACGGATCGAGTTTGCGGGAGAGCAGGGCGCCGTCACGGCCTATCTGCGCGAGCGCGCCCTTAGAGGATAAACGCGCCGATCAACCCACACACCACGCCTACCAGCATGGTCAGCCCGGCCACCGTCACCAGGACCCGCGCATCGAAATCCTTGCGCAGCATCAATAGCGACGGCAGGCTCACGCTGGGCAGGGTCATCAGCAGGGCCACTGCCGGGCCGGTGCCCATGCCCAGGGTCATCATGGTTTGTACGATGGGGATCTCTGCCGCTGTAGGAATCACAAACAGTGTGCCGACAATCGCCAGCGGCACCAGCCACACCAGGCTGTTGGTCATGGCGCCGTCCACATGGGGGAACAGCCAGACCCGCGCGGCGCCTAGCACCAGCACCGCCAGGATATAGATCGGTATCGTGCTCCAGAACAGCTGCCACAGGGTACGCAGCCACCGACTGAGGAAAGGTTGCGCGTCGACCTGGCTGGCCTCGGCCACCGCGTCCAGCGCGACTTCCGGCACCTGCTCCGGCCGCGCGATGCGCTGTGCCACCAGTGACACACCCACCACCAGCACAATGCCCGCCACCAGCCTCAACGCGGTAAAGCCCCAGCCTAGTACAAAGCCCATGAACACCAGCGTCGCCGGGTTCAGCACCGGGTTGGCAATCCAAAAGGCCAGCGCCGCGCCCACCGACACCTGCTGGCGGCGCATGCCCGCCGCGACAGGGGCCGCGCAGCAACTGCACATCATCCCCGGCAGGGCGAACAGCCCTCCGCGCAAGGTCGAGCCCAGGCCGGCACGGCCAAACAGGCGCAGCAACCAGTCGCGGGGGATCAGCACTTGCAGCAACGAGCCGAGGATCACCGCCAGCACGGCGGCTTTCCAGATCGCCAGGAAATACACCTGGGCGTAGGCCAGCGCCGCTGCCAGGGGTGAGCTTTGTTGATCGTTGAGGATCGAGGCGCCGATGCTGTGGTTATCAGCGGCGACAAACGCCTTGAAGTAGTAGGGCGACCACTTCACGTAGTAGAGGCCTACGCAGGCTACCAATAGGAATAGTGCAGGTTTCCACCAGAACGACCAGCCCCGGACGGGCTGGGTGGAGGAGAGGTTAGGCATGGTGAGGATCCGCTGATGAGTCAATTGCGACGCATCATACGCTCTCAGCTGTCGGCACTCACCTGCGTCGGTTGCGGGCAGGATTCCTCACCGTCGTTCAAGCCCTGCTTGTAGTTGCGGCTAAGCAGCGAGGCTTTGCCGTTATGCCAGGTCAGCGTCAGCACGTACAACGTGTCGTAGTCGCTGCCGGACCAGTCGTCGGTAATCGTGTGTTTTTCGCCGGAGGCTTCACTCGCCACCTTGTTGATCAGCTCCGGCAGGTAGCCGTGGGACCAGGCGGTGTAGATGGTGGCATTGTGGTACTTGTCTTCCACCAGCTCGTCGGCCAGGTCGCTGGTGTCATTGGCCGAGAACTTGATGTTCACCGGCAGGCCCAGCTTGATGGCGCTGGGGCTGATGGTCATTAACGGGCGAATATAACTGTAGGAGTTGTCCAGTTCGCCTTCCTCGACATTGCGCGTCGGGTTGGCGGCGAACACGAAGTTGGCCTTGCCGAATTTTTCCGGCAGCAGGGTGGCCAGGTTCATTGCGCGGTTCAAACCTTGGCAATTGAGCTGGCCCAGGCCGCCGGCAGGTTTTTCGGCGTGGCGCAGGAATACCAGGGTTTGCACGCCATCCACCGGTTGGGCGCGGCTTTCACGGGCATCAAGGGCGGCAACCATGGCGCCGCTCACCAGCAGCAGTGGCAACATGATGTATGAGTAGCGTTTGAGTCGTTGCACAAGGCGCAGAGGCTTGATCTTCATTATAGGTTCGAGTCTTCGTGCGTCACGTTAAGGCGGACAAGCCTGGCCCCAGTGACGCCTGGAGGCGTCCTGCGGTGTTCCGTGTCGGGTATAGCGAGGCGCCTCCATTCACCGTTTGAGCGCACTTAAGAGTGCGCGCGGGCGTATTGGTTCGCCCACGCGGGATAATAGCCCGCTGATGTTGCGCATTGATGACCCATGCAGGACACCGGGCAGATGACTATGATGGGGACTTTCTGCCTAGCCAGGGATTTCCTGATGAACCCACTCGCCGCGTTCCCGATCAACAGTAAGTGGCCCGCCCAGCACCCTGAGCGCCTGCAACTGTACTCGTTGCCCACGCCCAACGGGGTAAAAGTCTCGATCATGCTTGAAGAGCTGGGCCTGCCTTATGAGGCGCACAAGGTCAGTTTCGAGACCCAGGACCAGTTTTCTCCCGAGTTCCTGTCCCTGAATCCCAACAACAAAATCCCCGCGATCATCGACCCCGACGGCCCGGCCGGCCAGCCGCTGGCGCTGTTCGAGTCCGGCGCGATCCTGATCTACCTGGCAGAAAAAACCAGCCAGTTGCTCTCCGAAGATCCGGCGACACGTTATGAAACGATTCAATGGCTGATGTTCCAGATGGGCGGTATCGGGCCTATGTTTGGCCAGCTGGGGTTCTTCAACAAATTTGCCGGCAAGGCCTACGAAGACAAGCGCCCCCGCGACCGTTATGCCGCCGAATCCCGGCGCTTGCTGGAGGTGCTGGAAAAGCGCCTGCTCGGCCGCACCTGGATCATGGGTGATGACTACAGCATCGCCGACATCGCCACCTTCCCCTGGATTCGCAACCTGATCGGTTTCTATGAATCGGGCGATCTGGTCGGCATTGCCGACTTCCCTAACGTACTGCGCGCGCTGGACGGCTTTGTCGCCCGGCCGGCGGTCATCCGTGGCCTGAGTATTCCGAGCTGACGTATGCCGACTTTCGATTTTAAACAACTGGATGTATTCAGCAGCGTGTCGCTCAAGGGCAACCCGCTGGCCGTCGTCCTGGGGGCCGACAGCCTCGGCGACCAGCAGATGGCCGACTTCGCCAAGTGGACAAACCTCAGTGAAACCACGTTTTTGCTGACACCGCGCGATCCTCGGGCTGACTACCGGGTGAGGATCTTTACGACCTTGCAGGAGTTGCCGTTCGCCGGGCATCCGACGCTGGGCAGTTGCCATGCGTGGCTCAAGGCTGGAGGCATGCCCAAAGGCGACGAGATTATCCAGGAGTGTGAAATCGGCCTGGTGCGTATCCGTCGTCAAGGCGATGAACTGGCGTTTATTGCGCCGCCGTTGATGCGCTCCGGCGCTGTGGACTCCACGTTGTTGGAGCGTGTTCGCCTGGGATTGGGCCTGGCGCCGGGGGCCATCGTGCGCAGTCAGTGGGTCGACAATGGCGCGGGGTGGCTCGCGGTGATGTTGGCTGAGCGTGATCAAGTCCTGGCTTTACAGCCGGACTATTCGCAACTGCAGGGACTGGCCGTCGGCGTGATTGCACCTTGCAACCCGGCTGACGACGACGTGGATGCGCAGTTTGAGGTGCGTGCCTTTGTCGCAGGTGACGGAGCCCAGGAAGACCCGGCCACCGGCAGCCTGAATGCCGGCGTTGCGCAATGGCTGCTCAGCGAAGGGCTCGCGCCTGAGTGCTACGTGGTCAGCCAGGGCACGGCCATGGGGCGTGCGGGGCGTATTCGCGTCGAACGCCAGGGCGATGAAATCTGGATCGGTGGCGTCGTCGCGGTGTGCATCGAAGGGCGTCTACAGCTCTAGATCAATAAATTATTACCGCCCCCGCAATACACTGTTGGCCCCTTGGCGTTTGTACTGCCGGGGCCTTGGGGCATAAGCTTTCGCCCCAAAGATTTCCAGCCACTTTTTCAGGACAGCCATGACCAGCCAGTTCCCCCAAGCCCGCCCCCGTCGCCTGCGCCGCTCCCCGGAGCTGCGTGGCTTGTTCCAGGAAACCGAGTTCACCCTCAACGACCTGGTGCTGCCGATTTTCGTCGAAGAAGAAATCGACGACTTTGTGCCGATCACCAGCATGCCTGGCGTTCGACGCATCCCGGAAAAGAAGCTGGCGGCTGAGATCGAGCGCTATGCCCGCGCCGGTATCAAGTCGGTGATGACCTTCGGCGTGTCCCACCACCTGGACGCCAACGGCAGTGACACCTGGAAAGAGCGCGGCCTGGTCTCGCGCATGTCCTCGATCATCAAGGACGCGGTGCCGGAGATGATCGTGATGTCCGACACTTGCTTCTGCGAATACACCGACCACGGCCACTGCGGCGTGATACACGGTGCCCACGTCGACAACGACGCGACCCTGGTCAACCTCGGCAAGCAAGCCGTTGCCGCCGCCCGCGCCGGTGCCGACGTGATCGCCCCCTCGGCCGCCATGGACGGTCAGGTCCAGGCCATCCGCCGCGCGTTGGATGACGCCGGCTTCACCCATATCCCGATCATGGCCTACTCGACCAAATTCGCCTCGGCCCTCTACGGCCCATTCCGCGAAGCTGGCGGCAGCGCGCTCAAGGGCGATCGCAAAAGCTACCAGATGAACCCGATGAACCGCCGCGAAGCCGTGCGCGAATCGCTGCTGGACGAACAGGAAGGCGCGGACGCACTGATGGTCAAGCCGGCCGGTGCCTACCTCGACATCATCCGCGACATCCGCGAAGCCTCGCGCCTGCCGGTGGCGGCGTACCAAGTCAGCGGCGAATACGCGATGATCAAATTCGGCGCCCAGGCGGGGGCGATTGATGAGGATCGGGTCGTGCGTGAAACCTTGGGCTCGATCAAGCGCGCGGGTGCGGATTTGATCTTTACCTACTTCGCGATGGACTTGGCGTTGGCTGGGATCTAAGGGCAGCGTAAACCCTTGGTGAGCGAACACTTGTGGCGAGCGAGCTTGCTCGCGTTGGGCTGCGTAGCAGCCCCACCCCCACGATCTACCTTAAATACTTCATCTCCCTGACTAACTGCAATCTGTGAAGATTGAATTGTGTGTTTGGACGAAGAAAATTCTTTTCAATCGCTGGTCTGAATTTTATATATTTTTTCTAGCTTTATTGTTGGTTTTATTCGTTGTTGATAGCTTCTGCGTTGTATTTGCCAAGGCAATCAAGCAGGACTTTCATAAATTGCCTTTTGTCAGTTATTTCGTCATTGAAGTAAGTGTCAAAAAGATAAAATACGGACTCGAAGTTTTCGTCTGTATTTAAGAAGTGTTGGAGGGTGTTGATGTGCCATTCTCTTTCATCTCTCTTGTATTTTATGAATTCAGGTTTGGTAAGTTTGTCAAGTAACTCGATGAGTTCTTTGTCATCATTTATGTTTTTTGATGCAATGAAGATCTCTCTTTCGGAGTCGTCAAGGTTTTCGATGTTGTAGGTGAATAATAGGCTGCGGAGGATTGAAAGTTTAGGTTGATATTTCATGTTAGTAGTCCGTATAGGCGGTGATTGGGTTTCCGTCTGTATCTAGTATTACTGTTGCTTTTCTTTGTGTTCCATATTCAAGTGTGTCTTTTTTATAGCCCTCTCCGATTGTTTTTCCCATGTCCGTGGGCTCGCGAGATGTTGCGAGGTTGGTCCGTCTGAATATTAACTTGGCACGATAGATGGCGTTGAGTTGGTCCCTATGACTAAGGTATCGAGTAGCCGCACTAGGTATCTTTGGCTGCCCGCTCATAGTGCCTCCAGCGTATCTCTCAATTACTCCGGTGGTTGGGTTTTTGCCTGTCTGTACCCTTTCAAGTTGGGATTGAAGAGTTGTCTGCGCCCCATGTTTCTCTAAAAAGTGTGCCCTTGGGAATGCCTGCTCAATCTCACTCAAACGTCTGTGGGCGTTTGCCTCTGCAAGCTCATCAATTCTTGCCTGTCGCTCCACACGTGTCAGTTGCGGTAAAGCGGGTTCTCCATGATTGACACTTTCCGTGGCCGTCGGAACGCTCGTGCTTGGCTTACATCCATCCCCACCTGGACATGTGCTCAAGCCTAACGGATCCACCCATCCCGTTGGATTGGGCACGTACTGGTACGCGTTGATCCCTCCCGTCAACTTCACTGGGTCGGGTGTCAGGTAGCAGCCAATATCCGGATTGTAGTAGCGATGACGGTTGTAGTGCAGCCCGCTTTCCTGATCAAAGTACTGACCCTGAAACCGTAGCGGGTTGTCGATTTTGCCTTTGTCGAGTCGGCTGATCTGGCCGTAGGCGCGGTAGTGGGCGGACCACATGATTTCGCCGTCGGGGGCGGTCAGCTCCTGGGGCGTGCCGAGGTGGTCGAGTTGGTAGTGGTAGGGCTTGGTATCTTTTGGACCGAAGCCTTCCAATAAGGCTAACGGACGAAAGCTATCCGGTTCGTAGAGATAGCTGCGATGGCGGTCCGCATGGTGTTCGGCAATCAGCTTGTCGCCTTGCCAGAAAAACTCCGTCGTGATGCCGTCCACGGTTTTGCTGATGCGCCGCCCAAACGGGTCGTAGCGATAGCTGGCGGTTTGGCCATTGGGCTGCGTAATGCCGATCAGACGGTGTTGGCAGTCGTAGCGGTATTCGGTAATGAGTTGATGGCCTTTGCCACGGCGTTCGCGGATCAGGTTGCCGAAGGCGTCATAGTCGTAGTGACGGTCACCCTGGATCATCAGGCGGTTGCCGGCGACGATGTCGGGGCCGGGGCGGTCGTGCATGAGCAGGTTGCCGGCGGGGGTGTGGCCGAAGCGTTCCTGCAGGTCTTGGGAGTGGTCGGCGCGGGTGAGGCGGCCTAGTGGGTCGTAGTGGTAGTGGTGTTCGCCTTTGCGGGTGTCGAGCAGGCGGGTGAGGTTGCCGGTTTTGTCGTAGTTGTATTGACGTTGGTAGAGATGGTCTTGTTGCTGGGTGATCGCGTGGGCATGCAGGCGGTGCTGGTCGTCGTAGTGGTAGTGGCTGAGGAGGTGGCCTTGTTGGCGTTGGTGTTCTTGGCCGGCTTTGAACAAATGAGAGGTCAGCGGTGCGCCGTTTAACTCTACGGTGGCGAGGTGGCCGCCTTTCGCATGATTAAAGACCAGCCGGTTGTTATCGGGCAGGCGCAGGTGTTGAAGCTGGCCGCAGGCGTCGTAGCCGTAGCGCAAGCTGCCCCAGCCTTGGTGTTCGGCGGTGAGGCGGTTTTGGCTATCGTATTCGTAGGCCAGCGCCCAGTGGCCGTCGTCGACGCTGAGGAGGTTGCCTTGGCGGTCGTAGGCGTAATCGACCTTATTGCCGTCGGGCAGGGTTTTTCTGACGAGACGGCCGGCATGGTCTCGCTCATAACGAGTAACGAGCTGACTGCCATCGTCGCCGTATTCGGTCTTTTCCCGCAGATTGCCGTTGAGGTCGTAGGCATAAGCCGTACGCTGCCCATCAAACCCGACTTCCTGCTGGATCAGACCATTGGGGCGGTAGGCAAGTCGGTAGGTCTCGCCAACCTCGTTTTCGATCTCGGTCAGCAATAACCGCACGTTGTCGTAGCGGTAGGTGACCTGGGTGCCATCGGCGTTGATGCGCCGGCTGATCAGGTGCAAACCGTCGGCATATTCGTAGCGGGTGACGCGCCCCAATTCATCGCGCTCGGCGGTGATTTTTCCGTAGGGGTTGTAGCTGTATTCCCGACACGCACCGCCTGGTAAAACGACACGAATTAACCGACCGATGCCGTCCCACTGATACTGGGTCAGCGCGCCATGTTCATCCTCGCGGGCAATCTGGCGACCCAGATCGTCGTAGCGATAACGCTTTATCCCGCCGTTGGGCAGTTGCTCCTCAATGAGCTGACCGCGTTCATTCCACACCAGCCGCTGACAACTGTGATCGGGGTACCAAACCCCGACCAGTTGCCCGTATTTGTCGTAGCTGTAATCCGTAACATGGCCGTCGGGATCAATCTTTCGAATGACATCGCCCTGGTCATTACGCTCGTACTTCCAGACCGCCAGACCCCGCCTTACAACCCGTACGAACCCGTTGTCATGCTCGTAGGACGTCGGCTCATCATCCCCCGGAAACAACGCCACCAACCGTCCGGCTTCGTCGTACTGATACGCCGTCACGGCGCCCAGAGGATCCTGCTCAACCGTCAGCCGACCCTTGTCGTCATAGGATTTGAAGTGCTGCGCACCGTCCGGATCAATCCGCTGCACCAGTCGCGCCCGGTCGTCATGGACATACACTTCCTGTCTGCCATCGGCGTTGTGCACCGTGACGCGGCCGTCGTCCCCCCAGGCATACCGCGTATCCATCTGCGAAAAACTGGCCCAATGCCGCACACGCCGCGCGGCCTTGCCAGCCCGTTCCCATTCCCAAAAGAAACTCGCCCCACCGGCCAGCCCACGTTCAAGAATCACGTGCTGCTCGTCGTAGCGATAAACCTCGCTTTCACCTACCGCATTGGTCGCCGAGACCAGTCGGCCCGCATCGTCATAGGTGTAGGAAACGACGGTCTGCTCAGTAATCCAGGCATACGGACCACGGCCTTCGGCCCGCTGCACCTGGTAGTCCACCGCCACGATGCGACCCGACGCATAGCGCAAGAGCAGCGCACAACCCGCACCGTTATCCAGCCGCTCGATGCGCCCCAGAAAATCCCGAGAAATCCGCAGCCGGTTGTCGTACGCATCACTGATCGAGACCAGCACACCGTCGCGAAAGTGATAAAACCGCGATGCCTGGGCCAGCACTAATTCATCTGGCGATGCGCCCAAATAGATCGCTGCTTCGGCCAAGCTGTTGGTGATTGCAGGCCGAGCAACAGTCGGCATCGGGAACGAAGTCATGCGATTCTCATGGTCCGTCCACACGACGGAATCGCCCGACACCACCAGCCGATGCGCCAGCGAATGACTCCAGCCAAACCCCAACCCGCCATCCACTTCCACCGCACTGGTGCGATACAACCGGGTCCACTCAAACGGCAAGATCCCATCCAACGTGCCATCGGTGAGAGTGAGCAACTCCTCCCCGGTAACCATCGACACCGGGCAGCCGTTGGTGACCGTCTTATCCGAAGGGGCCGCCGCATCCCCATTCAGGTTCTTCCCCGAAACAGGCATATCATCGACAGGCTCCTGCCTGACCAACACCGTCTTCTGTGTCTTGTTACGAACCGCCGGCACCGGGTTCGAAACCACATGCTCCCCAGCCTTCAACGGCGCAACCGGTACAGTCTTGATCGCTGTCGCCGGGCCACTGAGCAGCAAAGGCTTCACCGCCTCGACATGCGACTCCAACCCAGGCTCTACAAGCTGCTTGGCCAACAACTCCAACAACTCTCGCGCGCGCTTGGATTTGATAGCGCTCAGCACTTGAGCCCCCAGCCGCGCCGCCACCCCCATCGCACCCAACACACGAATCAACAGCAGATTGATCAGCACCTCGCCAGTGATCTCCCCCCACAGTTCATTCATCTCCTGCGGCGGCAGCATGCGCATCCAACTGACCATCGCCGACACGTAGATAAACAGCAGCGGCTCATCGCTGAGCACCAGCAAACCGTTGGCAATCGTGTCTTTGCCGAACTTCAACAGTTCATCGAGTTCGGCCTGGGAGAGGTAGGCCAACAGCTTCTCGCTGTTGGGCTTGAGATCCGCCAACAGGTCATACAGCTGCGTAACGTTGTCCCACAAATTGAAGAGGGCTTTTCCAAGGCCGCTGACAAACGCTGCTTCCAGCATTCGGCGCCGATCGAGGGGCTTGGCTTCGGCATAGTCTTTCCACTGATCCTGGAAAGTGCCGGCCCACTCTTCACGCAGGCGAGCCTCCAACCCCGAGATCACCGACTGATAAGACGCATACAGCGCCTTGACGTGATCCTTGGAAACGTTGGGGTAGAAGCTGATTCGGTACTGCTGGTTGCGATCACACTCGGTGATTTCGAGGATGCCGCTGGGGCCGATGGTCTTGTGGATCGGCTCGCCCAACGGTCCGCCATTGGGATCGACGCGCTGCAGCATCACCGGCGTGTTGCCGATGGGCACGGACCGCGTGCTCTGGAACATATGCACCAGCGTCAGGGTGCCATTGGCCGGGCACGTGGCGACGGTGCTGCTGGGGATGACTGAGCGATTGATCGGCGCGACCAGCGCGACCTCATCGCCAACCTTGAAGACCTGTTCGACATCCAGCGCCGAGAAGCTCCAGAAGCTATGTGCCCAGTCATCGAACGTATTCAGGCATTCGCGAAAGTCACGGAAGACGCTTTCAACGTCGACCGTCTTCACATCCATCGGGGTCAGGGCCAGCCTGCCAATGGCCGGGTTCAAGACGCAGCCCCTTCAACCAGGGCCTTAACGAAAACAACCATCTGCAATCCCTTGCACTGTGTATTCAGGCGAGGGACTTTGCAGCGGTTTTCAGGCTGGGGCTGTAGAGCTTATCTTGCCGTTACGTGGGATCTTTCAGGGGCTATCGTCCCTTTTTGGCTGCGTATCAAAAGCCTTCAACGCTGCGCAAATGCCAGGTTCAGCCCCAGCCCCACAAACACCGCCGCAAAACTGCGGCGCAGCCAGTTCTGCACCCGTGGCGATTCGATCACCGCGCGGCGAAACCCGGTTAGACTTACCTGTCGATATCAGCAATGCCCCGGCCCGTCGTTATCCAAGGAAGCCTTATGTACCCAAGCCGCCTGATCTTGTGCCTCACTACTTTGCTGGTGCTGGCCGGCTGCTCCACGTCACGCGGCCCGCAGCAACCAGAGCGCAGCGAAGCCGAGGTGAAGGCGCAGATCGTGCGCCTGCTTCCGGCTAAAGTCGCAGACCGCGACGGCTGGGCCCAGGACATCTATACCGCTTTTGACACTCAGAAGATCTACCCCAGTACCGAGAATATCTGTGCCGTATTGGCGGTGACCGAGCAGGAATCCACCTATCAGGTCGACCCGCCCGTGCCCGGCATGGGCAAGATCGCCCAGGATGAAATCCTGCGCCGTGCCGGCAAGGTGCATGTGCCGGCCTTTGTGGTGCGCAGCGCCCTGCAACTGCGCTCGCCCACCGGCAAGTCCTATGCCGAGCGCTTGAATGCCGCGCGCACGGAGAAGGACCTGAGTGGCATCTTCGATGACTTCATCAGCATGGTGCCCTTGGGCAACACGCTGTTTGGCGGCTTCAACCCGGTGCACACCGCAGGCCCCATGCAAGTCAGTATCGACTTCGCGCAGAAACAGGCGCGAGGCTATCCCTACACGGTGGATGGCACGATTCGTCGGGAAGTCTTCACCCGGCGGGGCGGCATGTACTTCGGTATCGCCCATTTGCTCGGTTATCCGGTGAGCTATGACCAGCCGCTGTACCGCTTTGCCGACTTCAATGCGGGTTGGTACGCCAGCCGTAATGCGGCGTTCCAGGCGGCGGTCAGCCGCGTGTCGGGCACTGAGTTGGCGCTGGATGGGGATTTGATTCGCTACGGCTCATTGTTGCCCGGCACCACCGAACTGGCGGTGCGCTCATTGGGCGCGAAGCTGGACATGCGCAACCCCAGCATCCGCAGCCAGCTGGAACAGGGCGAACAGCTGGATTTTGAAGATACCACCCTCTACAAGCGCGTGTTTGCCCTGGCCGACCAGGCCGCCGGCAAGCCGATGCCGCGCGCGATCCTGCCGGGCATCGTGCTCAAAAGCCCGAAGATCACCCGCAACCTGACCACGGCGTGGTTTGCCAAGCGCGTGGATGAGCGGTACCAACGTTGCATGAAGCGCTGATCAGCTATGGCGCCTGACAAATTTGCGCCACAGCCACACCCACAACCACACTACCGGAAACGCCAGGATCATGAACGGCAGCACATAGCTGGCGCGTGCCAGGGCGTCTGCGGTGCCGTCCACCATAAAGCGGGTTCGGCGAATTAACGCAAAGCATCGTGCAAGATTTGCAGGGCTGATGGTGATGGCTGCCGTTGGGCATGTGGCGTACATCTCAAATCCGACCCCAAGGAAGACTCGCCATGATTGCTCACGCTGTGCCCGAAGGTTTTGTCCCGCTGCCACGCAGCAGCCCGTTGCTGGATTTGCTCGGCCCGGCGTATTGCCGAGGTGACGGCCTGCAACTGGAGATCGGCCTGCGCGCCGACAATCGTCATGCCAATGGGCGTGGGACTGTGCACGGTGGGGTGTTGGCGACCCTGGCGGATGTCGGCATGGGCTATGCCATGGCGTTTTCCAGTGAGCCGCCGTTGCCGTTGATTACAGCGAGCATGACCGTGGATTACCTGGGGGCGGTGCAGGTGGGGGAGTGGATTACCGTGCGCTTGGAACATCACAAGCGAGGGCGGCAAATGGCGTTTGCCACGGTGAGCCTGCAGGTGGGGGAGAAGGTGGTGGCGCGGGCGAACGCGGTGTTTGCCGTGCCTCAATCTGACAGGCAATGAAGATCTAATGTGGGGTGCTGTATTTTCAGGGAAACCGCGTAAAGAAAAGGCCTGGCTTTTCGTGGAGCCGGGCCTTTTCGGTGTTGCTCTTTTATCAGCTGCGTTCGAGGGCCAGGGCTACGCCTTGGCCGCCACCGATGCACAGTGTCGCCAGGCCTTTCTTGGCATCGCGCTTGATCATTTCGTGCAGCAGGGTAACCAGCACGCGGCAGCCTGACGCGCCGATCGGGTGGCCGATGGCGATGGCACCACCGTTGACGTTGACCTTGTCCGCATCCCACTCCAGCTCTTTAGCTACCGCCAGGGATTGCGCGGCAAAGGCTTCATTGGCTTCGATCAGGTCCAGATCGTCCAGGCTCCAACCGGCTTTGTCCAGGCAGCGGCGGGTGGCCGAGACCGGGCCGATGCCCATGATCGCCGGGTCAACGCCCGCGTTGGCGTAGCTGGCGATGCGCGCCAATACCGGCAAGCCGAGGGCCTTGGCCTTGGCGGCACTCATCAGCAGCACCGCGGCGGCACCGTCATTGAGGCTGGAGGCGTTGCCGGCGGTGACGCTACCGTCTTTCTTGAACGCCGGCTTGAGCTTGGCCAGGGACTCGGCGGTGGTACCGGCGCGAGGCTGCTCATCCACGGCGAAGGCAACCGGGTCGCCCTTGCGCTGGGGGATCAGGATCGGCGTGATCTCATCGACAAAACGCCCGGCCTCGATGGCGGCAGTGGCTTTTTGCTGGGACGCAGCGGCGAAAGCATCCTGGGCTTCACGGCTGATGCCGTATTTGTCCACCAGGTTCTCGGCGGTGATGCCCATGTGGTAGTCGTTGAACGCATCCCACAGGCCGTCAGTGATCATGCTGTCGATCATCTTGGCGTGGCCCATGCGCAAACCCGTGCGTGCAGCAGGCAGTACGTACGGTGCCAGGCTCATGTTCTCCATGCCGCCGGCGATGATGACCTCGGCGTCACCGCAACGGATGGCCTGGGCGCCCAGGTGCAGGGCTTTCAGGCCTGAGCCGCAGACCTTGTTCAGGGTCAGGCTCGGCACGGCGTGGGGCAGGCCGGCGAGGATCGAGGCTTGGCGTGCGGGGTTCTGGCCGCTGCCGGCAGTGAGTACCTGGCCGAGGATGACTTCATCTACTTGGGCCGGGTCCAGGCCGGTCTGCTCCAGCAGGCGACGGATCACGGCGGCGCCCAGCTCCGGTGCCGGAATGCTTGCCAGCGAACCTTGAAAGCTGCCCACGGCGGTGCGGGTAGCAGCAACAATCACGACGTCTTGCATGGAATCTGTCCTCACTGGAAGTGCATTTCTGGAACGTGGTCCGGGACGATCAGTTTACCGGCGGTCTTGCTCACAATCTCTTCAACGCTGACGCCAGGTGCGCGTTCCTTGAGGACAAAAGCGCCATTTTCGATTTCCAGGTACGCGAGGTCTGTCAGCACACGCTTGATGCAGTTGGCACCGGTCAGCGGCAGGCTGCATTGGCTGAGCAACTTGGACTCGCCGTCCTTGGAGGCGTGGGTCATGATCACGATGATGTTTTCCGCACCGGCCACCAGGTCCATGGCGCCGCCCATGCCCTTGACCAGTTTGCCGGGGATCATCCACGAGGCGATGTTGCCATGTACGTCCACTTCAAACGCGCCGAGCACGGTGAGGTCGACGTGGCCGCCACGAATCATCGCGAAGGATTCGGCAGAGGAGAAGATCGAGGCGCCGATGCGCGCCGTCACAGTCTGTTTGCCGGCGTTGATCATGTCGGCATCGATGGTTTCTTCGGTAGGAAACGGGCCCATGCCCAGCAGGCCGTTTTCCGACTGCAGCATCACTTCCATGCCTTCGGGGATGTAGTTGGCCACCAGGGTCGGAATGCCGATGCCCAGGTTGACGTAGAAACCGTCCTGCATTTCGCGGGCGACGCGTTGAGCCATTTGTTCGCGGGTAAGAGCCATTTTATGAGTCCTTATTGTTCGGGCTGGGGGCGGATTATTTGCGCACGGTGCGCTGTTCGATGCGCTTCTCGAACGTGCCGCAGATGATCCGGTCGACGTAGATGCCAGGGGTGTGGATCTGCGCCGGGTCCAGCTCGCCCGGTTCGACGATTTCCTCGACCTCGACCACGGTGATCTTGCCGGCGGTGGCGGCCAGCGGGTTGAAGTTCTGGGCGGTGTGGCGATAGATGACGTTGCCGAAGTGGTCGGCTTTCCAGCCTTTGACGATGGCGAAGTCACCGGTGATGGACTCTTCCATCAGGTACGGGCGACCGTTGAATTCGCGGGTTTCCTTGCCTTCTGCGACCGGGGTGCCGACGCCGGTGGCGGTGAAGAAGGCGGGGATACCGGCGCCGCCTGCGCGCATTTTTTCCGCCAGGGTGCCTTGGGGGGTGAGGACCACTTCGATTTCGCCGCTGAGCAATTGCTTCTCGAACAGGGCGTTTTCACCGACGTAGGACGCGATCACCTTGCGGATCTGCTTTTCTTCCAGCAGTACGCCCAGGCCAAAACCGTCGACGCCGCAGTTGTTGGAAACCACGGTGAGGTCGCGGGTGCCTTTGCGCTTGATCTCGGCGATGAGGTTTTCCGGAATGCCACACAGGCCAAAACCACCGGCGAGCACGGTCATGCCGTCTTCCAGGCCTGCCAGTGCTTCCTCGTAGGACGCCACGCGTTTATCGAAACCTGCCATATGCACCTCTTTTATTGTTTGTGGGCCAGCCAATGAATCGAGTGTTGCGCCGACGGATTGATTTGTTAAGTTGTTTTTTAAGGTTGATTGGTTTGGAAAACAGCATAATCAGCTTCAAGCCGCAAGCTTCAAGGAGAAGCAACGGCTGCTTTTACTTGTGCCTTCAACTTGTAGCTTGGAGCTTCCAATGACCGTTAAACAGATGCGTGCCTTTCTTGCCGTGGCCCAAAGCCTGAGTTTTGCCGCCGCCTGCGAGCGTCTGCACCTCTCCCAATCGGCGCTGAGCCTGACCATCAAGGGCTTGGAAGAAGGGCTGGGTGGGCGCTTGTTCAGTCGTAATACGCGCAACGTGGCCCTCACGCCCGAAGGTGAATCCCTGTTGCCCCTGGCACGTCGGCTGATGGCCGATTGGGACAATGCCGAGGATGAACTGCGTCAGTTGTTCACCCTGCAACGCGGGCGGGTCACCGTGGCGGCGATGCCGTCGTTTGCCGGCAACCTGCTGCCGCCGATCCTGAAGATATTCCGCGCGCGTTACCCCCAGGTGAACGTGACGGTGCATGACTTGATCAATGAGCAGGTGCTGGAGATGGTTCGCGACCGCCATGTGGAACTGGGCGTGGCGTTTGAACCCTCGGAAGGCTCGTCGCTGGCCTTTACACCGCTGTACCTGGACCGCTTTATTGCGGTGGTGCCCGGTGATTCATTGCTGGCCCAGTGTGCCGAGGTCGACTGGAAAACCTTGCTGGAGCACCCGTTCATCACGTTGCAGCGGCCTTCCACGGTGCGGGTGATGCTGGAAGAGCATCTGGGGGCTTTGAAGACGAAGTTGCCGGTGGCGTTGGAAAGCCATCAATTGGCAACCGTGGGCAAGATGGTCGCCAGCGGGCTGGGCGTCAGCGCCGTACCAGCCTTGTGTGCGCAGCAGATGCTGGAGGCGGGGGCGCATTGCATCACCTTGACCGATCCGGTGATCGAACGGCCGATTGGTGTGCTGACCAAGCCAGGGCATGAACTGTCGGCGGCGGCGCAGGTGTTGTTTGATATTTTTCGGGACGAAGCGGGGAAGGGTAGGTTTCCGGCGTTGTTATAAAGCAGGGTTATAAAACAGGTATTAAAAAGCCCGCTCGAGTAAACGAGCGGGCTTAAATTTAAAGTTGCACCGTTATCAGCAGTATCTATCAATCACTTTAACTTGCGATTGGCCTTTGAGGTTCTGCCATTCGGTATTAAGTGTATGGAACACTTGCTCGATAAAGTTGCGATCGGCCGCGGCTTTCTTGCCGACATAACCCTGGCCACGGCGGTACATCTTCAGGCGCGCCGCCAGTTCACGGTTATTGCGGTCGAACTCGGCTTCTTCGGTGTGGGGCGCCAGGCAGTCAATTTGCACTTCGCCCGATTTGCCAATCCACAGGATATGGTCGTCGAGTGTGTCTTTCTGCGCTGCGAACATCTCAGCCAATTCATCGATAGTTGGTTGGTTGTTCAGATTCATGTGTAAGCCCCTTGACCAGTTGGCGATCTATCAGTTGATTCCGTTAAAACTGCTTAGTTGTCTCCGGCTTCGAAAACCGGGCGTCAGTGACTGTCTGCCGAATACGGGCAGGGTCTTGAGCCTGATGCATGTAGTCTTGCTGATGAACTGCTACGCAATGGTTTCATAACGAAGACAAGCAGCGTTTGAGCTCCTTGTACCGATCCTTACGGGTCGGTCAGCTTCATCAATCTGCCTTGTGAGCAGTGCACATCCGGAAAAAACAGCTCGGCGGTCAGACGAGCTTGTTCAAAACGCTTGTTACCAACGCTCCCGATCCGGGAGACGTCTAGATCATGCAAGGACAAAAAGGTTACGTCAACGGTTATGTAGTGATTATTTTTATTCACTACATAAATCGTCGTGGGGACGGGGGGATGCGGGAGAAGGTGACTTGGGCGTCATTTTTTGTGCTGATTAGTCGCAGGCGCCAGTGGTCGATTCCGCGCTTAAGCATTGTGGGAGGGGCGGTTTTTTATGGCCCCAGCCGCTCGGCCAGCAACGGCAACAACCGCTCGCAAGAGGCTTCGATCTTCACCTGCAACAGCTCATCCCCTCGGGTCTTGCCCAAGTTGATGGCGATCACCGGCTTGCCCTGTTCGACCATCGCCTTGCACAGGCGAAATGCGGAGTAAGCCATCAGCGACGAACCTACCACCAGCAACCCCTCGGCATGCGTTACCGCCGCCATCGCCCTGGCCGCCGTCGCCGGCGCGACGTTCTCGCCAAAAAACACCACGTCCGGCTTGAGTCGCTCACCCTCGCAATGGGGGCAGCGGGGGACCTGGAAGTGCTCTTCAAACGCGGGGTCGAGCAAGGTGTCGCCATCAGGCGCCTGTACCGCATGGACCTGCGCCAGGTATGGGTTATCGACCTCCATCTGTCGCTGGATCACGTCGCGTGTGCTGTGCAGTTGGCAATCCAGGCACAGTACCCGGTGCAGGCTGCCGTGCAATTCGGTCACGTCATGGCTGCCGGCCTGGTCATGCAAGGTGTCGACGTTCTGCGTGATCAGGCCGGTGATGTGCTGGCGCTGTTGCAGGGCCGCCAATGCCCGGTGAGCGTTGTTCGGCTGGGCGATACGTACCCTCGGCCAGCCCAGCATCGCCCGCGCCCAGTAGCGGCGTCGCGCCTGCGCGGTAGCGAGGAACTCCTGGTACATCATCGGCGCTTTGCCCCGGCGCACGCCTTCGCTGTCGCGGTAGTCGGGGATCCCCGACGACGTGCTGATGCCTGCACCGGTCAACACCAGGAAGCGCCGTTCGGCCATGGCGCGGTGCAGGGTGTCGAGGTGGTCTTCCTGATGTTCCAGCGTGTCGAGCATGGGGTCTCCTATTCGCCGCGGATGTATTGCTCCAACTGCTTGATCAGGTCAGCCTGTTCGGCAATGGCTTCCTTGACCAGGTCACCGATGGAAAGCAGGCCCAGCAGCTTGCCGTCTTCGACCACGGGCAGGTGGCGCAGGTGGCTGTCGGTCATGATGTTCATGCACTCTTCGACACGTTTATGGGTATCGACGGTGATAACTGGGGAACTCATCACCTCGTGGACCTTTGTGGTGACCGACGACAGCCCCTTGAGCATGATTTTGCGTGCGTAATCGCGCTCGCTGATGATCCCCACGACCGCGCCTTCCTTGACCACGGGCAAGGCCCCGACGTTTTTCTCCGACATCCGGACCAGCGCTTCAAACACGGTGTGATCCCATTGGATGGTGTGAACGTCCTGGTTTTTCTGGTCCTTGGCTTTCAGCAATTGTGCAACGGTCTTCATGGCGGCCACTCCGGTGTTGTTGTTAGGAAGTCAGCGAGTTCCCTACAGAATCCTAGACGGGCTACGTCGCTGCAAGGACCAAAGCGGCGTTAAACCCGTCGAAAAACGTCATTCGCCGGTTTTTTTCACCTTTCATCCCGCATTCGCCGGCTTTTTGGCGCGTTTGGTCGTGCCGGCTGCCTTGCGGAGTGCCGCCTTGCGCTTCTTTTTCCACGGTGCAGCACTTTGGCCCGCCGGGCTGGCGGGCCCCGTGATGGTCATGCGCATGCTGTTGCAACGCGCCACTTGCTTGCTCATCCATGCCGCCTGCTTGGCGACGAATTCTTCCAGGCTCATCTCGCCGCTTTGCACCATGTCCAGCGCCTGCTCCCAGATTGCTGTGGTGCCGGGGTCGGCGATGGCACGGGGCACCGCGTCGATCAGGCTGAAGGCTGCCGGGGTCGCCGACAGTGCCTTGCCGTTCTTCACCAGATAACCCCGGTCGAGCAACCCTTGGATAATGCCCGCGCGGGTGGCTTCAGTGCCGATGCCGGTGGTGTCCTTGAGTTTTTGCTTGAGCAGTGGGTCTTCCACCAGCTTGGCGACGTTTTTCATCGCCTTGATCAGGTCTCCTTCGGTAAAGGGCTTGGGCGGTTGGGTCCACAGGTCCTTGAGGTTGACCTTGGTCACCGCGTAATCCTGGCCTTGCACCAATGTCGGCAAGGCCTGCGGTGCCGGTGCTTCGCGCCCCTTTGCCGGTGCGAGGGCTTCGGGCAAGGCGCGTTTCCAGCCCGGCTCGATTACCACTTTGCCCACTGCGCGCAATGCCTGGCCCGCACAGTCGAAATCCGCCTGGGTGCGATCGTATTCATGGTTGGGCAGGAACTGCGCCAGGTAGCGCGCGCGAATCAGGGTGTAGACCGCACGGTGCTTGCCGGTGAGTTGGCCAACGTCCTTGCCGGCGCCGGTGGGAATGATGCCGTGGTGCGCGCTGACCTTGGCATCGTTCCAGGCCCGCGATCGGCGCTGGGGATCGATATGCGGCATCAACTCATTCACTGCCGCATCCGCACGGCCCAGTGCGGCGAGGATCTTCGGCGCCTCGCTGTGCTGGCTCAATGGAAGGTAGCCGCAGTCACTGCGCGGGTAGGTGATGACCTTGTGGGTTTCGTACAGGGATTGGGCGATATCCAGGGTTTCCTGGGCGCCGAGGCCGAGCTTCTTCGAGCAGATTTCCTGCAGGGTGCCGAGGTCGAAGGGCAGGGGCGCCACTTCGCGCATGCGTTCGGTACGCAGCTTGATCAGCCGGGCGCTGGCGGCGTTGGTCATGGCGTCGGCAGCGTCGCGGGCCAATTGCGGATTAAGGCAGCGGCCCTGGTCGTCACAGGCATCTTCGGCGGCACGCCATTGGGCGGTAAAGGTCATGGATTCGTGGCGCAGGTCCACATCAATGGCCCAGTAAGCCACGGGCACGAAGTCGGCGATGCTGCGGTCGCGGTCCACCACCAGGCGCAGGGTCGGCGTTTGCACCCGGCCCACTGGCAGCACGCCCTGATAGCCGGACTGGCGCCCCAGCAGGGTAAACAGGCGACTCATGTTCATGCCGATCAGCCAGTCGGCGCGGGAGCGGCCCAGGGCCGAGTGATACAGGCTGAACGTTTCGGCGCCTGGCTTGAGCGCCGCCAGGGCCTTGCGGATGGAGGCATCGTCCAGCGCCGACAGCCATAGCCGCTGGATCGGCCCGCGATAGCGGCAATGCTCGACCAGTTCGCGGGCGATCATCTCGCCTTCACGGTCGGCGTCGGTGGCGATCACCAGTTCCTGGGCTTCCCCCAGCAAACGCTTGACGGCCTTGAACTGGCTGGCGGTCTTGGGCTTGACCAGCATCTTCCATTTTTCCGGGACGATCGGCAGGTCGGCCAGTACCCAGCGTTTGTATTTGGCGTCATAGGCGTCGGGCGGGGCGGTTTCCAGCAGGTGACCGATGCACCAGGTGACGGTGACCCCATTGCCCACCCAGCAACCGTCGCCGCGGCGACTGGCACCGAGCACGGCCGCAATATCCTTGGCCTGGGAGGGTTTTTCACAGAGGTACAGCCGCATGGTCAGCCCATTCGTTACACAGTTGAATGGGGAGCAGGATGGGCAAAAGAAGGAAATTGAGCAACCATTATCTGTATGGATGTACAGCTGAAAGTTTCAAGCTGCAAGCTTCAAGAAAGAGCCGATTGGCTTTTACTTGGCGCTTGCAGCTTGCCCCTTGAAGCTTATTCAGTTGTTATCGATGTCCACATGCCGCGTTTCCTTGAGGCAGAACATCCCCACGATCAGGCTCACCCCCGTCACCGCCACCGGGTACCACAAGCCATAGAAGATGTCGCCGGTGTACACCACCAGCGCAAACGACACGGTCGGCAGGAACCCGCCAAACCAGCCGTTACCGATGTGGTAGGGCAGGGACATCGAGGTGTAGCGAATACGTGTCGGAAACAGCTCCACCATCAGCGCCGCAAGCGGGCCATAGCACATGGCGGCGATCAGGATCAGCACCACGATCAGCACTACCACCATGACTTTGTTGACCTGGGCCACATCCGCCGAAGTCGGATAGCCGGCCAGGGTCACCGCACCGCGCAGCGCTGCCTCGTCGAAGCCATCGATACGCACTTCACCCACGCTGACCTGCACCGGGCTGCCCGCCGGGGCGGCGGCGCTGCTGTAGGGCAGGCCTTGCTTGACCAGGAAGGTCTTGACCTTGTCGCACGGGCTGTCAAATTTCGCCTTGCCTACCGGATCGAACTGGAAGGTACAGGTGGCCGGGTCGGCCAGCACGGTGATCGGTGCCTGGCGGCTGGCCTGGTCCATCGCCGGGTTGGTGTAGTGCGCCAGGCCCTTGAAGATCGGGAAGTACAGCGCGGTCGCCAGCAGCAGGCCGAGCATCAGCACCGGCTTGCGCCCGACCTTGTCCGACAGCCAGCCAAAGAAGACAAAGAACGGCGCGCCAATCACCACGCTGATGATCAGCAGCATATTGGCCAGGGCCGGGTCCATCTTCAGGAACTGCGTGAGGAAAAACAGCACATAGAACTGCGACGCATAGAACGTCACCGCTTGCCCGCCGTTGATGCTGAACAGCGCGATCAGCACCACCTTGAGGTTTTCCCATTTACCGAAGGACTCACGGATCGGCGCCTTGCTGGCCTTGCCTTCCTCTTTCATTTTCAGGAATGCCGGCGACTCATGCAGGCTCATGCGGATCCAGGTCGAAATACCCAGCAGCACAATGGAAAACAGGAACGGAATACGCCAGCCCCAGACTTCGAACTGATCGCCGGTAAAGTACCGGCACGCCAGCACCACCAGCAACGACAGCAGCAAACCAAGGGTCGCGGTGGATTGTATCCAGCTGGTGTTGAGGCCGCGTTTGCCGGCCGGCGCATGCTCGGCCACATAAGTGGCTGCGCCGCCGTATTCACCGCCCAAGGCCAGGCCTTGCAGCATGCGCAGCACGATCAGGATGATCGGCGCGGCGATGCCGATGCTGGCGTAGGTCGGCAGCAGCCCGACGCAGAAAGTCGCCACACCCATCAAAATGATGGTTACCAGAAAGGTGTACTTGCGCCCGATCATGTCGCCCAGGCGGCCGAACACCAGCGCACCGAACGGGCGCACCACAAAACCGGCCGCAAAGGCCATCAAGGCAAAGATAAACGCCGTGGTGTCGTTGACCCCGGCAAAGAACTGCTTGCTGATCACCGCCGCCAGGGCGCCGTAGAGGAAAAAGTCATACCACTCGAACACCGTCCCCAGGGACGAGGCGAAGATGACTTTTCTTGATTCGCTACCGATGCTCGCGTTGGTCGCCGAGCCCAGGGGTTGAGCATGTTCTGACATTGGGAAGTCCTCACAGTGATTATTTATTGTTGTTCCACTGTCGGCGCCAGGTTTGGCGCCGCTATTCAGATTGCATGAACCAGTTCTTTCTCCGGGGCGAGACTCCTTGTGTTCGGCGAAAGGATCAACTGCGCGGCTTTTTCCGCGATCATCAGTGTGGGTGAACAGGTATTGCCGGACGTAATGCGCGGCATGATTGACGCATCGGCGATGCGCAGGCCGGGCACGCCATGCACGCGCAGTTGGGCGTCGACCACCGCGTCTTTATCGCTGCCCATGCGGCAGGTGCCGACCGGATGGAAGATCGTCGTGCCGATACGCGCGGCGGCTTCATGCAGTTGCTCTTCGGTTTGCAGTGCGTCGCCGGGCAGGTATTCCACCGGTTTGAACTGGCTGAGGGCTGGTGCGGCGACGATACGTCGGGTCAGGCGAATCGCGTCGGCGGCCACCCGCAAGTCTTCCGGATGGCTGAGGTAGTTGGGCCGGATCAGCGGCGCATCCGCCGGGCTGGCCGAGCGGATATCGATGCGGCCACGGCTTTGCGGGCGCAGGTCGCAGACCGAGGCGGTAAACGCCGGGAACCCGTGCAGCGGTTCGCCAAAGCGCTCCAGGGACAGCGGCTGCACGTGGTATTCAAGGTTGGCCGAGGTCTGTTCCGGGCCCGAGCGGGCAAATGCGCCGAGTTGGCTGGGCGCCATCGACAGCGGGCCGCTGCGGTCATACAGGTAGCGCAGGCCCATGCCCATCTTGCCCCATACGGTGCCCGCGATCTGGTTCAGGGTGCGGGCGTTTTCCAGCTTGTAGATCAGCCGCAGTTGCAGATGATCCTGCAAGTTGCCGCCGACACCCGGCAGTTCATGCAGTACATCAATGCCCAGTGGCTTGAGCACGCTGGACGGGCCGATCCCCGAGCGTTGCAGGATCCCCGGCGAGCCCACGGAGCCGGCGCACAGCACGATTTCCTTGCGGGCCTTCCAGCTCATTTGCTGGCCGTTTTGACGCCCGAGCACGGCCGAAGCGCGGCCGTTTTCCAGCACCACGCGGTCCACCTCGACTTCGGTCAGCACCGTCAGATTGGGCCGCTGGCGGATCGGCTTGAGAAACGCCTTGGCCGCGTTCCAGCGCACCCCGGCCTTCTGGTTGACCTGGAAGTAGCCGCACCCCTCGTTATCGCCCTGGTTGAAGTCGCTGATGTTTGCGATGCCGCTTTGCGCCGCCGCCTCACGAAACGCATCGAGGATCGGCCACGACAGCCGCTGCTGCTCAACCCGCCATTCGCCGCCGTCGCTGTGGAATTCCGAGCCGCCCGCAAAGTGGTTTTCGCTCTGCTTGAACAGTGGCAGCACGTCCTTCCAGGCCCAGCCCGGGTTGCCTGCGGCCGCCCAGCCATCGTAGTCCTGGGCCTGGCCGCGCATGTAGATCATGCCGTTGATTGAGGAGCAGCCACCGAGCACCTTGCCCCGTGGGTAACTCAGCGCACGGCCTTGCAGGCCTTCCTGGGCTTCGGTCTTGAAGCACCAGTCGGTGCGTGGGTTACCGATGCAGAACAGGTAGCCGACAGGGATATGGATCCAGGGGTAGTTGTCGCGGCCGCCGGCTTCGAGCAGCAGCACGCGGTGGGCGGGGTTGGCGGACAGTCGATTGGCGAGCAGGCAGCCTGCGGGGCCGGCGCCTACCACCACATAATCGTATTCAGCAGTTGCAATGGGCATCTGAGGTCTCGCTTGTTTTTCTTATTGGCTCCATCCTAGTTGTTAGTTTTCGTCTTAAAAATGTTAGTTTTTACCCAGCTGCTGTGCGTTTTTAAACAGCGCTGCCTGGGGCGCATGCAATGGAGGCGACATGTTCGACTGGAATGACCTGCGGTATTTTCTGGAGTTGCAGCGCAGCGGCCGCCTGCTCACCGCCGCGCAGCGCCTGAAAACCACGCACGCCACCGTGGCCCGGCATATCGAAGCCATCGAGAAGAGCCTCGGCACCGCGCTGTTCGTGCAGCACGCCCAGGGCTACGAGCTGACCCCCGCTGGCGAAGCCCTGCTCAAACACGCCGAAGCCATGGAAAACGTCGCGTTGCTGGCCGAGGACGAACTGACCCACTCCGCTGCGCCCCTGGGCAAGATCCGCCTCGGGGTGGCCGAAGGCTTGGGGGTGATGTTCCTCGCCGGCCGCATGGGCGGGCTGTTCGAACGTTATCCCGGCCTGGAAGTGGAACTGCTCGCCGTGCCGCGCTTCGTCAGCATCCTCAACCGCGAAGCGGAGATCAGCATCCACCTCGAACGCCCCAGCGTCGATCAACTGGTCACGCGCAAGCTCACCGATTACCGCCTGGCGCTCTACGCCAGCCGCGCCTACCTGGCGCGCACCCCACCGATTGAAAGGCGCGAAGACCTCGCTGCCCATTCATGGATCGATTACGTCGACGATCTGCTGTTCAGCCAGGAACTGAAATTTCTCAACAGCTTCTGCCGCAACCCCAAGGTGGTGTTCCATAGCACCAGCGTCATCGCCCAGCACCAGGCCGCACGCTCCGGTTTGGGGATTGCGGTGTTGCCGTGCTTCATGGCGTCGGGCGACCCGGAGCTGGTGCCGTTGCTGCCGGGTGAGGGGATCCAGCGCAGCTACTGGATCAGCTCGCGCCGGGAGTTGCACAAGTCGGTGCGGTTGCGGGTGTTGTGGGATTACGTGGTGGAGTTGTGCGCGCGTGAGCAGCCACTGCTGCTCGGCGAATCCAGCTGATGAAACCCTCCCACAGTGATCTGTGGTGTGGGTGACAGCGGGTTAATCGCGCAATTCGAATTCAGCACTGCCCAATCGCTCTCCATTCACCAAGACATGCACCGCATGCCTGCCGGGATAGTGCTTGCGCGTCGTCAACTCGCGAATATGCTGCTCGCGGCGCAGGCTGTGCTGTTCACCCGCGCCCAGCGTAAACGCCTTGAGCTTGAACACCTTGGCCGCGCTGTGCCCGGCGCTTTTGACGTAGTCGATGGCGTAGTCCACCACCAGTTTTTGCGCAGTGGCGGCGGTGGATTCCAGGCTGAACGACAGGTTGATCCGCTCGCCCAGGGTGATCACCGCCGGTGTCACGCTCAGGTGATGGAGCTTCACCTCGGCCTTGGCGCCTGCGCCCATGATCGTCAGCGCGCGGGTGTTGCCCTGCTTGATCAGGCTGCGCAGCGCATGGCGGGCGATCCAGGCAGTGTGCGGGTTGTCCAGGTCCCAGCCTTCGATCAGGCTGAGTACCCAATCCGGGTGGTCCTTGGTGATGTCGTTGAGGTGGTTGGCCACGGATTTGCGTACGTAGAGGCTGCTGTCGGCCTTGAGGTTGTCGAGGATCGATGCGCACAGCTCAGGGTTGGCCTGCACCGCGGCCAGGCGAAACGACCACGGCAGCCGGGGGCGCGAGCCTTCGCTGGCGAGGCGGCGCACGTGTTCGTTGTCATCCAGCGACCACGTTTGCATGATCGCCAAGGTGCGTTCGAAGTCGTGGAGCAAGAAGTGTCTTATGGCGAACTCAGCCGAACCAAAGGTGGTGAAGTATTTGAGCGCGGCCATGGAGCGCTTGAAGTCGCCCAGGCCATAACTTGCCACGTAGTGCGGTAGGAACAGGCAGACAAATCCGCTGTTCAGGCGCGGGGCCAGGGCGTAAAGCAGTTTGAGGCTCTGTGCATAGTCCAGCGGGATCACCGCGTGCAGGCTTTCGCTGACCCGCGCCATCCGCTGCATCACCGACAACTCGGCCAGCCCGGCCTTGGCATGCCTGAGAAAGCCCTTGGCGTCGAACGCCGGGTACACCGCCGTCATTTCGCTGGCGATGTGTTGCAGGCGTTCGAGGTTGAAAATTTCCTTGAGGGCCGGGGCGCTTTGGTCGGTCATCGGTTATTCCAGGGTTAAAGAAACCAGCGGTATTCCCGCGCGTTGATCTCTTGTTGAAAGGCCAGGTGATCCTGGCGTTTGTTCTCGCAGTACACGTCGATAAATTCAGCACCGAGCTTATCGCGCAATACCGGCTGATGCTGCATGGCGCGCACGGCATCGAGCATTTCCACGGGGAAGTCGGTGCCGCTGCCGCGGTCCTCGTTCAGTGGCGCGATGGGTTCGCGCTTGGCTTCAAGGCCATGCTCAAGGCCGACCAGGATCGCCGCCAGCACCAGATACGGGTTGGCGTCGGCACTCGCCAGGCGATGTTCGATGCGCAGGTTGCGCGGGTCGGAGTCGGGGATGCGCACGCATGCGTCGCGGTCTTCAAACCCCCAACTGGCGCGGGTCGCCGCGTTAACCGTACCGCCCAGGCGGCGGAAGGCGTTGTGGTTGGGCGAGAAGATCGGCATGCAGTGGGGCAGCAACTCCAGGCAACCGGCCACGGCATGGCGCAGCGGTTGCTGCTGGTGCGCCGCGAGCACATTGTTGCCCGCGCCGTCATACAGGCTGACATGCACGTGCATGCCGCTGCCGGGGAATTGCAGGTAAGGCTTGGCCATGAAGCTGGCGCGGTAGCCGTGTTTCAGGGCCACGGCACGGGTGCTACGGCAGAACAAGGCCGCCCAGTCGGCGGCGCGCAGGCCGTCGTCGAGGTGACCGAAATTGATCTCGAACTGGCCGGGACCGAGTTCGGCGGTGATCACCGTGATGTCGATGCCTTGGTCCTTGGCGGTCTGCGCCATATCGTCCAGCACCTCGCTGAAGCGCGACAGCCGTTCGATATGCAGGTTGGGCTGGTCGTCGGTGTCATCGCTCAGCGGGTCGCGAGCGAATTGCGGCAGGCCGTTGTCGAGTTTTTTGTCGAACAGGTAGAACTCCAGCTCGAAGGCCACCACCGGGTGAATGCCTTTGTGGTGCAGGCGCTCCAGCACGTTGGCCAAGACTTCGCGAGGTTCGAATTCGATCGGCGCTTCGGTGCCGTCCGAGGTGATCAACATCTGCCCCAACGGCTGCGACTCCCAGCTCACCGGCTTGAGTGTGCCGGGCACCAGGCGGCGGTTGGCATCCGGGTCACCATCGTGGAAGCAGTAGTCGCCGATCTTGAACAGCCCGCCCTGAACCCCCAGCAGCACGGCGTTTTGCGGCAGCTTCAAAGGGCTGCCGGCGGCGACCTTTTCCAGCATCTCGATGGGGTAGCGCTTGCCGTAGAAATGCCCGGGGATGTCCAGGGCGATCAGGTCGACATAACGCACGTCGGGATGGTTCTGGCGAAAGGTCCGTACTTCGGCCAGTAACGTGGAGGCTTGGCTTTTCACGGGTGTTGCTCCTAGTTGTAAACCCACAGCACGCGGGCGGGCAGGTCGGTCAGGTTGGCGTAGCGGCAGTGGGCGAAACTGGCCAAGTGGAAGCTGTCACCGGGGCCGAGGGTGACCGAATCGGCCTCGCCCTCTACCCACAGCGTCAATTCTCCTTCCAGTACAAATCCGGCCTGCTCGGCGCGGTCGCTCATGGTCTGTTCGCCGCTGTTGGCGCCGGGGGCCAGCAGGCTGTCGAGCATCGAGAAGGCACCCTTCATGCTGGGGGAGACCAGGATGTCGGTGATGCCGTTGGCGTAATACACCGTGCGGCGTTCGTTAGGGCGAGTGACCCAACTCACGGCCTTGGGTTTGGACAAGCTGTAGAAATAGGTGGTGGGCACGTCGAGGGCATGGCTGATGGCGGTGAGATCCGCCACGGTCGGACGCGACAAGCTGCGTTCGACCTGGGACAGGAAGCCCACCGAACGCTCGATCTTCTGTGCGAGTTGGGCGAGGGTAAGCTTCTTGTACTTGCGCAGGTCGTGGATCAGGATCGCCAGGGCGTCGAGTTCTTCTTGCTGGTTCATGAAATTTATATCTAATAATTTCATGAAAAATTACAGGATTAATTTCACGAGGGCAATGGGCGCGTGTAAGCCAGTGAATGTCCTGTAGCGAGCGGGCTTGTCCCGCGTTGGGCTGCGCAGCAGCCCTATTAAAGAAGAACGCGGTGTATCAGACACTTTGTAGCGGCTGGTTTTGGGGCTGCTTCGCACCCCAACGCGGGACAAGCCCGCTCGCCACAGAGGTAGTGGGGCCTCCCTCATCACAGGGGGCAAGGTTCAGCAGTCTGAATGATTTTGTGCGCCTGCGGTCCGAAGCTGGGTACGCATCATTCATTGAAGGAGCACCCATGAAGTCCAAAACCCTAGCCGCCTGTGTTCTGGTCGCCGCCAGCCTGTCCACCGCCAGCGTTGTCGTGCAGGCCGGCGATACCCCGCAGGAAACCGTGCAGCCTTCGAACATCAATACCCGTGATTTGAAAGAAGGCGACCGCGCCCCCGACATCCTGATGCGTAAGGAGTCGGCGGTCAGCGACTGGAAGAAACGCGGTCTCAAGCAGCCTGAAGCCGACAGCCAATGGTCACGGGTGGGCGACAAGTTCGTGCTGCTCAAAACCACTAATGGCACCATTCTCGAGATCACGCCCGTCAAGAAATGATGCAACTTTTTTCCTGGTTCTTGCGTTAAGGTAACCGGCCATAAAGACCGCGTTACCTTAGACGAAAGAGAGCAGGATGCTTGCCACAATAAGAAACTACCCCCGCGCCGTGAACCTGTTGTTGTCCGCCACGTTGCTGCTGACGTTGGCCAAGGCGATCACCTTTCCTTACCTGGTGATCTACCTCACCCACCACTTTGCCCTCGACATCACCCAGGTTGGGCTGGTGATCGGCAGCTCGTTGATCGTCGGCTCGCTGCTCAGCGTGTATGGCGGTTTCCTGGTCGACCGCATCAACAGTTATCGGCTGTTGCTGGGGTTGAGCGTGCTGTTTGTGTTGGGGTTTATCGGCACAGTGCTGGCGCAGAATATCTGGGCGTTCTACAGCTGCCTGATCCTGATCAACCTGGCCTACGCGGTCATCGATATTGCGGTAAAGGCCGGTTTCGCCAGCTTGCTGCCGGAAGAAGCACGCAGCGAAGTGTTTTCCATCAAGTACACGCTGACCAACATCGGCTATGCCGTGGGGCCGTTCTTTGGGGCGATGGTAGCCAAGCTGGACATCAGCCTGCCGTTCATCTTGTCGGCGCTGTTGGGGGTGGGGTTTTTCCTGCTGTACTGGCGTTGGGGCGATCGCACCCTGGCAACAATCGATGTCACGCAAAAGCCGGTGCCGTTCCTGGCTGTCGGCCGCGTGCTGCTGCGTGACCATCGCCTGGTGTGCTTCACCCTCGGTGGTGTGCTCAGCGCTGTGGTGTTTGGCCAGTTCACTGCCTACCTGTCGCAGTACCTGGTGACCACCACCAGCGCTGAATACACCTACACCGTCATCAGTGCCGTGCTCACCACCAATGCCGTGCTGGTGATCGCCTTGCAGTACGTGATTGGTCGACGTATTTCCCACCGTTACCTCAGCCAATGGCTGATCGCAGGCTTAGGCATGTTCATGCTGGGCTTGATCGGTTTTGCACTGTCCACCAACGTGTTGTGGTGGGTGCTGGCGATGGCGGTGTTTACCGTGGGGGAAATCATCGTGTTCCCGGCCGAGTACATGTTTATCGACCGGATCGCCCCGGACCACCTGCGAGGCATGTACTACGGGGCGCAGAACCTGTCCAACCTGGGGGCTGCGTTGGGGCCGGTGTTGTGCGGGTTGGTACTGGCCAGCCTGCCGGCCCACTACATGTTCTTTATGCTGGGGGCGTTCATCGTCGCGGGTGGCGTGTTCTATTTCATTGGTTCGTCGTTGAAGGCAACTCGTCCAGCGTGAGCTTGCCCATGTTGTTGCTCTGCAGCTCGTAGCGCAGTTCTTCGACCATTTTTTCCACGTCTTGCGCGGTCTGCAACCGGTTGGTGCTGATCCCGGTGACGACCAGGTCGACCCGGCCGGTTTCGGCGTCGTAGACCTTGAGGGTCAGTGATGCGTCGCGGCACAGTGTGAATTCGCAGGTCAGTGGCGCCAGGCCTTCTTCGATGCAATTTCGCAGTTGAGAGAGGGTAAACATGTGGGTTCCTTCAGGGTGTCGTTTCGCGACGGCACAGATTCAAGTCCTGTGCCCACCCTGAAAGGTTAGGGATTACCCTGCTGCGCAATAAGGCGAATTCGCACTAGCTTCACTAGTGCATTTGCACTTTATTTTTTGCTCTTGACCCGTAATTCCCCGGCAAACAGCCCGCGTTCACGGGCCCAGACGATTGCCGCGCTGCGGCTGTGCACCCCCAGCTTGGAATACACCGTAGCCACATGGTTACGCACGGTGTTGGGTGCCAGTTCCAGGCGCGAGGCGATCTCCTTGTCGGCCAGGCCTTCGCAGATCAAGCCGAGCACATCGCGCTCACGGGCGGTCAGGTCGGTGAAGGCCACGTTCGGCAGGTTGGGGCTGTTGACGCTCTTGGCGTTGGCCAGTTTCTCGATCAGGGTCTGGCTGAACCAGGACGCGTCCTGCATCACTTCCTCGATGGCCGCCACCAGCTCCAGTTCCGAGCGCTTGCGTTCGGTGATGTTCATCATCACCAGCAGGTAGCAGGGCACATCCTGAATGATCACCGTATCGGCCGAGACCACGCAGTCGATCACCTCATTGCCTTTCTTGCGCACCTTGAGGTCCTGGCCATCGAGGTTGCCGGCTTTCTCCAATGTAGCGAACAACTGGGCGGCCGCCTGCTGGCTGTCGATGAAGTTGATGTCTTCGATGGACTTACCGATCAGCTCTTCACTGGTGTACCCGGTAATGCTCATGAACGCTTCGTTGATATCCACCACCTGCCGGTTGCTGGCGCTGCACACCAATGTCGGTACCGGCGTCAGTCTAAACGACTTGGCGAAGCGCTCTTCACTCTGGCGCAAGGCGATTTCGGCTTTGCGGCGTGGCTCCAGGTCGGTGAAGGAAAACAGCATGCAGTCTTCTTCGTTCATGTCCAGCGGCTGGCCGGCGACGATCACCAGTTTGCTGCCGCCTCCGGGCAGTTTCAGCTCGGCTTGCATCTGTGGGATGGTCGCGCCTTCCCCCAGGCGCTGAACGGCCAGGTCCCTGCGCTCGGCATGTTCCAGCACGTCCAGCTCATACACTGAGCGGCCGATCACCTGGTCACGGTTGTAGCCGGTCATTTCCAGGAAGCCCTGGTTCACCTTGATATAGCGCAGGTCGCTCAGGCGGCAGATCACCGCCGGCGCCGGGTTGGCGTTGAAGGTTTTTTCGAAGCGCTGTTCGGCGCTGGCCCATTCGGTAGCGTCGCTGAGGATCAGCACCAGCAACTCCGGTTCGCCGTGTGAGTCGTTGATCACCAGGCTGCGCAGGCGATGGACCCAAGTCTTTTCTTCGTCTGCGGTGGGGCTGACTTCGACCACCACGTCGCTGAACTCATCGCCCGCCGCAGCGCGGGCCAGGGGGTAGCTCTCCAGCAATACGGGATGGTTGTTGCGATAACGCAGCGCAAAGCGTTCGGCGTACTCCTGGGTGTTGGCGCCCAGTGCCGCAACGTCGTCCACACCGTGCATGTTCAGCGCGGCTTCATTGGCCCAGAGGATAGTCTGGTCGACCTCTGCGAGGATGATCCCGTCGGACAGCCCGGAGATGATCTGCTGCAGCTGGCGGCGGTTGGTTTCTTTGGCTAGGACATCCTGGGTCATGATTTCTCCGGGTTTTAGACGCATGAAAGTACGACACCCCGGTGTCAGGATAGTGCAGAGCAGTTGCGCGGCATGGGGTGCGAATGCACCAGATGGCCTGGTGCATTTGCGCGAGAACGAGCGGGTGTTTGGCTCGCCAGACTGAGACGGTCAATCACTGTAAAAGGATCGCTCATGACCACTGTCTACGAAACTAACCGTTCGCCGTTTCGCGTGTCCCGTAGCTCTGTGCTGGCTGGCAGTGCAATTGCCCTGGTGACTTACCTGGTGCTCAGCGTGCTCGGCACCGCCATCGGCGCCAGCGCCGTCAACCCCATGGAGTCAGGCAACCCGTTGCGCGGCTTTGGCACGGGCGCCGGTATCTGGCTGTTTGTCTCCACGCTGCTGGCGATCGCCGTCGGTGCCTTCGTCGCCGGGCGCACCGCACCGGATCGCGGTGGCCTGCACGGTGTACTGACCTGGACCCTCACCACGCTGTTCACCACCTGGCTGCTGGCGGCGTTGGCTTCCAGTGTCGTCGGCACGGCGGGCAATGTGGTAGGCAAAGGCCTGTCGGCTGCCGGTAGCGGTATCGCCGCTGTGGCACCCGGGATCAGCGATAGCGTCAAGCAGCAACTCGACGAGTAGGGCATCCACCTGGATTGGAACAGCCTGCAAGGCCAACTCGATACCTTGCTCAAGCAAAGCGGCAAGCCTGAACTGGACCCGTCCAACGTCGAGCAGAAAACCGACCAGGCCGCTGCCGACGGCAAGCAATCGGCGACTGACGCAGCGACCAACCCTGCTCAAGCGGGCGACGCGCTGAAACAATGGTTCGACCGTGTGAAAGCCTCCGGTGAACCTGCGTTGAACGCGACGGATAAAGACGCGCTGGTCAACATCGTTGCCGCCCGTACCGGCAAGAGCAAAGAGGAAGCGACCCAGATCGTCGACAACTACGCCCAGGCTTATCAGCAGGCGATGCAGAAGGTCGATGAGCTGAAGCAACAGGCCGAGCAGAAAGCCCGTGAAGCGGGTGAAGTGGCGGCTAAGCAGCTGTCGCGTGCGGCGTGGAGTACGTTGGCGATGTTGCTGCTGGGGGCGGCGTTGAGCTTCTTTGTGGGCCGTATGGCACTGACGACGCGTCGGGTGCCGTTGGCTTGATCGATGGTTGTGTTCAAAGGTGGTTAGGGGCTCCCCCTAACCACACCTTTTAATTCGCCAGCCAACCTACGATTGGCACAATCATCAACGTACTCAAGGCCATTGAAACTACATTGCCAATGTAGGGATGAAAATGAGCGGGCAGTTTCGCCGCAATTGCACAGGCCAACGGCGGTGCGATCAGTGCACCCAGCAATGCACTTGAAGTCATCACCATCCAACTGCCACCGTGGGTCAACACCGCTGCCGGTACCACCGATACCAACGGTACATAGGTAGGATACCAACCCCGTTTTATCCATTGATGACGCCAGATCACTACGCCAAAAGCCGACGTCAGCGCCTGCGCTCCCACCATGTGCAAGAGTAGGCCGGAGCCATAAGCCGGGCTCATGGGGTTGAGGGCATAGGCGAGCAACACGCCTGCCAACAGCCCGAGACTGGCCAGCTCATTGCCGAAAAACGGCGCTTCGGAAAAGTCCGCCAGCACTCGGCGCAGGCTCCAGAACACGCCGTAACGGGGCGGGGTAACAGGTATTGGCCGAGCTGGAGCGATAGCGTCCGAACGCACCAGCGAGGGCACCCGACGGCACAGTGCAAATGCGATGACACTTCCGATAGCCATGCCCAGCACGTTACCGATCACGGCGGGTAAACCCAGCGGAACACACACCAGATTGACGATCAACAAGCACAGTGGAGTCACCAGCAAAGCCCCCAGCACTGCACCATTGAGGGCGACCTTCCAACCGCTGCCAAACATGAGCACTATCGCTGCTGGTAATGAAACAAACGCCGCAAACGTAGGCTGCCAGGTTTCGGCGGTAACGCTCCAACCCCACAGCAGGTTGCTCAGCAACAGCCCGATCAACGAACTGGTCACCACCCAAGGCCACAATCCGGTGCCATAGCAAATGGAAAAGCCCTGCCAGGCTTTGCCGCGCTTGCTCGCCCACCAAGCCAGATAGGCACCACTCAATAGGCCCAGTGACGCGAGTTCATGCTTGTAGAAGGCAACTTCGCTGATATCTCCCACTACCCACCGCAACCAGGCGGCGGGGTGGGGTAGGGCCGTCACCATCTCACTGTATCCTGGCCACGAACCACGATGACTGGATACAACCCAGACCGCGAGCAAGGTTGCGACCAGTCCCAGTGCAACCACTGTGATATCCACCCGTGAGCAGATTGGTGTTTTCTTGGTAAATAACCTTTCCATAATTTGCCCTCCTCTCAGCGAGGCAGGGCAGGGTGTTGGGAATACCCGAGCATCTGATCATAAAGATCATTGCGACGGTCCCGCTGCAGATCATTGAGGCTGTTCCAGATCGGCGCACTGCGGGCGCTGGTGATGTCAATGTCGGCGAACAGGATCTCCTGGCGATTGGCCGAAGCCACGGCGCCGATTGGCCAGCCATTTGTCCCTGCAATTAGGGAGCATCCGAGATAGCGGGCGTCTCGCTCTTCACCAATGCGGCTTGCGGCCGCGATAAATACGTTGTTCACATGTGCAGCTGTCATCGTCAGGTAAGACGCCATGCACTTTCCTGCCTCATCGAACAACGGTGGGGGTGTCCACACCCAATTGTTCACGCTGCAAATGATATCGGCGCCTTGCTGGCTCAAAATGCGCGGCACCTCCGGGAACCAGATGTCCCAGCAGATCAGCATGCCGATACGACCGATCGGCGTTTCAAACACTGGAAAGCCAGTATCCCCCGGGGTAAACCAGAGCTTTTCCAGGTTCCATAAATGGGCTTTGCGGTATTTGCCTATGAACCCGTTGGGGCCCAGCAACACGGCTGTGTTGAACAGCTGCATACCGTCGATTTCGCTAAGGCCAGCCACCAGATACACCTGGTGCTTGCAGGCAAAATCAATCCATTCCCGCACACTCGGTCCGCTCGGCACCGCCTCTGCATGATCAAACGCATCCTGGCGGCTGCTGAAGAAATAGCCGCAGTTGGAAAGCTCCGGCAGCACGATCAGGTTGGCGCCACCCTTTGCTGCTTCAGTCGCCAGTACCAGGCTTTGATGCAGGTTGTCGCTTCGGTTGGCTATACCGACCTGTGGATTGAACTGAATGACGGCGACGCGGGCAGGGCTGGTTGGTTCGCTCATGGGGGTGACCTCTTATTGTTATGCAACCAGGGTTGGTTGGATGTTTATAAGAGGCGATAGAGTGTTTAAATAAAAGTCAGATGATTCCTATTGTGCTGTAGTTGATTTCTCCAAAGCTAAATTAATCTTCCAATTTGTACTCTGGATAGTCCCGCAGGCTAAAGCCACCATTGAAGTTCGCGTGGGTTTTGTGGCAGATGTTAATCGCTGTGTCGATAGCTCCTCTGAAGCAAGGCTCCGTCCAGCCGGCGTCTACAGAGAACGACTCACCACAAAGATATAGTCCAGATTTGTGAGAGAAGTCCCTGTTGTACTTCATCAAACCGACAGATTCGTAGTACGTGCCTGGGCGATAAAGCTTTGCGCAGCCAAGGGAATGTTTGTCATTCATCCAGCGTTGAACGATTGCTTGCTCGCGCCCTATGTAAGGAGAAATACGCTTATTGATGTTCGTTGACTTTAAAAGGATTCTGTCTAACTCTGTTATGCATTTATCGACAAGCTCTTTGTCGCTGAATATGGAGAGCTTTGTTGCGTCGTCTTCCCATGTATAACTTAATAGTATGCAGTCGTAGGTGTGGTTGTTGTTGTAGCTATAGGTGTAAACGTCATGTATGAAGCTGTCGGTTACGATGGCTTGAGGTATTATTTTGTTCTGTGATAGGAAGGACTTCTTGAGCGGTGCATATACTTTGCAACTGGTTTCCCAATGGGCTGTTTTGTAGGCCGCAATCGTTTCATGTGGAAGTATTTCTTGACTGAAGTCCTCAAGTAGGACTTGTGTTTCTATCAACCAGGAGGGGAGCGTCATTACAACGGAGTCAGCGTCAATAAAATTCTTTTCTGTCATTTCTGGAGGTGCGGCGTTCCAATCGTAGAAAACTCTTATTTTTCCATTTTCAAGTTTTCTCAGTTTTGTGACTGAGCTGTTGGTCAGTAAACCTGAGGCGCGTTTGATTAAATGTTCGTATAACGACTCCTGGGTCTCGTCTGGCTTTATGAAAAGTAGGGACTCGGCAAGAGCACCAAGCCCGATGTAGTTTGGTTTATTGAAGCGTAGTCCTCTCGAATCAATAGGGTCTGTAGAATTCAAATAAGGTGATGCCAAGGGGACGCCCTCGGAATCTAAGCGTCCGTGGATTAATTGCAAATGGCTACTGAAACCAAATATCGCTGTGCGTATCGGGTAAATCGAGCAGATATCATAAAATGCTCCCCAGCTACCATCACCAATCCCGATGGAGTAGAAAATAGCGGACTCCTGTGAGGTCATTCCCATTCCACCGAAATTGCCAGGGTCATTTTGGTGCCATCGATCTATAGCAGGCATCTTCACCAAGTCTCGAAATGAAGTTCCTTCGTATTGTTTTACTATAGAAGCCCACATAGCCTCCCAGCTTTCCGAGCCGTAGTGCTCGGAGACGTGCAGTGTCATGCGTTCGGAGAATACTTTCCACTTCGCGAAGACGGAGGCTAATGTTTTACCGGGTGGCGCTGTTTTTTCATCGGCATTTTTCCAGATAAGCATGGTTGGTTCATTACCACTGTCTATGCTTCCTTCTCGTAGGTATATTCCAGTTGAATGAACAGCGGGGCTGCCGGGGTTGGGGAAGTCTGAGTGGGTCAGTGAAAATGTGCTCGCGTAATAAGCCATCAATGAGTGGCCATCTTTTGGTTGCTCGCCTGATAGGTTGAAGAAAGGCATTCTCATTGCACCCATTTCAAAAGGGGGGCGGCCGATAGTGCTGGTATTATTGCTCCCAAGAGCTGTCAGGTGCCTTCCACCAATGCGTTTTGATTTTTCAATTAATGTAATATTTGTGAAGCCGCATCTATGCAATTCACGTGCAGTGGTTAACCCTGTAATACCGGCACCAATAATGCAGATTTTATGTTCAGTGTCAGTCGCTTGGGCGATACCACCGTCTTGTTCTACCAAAGCACGATAGTCAAAGCACAGATCTGGAGGATTAGGGAATCTAGCTCTCCATTTGTTACTCGTAGAGCGTTTTTCTCGGCGATGCTGCTGGCCGATGTCTGCGGGGTAGTTGAAGTTGGAGCCGATGGTCATTCTTATGTTTCCTGCTTGGGGTAGTTGTCCCTTAATAGATTCAACGTAGCCATTGAGTGCGAAAATAAGCAGGGTGTGAATTCGGGCTAGGGCATGTCGTGTTTTTTTGTAGGTGGAGGGGAAGTCACGGGCTCGGCTGTCGCGAAACTTGCCAATCCCACACAGTTCTGAGAAAACCCACCCTTTAGTAAGCCTTCCACGAGCGTCCCATGAACAACAACGAACTCCAAATCACCGACACCCGCCCAGGCACCGGCAAAGCCGTGGTCAAGGGCGCACTGATCACCACCCAATACACCGGCACCCTGGAAGACGGCACGGTCTTCGACTCATCATGGGCGCGCGGCAAGCCGTTCCAGTGTGTGATCGGCACCGGGCGGGTGATCAAGGGCTGGGACCAGGGTTTGATGGGCATGCAGGTCGGTGGGGTGCGCACGTTGTTTGTGCCGGCGCACCTGGCGTATGGCGAACGGTCGATGGGCGCGCATATCAAGCCCAACAGCAATCTGTGCTTTGAGATTGAGTTGCTGGAAGTGCTGACGCGGGATGATTAATTTCGCAAAAACCTGGCCCACCACCTCGTACGTAGCAGCTGCCGAGCGCAAGCGAGGCTGCGTTCGCGGTGTGTCAGACGAACCGCTGACGCAGCCTCGCTTGCGCTCGGCAGCTGCTACGGGATTTGGCGAACCTGCCACCTCACATTCGAGCTTCGGCGGCTCCAAGAATGGGGTTCCTGAACCCTCCCTGAAGAATCTTCTTATTCACCATGCGGAAACTTTCCTACGGTTTACTCTCCTTACACCGGGGCGTAAGCTTCGCGCGTTTTCATCAATAGCGGAGACCCTCAGTGGGTACTTGTTCGAGTGACAGTTGTCGGCCGGTCTCGGTAACCGGCACAGACTTGGCAAGATAACGCGCATTTTTTTCGATGCCGTTGTCTCGCCACCTAGCGAGAAGCGGCATCCCGGCAGCGGCCAGTCCTGGCGCCTGTCCGATCCCTCTCATCGACGCTGACCAGCACCCGGTTTAACTCGGGATGCTACGGACGCGCCTGCCTTTTACGGCGGGCGGGCCGAGCTGACTGTGCCTTTGAAACGGGCGCGGTGAGACAGGCAGTACCTGCACGACGGTTTTTTCCTCGCGCAGGAGTAACACACCATGAACCTCACTCTGTTGAAAGAGTTCTTCGCCGGCTTCTTGCGGACCCGGCATATCGCCCGGCATTTCCGCCGTCTGGCGATGCTCGAAACCGTCACCGACGCCAGCGTCAGCCGCGAAGTACCGCCCACCCTGGCGCAGACCCTGGTGGCCGCGGCCAACAGCAGTGGCGTGCAATTGCTGGGTACGCTGGGCAGCCATGCCGAAGGCTTGAACACCCAGGAAGCCGATGCGCTGCGCGTGCAATACGGCCTCAATGAAGTCGAGCACGAGCAGCCGCTGCCGTGGTGGGTGCACTTATGGCACTGCTACAAAAACCCGTTCAACCTGCTGTTGACGTTGCTGGCGGTGATCTCCTGGCTGACCGAAGACATGAAGGCCGCCACGGTGATTTTCTCCATGGTGGTGCTCTCGACCTTGTTGCGTTTTTGGCAGGAGGCCAAGTCCAACAAGGCTGCCGATGCCTTGAAAGCCATGGTGAGCAACACCGCCACTGTGCTGCGTCGGGATGATGCCAAACGCATCGAGTTGCCGATCAAACAGTTGGTGCCCGGCGACCTGATCGTGTTGTCGGCCGGGGACATGATTCCCGCCGACTGCCGCGTGCTCGGCGCCAAGGATCTGTTCGTCAGCCAGGCGGCGATGACCGGTGAATCGATGCCGGTGGAGAAGTTTGCGCTGCAGCAGGACGCCAACACCCGCAACCCGTTGGACCTGGAAAACATCCTGTTCATGGGCACCAACGTGGTGTCCGGTGCGGCGACGGCGGTGATTCTGGCCACCGGCAACAGCACCTATTTCGGTGCGCTGGCCCAACGCGTAACCGCCACCGACCGCGCGACCACGTCGTTCCAGCATGGCGTCAACAAGGTCAGCTGGTTGTTGATCCGCTTTATGTTCGTGATGGCGCCGCTGGTGCTGTTCATCAACGGGTTCACCAAGGGCGACTGGACCGAAGCACTGCTGTTCGCGCTGTCGATTGCCGTGGGCCTGACCCCGGAAATGCTGCCGATGATTGTCACGTCCACGCTGGCCAAGGGCGCGGTGTTCCTGTCGCGTAAAAAGGTCATCGTCAAGCGCCTGGATGCGATCCAGAACTTTGGCGCGATGGATGTGCTGTGCACCGACAAGACCGGCACCCTGACCCAGGACAAGATTTTCCTGGCGCGCCATGTGGATGTGTGGGGCGAGGAGTCCGACGATGTGCTGGAGATGGCCTACCTCAACAGCTACTACCAGACCGGCCTGAAAAACCTGCTGGACGTGGCGGTGCTGGAGCATGTGGAGGTGCATCGCGAGCTGAAGGTCGGCACCGCGTTCCAAAAGGTGGATGAAATTCCGTTCGACTTCAACCGCCGCCGCATGTCGGTGGTGGTGGCCGAGCAGGGCCAACCGCATCTGCTGATCTGCAAAGGCGCGGTGGAGGAGATCCTCTCGGTGTGCAACAGCGTGCGCCATGGCGATGTTAATGAAGCGCTGACCGAAGACCTGCTGGCGCGCATTCGCCAGGTCACTGCCGCGTTCAACGAAGAAGGCCTGCGGGTAGTGGCCGTGGCCGCGCAACCGATGGCGCCGGGGCGTGACACTTACAGCCTGGCGGATGAAAACAACCTCACGCTGATCGGCTACGTCGCGTTCCTCGACCCGCCCAAGGAAAGCACCGCGCCGGCCCTCAAGGCACTGAAAGCCCATGGTGTGGCGGTCAAAGTGCTGACCGGCGACAACGAACTGGTCACCGCCAAAATCTGCCGCGAAGTGGGCCTGGAGCAACAGGGCCTGTTGATGGGCAACGACATCGAGGACATGACCGACGCCGAGCTGGCCAAGGCCGTGGAAACCACCAATGTGTTCGCCCGCCTGACGCCAAGCCACAAGGAACGCATCGTGCGCCTGCTCAAGGCCAACGGACATGTGGTGGGCTTTATGGGCGACGGCATCAACGACGCGCCGGCGCTGCGCACGGCAGACATTGGTATCTCGGTGGACAGCGCGGTGGACATCGCCAAGGAAGCCGCCGACATCATCCTCTTGGAGAAGAGCCTGATGATCCTGGAAGAGGGCGTGCTGGAAGGCCGGCGCACCTTCGCCAACATGCTCAAGTACATCAAGATGACGGCCAGCTCCAACTTCGGCAACGTGTTCTCGGTGTTGGTGGCCAGTGCGTTTATCCCGTTCCTGCCGATGCTGCCGATGCACCTGCTGGTGCAAAACCTGCTGTATGACATTTCGCAGATCGCGATTCCGTTCGATCACGTCGACGAGGAAATGCTTGCCAAACCACAACGTTGGCAGCCAGGAGATGTGGGCCGTTTCATGTTGTTTTTCGGGCCGATCAGTTCGATCTTTGACATCACCACGTTCGCACTCATGTGGTATGTCTTCGACGCCAACACCCCTGACCACCAGACGCTGTTCCAGTCCGGCTGGTTCGTGGTGGGGCTGCTGACCCAGACGCTGATCGTGCACATGATCCGCACCCCGAAAATCCCGTTCCTGCAAAGCCGCGCGGCGATGCCGTTGATGGTGATGACCGGCGTGATCATGGCCGTGGGGATTTTCCTGCCGATGGGGCCGCTGGCGCATTACTTCAAATTGCAGGCGCTGCCGTCGCTGTACTTTGTGTTCCTGCCGCTGATTTTGCTGGCGTATATGGCACTGACCCAGGCGGTGAAGGGCTACTACATCCGTAAGTTTGGCTGGCAATGAACAGGGACGATGACCCATGCAAGCAATCAACAACATCAACCTCAACTCCCTGATCGACACCCTGGTCAGCCTGACCGCCGCGTTTATCCTCGGTGGCCTGATCGGCTTCGAGCGCCAGTACCGCCAACGCACGGCCGGCCTGCGCACCAACGTACTGGTGGCGGTGGGAGCGGCGATTTTCGTCGACATGGCCAACCGCCTCGGCGGTGCGGAAGGCGCCGTCCGGGTGGTGGCGTATGTGGTGTCGGGCATCGGCTTTCTGGGAGCCGGCGTGATCATGCGTGAAGAAGGCAACGTCCGCGGTCTCAACACCGCCGCCACGCTCTGGGCGTCGGCGGCGGTGGGGGCATGCGCCGGTGCCGACCTGGTCCTCGAAGCGTTGCTGGGCACGCTGTTTGTGCTGGCGGCCAATACCCTGCTGCGGCCAATCGTCAATAACATCAATCGCCAGCCGCTGGATGTGGTGTCGGCGGAGGTCACCAACGTCCTGTATGTGATTGCCCGGCGCACCCAGCAAACCGCTGTATTGGCGTTGCTGGAAGCCGAACTGGCGCGTTGTAACTATCCGGCCAGCGATGTCGATGTGCGACCGTTCGGCACCGAGGAAGTTGAAATCGAAGCCACACTGGCGGCGACCTCGGTAGACGGTGACGAGTTGGACGCCCTGGTGGCGCGAATTTCCAACTCGACCCTGATAGTGCAGGCCTTCTGGAGTCCCAGCACCACCGAATAGATCCTGGAGGCCTGGCCTTGCCGCTCCGAGGAAAAGTCCTACATTTAGTCGAGATTATCCCTTCATTGGAAAAAACACCCGGTTGCTAAGGTTGCGCGCTTGCGCCTGTCCAGGAATCAAGGCGTGGCTTCACATGTTTACTGTGTTTTTCAAAAGGAGGGGCCTGTACTGCCTAAGGTGTCGTACGGAGTAATCAGTACCGCTTGTCGGAACTGTTACTTTTCACAGGTAGTGGGGTCTCGCGTGATATGTAAGCGTACTGATCTTCCCAGGGGAGTCTTATGAGCAACAAAGCTTTAATCGTGGATGATCACCCTTTTATACGCGCCACCGTCAGGTACCTGTTGAGGAAGGAAGGTTTCGATACCATCTACGAAGCGGGTAACGGCGCCGACGCCATGCAGATTGCTCGCGAAGAACGTCCGGACCTGGTCATTCTCGACCTGGCGATGCCCAAGCTCGGTGGGTTGGAGGTGATCAGCCGGATCAAGGCGCTGGAGCTGCCCTGCCGGATCCTGGTGCTGACCTCGTATCTGGCGGTGTTCTTTTCCACTCGCTGCATGCGCGCGGGAGCGATGGGGTTTGTCGCCAAGACAGGTGAACTCGATGAGCTGCAAAAGGCGATCAGGGCGATCAGGTCCGGCTACAGTTGCTTCCCCAGCCTACCCACCAGTTCGGTGCGTCGCGACGATCTGCAGTCCACCGAGCAGGAGTTGGTGGAGGCGCTGTCTGACCGCGAATTGACCGTGCTGCAAAAGCTGGCCCTGGGCCTGGGCAACAAGGATATTGCCGAGGATATGCTGTTAAGCCACAAGACCATCAGTACCTACAAGACGCGGCTCAAGGAGAAGTTGCGCATGTCGTCGGTGGTGCATCTGTCCAAGTTTGCCCAGCGCAATCATCTGATCTGAAATGATCACCTCCCGGCTGTTGAAACGCGCGGCCATCTTGCTGATGGGGCTGTTGCCCTGGGCGGCGATGGCCTTGGAGGAACCTCACGTTTTGAGACTGCTGGGCCACTCCACCCTTGCAAACCCTTCGGTGGTGCTGGACGAAGCCGACTGGCGTTGGCTGCGCGAGCGGCGCACGCTGTCGATGGGTGTGTCTGCCCCCGATTACGCGCCCTTTGACCTGAGCAGCAACAACGACGAGCTTGAAGGCATTACGGCCGATTATGCGGCGCTGGTCGCCCGGGCGCTGAATATCACGATTGACGTGAGGCGTTATGGCAGCCGCGATGAGGTGATCAATGCCCTCAAGGCCGGCGCAGTGGATTTCGTGGGGTCGGCCAATGGGTTTGAGGCAGCCGACCCGGAGTTGGTACTGTCCCGTTCCTACGCCAATGACCAGCCCGTGCTGGTAACACGCGCGGGTGAGAGCCAGGCGCTGAAGGCCGACCTTGCGGGCAAGCGCCTGGCGATGCTCTACCACTACATGCAGCCCGATGCTGTCCAGGCCTTTTACCCCGATGCGCAGTTGCTCTTGTTTGCCTCGACCTTCGAAGCCATTGGTGCCGTTGCGTTCGGCCAGGCGGATGTGTACTTGGGCGACACCATCAGCACCCGCTATCTGATCAACAAGAACCACCTGAATAACGTGCGTATGGCGGATTTTTCCGCCTTGGAGGTCAACCCTTTCGGGTTCGCATTCACTCAGGGCAATACGCGCCTGTTGGGCATCATCAACGCTGCGCTGGCCGCCATTCCGGCTAACCAGCAGCTGGAAATCCTGCGCCGCTGGAGTGCCGGCGGCAGCGGATTCCTCGAGGCGGATCAACTGCGCTTGAGTCAAAGTGAGCAGCGCTGGCTGGAGAAGCACCCACGGGTGAAGGTGGCGGTGCTCGACAAATTCGTGCCGTTGTCGTTTTTCAACGAACAGGAGCAATTCGAAGGCTTGAGTGCCGAGGTACTGTCGCGCATCAGCTTGCGCACAGGCTTGAAGTTTGATGTAGAGCGGGGCAGTTCGCTGCCTCTGCAAATTGAGCAGGCCAGTGCCGGTCGTGTGGACATGCTGGCGGTCGTCACCCCGAGTGTCGAGCGGTCCGAAAAGATCCGTTTTACCCGGCCTTACCTATCCAACCCCTATGTCTTGGTGGTACGCGCCAGCGACGAGCATCTGGTGACCCTGGAAGATATGCCCGGTAAACGCCTGGCGATTATTCGCGGCAGCAGCCTGGCCGCGCAAATCAGCCACGACTATCCAAACATCGGGTTTGTCGACGTGGAGAACCCCGAGCAGGCCATGGAATTGGTGGCCAACGGCATTGTCGATGCGACTGCGGTTTCGCTGATCAGCGCGCGCTACATGATCGCGCGCAATTACCGTAAGCGCCTGCACATCACCAGCACCGTCGGGAGTGAGCCCGCACGCATTACCTTTGGGGTCAACCGCAGCGAACTGGAGTTGTACTCGATCCTCGACAAGGCGCTGTTGAGCATAACCCCTGAAGAAATGGACGAGCTGACCAACCATTGGCGCAGCGAGATCATCATTGAAGACAGCTACTGGAAACGTCATCGCAATATGATCATCCAGGGCTTTGGCCTGGCTGCGCTGCTGCTGCTGGTCACCCTGGGCTGGGTGTTCTATCTGCGTAACCTGATTCGCAAACGCGCCCAGGCCGAGCGGGCCTTGAGCGACCAGATGCGTTTCATGAGCGTGCTGATCGATGGCACGCCACACCCGATCTATGTGCGCGATCGCCTGGGTCGCCTGATGGCCTGCAATAACGCCTATCTCGATGTGTTCGGCTTCAAGTTGGAAGACGTGATCGGCAAGACTGTGGTGGAAACCGACACGGGTAACCCGCCCCAGGCCAAGTCGTTTCATGCCGATTATTTGCGTTTGATGGAGATGGGTGATCCGCAGATCCATGACCGCGTGCTCAAGGTGCCCGGTGGCGATGCGTTGACCATCTACCAGTGGATGCTCCCGTACCGCGATAGCAATGGCAGCGTCGTCGGCATGATTGCCGGCTGGGTGGATGTCAGCGAGCGCCAGCGTTTGTTGGGCCAGTTGCAGGAAGCCAAGGAGGAGGCCGACGCCGCTAACCGTGCCAAGACCACGTTTCTGGCGACCATGAGCCATGAGATCCGCACCCCCATGAACGCGGTGATCGGCATGATCGAACTGGCCCTGGAAAACGCCGAACAGGGCGTGGCCGATCGCGATGCGCTGGAAGTCGCATCAGTGGCGTCCCGGGGCATGCTGGAGTTGATCGGCGATATTCTCGACATTGCGCGGATCGAATCCGGCCACCTGTCCCTGAGCCTGGAGCCGGCCAATCTGCACGAACTGCTGGCCTCGGTGGCACGTGTGTTCGAGGGGCTGGCGCGGGACAAGGGCTTGGTGTTGCAGGTGGAGCTCGACCCATTGATCGACCGGCCGGTGTTAGTCGACCCGTTGCGCTTCAAGCAGGTGGTGTCGAATGTGTTGGGTAACGCGATCAAGTTCACCGCCACCGGCCAGGTGCTTCTGGGCGCCCAGGCTGCGCCGGCCTTGGTCAACGACCAACTGAACCTGCGGTTGTGGGTGGAGGACACGGGGATTGGCATCAGCGCCGAAGATCAGCAGCGCTTGTTCAACCCCTTTATCCAAGGCAGCAATAACGAGCAGTCAGCGCGAAGCGGATCGGGCCTGGGGTTGGTGATCAGCCATAACCTGTGCGAGATGATGGGTGGGCAATTGCATTTGAGCAGTGTGCTGGGCAAGGGCACGCGGGTGGATGTGACGTTGGCGCTGGCACTGACCACAGCCGTGCCGCTCAGTGTCCCGGTGCCGCACATTCCGCCAGTACGCGGGTTGAACATTCTGGTGGTGGATGACTACCCGGCCAACCGTTTGTTGCTGGCGCGACAACTGAGTTTTCTGGGACATCGCATCACCTCGGCCGAGGATGGCGCCCAAGGATTTGCATTGTGGCAGGCTGGAGATTTTGATGGCGTGATCACCGATTGCAACATGCCTTTCAAGGACGGTTACACGTTGGCGCGTGATATTCGCGCACAGGAGCGCCAGTTGGGGCTGACGCCGTGCCTGTTACTCGGGTTCACCGCCAATGCCTTGCCGCAAGAAGCCGAACGCTGCCGCCAAGCAGGCATGGACGGTTGCCTGTTCAAGCCTACCGGGCTTGAGGACTTGCGCCTGGCTTTGGCATCACGGACCGCCGGCGTGCTAGTGGATGAAGTGGAAGTGGGGTTTGATTTAAGTTCACTGATCACGCTGACGCAGGGAGATAACGATGCCCTCAACGGGCTGTTGACGCCGTTACTCAGTAGCCTCGAAGAAGACCGTGGGCTGTTGCCGTGCCTGAAATCGCAGGCTGATTTCGCCAAGCTTCATGACCTGGCTCATCGCGTCAAAGGGGGCGCGCGCATGGTCAAGGCTCAGGTGTTGATCACTTGCTGCGAGACATTGGAAAGCGTGTGTGAACAGCATGACGGCGTTGCATTGGGCGCTGCGGTAGAGGCGATAGACGTGGCCATCGAACAGTTGCATCACAGCATTAGGCGTTACGGCAATCAGGCTTGACGGCCGGAGATGGCCATTCGGTTGATTTGGGAGAACTCCTACATGAAGGGGGAACATGCCTGATTTTGTCTTCGGGATATGTCTGGAAAATGGGCCTCGCTCACTGACGAGCGCTGCCTGCCCAGGGGTTTGCCATGCCGAACAAAGCACTGACCATCCTGATTGCTGATGAACAACACCTGCAACGGTTGTACATCGAAAAAATGCTCAATCAGTTGGGGTACCACCGGATCGTGCCGGTACAAACCTTCGAGGAAGTCCAGATACTCACCGCCATCCCCGCCGACCCCTTCGACGTGCTGATCATCAATGCGGGGCTGACGGCCCACGTCTGTGGGCCCCAGCCCCAGGTGAACCATATTCTGGTCTACGATCACCTGGATCTGGGTGCACCCCCCGGCGTAACCCCGGCGGTGCTGGTGCGGCTGCCCGGTGTGCCGGACAACGTCAATCTCGAACACTTCATGGACATTATCGACCCACCCGCGGCCACTGCCGGCCTGCGGGTATTGCCGTGGCTGCGCGAGTTATCCCGCGCATCGGTGGGCGGGGCTTAGTCCCACTTCGGCGCAATGCCCTTGGGGCTGGTCAAGCGCTGGCCCCGTTCCAGCCCGGCAATTTGTGCCATGTCAGCAGCGCTCAAGGTCAGTTGCAGGGCCTTGAGGTTGCTTTGCAGGTTGGCACGCTTGGTTGAGGATGGGATGACCGCATAACCCAATTGCATGGCCCAGGCCAAGGTCACTTGCGCCGGGGTAGCCTGATGGCGCTCGGCGATCTGCTGGATCACCGGGTCCTTGAGTGCTTCACCGTAGGCCAGGGTCATGTACGAGGTGATCTGGATGCCGTTGGCGGTTGCGAAATCCACAACCTGCTGGTTTTGCAGATAAGGGTGCAATTCGATCTGGTTGGTGGCGATGTGCTCGGCACCCACGGCTGCGATGGCCTGCTTCATCAGGGCGATGGTGAAGTTGGAAATACCGATCTGGCGCGTCAGGCCCAGGCGTTTGGCTTCCAGCAACTGCCCCATGAATTCGGCGACGGGCACCTGGTCTTCAGGTGATGGCCAGTGGATCAGGGTCAGGTCCAGGTAATCGGTCTTGAGCTTGCGCAGGCTTTCCTTGAGGCTTGGGATCAGCTGGCCTTCAGCAAAGTTGGCGATCCAGATCTTGCTGGTGATAAACAGTTCATCCCGCGGGATGCCGCTGTCGGCGATGGCCCGGCCGACGTCCGCTTCATTCTCGTAGATCTGCGCGGTGTCGATGACACGGTAGCCCAGTTCCAGGCCGGTGCTGACGGAATCGATCACCACCTGGCCTTGCAGGCGAAAGGTGCCGAGGCCGAAGGCGGGGACTTTTGGCGTGAGGGTAGACATCAGTAACTCCAATAGGGCTGTAGGCAATGGAGTTGAGTATCCCCTCGTCGTTCCTTCGGAAACACCGTCGAACCCGAAAAGGACTCTTGCCTGCACGTCACGAATGGCCAGTGTGCTTGACGCTGTCATGAGGCGCTGTACCTGCGGTAGCAGCGCCTTGATCAATCAGTCTTAAGCGCGCAGGCGCTCGGCCGCCGCACGCAACAACTGCTCGGTGGCGGTCCAGCCCAGGCAGCCGTCGGTCACTGACACCCCGTATTTCATCGACGGACTCAACGGCTGACAGCCTTCGAACAGATGGCTTTCGAGCATCATGCCGATCAGCGAGGTGTCACCCTGCAAGCGTTGCTCCAGCACGTCGTTGAACACGGCCGGTTGGCGCAGCGGGTCCTTGCCGCTGTTGGCGTGGCTGCAGTCGACCATGATCCGGGGGGTGACCTTGGACTTGACCAGGTCGTGTTTTACCCGCGCCACGCTCTGCGCATCGTAGTTCGGCCCGCGGTGACCGCCACGCAGTACCAGATGGGTGTCGAGGTTGCCAGGAGTCTGGATGATTGCCGGGTGGCCTTGGCTGTCGACGCCGAAGTGGCGGTGCGGGTGGGACGCCGAGCGCATGGCGTCACAGGCAATCGCGACGCCGCCATCGGTGCCGTTCTTGAAGCCCACGGGCATGCCCAGGCCGCTGGCCATCTCACGGTGGATCTGCGACTCCGTGGTACGCGCGCCAATCGCTACCCAACTGAGCAGGTCATCGAAGTAGCCGGCGGCCATGGGTTGCAGCAGCTCAGTGGCAACCGGGAGGCCCAGGCGCAGCATTTCGCGCATCAACTCGCGGGACAGAGTCAGGCCGGCGGCCATGTCATCGCTGCCATCCAGGCGGGGATCATAGGCCAGGCCTTTCCAGCCGACAGTCGTGCGTGGTTTTTCGACGTAGGCGCGGATGACCAGCAGCATCTGGTCGCTGACTTCGAGGGCCAGCTTCTTCAGGTTGCGGGCGTATTCCATGGCCGATTCCGGGTCATGGATCGAGCACGGCCCCACAATGACCAGCAAGCGTGAATCTTCGCCATTGAGGATGGCGCGCACGGCTTGGCGATGGGCGTGGATCTGTTCGTTGAGGAACGGGCTGAGGGGCAACTGGTGCTTGAGCTCAAGTGAGCTGGGCAGGCGCTGGGTCAGGGCTTCATTGGCGCTGGTCAGGGCACTGTTCAAGGCTGAGAGGGGCAGAGCGGCGACGGAGGAGTTCATATTCAAGGCTTCCTGGGCAAGCGGCGGGCTATTCCCGCGCGCTTGGCCTACTGGGGTGTTCGACAATTCGCCGTATCGGCTACGTGTGTTGGTTTGCCACCAATAGGTGACCGATCGGAGGCGGCAGGCTGTCCCGAGCGGAGCTTGCTAAATCGCCATGCAGTGCACGTGTCGTAGCGGTAATAAGTGGCATAGTTCATGTCGTGATTCCTTTAAGTGTTCTTGATCAAGCTGAAAAGTTTGTGGAGACCTGAAAAAACAAAACCCCCGGTCGGGGAGCCGACCGGGGGTTAGATTTCTCTGGTAGGCGACCCCTTGAGTAGTGGGCGCCGATTTCAGGTATCAGGCGCGCCAGTGGCTAAACCAATACCCAAAATAAAAGCTGACCAGTGCGCTCGAACCGTTCACACGGGTAGCCGATACCGAGCGCTGGGCGCTGGCAGCAGGGCAAACCTGAGTGTGGGTGAGTTGCAACATGGTGTGTCTCCAAATTTATGAGGGGAGCTTACTCGAGGCACGCAGGGAGATTCAATCAGTAATTTCTATTGCGGTGGGGTACTTACGGCTATGGGGTGAGTGCCGATATGCTGTTTGCACTTTGATACTGATTGCTTGGACGCGACCATGACTGCCTTCACCCTTGCTGCTGCTCAATCCATTTCCATCGCGGGCGATGTCCCAGCCAATATTGAACGGCACCTCGCATTTATGCGCACCGCGGCGGAACAGGGTGTGCAATTACTGGTATTCCCCGAGTTGTCGTTGACGGGGTATGAGCCGTCGCTGGCCGCTGAATTGGCGATTGCGCCAGAGGACAAGGTGCTGACACCCCTGCGTGAGATGGCGCGGGAACTGCGACTGACGGCGGTGGTGGGGATGCCGATCCGAGTGACGCCGGAGGCGGGTGTGTTGATCGGTGCGCTGGTGCTGGGAGCGGACGGCTCCCTGGCGGTCTACACCAAGCAGCATCTGCATGCTGGCGAAGAGGCTGTGTTTGTCGCAGGGCACGGCGGTGCAGCCCTTGAGTGGGGGGATGAGCGGATTGCGCTGGCGGTGTGCGCAGACTTTTCCCATGCCAGTCATCCCCGTGCAGCGGCGCGAGCGGGCGCTACGGTGTATGCCGCAGGAGTATTGATCAGTGAGGGCGGCTACGCCACGGACAGTGCGCTGCTCCAAGACTATGCCGCTGAACATGGCCTGCTGGTGTTGATGGCCAATCATGGTGGTCCTTCAGGTGGCTGGGCCTGCGCCGGTCGCAGTGCGATCTGGGCCGCCGATGGCAGTTTGCTTGCTGCTGTCCCTGGCGTGGGCGATGCGCTGCTGATTGCCCGTCGCGCTGGCCGGGGTTGGGCTAGCCGAGTGATGGCTCTCTAAATGGCATTTCACCTGCGCGCTGCAACGGACCAGGACCTTCCGTTTGCACGGAAGCTGACCCACGAGGCAATGGCCCGCTACTACGTTGAGTATGGGTTGTGGTGGTCCAACGAAGGCTTCGATACCGCCTGGGCCGGTCGGGAAAACTGGCTGATCTGCCGGGACGACAGTGTCTTCGGGTTTATCAGTCTGAGTCGCGACAGCCGTGCTCTCTATATTCGCGAGTTGCATATGCTGGAGGCGTGTCGCGGGTTAGGCGCGGGTTGCTGGGTGTTGGAGCAGATGGCGCTCAAGGCGCAGGCACTGGGACTGTTGCGCTTGACCGTATTCAAGACTAATCCGGCCAGAAGGCTCTATCAGCGCATGGGGCTCAGCATCGTTGGTGAAGACGACTGCTTCTGGCGTATGGAGCGTGTTTGTCGCTCAAGCTAAAACGTGCACCGGCTTCTTATAAGCGCATACTGGCTTCAGGAACTCATCTCCTGATCGTTGTTCAGGCTTCCCGCCTCGGCAAGGATAACCCCTTCTTTCATGCCCAAAAGGACCGCTACCTTATGGGCCTCCCCACGCCGTCCCTTTTTGCGCCCAGCGAGCACTTGATAGGTGGTTGCCGGATCAACGCCATGTTCCCGGGCGAACGCTTGAACTGACTTTCCCTGATGTTCCAGCCAGGCCTTGGCTTGTGCAGTGGTACGGATTCCGGGCATAGTTCAAAACCGTTCAAGTTTGTTTAATAAAGAGATGAGCGTGTCACCTCTTGGGGTGTGTCAAATAGGATCATACATCCAAATGAGTGGAATCGGTTCGCGTTTAAGGCAAGAAAGGGAGCGACTTGGCTTGTCGCAAAAAGTGTTTGGTGAAATAGGGGGCGTTGAAGCCAACGCACAAGGTAAATATGAAAGTGGAGGGCGTGCGCCTAAAGCGGATTACTTGTCTCGTGTCGCCCAAAGAGGTGTAGATGTGCTGTATGTCTTGACCGGCGCAGCCACGCCAATTCAACTGGAAAATCTGAGCCAGATCGAGGAGAAGGTCCTCGGGGACTACCGCGCAATGTTCGAGGAAGACCAGGCTGCAATCCGTCGCCTGACCTCCACCCTGGCCGAGCACTCGGTTGCGATTAACGGAAAAGCCAAGCCACAGCCCCAGGATTCCTGACGCTTTGCCCAGCAAATTTAGCCATCCGCTGCACGGCGAGTGGCTGTCGCTTAATCAAACTCTACATATATGACGCTTGCAGCTAGGTCTGCGCCTTGGTTTTTTGCTAAGGTGTTCAGCAACCTATAAGACTATTTCGCGAGGTGTCTGCTTGATTAGGGTGCTAGTAGTCGATGACCATGATCTCGTTCGTACAGGCATTACACGAATGCTGGCTGACATCGATGGCCTGCAAGTAGTCGGTCAGGCCGAGTCAGGTGAGGAGTCCCTGATCAAGGCCCGGGAGTTGAAACCCGATGTGGTGTTGATGGACGTCAAGATGCCTGGGATCGGCGGTCTTGGTGCGACGACCAAATTGCTGCGCAGCCATCCGGACATCAAGGTCGTGGTGGTGACGGTGTGCGAGGAAGACCCGTTTCCGACACGGCTGCTGCAGGCTGGCGCTGCCGGTTACCTCACCAAAGGTGCAGGCTTGGCGGAAATGGTCCAGGCCATTCGCCTGGTGTTTGCCGGCCAGCGCTATATCAGCCCGCAGATCGCCCAGCAATTGGCTATCAAGTCCTTCCAGCCCACCAGTGACTCGCCGTTTGATGCGCTGTCGGAGCGGGAAATCCAGATTGCCCTGATGATCGTCGGTTGCCAGAAGGTACAGGCGATCTCCGACAAGTTGTGCCTGTCACCCAAGACCGTCAACACCTACCGCTATCGTATTTTCGAGAAGCTCGCCATCAGCAGTGATGTTGAATTGACCCTGCTCGCGGTGCGCCACGGCATGGTGGACGCCAGCGCCTGACATGACCACACCGTTTGATCCGAGTGCCTTTCTCTCAACCTGCAGTGGCCGCCCAGGCGTGTACCGCATGTTCGACAGTGAGGCGCGCCTGCTTTACGTCGGCAAGGCCAAGAACCTGAAGAGTCGTCTGGCGAGCTATTTTCGCAAGACCGGTCTCGCGCCGAAAACCGCCGCCCTGGTGGCGCGTATCGCCCAGGTCGAAACCACCATCACCGCCAACGAAACCGAAGCGCTGCTGCTTGAGCAGACGCTGATCAAGGAATGGCGGCCGCCCTACAACATTCTGCTGCGTGACGATAAATCCTATCCCTATGTGTTTTTATCCGACGGCAGCTTCCCGCGCCTGAGCATTCACCGTGGGGCGAAGAAGGCGAAGGGCAAGTATTTCGGGCCTTATCCCAGCGCTGGGGCCATTCGTGAAAGCCTGAGCCTGCTGCAAAAGACCTTTTTTGTGCGCCAGTGCGAAGACAGCTTCTATAAGAACCGCACGCGGCCTTGTCTGCAGTATCAGATCAAACGTTGCAAGGCACCGTGTGTGGGCTTGGTCGAACCGGCGGAGTACGCCGAGGATGTGCGTCATTCGGTGATGTTCCTTGAAGGACGCAGCAATGCGCTCACCGATGAACTCTCCACAGCCATGGAGCAGGCGGCCAGCACCCTGGATTTTGAGCGGGCTGCCGAGCTACGCGACCAGATCTCGCTGTTGCGCCGTGTCCAGGATCAGCAAAGCATGGAAGGCGGCACCGGCGACGTCGACGTGATCGCCGCCTTCGTCAATCCGGGCGGTGCCTGTGTGCACCTGATCAGCGTGCGCGGTGGGCGGGTGCTGGGCAGCAAGAACTTCTTTCCGCAGACCGGTATTGACGAGGAAGTCGCCGAAGTCATGGCCGCTTTCCTGGGCCAATACTACGTGAGCAGCCCCGAGCGCGACCTGCCGTCGGAGTTGATCGTCAATGTGGTGCACGAAGACTTCCCCACGTTGATCGAAGCGATCCACGAATTGCGCGGCCGCGAGCTGGACATCAGCCACCGCGTACGTGGCACCCGCGCGCGCTGGCAGCAACTGGCGGTGACCAACGCCGAGCAAGCCCTGAGCGCGCGCCTGGCTAACCGACAGCACGTCGCCGCACGCTTTGACGCCCTGGCCGAAGTCCTTAACCTGGAAGAACCGCCTCAGCGCCTGGAGTGCTACGACATCAGCCACTCCAGTGGCGAGGCCACCGTGGCGTCCTGCGTGGTGTTCGGGCCGGAAGGGCCAATCAAGTCCGATTACCGGCGCTACAACATCGAAGGCGTCACTGCTGGTGATGACTATGCCGCCATGCACCAAGCCCTCACACGCCGCTTCAGCAAATTGAAGGACGGGGAGGGCAAGTTGCCGGACATCCTCCTGGTCGACGGCGGCAAGGGCCAGTTATCCATGGCCCGGGACGTGCTCAACGAGCTTGCGGTGCCTGACCTGATCCTGCTCGGCGTGGCCAAGGGCGCGACGCGCAAGGCGGGTTTCGAGACGTTGTACTTGAATGATGCCGCCCATGAGTTCACTTTGAAGGGCGACTCACCCGCGTTGCATTTGATTCAACAGATTCGCGACGAAGCCCACCGTTTCGCCATCACCGGCCACCGCGCCCGCCGTGGTAAAACCCGGCGAACCTCAACCCTGGAAGGGGTGGCAGGGGTAGGCCCGACGCGGCGTCGCGACTTGCTTAAACATTTTGGTGGCTTGCAGGAGCTGTCCCGTGCCAGCATTGACGAGATAGCCAAAGCACCGGGTATCAGTAAAAAGCTCGCTGAGCTGATTTATGCGAATCTGCATAGCGAATAGAATGCCTTTCCACCTCGTAGCCAGTTGTGCCGATGAATATCCCTAATCTGATCACCGTTCTACGCGTCCTGCTCATCCCGATTTTCATTTTGTTGTTCTATTTGCCGTACGAATGGAGTTATTTGGCTTCCAGTTCAGTGTTTGCCTTTGCGGCCGCCACCGACTGGCTCGACGGCTACCTGGCGCGCCGCCTCGAACAGAGCACGCCGTTCGGCGCATTCCTCGACCCCGTGGCCGACAAGCTCATGGTGGCCGTCGCTTTGGTCCTGCTGGTGCAGGAACACGGCAACTTGTGGCTGACCCTGCCGGCAGCGGTCATCATCGGCCGCGAGATCGTCGTCTCGGCCCTGCGCGAATGGATGGCCGAAATCGGCGCCCGTGCCCACGTGGCCGTGTCCAACATGGGCAAATGGAAAACCGCCGCGCAAATGCTCGCGCTGGTCATCCTGCTGGCCAACCCATCGGACTTCTCGTTCTGGGTCCTCACTGGCTACGCCTTGCTGCTGATCGCAGCGGGCCTGACCCTGTGGTCGATGCTCCAATATCTGCGCGCTGCCTGGCCGCATCTGCGCACCACCGTTGAAAAGAAATAAAACTTTTTTGAATCAAGGGGTTGACGGGTGCTGAGGATTCTATAGAATGCGCATCACCAAGCGGGAATAGCTCAGTTGGTAGAGCACGACCTTGCCAAGGTCGGGGTCGCGAGTTCGAGTCTCGTTTCCCGCTCCAAATATTGCGCTACAGAGTTCCACTGAATTCTGTAAGTGATTGAAATCAGGGCCTTTAGGCCCTTTTTTCGTTCCAGCGGGAACCACTGAAATCCAGCTCCATCCAGTGCGTTTAAGTCCGATTTAAGTCCCGAATGAGGATCTTGGATCTGGATGAGCACTGAATCGGTTTTTTGCTGGAGCAGCTTGGATAGCGAGACGAGCATCTGGCCCTGACTCTGTTCAGGAGCTCGCGATGGCACTCTCGGATACCACCGTTCGGCAAGCCCGAATCACCGGCAATGACTACACGATGGGCGACACGGATGGGCTTGCGCTCAACGTGACGGCGCGCGGCGGAAAAATCTGGCGTTTCAGGTACTACTGGGCGGGGGGGCAAAAGCGCATGTCTCTGGGTAGTTATCCGCAAATCAGCCTCAAAGAAGCTCGTGCGCGACGTGATGAGGCGCGCGCCTTGGTCGCCCAAGGGATCATCCCTATGAGCACCGTAAACAGCAGCGTCGTGCTGTTCTTTTTGCGGCAGAGCACACCTTCGAGGCCGTGTTCAATCAGTGGGTGGAGTTCCGCAGGCTGAGCCTGAAGGAAGGACGCCAGAGCACGCTCTCGCAGATCTTGAGAATCTTCAATAAAGACGTCCTGTCCACCCTGGGCGGGCGGTCCATCTACGATATCAATCGTCACGATCTGCTGGATTTACTGAGCAGGATCGAATAGCGCAAGGCCTTAACGACGGCGGAAAAATGCCGGACCTGGTTTAACCAATTGTTCCGCTATGCGCTGGTGAAAATTGAGGGGCTGGAACACAACCCAGCTTCAGACCTCGATGTGGTCGCACTTACCAAACCTCCCGTGACGGACAATCCGTTTCTCCGCATGGACGAGCTGCCGAGGTTGATGGCCGCGCTTCGAAACTACGGCGGTGCCGACCAAACTCGGCTTGGCTTTCAACGACACCGTGTCGATCGGTTTTGGGCCTACGATCAACCGCATCAGCGGTGAGATAACCGGCATGGTGCCCAACCCACTCAGCCCAGGTCGCAATGATGGAAAACTCAAAAGCAACGGTGACGATACGGCACTTGGTTTCAACGCCGGTATCCTGGTGCAGGCGACGGATCGAACCCGTCTGGGATTGACTTACCATTCCAAGGTCAGTTGCCACTTGGATGCCAAGACCAAGGTCACCAACGGCATTTCCTACAGGCGACCGGACAGTTATCAGCTTCGGTGCAGGCTGGACACCCGTGGACAATGTCACCGTTGATGTCGCTTATTCCTATCTGTGGGAAGAGAGCGTGCGGGTCAACGATGCGTCGGCAACCCGGGGAGCCTACAGCTCCAAGTACAAAAACAGTGCGAGTGGTTTTGGTACTTCCGTCAGCTATTGCTTCTGATCGAGTGCCGCTTGACCGGCCGGGAGTGTAGGCTGACTCCCGGCTTCCAGAGCACTTCGCCGTCCTTTCAGGCGCCCATGATGCGTGCCATGAGACCTTGGTGAAACCGACGCGGTGTGGCCCAGGTCAGGACGGTCATCGCCTTGTTGCCAAAGCCCGGCACGACACTCAAACGTCCGGCTTGCAGCGCTCGAATGCCAGCGCGGACTACGGGTTGTGGTTGCATCATGACCATTTTCAAGGCTGGCGTAATCGTTTGCCGGGCGCTTTGAGCAAACCCGGTATCCGACATCCCCGGACAAAGTGCCGTCACGATGACGCCGTCGCTTTTGAGTTCACGATGCAATGCGTCAGAGAAGCGCAGCACGTAAGCTTTAGCGGCAGAGTAAACGGCAAAATTCTTCACGCCTTGAAAAGACAGCAGGCTGGCGACCATCAGGATGTGTCCACGCTTGCGGGCTCGCATGTCTGCCGCGAAGACGTGAGTCAGGGCCGTCAGACTGGCGATATCCAGATCGATCATGGCCAGGGAACGGTCCAGAGGCTGATCCAGAAAAGGCCCTTGCAACCCATGTCCCGCATTGTTGATGAGCACGTCGACCACTATTCGCCGCTCGCTCAGCCGCTTATGCAGTTCGATGACCGCGGGGATCGACGACAGGTCTACTTGCTCGACGATCACCTCAACGGCGAACTGTTCGCGCAACTGCGCTGATAACGCTTCGAGCTTATCCAGTCTGCGTGCTACCAGGACCAGCGATTTCCCCTGCGCGGCATATTGTCGGGCAAATTCCTCGCCAAATCCGCTTGAAACGCCTGTGATGAGTACCCAGGAGTGTTCGTTTGGTTTCATATCGCTGATCTCGGGTTGTTGAGCCAATAGGGTAGGGGGATGAAGAACTGCCTGGGCTGATCAACTCAGCGACTCGCCACCGGTTTGGTTTCCGGCGGTTGCCAGCCACCCCCCAGGGCCCTGAATGCCGCAACCGCCGCCCGTGCCGATTCCGTTCGCGCCTGCGCCCGGGCATCGGAGGCCTGTAGCAGCGTTTCGTCGGCATTCAGGACATCGATCAGGCTGGCGGTGCCTTTCTGATAGGCAATGAACGACGATTGCCGAGCCTGGGTCAGCGAAGCTTCACCCTGGGTGAGGGTAGTGGTCTGGGCCTCTCGATTCACCAGTGCCGAGAATGCGTTCTCGACGTCCTCGGTGGCGCGCAGCACAGACTGGCGGTAAGCGGCCAGGGCCTCGGCTTCCTGCCCCTTTGCTTGATCGATTTGCGCGTTGATGCGGCCAAAGTCGAAGAGTCTCCAGCGCAGACCCAGTGCGCCCGCTGATTGGCTGGCGCCCCCGGTGAAAAGATTACCGGCGGATACTGCTGTGGCGCTGCCCAGCAATGCGCTGAGGGAGAATTTCGGGTAGTACTCAGCAACGGCCTCCCCGATGCGTGCATTGGAGGCCGCCAGGCGGCGCTCCGCCACGATGAGATCCGGCCGGCGGCGCAGCAGATCGGCCGGTGTTCCCGTAGCCTTGATCTGCGGCGCGAGAGGAATCCTCCCCGCACTTGCCAGTTGTGTGCGATGGGTGCCGGGCGGCTTGCCGAGCATAATATCCAGTGCGTTCATCGCGGCATCCAGGCCGGTCTGCAGAACGGGCACTGTGGCTTGGACCTGTGCCAAGGCTCCTTCGGTCTGGCGAACCTGATAGCTAGCGGCGAGGCCCTTGCTGTAGAGCAGTTGGACCTTCTCCAGCAGTTCCTGCTGCGTTTTGACCTGTTGGTTCGCAATGTCCAGCCGTGCCTGCAGTCCGCGCACAGTGATGTAGATGTCGGCGGTCTGCGCCGCAACAGCCAGGCGTGTGGCTGCGGCACCTGCTTCAGAAGCCTGGTACTCGGCCAGTGCCGCCTCGCGTCCACGGCGCAGACCGCCAAAGAGGTCGACCTCCCAGCTGGCATCGAGGTTGAGCTCGTAGGCACTTCCGTAGCGATCATAGCCAGGCGTTGAATTCAGCACCTGGCCGAGTGGGGTCTCGACTGACTGGTAGGAGCGCGCGGCTTGGCCGCTGATATTGCCCGAGGGCAGCAAAGCGGCATTGGCCGCACCCAGTCCCGCTCGAGCCTGCGCGACTCGCGCCGACGCCTGCGCCAGGTCCATATTCTGCTCAAGCGCCTTGGCGACGAATTCAGTTAGCGCTGGATCATCAAAGCCTTCCCACCAGTCCACGAGACTGGCTGGCACCGCCGCGGGTCGCTGTTCGACAAAGGGTTGACCCAGGAAGCGGTCCGAAAGCGGAGCGTCCGGACGGTGATAGTCCGGACCAACCGCGCAGCCGGCCATCAGGCTGGCGCTCACCAAAAGAGCTACGGGGCGGAAGGAAGGCATTGAGGTTCCTTGAATCGAAAAGGATTTGTGACTACATTACATTATGGTCACTCGTTGTCAATTGACGCTCATGAGCGAAGTTAAAAATGACTGAACACATACAGGCACTCCATTTGCGTGGTCCTTCGGAGCACAGCGTCCGCGATCAGATCGTTGAGTCGGCAACCGGGCACTTCGGGCGTTACGGTTATGGAAAAACCACGGTGTCCAATCTCGCCAAATCCATCGGTTTCTCCAAGGCCTATATCTACAAGTTCTTCGATTCCAAGCAGGCGATCGGCGAGGTGATCTGCGCGAACCGACTCGCCACTGTCATGGAGATCGTCGATGCTATGGTTTCGGATGCGCCGACGGCCTCCGGGAAGCTAAGGAGCTTATTTCGTGGGCTGATAGAGGCTGGCAGTGATCTGTTCTTCTATGATCGAAAGCTCTACGACATTGCCGCGGTTGCCGCGCGGGAGCGGTGGCCGTCGGTGAGGCTCCATGAGGAGCGCTTACGGGAAGTCATCACGCAAATCATTCTGGCGGGGCGAGAGGAGGGGGAATTCGAGCGAAAAACGCCGCTTGATGAGGTGGTTGGCGCCATCTATTTAGTCACGTGTCCTTACATCAATCCGGGCCAGCTGCAATACAATCTGGACGGGATGCGAGAGGCGTCGATGCATTTGACCGCGTTGATATTGCGCAGTTTGGCGCCATGAAGTGACTATTGACAATAATGGTCACCGGTCTGAGAATGTGACTTCTGTCCTATTTATAAGTAAAGGGAACCTATGCGCCGGCTTCGACCTGTCCCCCTCGCCGCTTGCTTGTTGCCTCTCATCTTGACGGCGTGTGGCGACTCTTCCACCGCTAAAGATCCGCGCACCCTTGCCCCCTTGGTGAGGATCTCTGAAGTTCAGGATTCGTCCGGTCTCTCGCGTTCTTTCACCGGCGTCGTGGCGGCTCGCGTCCAGAGTGACCTGGGTTTTAGAGTGTCGGGCAAGGTGCTTGAGCGTCTGGTCGATACCGGTCAGACCGTTAAGCGTGGTCAGCCGCTCATGCGTCTCGACCCCATTGACTTAGGGTTGCAAGCACGAGCGCAGCAAGAAGCTGTCGCTGCCGCCAAAGCCCGAGCCAAACAAACCGCGGATGACGAGGTTCGCTATCGCGACCTGGTTGCCGCCGGTGCCATTTCCGCCTCGGGCTACGACCAAATCAAAGCCGCAGCCGATACCGCGAAGGCGCAACTGAGTGCCGCGCAAGCCCAGGCTGACGTGGCCCGTAATGCGTCGGGCTATGCCGTGTTGCTCGCGGACGCCGACGGTGTTGTGATGGAGACGCTCGCCGAGCCAGGGCAGGTGGTCAGCCCCGGGCAAATCGTAATTCGACTGGCGCGGGCCGGGCAGCGCGAAGCCATCGTGCAGTTGCCAGAAACCTTGCGTCCGGCCGCAGGGTCCACCGCGCAGGCGACGCTTTATGGCAACACCTCGGCTGCTGTCACTGCGAAGCTGAGACTGCTCTCGGATTCGGCTGACCGTGTGACGCGCACCTTTGAGGCTCGGTATGTATTGGCAGGTGGGCTGGCCAATGCGCCGTTGGGTTCGACCGTCACCCTTCGGATCGCCGAAGACTCCGCGCAAGGGCCGGTCCTGCAAGTTCCGATCGCTGCCCTCTATGACCCGGGCAAGGGACCCGGTGTATGGGTCATTGCCGGCGAACCGGCGAAAGTCAGCTGGCGACCTGTTCAGGTACTGGGCTTGAGCGACGACGCCGCCCGAGTTGCAGGTGAGCTCAAGGTCGGCGAGCGCATTGTCGCGCTGGGCGCGCATCTGCTGCGCGATGGTGATGAAGTGCGGCTGATGACCGAGCCGGTTGATGTGAAGGTTGCTGGGAGCCGTCAATGAGCCTCAATTTATCGGCGCTCGCGGTTCGCGAGCGCTCTATTACGGTGTTCCTGATCTTCCTGATTGCCGTCGCCGGTACCTTGGCGTTCTTCCAGTTGGGGCGTGCCGAGGACCCGCCGTTCACGGTCAAGCAGTTGACCGTCATCACGGCATGGCCGGGCGCGACCGCCCAAGAGATGCAGGACCAGGTCGCCGAGCCGCTTGAAAAGCGCCTGCAAGAACTGAAATGGTACGACCGCACGGAAACCTACACCCGTCCAGGTCTGGCTTTCACCATGGTGTCGCTGGTCGATCGCACGCCACCTTCGCAAGTGCAAGAGGAGTTCTATCAGGCGCGCAAAAAACTCGACGATGAGGCCACCCGGCTGCCGGCGGGCGTCATCGGGCCGATGGTGAACGACGAGTTTGCCGATGTGACATTCGCGCTGTTCGCCCTGAAAGCCAAAGGCGAACCGCAGCGTCTGCTGGTACGTGATGCTGAGTCGTTGCGCCAACGCCTGTTGCACGTGGCGGGGGTGAAGAAGGTCAACATCATCGGTGAGCAGGCCGAGCGCATTTTTGTGTCGTTCTCCCATGATCGCTTGGCCACCTTGGGCGTCTCGCCCCAGGAGATCTTCGCCGCGCTAAACGGCCAGAATCTGCTCACGCCTGCTGGCTCTATCGAAACCAACGGTCCGCAGGTTGTCCTGCGGGTGGACGGCGCCTTCGATAAATTGGCGAAAATTCGCGATACACCGCTTGCGGTCCAGGGGCGCACGCTGAAGCTCTCGGACGTCGCGACAGTCGAGCGCGGCTATGAAGACCCCGCTACTTTCCTGGTGCGCAATAACGGCGAAGAGGCTCTGCTGCTAGGGGTCATAATGCGCGAGGGCTGGAACGGCCTGGACCTGGGCAAGGCACTGGACGCCGAGACGACCAGGATCAATGAAGGCATGCCACTGGGCATGACGCTGACCAAGGTCACCGATCAAGCCGTGAACATTGATTCGGCCGTCGGCGAGTTCATGGTCAAGTTTTTTGTCGCGTTGCTGGTTGTAATGCTCGTTTGCTTTCTCAGCATGGGCTGGCGTGTAGGCGTTGTGGTCGCAGCCGCCGTACCGTTGACACTGGCGATAGTGTTTGTGGTGATGGCGGCCACTGGAAAGAACTTTGACCGCATCACCCTGGGTTCGCTGATCCTGGCGCTCGGACTGTTGGTGGACGACGCGATCATCGCGATCGAAATGATGGTGGTGAAGATGGAGGAGGGCTACGACCGGATCAAAGCCTCCGCCTATGCCTGGAGCCACACCGCTGCGCCAATGCTGTCCGGTACGCTGGTGACGGCGATTGGCTTCATGCCCAACGGCTTTGCGCAGTCGACCGCCGGTGAATACACCAGCAACATGTTCTGGATCGTCGGCATCGCCCTGATTGCCTCCTGGGTGGTGGCGGTGGCCTTCACGCCATACCTGGGGGTGAAGATGTTGCCGGACATCAAGCCGGTCGAGGGCGGTCACGCGGCCATCTACAACACTCGTCATTACAACCGCTTCCGCCGGATTCTGACCCGCGTCATCGCGCGCAAATGGTGGGTAGTCGGCACCGTGGTCGCGACATTTGTCGTGGCGATTCTCGGCATGGGCCTGGTCAAGAAGCAATTCTTCCCGACCTCAGACCGTCCCGAGGTGATGGTCGAGGTGCAGATGCCCTATGGAACCTCCATCGAGCAGACCAGCGCCGCCACTGCCAAGGTCGAGGCCTGGTTGCAAAAGCAGGATGAGGCGAAAATCGTCACCGCCTATATCGGTCAAGGTGCGCCGCGCTTCTACCTGGCGATGGCGCCGGAGCTCCCTGACCCGTCCTTCGCCAAGATTGTGGTGCTGACCGACAGCCAGGAAGCCCGTGAGACCCTCAAGTTCCGTCTTCGCGAAGCAGTCGCCGAAGGGCTCGCCCCGCAGGCTCGGGTGCGGGTGACTCAACTGGTGTTTGGTCCGTATTCGCCATTCCCCGTGGCCTACCGGGTCATGGGCCCCGACCCGTCAACGTTGCGCGAGATCGCCGGCCGGGTACAAGACGTCATGCAAGCGAGCCCGATGATGCGGACCGTCAATACCGACTGGGGACCACTGACGCCGACGCTGCATTTCAGCCTGGATCAAGATCGCTTGCAGGCGGTGGGCCTGACCTCTAATTCCGTCGCCCAGCAGTTGCAGTTCCTGCTCACGGGGGTGCCGATTACGGCGGTTCGCGAGGACATCCGTTCGGTGCAGGTGGTCGGCCGCGCTGCGGGTGATATTCGGCTCGATCCCGCCAAGATAGAAGGCTTTACCCTGGTGGGCGCGACGGGGCAGCGTGTTCCGCTGTCCCAGGTCGGCGAGGTTGATGTGCGCATGGAGGACCCGATCCTGCGGCGGCGTGATCGCACGCCGACCATTACCGTGCGCGGCGACATTGCCGAAGACTTGCAGCCGCCAGACGTATCGAGCGCGATCATCAAGCAATTGCAGCCGATCATCGACAGCCTTCCTGACGGGTACCGGATCGAGCAGGCCGGGGCCATCGAGGAGTCGGGCAAGGCCGGCCAGGCGATCGTGCCGCTGCTGCCGATCATGGTTGCCCTGACGCTGCTGATCATCATCGTGCAGGTGCGTTCGATCTCGGCCATGATGATGGTGTTCTTCACTGCGCCACTGGGATTGATTGGCGTGGTGCCAACCCTGCTGATCTTCCACCAGCCTTTTGGGATCAACGCCCTGGTCGGCCTGATCGCACTCTCGGGCATCTTGATGCGCAACACGTTGATCCTGATCGGGCAGATCCATCACAACGCGCAAGAAGGGCTGGATCCGTTCCACGCGGTCATCGAAGCCACGGTACAGCGGGCCCGCCCCGTGCTGCTGACGGCGCTGGCGGCCATCCTGGCGTTCATCCCCCTGACACACTCGGTCTTCTGGGGGACGCTGGCCTACACGCTGATCGGCGGCACGTTCGTCGGCACTATCATGACGCTGGTCTTCCTGCCAGCGATGTATTCCATCTGGTTCAAGATCCGTCCTGACCATCCTGCTTAAACTGAAACAGCGAGGCTGGTGTAAGCAAACGAGCGCTGACTGCTTCTATTGCGCGTCGACTGAGAAATGAAGAGGTTCTTATGAGTACTGCCGAAGGTCAAAAGCGAATTGTTGTCACGGGCGTAGGTATTGTTGGCCCCCTGGGCTGCGGCGTTGAAGAAGTCTGGCAGCGGTTGCTGGCCGGACGCTCCGGCATTCGTATCCTGCCTGGCGATATCACCGAGGGTACCGGTGTGGCGGTGGGCGGCCAGGTGCCGTCGCTGGAGGAAGACGCCAGCGCCGGTTATGACCCGGAGCGCGTCATTTCGGTCAAGGATCGCAAGAAAATGGATCGCTTCATCGAGTTCGCCCTGGTAGCCGCCGACGAAGCTCTGGCCCAGGCCAACTGGCATCCGACTGAAGCGGCCGACCAGGAGCGGACCGCCACGATTATCTCGTCGGGCGTGGGTGGCTTTGGCGCGATTGCCGATGCCGTACGCACCACCGACGCCCGCGGCCCGCGACGCTTGTCACCGTTCACGGCACCGGCCTTTCTGGCCAACATGGCGGCGGGGAATATTTCCATCCGCCACGGTTTCAAGGGGCCGCTCGGCGCGCCGGTAACCGCCTGCGCAGCTGGGGTGCAGGCCATCGGCGATGCGGCCAGGTTGATCAGGTGCGGTGAGGCTGATATCGCCTTGTGCGGTGGTACCGAAGCGGCAATCGACCGTGTCACCCTAGGTTGCTTCGCGGCGGCTCGCGCGCTGTCCACGGGATTTGCCGAGCGCCCGCAGGAAGCGTCGCGTCCCTTCGACCGTGATCGCGACGGTTTTGTCATGGCCGAGGGCGCCGGCGTGCTGGTGATCGAATCGCTGGAACATGCCCTGGCACGCGGGGCCAAGCCCTTGGCGGAACTGGTCGGCTACGGCACCAGTGCCGATGCCTACCACCTGACGGCAGGCCCTGAAGACGGTAATGGCGCGCGGCGTGCCATGGAGCAAGCGCTGCGCCAAGCCGCTGTCAGCCCTGCCGACGTGCAGCACATCAATGCCCACGCGACCTCCACCCAGGTCGGCGATAGCGGGGAACTGGCCGCCATTCGCTCGGTGTTCGGCACTGACTCCGGTGTGGCGATCACCTCTACCAAATCCGCTACCGGGCACCTGCTGGGCGCGGCCGGGGGCATTGAAGCCATCTTCGCGGTGCTGGCGCTGCGTGACCAGGTCGTACCGCCCACGCTGAACCTGCATCATCCCGATGAGGCCGCAGACGGGCTTGATCTGGTTGCCCTGAATGCCCGGAAGATGCCGATCACCCACGCGCTCTCAAATGGATTCGGGTTCGGCGGCGTCAACGCCAGTGTCCTATTCCGCCGCTGGGATGCTAAACACTGAGTGTAAAACTCAAGTGACCGGCTTATGGCTGACGGTCGGTTGTTTTTGCACGATAGACCGTCATGCAAGCCGACCGCTAGAGTTAGGAGTTGCTGATTTGCGCTCACCGCTTTGAGACTTTCCGATACTCGTTCGGTGACTGTCCAAACCAGCGCCGGAACGCACGCGCGAAGGCTGTAGAATCAGCGTAGCCAAGCTGAAACGCTAGATCCTCCTGCTTCATCTCAGTATTTTCCAACAGTTGCCCAGCGAGTTGTTTGCGCTCCGCCTCGACGAGTTTACGGAAGGTAGTGCCTTCCTCTGTCAGCCTGCGATGCAGGCTGCGCGGGGCCATCGCCAGCTGATTCGCAACCTCTTCGAGGGAGGCTGCCAGCCCCGTTGCCCCCAAGAGAAATTGTCGGACCTGGCCGGTGACGCCGCCGACTTGCCGTCTCTGCAGTTGCGTGCGGCACTGATCTTCCAACAGTCGGACCAGATGTAGGTCGTACATCGGCAGAGGCAACTCCGCATCTTGCCGACGCAGCACGATGGCGTTGCGCGAACATCCATAGTGTGGCGCGATGCCGCTGAGTGCTTCGATCCGGTCCGCGTGCGCCGGCGGCCTGCCCTGAAATTCGAGCCGCAGCACATGCAATCCCGACAACGCCAGCTCGTCGAACAGACGAATGCCTGTCGCCATATCTCGCTCCAACAGGAACTGCCGCAGGTGGTGCGGGATCGCCGAGGCGTCGACGCTAGTGCCATATTCGTGCTGGTCGCAGAATATCTCCAATCGGCAGTACGCCGTGCTGAGCGGCAGATAGCGCAGCGCGCACTGAACGGCCTCGCGCACATTGCGACTGGTTCGCAGCGCAAATCCCCAGATGCCGAAAGTCGCAACGTTGTATCGCAGGCCGAGCTCGAAGCCCAGTGCGGGAACGTCCGGCAAAGCGAGCATCAGGTTTTCAATCAGACGCATCTCCTGCTCGCGTGTGATCAGGGCGTCCGCGTCCCGCAGCTGCGCTTCGATGATGCCGGTACCCAGCAGGCACGTCTGTGCATGGACGCCGTAGCGCGCGGCGAAGTTCACCATCACCTGACTGATGGCGACGGGGTGCTTAAAGCTCGCGTGCTTTGGTATGCCCATGCCGGAATCTTCTGAAACAACGGTGTGATACGGCCTGGCCAGAAATGCATGGCGAAAGGCCCCCCATGTCCTACTAAGGCTACACGACTACCCGCTAAGGTTGCGCAAACACCAAACAATAAGAACGTCCCGGGAGGACGACCATGGATCTGGATCTCAACGCGCTGAATAAGAAGGCCGTCGCCACGGCACGCGAATACACCGCTGAACTGGCCTGGCCGACGATGGCACTGGTGTTACTGGTGTGGACATCGCTTATTGGGGACTTTTACCTGTTTGCGACAGGCCAGTTGTCGCTGACAACTGCAACGCTGATCTACGCCGTCGTTACATACATGTCCTATACACCTCTGCATGAGGCCGTGCATGGAAACATTCACGGTGATCATAATCGACTGCAGTGGCTCAATGATCTTTGTGGGTACCTGGTCGCGCCTTTGATGATAGTGCCGTTCTCTACTCACAAGGTCGAGCATTTCACCCATCATCGCTACACCAACCAGCCGGACAAGGATCCGGACTACGTCGTTAACGGCATGAGCGGTGGATTGCTCGCCTTCCTGGTTTGCGGATTTCGTTTTCTGTGGGTCCAGAACACCTTCTTGTTCCGCGATTATTGGCCGACCGCTCCACGGCGGGTAAAGGCGGCGTACATTGCTGAAGTGCTGTTCGCGATCGGCTGGCGGGTTGCGCTCATTACGCTCATTGAGCGAGAGCATACCTGGGCTCTGCTGTTGTTCGGCTACTTGGCCGGTGGATACTTCGTCGCGTACTGGTTCGCCTATCGCCCCCACGTGCCGTACAAGGACTCCTCTCGTTACCGGAACACCAACAGTCTGATCATGCCCGGATGGATGAAACCGTTGGAGTGGTTCTGGCTCGGGCAGAACCTGCACTCCGTTCACCACCTATTCCCGCGGGTGCCGTTCTATCACTACCACGCACTGCATCGCCGTATCGAGCCGATCATGCGTGCCCACGGAACACCTATGATCGGTACCTTCAATCGACGCAATGTCGAAGCCGCGCGGCGTCCTGAGTAGCAGGGGGGGCCCAAGCTTCGAAAATATCAATGTCCAGAATGGTCCTTATTTTAAATCGGAGGGCTGAGCGAAGGCGATCTTCTTGATCCCGCGGCAGAGTTTAACCAAAGCAGGATTGCGGCGAGAGAGGCGGCTATTATCAGCGTAAGCCACATGATGACCAACAGGGTGAATGTGACGCTGTTGTTTAACTCACGAAAAATGCCGAAGGCAAAAGCTGTGTACCAAGACACACCCGAAGCCGCACCTGCTGCAAGAAATAAGGCAGCTCTCCTGCGGGAAACCCCAAAGAGCAGGAGGCGACTCAAGTCGGGTAGTGTTTCTGGTAACACAAACGCGCGGATGATGACTCCATTGATGGTCAGGACGATCACCACGATTACATTCGCCCAGAGTCTAGGGTTTTCAAATTTTTCCGGTGACTCCATCGCGTAAAGGGCAAGGAAACCAAGACCTGAGAGCCACAAGAATAGGTATAGTCCAAGAGTGATCGCGTCGCTGATGAAGTGAAAAGTGCGTCCGATTTCAACCGGGAGGCTACCTCTACGCAGCCAACGCAAAATCCAGAGGGAGAGGTTCATGTTTTCATTGATGACGACCTTAGGCTAGCGTTCTCGTTTGAACGCGTACGCAGTTTATTTGCTGGAGAATAAGGTCCTTGAATTCCCGACGTTGTAGATATAAGTGATCGCCGCGACAGAAATTTAAAGCGTGTCCCGGTAAGTTGCTAATAAAGCGGCTGCTGCTTGCATCGTTGCTGCACCCAGGAGGATAAGTTCGAAACCAGCCACGGGATAAATGAGGCTGAAGACTATAGCGTTACATCAGCAGGTAGCCCGGGCGTGGACCCTGCTCATGAGGGAACCGGTGCTTGAGCATCGATCAAGCCTTGGTTCTTCAGCTCTTCCCAAAAAGGCTACCGGAATACCGACCTTCATCGCCTGTACATTGGAAACGATTTGCCCCGGCGAACGCGCCCCCGGAATAATCGCGGACACTTGCGGATGTGCTGCTGCGAACTGCAAGGCGGCAGTATGAATATCGATGCCATGTCGACTGGCAACGGCCATGATTCGCGCCCGCTTCTCTACCGCTCCGGCAGGTAGATCCTGACTGAAGTTATATCGGCTACGGTCTCCCAGAACCCCATCATTCAGTGGTGTTCCCACCACGACACTGGTGCCCTTGCTTTTCAGCGACGCAAAGGTGCTGCGCAACGCATCGGCGTGGTCGAGGAGGGAATACTGGCAGGCAAGCAATGCGATGTTGGGCATCGGGTCATTGCTGGTCAGTACCTGAACCATGGCGTTCGGTGTATTGACGCCTAAGGCCCATGCCTTGATGAGAACTTCATCACGCATCTTTTCTAGCTCAACCATCACCCCTGTGCGCGCGATTCGATACGAGGCAGTCCCTGACGCTGCAGACTGTCTTCCACGGAGCCTCGCACGCCTGCCGCGGTGTAGTCATAGTTGAAGGGCGCAGGCGACTTCCAGATCGCATGGTCCGCACGCGGGCCACCCGCGGCCGTCAATACGCGGCCGACCTTGGTGGAGGTCACATAGTCGTCTGGATCTTTGTCATGAAGAAAGCGGCCCAGACGATACTCACTCAAGCCAAACCCGCAGAACGGCGATATTTCGTAAAGCCTTACACCCGCCCCCCAAGCAGTCGCAGAATCAAACCCGCCTGCACGTCGTCGATTAGCGCAAAGATATTGCCGATCTGCGTCCCGCCCATGCCAAAGCGTTGAGGGGTCATGTATCTCATTGTCTGCGAGGGGGAATTGAGGGGCAGGTCTGCGCGTACGAGCCGCCCTCGCGTAGGCATCACGCGTCCGCGCTCTGTCAGCGAAGAGGGCGCAGGGGCTGTAGCCGCCGAACTTGCGACACTCAGTGCTGGCAGCAAAGCGGCTGCAACAGCGCCAGTCGCCGAATAGGTAAGAAAATCTCGTCTATCCATCCAATCTTCCTTTAGAGACTGAGGTTTCAGGGGGCCATCGAAGCCGGTATTCGTAAGAGAAGTTAGAACAACGAGGGTCGGCCGGATGACCCTAATGCGCCATATTTTTTGCACAATCCTGCCGATGCACTTGTGCTGGTCACATACTCTCAGGAGACTCGAACATTCCGTAAATAGGGGTGCATGTGATGACGAGCGGTTCCTTTTCGCAGTTCCGTATCAGCCATGCGCATTCCCCGAGCGTGCGCGAACCCACTCAGCCCAACGAGCGCCTCCAGGCACTCAGACGGCTTATCGAAAAAGTCACTCTGCAGATTGGCTTGGCCGAGGCTTGCACGACGTCGATTCCTGGCTTGGCTTTTTATCGAGTGGCCGAACTAGGTACGCCCAAGTACTGCATTTATGAGCCCTGCGTGGCCATCATTCTGCAGGGCGCGAAGGAGATCACGTTCGGCGAGGAAGCCTGTAAGTTCGAGCAAGGCGCGTTTTTCGTCACTTCGGTCGATATACCCACACTGGCTCGCGTTAACGCGGCTAGCGAGCAAACTCCTTATTTATCCATTGTGTTGAAGCTCGATTTTTCCATGCTCAACGAGGTGATCCTGACCCTGGAACCGCCAAAGCAGGAAACGGCTACTGAGGCACGGGGCTTCGTATCCGGTATGGTGACGAGTGAGCTACTCGATGCGTTCGCTCGACTCTCCACGTTGATCGAACGGCCGCTTGAAGCAGGTTTGATGTCGGGCCTTATCAAGCGGGAGATATACGGTAGGCTGCTGCTCAGTGAAGCGGGGCATTTGTTGCGCAGCGTCACTCGCGATGGTTACCGGGACAAGGGCATTGTGAGAGCCATTGAATGGCTAAAATATCATTACGACAAGCCGCTGCACGTGGCCGAGCTCGCCGAACGATCAGGAATGGCCAGCTCTACCCTGCATCACCGGTTTCGAAAGCTGACAGGCACCAGCCCCATTCAGTATCAAAAATCGCTACGGCTGCAAGCCGCGCGCAGCCTGATGTTGACCGAGCGTGTAGACGTGAACACCGCCGCGTTGCGGGTCGGCTATGAAAGCGTCGCCCAGTTCAGCCGCGAATATGCCCGACGTTTCGGAGCCCCACCCTCGAGAGACATCAAGCACGCACGGGAAAATGGTGGTCGGCTCGACTAACCGCGCCGCCGAGGAAGTCTTTTCTTGCTGCGGAAAGAAGAAATTCTTTAATTTCAATGATTCGTCCACCAAGTGCGAGTCTCGTTTCCCGCTTTAATTATTTTCTATAGGCTTCCATTGAAGTATGTAGAAACCCAAAAAAGAGGCTTAGGCCTAATGCCGATCAGTTAAAGCTCGTTGCTTGACCTTTGGTCGCAAAAAATCAAAATCCGATGCCTGAATAGGCATCGGATTTTTTTATGCGTCTGGCTCGAACACTGGAACAGACCCACAACTTCGTATCGACTCCCAATTCCCTCTAAGGATTTGGGCAACGTCCGCTGGTCGCGCCCAGCGCCGTAGTCCAGGCCCGTCAGCGGCTGGGCAGCGAGGCCGTACGACAAGTCTTCGATTTGACTCAAAAAAGCTGGCATGAAGCGGCCGGCTATCCCACTTGGGCCGGGTTGCGCTTGCTGGGTGTCGATGGCGTCGTCTGGCGAACGCCCGATACACCCGAAAACCGTGCGCGTTACGACTCTGCCAGCAACCAGCATGGCGATACCGGCTTTCCTCAAGTACGCATGGCTGGTCGTATGTCGAGCGGTTCAGGGATCAACAACCTCGCTACGTGCGGGGTACTCAGGCTCCAGCGGACGACGTTGAAAGCGGACAGTCCAGTGTGACGTTCTCCACCGACGGCGCGTTGAGGCCGGACCCAGCAGCCCATTCGCGTTTTGTCCTGCCAAAACAGGATCCTTTCGTATCCTGGGCCCAGCGCGCGGCGATCTTGAAAGGCACTAAACATCCAGCGACAGCGAAGCTTTACCTAAGCTGGTTGCTGGACAAGAAAACCCAAAGTGAGGTTTGGTACATGTGGTCGGTACGGACGGACGTCGCACCGCCAAAGGGTTATAAGCAGATTTGGGAATACCCCAACACCGACCCTACGGCTTTCGAGCACTTCATGGCTGATCGTGCAGCAGTCGAGCGCTTCCGTGCTCAGATCGGCCTTTACCTCGGTGAAGTCAAAGGTGAGCCATCACCGGGTTGGCTTGGTCTTTATCCCACCAAAGCGTTGGCACACTGACCGTTTGGAGGCGAGCGCGATTTTGCGAGCTCGTTTCCCCACGCCCAAAACAAATCCAGAACCTTTCGCTATGAAGGGGGACCCGAGCGGGTAAAGGAGATCGTTCGATCTCATGTCCACGCACACTATTTCGTAGCAATGTCAATCTGGGTTACGAACAAACCCACTGCAGCCAATGCTGCCGTGTCTGTGTTTCGACGAGGCTTGTACGTTCGCTTGAGATTATCTGTTGGTGATTTATTCCAGCAGTAGGACCTTACATCAACGCCTTGAGTTAGAGTTCATATTCAGTCGAGCCTTCATTCAACGTCGACAGATCCAGCGGTCGAACCTCTCCCATCCAGATGGCATGATCGCGATGGTCAGCCAATTCGTTACGGGTGATGGGGTGAACGAAGATGACCAACTCACCCCGGTTAAGCGCCAGCCAGGGAACCAGTTCTCCAAAGACGGCCGGGCGAAAAGCTAACTGACAACTCCAGTCGGGGTGTGGCCCAACCGGCTCTGTATGCATACGTCCCATTTTTAACGTAAATAGCTTGCTGGCGTGCTCACACAAAATGCGGGCTTGCTCAAACGTCTCGGCGCTGAAATACACATGTGCGTGAAATCCACGAATTCGACTCATGAGTACATTTATCCTGTTGAATAGATCGAGCCACACTATCCTAAAGCTGTGGCGGCGCCCTCACGTTCGACCGGATGATAGTCTGAAAAACGGGCCCTTTGGGCCCTTCCTCAAGGCAACATCAATCGCCAACTGTCAGTGATCTCCCGACCAAGCCGTTTCAGGCGGGAGACCCTGGGCACTCCGGGGCAAAGCCTTTCCACCACTCTGGTCGGTCAGGTTGCTGTTGATAGGTCTGCACCTGATCAGCCGCACTGCCCAGCAGTTGCTCGACGCTGAGACCTCGTTTGACTACATATTCATCCAGCTCGCGTACAGCACGGGACAACACTTCATAGCCGCCCGTGAACACCGCGGAGGTCATCTCTGTGGCGCAGGCCCCGGACAGCAAAAAACGCGCGACGTCCAGCCCGCTGCGAGCGCCGTTGGTGGCGATCAGCGGGTAGTCGTCGCCCATGGCTCTGCGCGTCATCATCAGCCAGCGTGCGGTCAGTGGTAGTGCCCAACCCCCACCTATTGCGGCACTGGTTCCCAGCAGGGGCCGCCCGGTTTCCAGGTCCGGCAGAAAACCCATGAAACGGCCCATCATCACGACGCTGTCGGCTCCGCCCCTGCGCGCGGCCTGAGCCAGGCCAACAACGTCCTCGCTTTGCCCGGTGAGCTTGATCCACAGCGGTAATGTCGTCGCCCGCCGGATACGCGACACAATGGCTTCAATGCGTGCCGCGCCTCGCTCAAGGACGATGGCGCCCTTGGCTGCTTCTTCACCGTGAGGGGCGCCAATGTTCAGCTCCAACACTCGCAGGCCTGCCTGTTCGATCCGTCGGGCGAAGTCCGCACATTGTTCGAGGTCACTGAGGATCAGGCTGGGAATAACGTAAGCATCCTGCTGCCGAGCTTCGAGGTCCAGCTTCGCCAGGTCGTCGAGCCATTCGGCAAAACCGCGTTGTACCAAACCTGAACGACCGAAAAGGCTGGCATCCGGTGGTGGAGAGAAGTCCCACGGCAAACGGTTCCAGGTCGAATCCAGCAGCACATAGTCCGTCTTATCCAGTTGGTGCTTTGCGGCTTGCGATTCGTTGGTGGATTTGGCTACCACCGCGCCAGCACCGCTGGCCAGGGCTGCGCGGATGGCATCGCGAGTCATGGTCTGCTCGCCAGCCCCGCAGAAGACCGGATTCTTAAAAGACAGTGAACCAATCTGGGTGATAAGTCGCGTCATGAGCGTGCACTCACAGATTCATCAAGCGGGAAGCGTTACCGGAGGTCATCTTGCGAATATCCTCGTCGCTGTAGTTCAGATCCAGCAGTTGGCCAATGACATTACGAAAGCCCTCGGCGATGCTTGGATTACCTTGCTGGCCCAGGTCGGAACCGAGAATGGTCAGGCCCACGGTTCCCGCTTCGATCACTTGTTGCAGAAATTGATCGTCATAGAACTTGAACTTCGACCCGGGTACCCACATGCACATGGAGTGCTCCATGTAGACGCCTTCCCTGGCCAATTGGCGCATGTCATCGAGCGTGGCATCGACGACGTAGGTCGGATGGTTGACCAGCAGTCGTTTGACGCCACGATTGCGAGCTTCTTCGAACAACGGCCAGATTTCCTTGATGTTCAGATGACCGGCAGACAGCACCACGTCTTCTGCGGCAATCAGGTCGAGGATCGCTTTCACTTCCTCCTTCAGACGGCCGTTTTCATCGAGTACGGTCAATGGGATCGGCTGTAGCATGCGTTGGGTGGTTTGCGGGAATTTTTCGGTAAATTTCTCGTCCTGATGGTGATGGGCGATGTGGTTGGCCGAGGAAAACGTTGGCATCCAGACCAGTTTCGCACCCAGCTTCAAGCCGTGCTCGACGGCATGGACGTTGAGCCCTCCGACCGAGTTGTTCAGGGGCACGCCCGACAGCATGTGAACGTCAAGTTCGCTGAAGTGCTTGTTCAGCAAGGTCGTCACGGGTGTGCAGCTGTAATAGTGATCCTTGAGCAACACCGCCTTCAAACCAGCCTCGCTGGCTTCGCGCATGGCTTCAATATGGTCGCAGTAGCGCGGCATGACTGAGGGGCCGCTGTGGCAGTGCAGATCAATGGCGCCGCGGATGAGACTGTCGATGCGAGCCTGACGTTCTTCGTTGACGGGTGTATGGATGATGGCGTTCATGGGGTTACCTTTTGTTGTTTTGCAGTCAGCTCAGCGAGTCAAACTGTGGAAATGACGTACCTGTTGAGTCCAGCCAGTGCGCAGCACCGCCTGGTCCGAGCCCAGAATGAAAAAGCGCATTCCCTTGGTGCTGAAGCGCTCCAGGTCTTCGCTGTTGGAGACAAAAATCCCGGCAGCCTTGCCGGCTTGCCGTGCAGCTTCGATCACGCGGCTGACAGCGGACTCGACGCGCGGATCATCCAGTGAACTGACGCCGAGCGAGACGGCCAGGTCGGCACGACCGACCAGCAGGCAGTCAATCTGCTCGACGCTGGCGATCGCCGCCAGGTTGTCCAGTGCTGCACGGTCCTCTATCTGGGCAATGATCGCGTGACGACCGTCCTCAGCGGCCATGTGTTCGGCGAGGTTGGCGCGGCCGTAGCTGCCAGCCCTGGGCGAGTTGGAGAAACCACGACAGCCATTGCGATACCGGGTTGCCTGCAATATCTGGCGTGCTTGAGCCCCATCGACGATATGGGGCAAGACCAGGCCGTCGGCACCCAGGTCAAGGGCTTGCAGCAAGGTCGCGGGGCGGTCATCGGCGACACGGATCAGCCCGGCGACATCAACGGCGCGGCACGCCAGCAAACCACGGTCCAGGCTGGCCGGATCGAAGGGCGCGTGTTCGGCATCCAGCACCACCGCATCCAGCCCGCACTCACCGGCGATCTCGACGACCGCATGGCTGGGGGTCTTGATAAAGGTGCTGACCAACGACTCTCCGGCACGCAACCGTGAAGCGAACCCCAGGCGGTTCATGCCTGCGACCGCTCGGCTTCGGCGAACTCGGCGGCCTGGTACTCGATCAGGTGTCGATAGTCATCGCGAATCGGTGAGAACACATCGAGGTTCATCACCACCTCGTCGCCGACGGGCTCTGCGTAATGAATCACATGCGCCGGAATGCGGATCATGCTGCCCGGGCCGCCTTCGACCACGTCGGCGCCCAGGTGAAAGCGCACGCGACCCTGCACGATGATCACCAGCTGTTCGAAGGTATGGCTGTGGGGAAACACGTCCATGCCCGGGGTCAGCCAGTTCATTACACACAGGGTGTCATCACCCCGGAATGCCACGCGCTCGACGCCTTTGCGCACAGTCTCGCGCGGCAGTTCGTTCCAATTGTGAAGCAGGGCTTTGGCAAGGCTCATATGTTGTTCCTTTTGTTTCTTTTGTAGGAATAGTATTTCTTTGTAAGATAAAGCTAGCGCTCGCAATGAGGGATCGTCAAGTGGCTTTTTCGACCTTGACAGTGAAGCCGTACAAAACCTAGGATTGAGTCGTATAAAGAAATCGTGTTTCTTTCAGTGAAATAAAAATCATCCTTTGAAGGCCTTCTACATGCGCGTTATCGAATCCCTACTGATTGACGGTCAATGGTCCTCCGGAACCCATCTCCACCAGGCTGATGTGTTCAATCCCGCCACGGGTGAACAGATTGCCAAGTTGAGCCTGGCGTCCACGGCCGATCTGGACCGCGCCTTGGCAGCGGCCCAGCGTGGTTTCCAGGTGTGGCGCAAAACATCCGCCTACGATCGCTCGAAAATCCTGCGCAAGGCGGCGGATCTGGTGCGTCAGCGCTCGGATGAAATTGCGGCCTTGATCACCCTGGAACAGGGCAAACCGTTGGCCGAAGCCAAACTGGAAGCGTTCGGCGCGGGGGACCATATCGACTGGTACGCCGAAGAAGGTCGGCGTGCCTATGGCCGGGTGATTCCGCCGCGCGTCCGGGGTGTGCGCCAGACGGTGCTGCGCGAGCCGGTGGGCCCGGTGGCCGCGTTCAGCCCGTGGAACTTCCCGGTCAGCCAGTTGGTACGCAAGATCGCCGGGGCTCTCGCGGCCGGGTGTTCGATCATTGCCAAGGGCCCGGAAGAAACCCCTTCGTCCTGCATCGAACTGTGCCGTGCCTTCCAGGACGCCGGCGTACCGGAAGGGGTGTTGAATCTGGTATTCGGCGTGCCTGCCGAAGTCTCGGATTACCTGATCCGCTCGGACGTCATCCGCAAGGTCTCCTTTACCGGCTCCGTGCCCGTGGGGCGGTCCCTCGGCGCCCTGGCCGGCCAGCACCTGAAGCGTTGCACGCTGGAGTTGGGTGGGCACGCGCCGTTCATTGTGTGTGATGACGTCGATGTAAATGCTGTGGCCGCTCTGGGTGCCGGCCTGAAGTTTCGCAATGGCGGGCAGATCTGTGCCTCGCCGACGCGCTTCTACGTGCAATCTTCGGTGTATGAGCAGTTTGTCGAAGCGTTCTGCAAGGCCGGTGCCGCCATCAAACTGGGTGACGGTCACGACGCGTCGACGCAATTGGGCCCGTTGGCTAACCCGCGTCGCGTCACTGCCGTGCAGGAATACGTCGATGACGCCCTGGCGTTGGGTGCGCACCTGGCATTGGGCGGCAAGGGGACCGGCGGACCGGGTTTCTTTTACCCCGCCACGGTGCTGACGGATGTGCCTGAAGGCGCACGGGTCATGTGCGAAGAACCCTTTGGCCCGATCGCCTCCGTCGTGCGTTTCGACACCGTCGAAGACGTGATCGAGAAAGCCAACAGCCTGCCGTTCGGTCTGGCCGCGTTTGCCTTTACCCGTTCGATCCAGCGCGCCACCTTGCTGGCGGACGAGTTGGAATCCGGGATGGTTTCCATCAACCACTTCGGCCTGGCCGCGCCCGAGACGCCTTTCGGCGGTGTGAAAGACAGCGGTTACGGCAGTGAAGGCGGCAGTGAAGGCCTGGACGCTTACTTCACCACCAAGTTCGTCAGCCAGATCGGCTGAGAACCCCACGACGCATCGAGAACAATAACAATGAAAACCGTTGACTACATTGTCGTTGGCGCGGGTTCCGCCGGCTGTGCGCTGAGCGCACGGCTGGCGAGTGCGGGCAAGCAGGTACTGCTGCTGGAGGCCGGGCCTGCCGACAACCATCCATATATCCACATTCCCGGTACCTTCATCAGGGTCCATGGCACTCGCCGTACCTGGATGTACCGCACGGAACCCGAACCCTTCGTCAACCAGCGCCAGGTGTACATCCCCCAGGGCCGAACGCTGGGCGGCGGCAGTTCGGTCAATGCGATGATCTACATTCGCGGCCAAGCTCAAGACTACGACCATTGGGAGGCTAGCGGCTGCCCGGGTTGGGGCTGGCAGGACGTGCTGCCGGTGTTTCGCCGTTGCGAATCCAACGCCCGGTTGGGGGGGGAACTGCACGGTCAGCAGGGCCCGCTCAACGTCAGCGACCCCCGTCACCATCACGCCTTGAGCCGTGCTTTCGTGCAGGCGGCCGTCGAGGCCGGGGTGCCGGCCACCGATGATTTCAACGGCACACGCCAGGAGGGCGCAGGGTTCTATCAGACCACTACGTCCCACGGTCGGCGCGCCAGTTCGGCGGTGAGCTACCTGCGGCCGCTGCGTAACGACCCGAACCTGAACGTGCTTACCGATACACACGTTACCGAGTTGCTGTTCGACGGTGCGCGCGTCATCGGCGTGCAAGCCAGCGGTCGCGACGGCGTGGCGCGCAGATTCACCGCGCGTGCCGAGGTGATCGTCAGCGCCGGCGCGATTGCTTCGCCCAAGCTGCTGATGCTGTCCGGCATCGGGCCACGGTGTCATCTGGACGAGATGGGCATTACCACCCGCGTCGATGCTTCGGGTGTCGGCGAGAATTTCCAGGACCATCTCAGTGCTTCGGTCTACGCCCAGACACGCAAACCGGTGAGCCTGTTGGGTCATGATCGCGGGCTGCACGCGTTGGGGCATGGCCTGAAGTACCTGGCCAATCGCAGTGGCCTGCTGAGCTCCAACGTGGTGGAAAGCGGTGCCTTTGTCGACGCCACCGGCTGCGGCCGCCCAGACGTGCAGTTCCATGTGGTGCCTGCGCTGGTCGGCGACATCGATCGCTTGCCGCCCAGCGGTCACGGGATCTCGATCAACCCTTGTGTCTTGCGCCCGCGTTCCCGTGGCCAGTTGCGCCTGAAAAGCGCCGACCCGATGCAAGAGATGTCGCTCAAAGCCAACTACCTGAGTGACGAATACGACCTGCGCACCCTGGTCGCCGGGGTGAAGTTCGCGCGGCGGATCCTGCGGGCCCCGGCACTGGCCAGTGTGGTTCACAACATGTTGCTGCTACCGGACCACGACGATGTGCCTGACCAGGTCCTGGAGGACTATGTACGCAGTGTGGCCAAGACGGTATTCCACCCGGCGGGCACCTGCCGCATGGGCACGGACGCCGCCGCCGTGGTCGGGCCGGACCTGCGGGTCCACGGCGTTCAAGGGCTGCGGGTGGCCGACGCGTCCATCATGCCAACCATCGTCAGTGGCAACACCAATGCGCCGAGCATCATGATCGGCGAGCGCTGTGCCGACTTCATCCTGGGGAGTGCCGCCTGAGTCACTGACCCTCGCCTTGACCGGCGCTTCTTCGCCTATACAACAATTACAAGAGTACAGCGATGAACCTCATATCCCGGAACACCTTCGACAGCGCGCAGGACTGCGCGCTCTACAATCGGATCGCCTGGCGCATCCTGCCGTTTCTGTTCGTGTTGTACGTGGTCGCCTTCCTGGACCGGGTCAATGTCGGTTTCGCCAAGTTGCAGATGGCCGCCGACATTGGCCTCAGCGACATGGCCTTCGGCTTTGGCGCCGGTGTGTTCTTTATCGGCTACTGCCTGTGCGAGATCCCTAGCAACATGGTGTTGCAGCGCGTGGGTGCGCGGTTCTGGATCACCCGCATCATGATCACCTGGGGGTTGTTGTCGATCGCCATGCTGTTCGTCAAAACCCCGAACGCCTTCTATGTGCTGCGCTTCCTGCTGGGCATGGCGGAAGCCGGGTTTTATCCCGGTGTCGTGCTGTACATGACCTACTGGTTTCCGTCCTATGCCCGTTCCCAAGGCATGGCCTGGTTCAACCTGGGCATCGCCATGGCGGGGGTATTGGGCAGCCCGTTGTCCGGCTGGATCATGCAGACCTTCGCCGGTTACGGCGGTATGGCGGGCTGGCAGTGGTTGTTCCTGCTCGAAGGCTTGCCCGCCGTATTGCTGGGCATCGTTGTGTACTTCTACCTGGATGACCGGCCTGGCAACGTGCACTGGTTGACCCCGGAGCAGAATGCCCGGGTGGTGCAGCAACTCGCCACGCAGCGTCAGCAGCATGAGGCCGCGGGCGCCAGTCACAACTTTCGTGGGGCATTTGTGAACAAGGCGCTGTGGTGCCTGATCTACGTGAACTTCGCGTTACTGTGCGGCACCTATGGCGTGTCGTTCTGGTTGCCGCAGATTGTTCAGGGGCTGGGCATCAAGAGTCTGTTCCATACCGGGTTGATCGCGGCCATTCCCTTCGCCGTGGCTTCGGTGGTAATGGTGCTGGTCAGCCGCCATTCCGACAGAACCCGTGAACGGCGTTGGCACGGCACGCTGTGCAACCTGGCTTCCGCGCTGGGGCTGGCGTTCGCGGCGTATTTCCACGAGCACCCGGTGCTGTCTCTGGCGGGGCTGAGCCTGGCGATGTCCGGTGGCCTGGCAGGTTTTTGTGTGCTCTGGGCGCTGCCGGGCGTGTTGTTGACGGGCACCGCAGCGGCAGCGGGTATCGCGCTGATCGCAACGGTGGGCAACCTGGGGGGGTATGCCAGTCCTTTCATGATGGGCTGGGTCAAACAGAGCAGCGGGCACTTGGAATATGGCCTGTATGTACTGGCGGCCATGACGTTGCTCGGCGCGTTCGTGATGTTTCGCGTCAAACTACCCTCGGCGCGTGCCGCCTCGGCGGTGGGCGAAGCGTCCGTCATTTGATGTCGCAGACCAACACAAGTGTTTCTTCAAGCGATACAATCGGGGCTTTCCCAGCTATCGCTTGAGGTGACCTCTTGGTACAGGATGACGAAAAGCCCAGCACCGGCCCCGTACTGCTGGAATCAGTGGAAATGGTGTTCCGCCTGCTTGATGAGCTGACGGCCGCGCGCCGTCCGCTGGGGGTGACCGAACTCGCTCATCAACTGCAGACCGCCAAGCCGAGGACCTACCGGCACCTGGCGTCGATGCGCCAGCTCGGTATTCTCGAGCAAGACCCTGTCAGCGAAAAATACCTGCTCGGTGCTCGCCTGGTGGCCTATGGCGAGGCCGCTGGCGAGCAGTTCGATTTGCGCGCCATCGCTGACCCTTACCTCACCCGTATCCGCGATGCCACCGGGCAGACCGCGTTGTTGGCGGTCGCGACCCATGACACGGCGTTGGTAGTGTCGTGCGTCGAATCCAAGGCCAATGTGTGCATTTCGGTGAAGCCGGGTAACCGCGTGCTGCCGTACTGTTCTGCCCAGGGGCGAACGGTGCTGGCGTTTGCGGACGCGGCCAGCCAGCAGCGGGTGCTGCGGCGCAAGATGCCGCGCCTGACTGAGCGTACGTTGCATGATCCCGATGAATTGGTGCAGCGCCTGGCGTTGATCCGTCAGCGCCTGTACGACGACGCCGACGGTGAAGTGACCCTGGGTATCAATGCGCTGTGCTGCCCGATCTTCCGCGAGAACGACCTGATTGTCGGGACCATCGGCATTGTTGGCCCAAGCGCGGCGATCCCATCGCCGCCACCGGCCGCCATGCTGCGCGAGTTGCAGTCGGCCGCCGCAGAAATCAGCGAACGACTGCACGCGGGTACCTACCGCCGCCTGTAGTTCTGGCTCTCCGGCCACGTCCCGCAGCGGGGCGTGGCCGGGTAATGCCTGACTCAGAAGACGTTGATCGGATACTCGGTGATCAGCCTCACCTCGTTGAAGTTCAAGCCTCGGTCCGGGCTGCGAAAGCTGGCCTGACGAACCCGGAATGACAGGTTCTTGGCCGACCCGGATTGCACCACGTACTTGGCTTCGATATCACGCTCCCACGCGTGACCGTCGTCGGTTTTGGCGGTGTGGAAGTCGGTACCCTTCAGATAGCGCGTCATAAAGCTCAACCCCGGCACACCCAGAGCGGCAAAATCGAAGTCGTAGCGCGCCTGCCAGGAACGCTCGTTTTCGTAGTTAAAGTCCGAGTACTGCACGGAGTTGGCCAGGAAAACGGTGCTGTTGCCGTCCACGCCGTAGCTGTAGTTGCCATGGCCAGTGACGCGCTGGTGGGCAATCAAGAACGTGTGCGGGCCGGCTGCCAGCGAGGCCGAGAGGCTCCAGATGCGGTTGTCCAACACACCGCCGCGCTGCTGACCCTGGCTCTTGGTGTCATAGCCGTTGAAGTCGAATTTGGTGCTGTAGCCTTCGCCCAAGGGCAGGCTGGCGGTGGCGCCCACGTAGTGCTTGCGCCAATAGTCTTCGACATCCGAATGGTAGGCCCGGGCATTGAGGTTGCGGTTGATCTGGTAGCTGCCGCCAAACAGGTCGAGGGAACTGAGGTGGCTGCTGTCGTGCTCGCTCTGGTCGCGACTGCGCATGGCGGTGAAGTGGCCGGCGTGCAGCGTCAGGTCGGTGATTTCCTTGCTGGTGACAAGCCAGCCCTGAGTGGTCTCCGGCAGCAGTCGGTTGTCGCTGGTGGCTAGCACCGGCAGGCTCATCAGTTGCTCGCCATATTTCAATACGGTATTGGATATCTTGGCTTTTACCGCCACGCCGCCCTTTGAGTATTGAGATTTGGCGCCGTCACTGTCCTCTTCGAGCAGCAGCGTCCCGCCGCCCTTACGGCCGTTACCGGTATCCAGCTTGATGCCGAGCAGGCCAATGGCGTCCACACCGAACCCGATGGTACCCGTGGTGAAGCCTGATTCGAAAATCCCGATAAAGCCTTGTGCCCATTCCTCAGAATAATTCTGGGAAGTACGGTCATCGAGAAAGTTGCGGTTCATATAGAAATTGCGGGCTTTTATGGAGAAGTGTGAGTCCTCGATAAAGCCACTGTTATCGGCCAGCGCGCTCAGGGGCAGGGCGCAGGTCAGCGCAACATGAAACACATATTTGTTGTTCATTTTTATACCCCAGGTGCAGGCGCACACGCGTCGGCCAAAGAAGGCGGCCGCACGGTGCTCTTTCAGTTAGATAGTGGCGTTGCTGTTTTTATTGGAGCGCCGGGCGTCTCGTGTTGACCCAGTCGTTGTGTTGCTCATAGGCGTACGCCAGTTTGAGCAGGCCCAAGTCGTCACGGGGGCGCCCGATCAATTGCATGCCCATGGGCAGTCCTTGAGCGCTGAAACCCACCGGAACGCTGATGATCGGGCTGCCCGATAACGTCCATGGAAAGCAGGTTTCCATCCACCGATGGTAGGTATCCATCGAGCGCCCGTTGATTTGTGTGGGCCAGTGTTCGTTGACGTCAAACGGGAACACCTGGGCGGTGGGGGCCGCCAGATAATCATAGTGTTCAAACAGCGTGACGAGGGACTTGTACCAGGCACTCCGCGTTTTGCTGGCGTTGAAGAAATCCGCGGCGGAGAGCTTCAGCGAGCCTTCGATTTCCCAGATAGCCTCGGGCTTGAGCAGCGCGCGTTTGGCCGGATCCTCGTAGTATTTCAGCAGGCCATTGCCAATGCCGAAGTGGCGGTGTACCAGCCAGGTGTCCCACAGGCGTTCGGGCGCAAACGGCGACTTGAGCGGTTCGATGAGCATGCCTTGGTCGGCCAGGTTGCCCAGGGCTTTTTCACAGAGCGCCAGGATGCCGGGCTCCATGGCCAGGTAACCGTCCCAATCCTCCAGCCAGCCAATTTTCTTGCCCGTTTGTCGAGACTGAAGGACGTGTTCAACGTTTTGCGGGGTCAGTGCGGCCAACTCGGCAGAGGTTTCCAGCGACAGCGCATCGGACAGGTCCAGGCCCGACTGGGTGGCCAGCAGCAACGCCAAGTCCGGTACTGTGCGCGCCATCGGACCGCTGTAGCCAAGCTGAGAGATAAACACTTCATCTGCCGGGCTGCGGGGTACCCGGCCCTGGCTCGGGCGCATGCCGTACACGTTGCAGAATGCCGCCGGGTTGCGCAGGGAACCGCCGAAGTCACTGCCATCGGCCACCGGCAGCATACGCAACGCCAGCGCCGTGGCGGCGCCACCGCTGCTGCCGCCGCTGGTTTTCTGCGGGTTGTAGGGGTTGCGGGTAGGTCCGTACACAGGGTTGTACGTTTGGGAGCCGAGGCCGAATTCGGGGGTATTGGTTTTGCCGATCATCAACGCACCGGCAGCCCGCGCTCGGGCGACGTGAATCGAATCTACCTTGGGTTGATTTTTTTGCAGCAACGGCGAGCCAAAGGTGGTGACGATATCCTTGGTCAACGCCAGGTCCTTGGGTGCTTGCGGGATACCATGCAGCCAACCCAGGGATTCGCCCGCCTTGAGTTTGACGTCGTAGGTCGATGCCTCTTTAAGCAGGGTGTTGGAGTCGCGCAGGGCGACGAGGGCGTTATAGGTTGGATTGAGCTGCTCGATGCGCGCCAAATAGGCCGCCATCACCTCACGGCAAGACACCTGCCGCCTATGAATGGCCAGGCTCAATTGGGTCGCACTCCAGTCGACAATCTCTCCCGTCGCTTTCGCGGGTGTTTGGGGGCTGCCCACGGCGGGTTGAACGGCCGCAGACCAGGCAACGCCGGGCAGCGAACCGGCGATAACCCCGCCGACAAGTCCTTTTAAAACCTGGCGGCGGCCTGCATCGGTACCGCCCGTGCCTTGCGGGGTGTTTGAGTCGTTTTCGGTAATGGACATCAGTATTCCTGTCAGTGGCAGTTTAAAGGCTTATGGAGTTTTTCTTGTTGTGGTTGCCGGGTTTCACCAGCAAAAGGCCTAAACGTGTAACGCAAGAAAAAGCTGTCATCTCATTGGTTGGGCAGTGTCCTCGGGTCGGTTCAGATGAGGTGCATGGTGGCTCTCTGTGCTTGGAGGCCGGCGACGTGACGCAAATGGATAGGTGTTGGCAGTGAGCGAAAGTGCATGACTATCTGTTTCTCTGTGGGAAACATCATTTCTTTGTGTGTTTCGATGTTAGTAAGGCTTCGCTCAGCGTGTCAAGCACCGAATACAGGTTTCTAAGTCAGGCTTTTCAAGGGCGCGCGCCGGCCCACGGGCTTGGCCCGTGAGCGGTTTGGGGCAGGGCCTGCGAGGCAGGCCGCGGGGGTTAACTAGCGGCGGCTCACCGAGCGCGACACCAGTAGCAACAGCGTGGCAAACAACACCATGATGGTGGCTGCCGACAGCAGCACCGGGCTCAGTGCTTCGCGGGCGGTGGTGAACATTTCGCGGGGCAGGGTGCGTTGATCGGGGCCGGCTAGAAACAGCGTCACCACCACTTCATCCAGTGAGGTGGCGAACGCAAACAAACCACCCGACACCAGTCCTGGCGAGACCAATGGCAGGGTGACTTTGCGTAACGTCATCCAGGGCGTCGCGCCCATGCTTGCGGCAGCCCATAACAAGCGTTGATTTAGACCCCCCAGCGCCGAGCCGACGTTCACCACCACAAAGGGCACTGCCAGCGTGGTGTGCGCCAGGATCAGGCCAAGGTAGGTACGGGTGAGGCCGGCGTTGGAAAATACGAAGTACATACCCACGCCGACGATGACCGCCGGCACGATCATGGGTGCGATCAGCAGCACCTCAATCACGCGCTTGCCCGGCATCGCCGGATGGCGCAGCCCCAGCGCTGCCAGTCCGCCTAGCACCACCGCCAGCACCGTACTGGCGAGGGCAATGGCAAAACTGTTGAACAGTGCGCCCAACCATTGCCTGGAAGAGAAGAAGTCCTCGTACCAATGCAGGGTGAAATGCCCCAGCGGCAATGACATGTAGCGGTTGTCGCTGAACGACAGGGGCAGCACGATCAGGATCGGCAGTAGCAGAAATGCCAGGACCAGCCAGCCGCCTAAGGACAGCCCCAGGTTGCCGAGCCAGGCAACCGGCCCGCTGTTTGGGTTACGAACCATCACTTCGCTCCTGTGGTGCGGCGCGCCAGATGCGCTTGGATAAGATAGAGCAGGGTGGTCGCCACCAGCAGCACCAGCCCCAGCGCCGAAGCAAGGCCCCAGTTCAACGTGCCGGTGGTGAACTGTGCGATGTAGAAACTGATCATCTGGTCAGCAGGCCCGCCCAGGAGTGCCGGGGTGATGTAAAAGCCCAGCGTCACAATGAACACCATCAGCGCGCCTGCCGCCACGCCCGGCAACACTTGCGGCATGTACACCTGAAAGAACACCCGCAGCGGCCGAGCGCCCATGGAGTAGGCCGCTTGCACCAGCAAGCGATTGCAACTGGACATGGCCGCGAGCAAGGGGAACACCATAAACGGTAGCATCACATGGACCAGCGCCAGGATAACGCCGAAGCGGTTGTACAACAGGTGCAGGGGGCTGTTGATCAAGCCCAGTTTCAACAATGCAGCGTTGACGATGCCATTATCTTGCAGCAGTACCATCCATGCGGTGGTACGCACCAGGATCGAGGTCCAGAACGGCAGCAGGATCAGCAGTAGCAAGGCATTGCGCATCCGGGGTGTGCGGCGGTCGAGATACGCGCACAGCGGGAACGCCAGTAGCACACAGACCAGGGTGGTGATGGCGGCGATGCCGAATGTCCGCCCTAGGATAGAGCGGTATAGCCCGGCTTCATCCTTGCTGACCAGACCTTGCTGGTAGTCGTGCTTCATGTCCACGGCGGACAACAGGTGATAGGTCCCGACGGGGCCAGAGGCACGTTTGAAGGTTTGCCAGGTGGCGTTATCCAGCCAACGTGGGTCCAGCTGTCGCATCTCTTCGGTGCTGCCCTTGAGTTTGCCTGCCTCACGCTTGGCGGCCATGAGCAGGGCGCGTAGTGCTGGCGCCTCGTAAGCCAGGCGTCGTGCGGCGGACGCCAGGTCACGCGGTGCGACGGTTTTCAGGTCTGCGATCAGCGGCTTGAACAGACGCTCGTCGGGGGCCGAGTGGCCGTCCCATTGCGCCACCGCGATGGCGGTGGCCGGCATTGCCTGGGGCAGTTCGTTGTCGGCGACCGCGCGCCAGAGCAAGGTGCCGATCGGGCCTACGAACGTCAGCAGCAAAAACACCACCAAAGGCACCAGCAGACCATAGGCGCGCCAGAGCGCGCCTCGATCCTTGCGGGCAACCACGGGCACTGAGTCATTCAAAACAATTGTGCTCATGTCGTGTACTCGATCTGCGTCACTGGGCCGACCAGGCGGTCCATTTGGCGTTTAACTCGTCGATACGATCGACCCAGAACTTGTCATTGAGCACCAGCACGTTGGCGCTGTTCTGCGGTGCACTGGGGGAATCGGCCAGGGCGGCAGGATCCGTCTCGGCAATGCCCTTGACCGAAGTGATGCCGGTCGGTTGCAGGCTTGGCCATAGCTTCTGATTTTCCGCCTTGCCCATCACGTTGAGCAGGCCGTAGGCCTTGTCGACGTTGGGCGAGTTAGCCAGGATCACCCAGCTGTCCATGGTTTGCAGTGACTGGTTCCACACCAGGCCGAACGGCTTGTGGTCCTGGTGGATGGCATTGGTCACCCGGCCGTTGTACGAGGTGGTCATGCTCACTTCGCCTGACGCCAGCAATTGCATCGGTTGGCCGCCGGCTTTCCAGAACAGCAGTTGGCTTTTAATGGTGTTGAGTTTCTTGAAGGCGCGCTCGACGCCGCCTGGGGTATTGAGGGTCTTGTAGACATCGGCCGGCGCAACGCCGTCGGCCATCAGCGCGATCTCCAGGTTACCCTTGGGGCCTTGGCGCAGCGCGCGTTTACCGGGAAAGGTCTGGGTGTCGAAGAAGTCGGTCCAGTCTTTTGGGGCACGGCTGACTTTGCTGGTGTCGTAGCCCAGCACGAAGTTATAGACCGCACTGCCGACGCCGCACTCGCTGACGGCGCTGGGAATATAGTTGTCCTTGCCGCCGATGCGCTGGAAGTCCATCGAAACAAACAGCCCTTCGCTGCACCCCAGTTGCAGGTCTTCAGCTTCGACCTGTACGACGTCCCAACCGCTGTCCGCACCTTCCGCGCGGGTGCGCAACAATCCGATACCGCCGTCCCAGCTGTCATCGATCACCTTGTTCCCGCTGGCTTGGCTGTAAGGGGTGAAGAAGATCTTGCGCTGAACATCCTGGTAAGCGCCGCCCCAGGAAGCGACTGTCAGGTCGCGGGCTTGGGCGGTGCCGTGCAGCAGGGCAAGCCCGCACAGGATGAAGGTAAAGCTACGAATGGAGCATGGATTGAACATGATGTGACTCCCAGCCATTTGGTGTGGTTATTGTCGGCAGCAGTACGGCAACAGATCGATACAGTCATTATTCTTTTGGGTGGTTCAGCGCAGGATCATTGCCTGCATGCCTGGCAAGGCCAGCGCGAGCATTTCACCCGGTATCGGCGGCGTTCGCCCCAGGCTGCCCGGGTTGTAGGTCATAGACAGCTCAGTGCCGTTGGCCATGTGCAAGCGCAATTTGCAGTGGGCACCGTGAAAAATGCTGTCGATCACGCAGGCCTGGACCGCCACTTCGCCGGGTGCGGCGAGGCGCAGGTTTTCGGGACGAATCGCCAGCGCGGCTGCGCTGCCCGCCGCCAGTTTCGGGTCGGCGCAGGACGCTTCATGGACCGAGCCATCTTCGCTGAGGCGGATCTGCGCCTGGCCACCCGAGGTACTCAGCACAACGCCTTCCAGCACATTGGTTTCGCCAAGGAAGTTGGCGACGAAGCGGGTTGAAGGGCGGTTATAGATGGCTTGCGGGGAATCGATCTGCGCAATCTTGCCTTCATTGAATACGGCGACACGGTCGGACATGGTCATCGCTTCGTCCTGGTCATGGGTGACGTAGACGAAGGTGATGCCCAGCTGTTTATGGATGGCCTTCAACTCCAGTTGCATGTGCTCACGCAGTGCCTTGTCCAGTGCCCCCAGTGGCTCGTCCATCAACAGCATGCGCGGGCGATACACCAACGCACGGGCCAGTGCCACACGTTGCTGCTGGCCACCGGACAGTTGGCCGGGATTGCGCTCTTCGAAACCCTCGAGGCGTGCCAGCGCAAGAGCTTCCTTGACGCGCTCCTTTGCCTCGGCCGAGGGCACCTTGCGCAGGTTGAGCGGGAAGGCGACGTTCTGTGCCACGCTCATGTGCGGGAACAGCGCGTAGCTCTGGAACACCACGCCCATGTCACGCTTGTAGGCGGGCAATTTGCTGATGTCGTTGCCCTCCATGAGGATGCGCCCCCGGTCCGGCGCGTCGAAACCGGCAAGCATCATCAAGGTCGTGGTCTTGCCTGAGCCGCTGGGGCCGAGCAGGGACAGGAACTCGCCTTGGCGGATGTTCAGGTCCAGGTTGTCGACCACCCAGCTGCGTTCGTCATAAGTCTTGTGGACACCTTCAAAGCGAACCAGCACCGGGCTCTGCGGGTGGGGTGAGGAAGTATCGGGTACAGGCATAGGGACCCTGGGTAGCGAGCGAATAGGCTGTGCGGTCATGGGCGGATACTCGCAAGGACTTCATCCAGTGCCTCACCCACAGCGTTGAGAATAGTCTGGATCTGATCGGCATCGACAATCAGCGGCGGCGCCATGACCAGGGTGTCGCCCAAGGCGCGTAACAGAATGGACCGGCGCTGCAGCGCGTTACTCACCTGAGTCGCCACTTTCAGCTCGGCCGGGAAAGGCTCGCGTGTGTGTTTGTCAGCGACGAACTCCAGCGCCGCCATCAAGCCGATACCCCGCGCTTCACCTACCAGAGGATGGTCGGAGAAGGCTTTTACGCCCGCCTGGAAGGCCTTGGACACTTCGACCACATGCTCGACGATATTCAATTCGTCGTACATGCGCAGGGTTTCCAAGGCCACCGCCGCTGCGACGGGATGTCCATCGTAGGTGTAGCCATGACCGAGGCCGCCGAGTGCATTGCTCTGGTCGGCGATCACTTGATATATCCGGTCGCTGAGCAGCAGGGCCGAGATCGGTTGGAACGCGGCCGAGAGCCCTTTGGCGCAGGTCAGCATATCCGGCTGGATGCCCATCGCCTGGCAACCCCAGTAGTAACCGGTACGACCAAAGCCGCAGATTACCTCGTCGGCCACCATCAAAATGTCGTATTTGCGCAGCACCGCCTGCACCTTGGTGAAGTAGCCCGCCGGCGGCAGGATCACGCCGCCGGTGCCCATCACCGGCTCGGCAAAGAAGGCCCCGATGGTGTCCGGTCCGGCGTCAAGGATGGTTTGTTCCAGTTCTTCTGCCAGGCGTGTCGTAAACGCTTCTTCGGTTTCCCCAGGCAGCCCTTGGCGATACAGGTGCGGGCAGCGTACATGGATCACATCTGCCAGCGGGTCGCCCCAACCTTTATGCATGTTCGGCAGGCCGGTGAGGCTGGCGGCGGCCAGGGTGGTGCCATGGTAGCTGCGCTGCCGGGCGATGAGGCGGTGCTTGCCGGGCTTGCCGAGGGCGATGTGGTAATAGCGCACCAGCTTGATGGCCGTGTCGATGGCTTCGGAGCCCGAACTCTGGAACACCACTTTGTCGAGCCCGGCAGGCGCGTGAGCGATCAGTTCAGCGGCCAGATCAGCAGCCGGGCCGTGGCTGCGGTGAGCGAACGTTTGTTGATAAGGCAGCTTGAGCATCTGCGCGTAAGCCGCTTCGGCCAGGCGCGGCTGGCTGAAACCCAGCGTCGCGCACCAGAGCCCCGACATGCCCTCAATGTAACGCTGACCCTGGTCATCAAACACGTAGATGCCTTCCCCACGCTCGATCAGCAACGGCCCCACTTGTTCATGCAGCCGTAGGTTGGTCTGCGGATGGAGATGGTGGGCGATATCTCGCTTGGCCATCGCCGAATCACGGGCGGTCATGACGTCATCCTCTTTGTTTTTGCGTATGCGTATGCGGTACGTGGTTTTATTTTTACGATGATTGAAGGCGCTCGTCAAATATTTTGTGTTTCGCTGTGGGTAATGTTGTTTCTGTTAGCGAACAATGGTTGATCGTTCTCCGACTGTGCGAGGAAGACCTATAGTTAAATCAGAGGGTTGTAGGATGAGAGCGGATTATGTGGAGTCGACGGCGCTCGCTGGGTGAATCACCAGAAGGGATCTTGTGAGCATTCATTGTGAAGCGGTATCGTTTCGCCTGTGCGAACAAGGTATTTTATTTGCAGCATAAAGCTTGCCAGGCCGACTAGCCCCACGGGCGAACGTTAAAAAAAGGGACCAACGATGAGTGATAAAATAGGTAAGGGTGGGGTCAGGTCCGTACAACTGGCGCTCGATGTATTGGAGCGTGTCGCCGGGGCCAGCGAGGAGGTGGGCGTCAGCGACTTGGCGATGCAACTGGGCACCACCAAGGGCTCTGTGTTCAGGCACCTGAAAACCCTGGTGGAGCGTGGCTACCTGAGCCAGAACCCGCAGACATCCAAATATCGCCTAGGTATCCAGGCCTACGTCCTTGGGAAAATCGCCGCCGACGGTATCGACCTGCTAAGCGCGTCGGCTGACGCGATCCGCGACCTGCGCGAGGAGTTGGGACTGTCGGTGGTCTTGTCGGTTTTGCAGGGGCGTCGCCTGATGGTGGTCGAGACCCAGTTGGGCAAGTCTACCCTCGAAATCGGCGTGCGCACCGGCACTGAATTGCAGCTGCATTGCAACGCCCAGGGCAAGGTGGTGCTGGCTTTCGCCAAGCAGTTGGGGCGGGAGCAACTGCCCCTCGAACTGCCGGCCATCACGCCCTATACCGTGGTTGACCACGCCCAACTGGCAGGCCAGATCAGTGAGGTGCGTACCCGAGGTTGGGCCACTGCGATCGAGGAAGAAACCTTGGGTATTTCTGCGATTGCCGCACCAATACTGGGCATCAATGCGGAGTTTATCGGCACTGTAGCGCTGGTGGCGACCGTGCAGAATATTTCCCGAGAAGTGAATCCTGAGCAGGTAAGGGCATTAAAAAAAGCAGCGTTGCGCGCGTCTTGGAACCTTGGGTTCAAAGGCGACTTTTGACGGGTGTAGTCATTACTGGCTAGCCGCATCCAATCGAGATGCTTCACATATACGACGTCACGAACGAGCCGGCGTAGGGTTACTTTGGAAGGGTATAGGCCGATCTTCTACTGCTTCCTACTATGGGGTCATGTTCAATGCCCCTTTTGGGGTAACAGGGTTGGTATCGTATTCCGCTTTCGACATGTCCCCTTGGAGACATAGGCAGCGTGCGCGGTGCATTTGAAGATGACGATAGAGGCATTTGCCTTGAGCCCGATTTGGAGGATCACCGCGTGGACAGATCGACAATAAAAGCGCCGACTGCGGCCGTTAACCCGTCAGGGGTCAGTTATCAAAGTGTGGAAAGTGGTTACTTTGAGCAACGTCGCCTGCAGCGTCATGCAGGTTTCTTCACCCTGCTGATTCTCGGCGTCGGTGCGGTGGTGGCGGGGCAGTATTCCGGTTGGAATCTGGGTTTGGCGCAGGGCTTCGGCGGCATGTTTCTGGCCTTGCTGATCATTGCCGTGATGTACCTTTTCCTGTGCTCATCCATCGGCGAAATGGCCGCTGCGCTGCCGCATACCGGCGGCGCCTATTCATTTGCACGCACCACAATGGGCCCGTGGGGTGGGTTCAGCACAGGCCTTGCCGAGAACATCGAGTTTATCCTGGCGCCCGCAGGGAATATGTTTTTCATGGGGGCCTACCTGACCGCGATTTTCGGCACCGGCCCCGAATGGCAACCGGTGTGGTGGGTGGTCGGCTATGCCTGCATGCTGCTGCTTTCGAACCGGGGGCTGGGGGTGTCGATGCGCGCCGTTGTGCTCATCACCCTCGCGGCAGTATCGGTGTTGGTGGTGTTCTTTATTGCGGCTTACCCGCATATGGACTTCAGTGGGAATGCCCTGAACCTTGCGGCGGACGCCAGCGGTAAGGTGGTCGAGGTGCAGGGCGGTAACGGGCCTTGGCTGCCGTTCGGAATGACCGGCGTCATGCTGGCATTGCCATTCGCTGTCTACATGTTCCTGGCCATCGAGCAATTGCCGCTGACTGCCGAGGAATCGCACAACCCGACTCGACATTTACCGCAGGCGTTAGTCTGGGGCACCCTGATTCTTGCGGTGCTGGCATTGGGCGTGCTGTTTTTCAGCGCCTCGATCGGCGGTGGCAGCTTCTTCATGAGCACCTCATCGGAGCCCCTGCTCGATGGCTTCCGCGAGATTTTTGGGCACACCGCCAGCAAGCTGTTGTCGGCCGTTGCCGTGCTGGGCCTGGCGGCGTCATTCCTGGCCGGCAGCTTTGCCGCAGGGCGCAATATCTATTCGCTGTCGCGTGCCGGTTACTTGCCCACCGGGCTCTCGGTAACGCACCCAATCCGCAATACGCCGAATATTGCGCTGGCCACGGGCGCTCTGGCGGCTCTGGGTATCCTGATGCTCTGCTGGTTTACGTTCGGCAAGGACAACAACCCATTGATGGGCGGAATCCTGGTGAGCATGATTGTGTTCGCCGGCATGATTTCCTACATCCTGCAAAGCATCGCGTTCATTCGCCTGAAGCGCTCCTTCGCGGATCTGCATCGGCCATATCGCAGCCCGTACGGGATATTCGGAGCGGTCGCGGTGATTATTATTGCGACGGCTACCCTGATTTATCAGTTTCTCGATCCGCTCTACAAATGGGCGGCCCTCGCGGCTGCCGGCTGGTACCTGATCGGGATGGCCTATTTTGCTTTCTATCGTCGTCATCGCCTGGTGCTGTCACCGGAAGAAGCATTCGCCGTGAGTGGCGGTCGTGAAGGAAACCCACACAATGACTAGTGTCGAATTGTCCAAAGGTAAGGGCCGTCTGGCCGGCAAAGTGGCCATTATCACCGGTGGTGCGGGGGGTTGCGGCGCTGCCGCAAGCCGCTTGTTCGCTGTGGAAGGGGCCAAGGTGATAATCATCGATTTGAACGGCGAGGCAGCCGCCGACCTGGCCTCGGAGATTAATGCCGAAGGCGGCCAAGCCCTGGGGTTGGGCGCCGACGTCTCGCAAGGCGTTCAGGCTCGCGAAGCGGTCGCCCGAGGGCTGGCGGAATTCGGCCCAGCGGATGTGCTTTTCAACCACGCGGGCACCTTGATCGTAAAACCTTTTCTGGACGTACAGGAGCATGAGTGGGACTGGCTCATGGCCGTGAACGTCAAGAGCATGTACCTGGTCACTCAGGCGGTGCTGCCACAAATGCTTGCCAAGGGCGCGGGCAGCATTGTGTGCACCTCGTCGATTTCTGCGCAATACGCCACCCCTGGCGAGGTGGTGTATAACGCCAGCAAGGGCGCATGCCAGATGTTCGCACGTGCCATTGCCGTCGAGTTTCGTGACCGTGGTATCCGCTGTAACGCGGTGGCCCCTGGGTTTATCCGCACCCCTCACGGCGAGCGAGAAATGCGCGAGTTGCAGCGGATGGGCGTGGACGCCAGCGAGGCGGCGATCAGCCTGCAGCAAGGGCGGCTGTGCGAGCCCGAAGAGGTCGCGCGTGCCGCGTTGTTTTTAGCCAGCGATGACGCTTCATTCGTCAGTGGCACGCAGCTGTTTGTGGACAACGGTTTCTCTGCTGTTTAAGGCAGGCGTGGCAAGAAATATGCTTGTTCTTTATCGCTGGTTCACCCTCGCGCTCACTTGGCGGAGCGCATTGGATAAAGACAAGGGGATAGCATGGCAACTTCAGTTCCGGATGGCGGATATGGCATGGATGCCGCGCCCGTCCTTGACGCATGGCACTCGGCGACGCCCGGTTTGGTCGCACTGCTGCAGTGTGAGGGGTTTGCCCGACAACTGGATGAGGCGCTGTGGGCCATGGTCAATTTCGACCAAAGCTGCGTGCTGTTCTACCCAGCGGACGGTGCGCCGGTGTTACTGCACGACAATCTGCAAGGCATTTGCGAACCGGGTGCGATGCACAGCTATCTCAACGGCACGTATTTGCTGGACCCGGTCTACACCGCCTGCGCCCACGGCCGGGCGACGGGGCTTTATCGCATGAGCGAGTTGGCCCCTGATGCTTTTTTCGAGGGCGATTACTTCAACTCCCCCGATGTTCATCCGTGTATTTCCATGCAGTCGGGCACATTGGCCGAAGAAATCGTGTTCATCTCTGTATTGCCAGGCATCGGTCACCTGGCCTATTCGCTGATGCGAATGAACGCTTCCGTGCCTTTTTCGCCTGCGCAGTTCAAAGGTTTACAACAGTGTCGGGCGATGGTCGATGTGTTGTTGCAGCGCCACTATCAAGGTGTTTGCGCGCATATCGACGACAGTGCCTCCGCGTTGAAAGAGCACTTGAACAATGCGTTTTCGCGATTCGCCGACGACCAGCTCACCCCCCGCGAACAATTGATTGTCAGCATGATCCTGCGTGGGCATTCGAGCCTTTCGATTTCACTGCACCTGGGGATCGCGGAAGGCACGGTCAAAAATCACCGTAAGCACCTGTATTTCAAGCTTGGCATTTCCAGCCAATCCGAGTTGTTTCATTTGTTTGTGAATTTTGTCCTGAGTCAAACCGCGAATGTCCCGTTTGCCAACGCTGGTAAGGTGTTGGAGTTGCATGAGGCTGCTGCCGTTTAGGCGGCTTTTTCCAGGAATTGCCCCGAATGGATCGATCAATATCACGGGTTTAGCGTGTAACTTTCATGACCTCAACCAACGAGGCTCAATATCCCGTCGGCAAATTTTTCCGGCGTCTCTTGGGGTAGGTTTTGACCAACGCCTTCCAAGACATCTCGGCGATACGGCCCGGTAAAATGACGCGCGAATGGGTCGTCCTCGGCAGGTGGATCGACCGCATCAGCACCATCTCCAGAACCAGTGAAGGCACAGTGATCTTTGGTGGCGCGGCAAGCCGGGATTCTATGTCTCGATAAGCTGAGTCACCTTCAACCAATCCGAAACGATGACGGTACAAGTGTGTGACCGCTTCAACAAAGTCGTCGTTCTCAAACGCTGCGGCAGTCGCCTCAAACGCCTCTTGTGCGAACCCCTACGTGGGGGACCACATGGGCCATGGCATATGGCAGAATTCGTTTCTGTTCGCGGTCAATCCAGCGCGACCACTGCTACCGTGAAGATAGTACTGATACCAAAGGAGATGCTCAGCTTCGGGTGAGACAGGCGCGTGCTCTTCAGCGATATTCTGAATACTGTAGCCGCCACAGCTAACCGAACCGAAATCACGAGTCACGCCTTCGTGTCTCACGCTCAAAGCGCAGGCGCTGATTTCAATATGTTGGCGGGGTTTAGTCGCTAGCGCTCCTCCGTTAGGTTAAGGGATATGGTCATTCTAGCGAGCCGGGGGAGCAGTGCTGTCACGTATCGTTAGCTTAAAAGGCAGTATCACCGTCTGCTGGACGGTCGATTTTTTCTCGATCACGTCGATCAGCATATTTACGGCCAGGCGCCCAAATGTTTCTGAAGGTTGTGCGATGGTAGTTAGCGGTGGGTCGCAGTACTGCGCCAGTGGAATATCATCGAACCCCACCAATGAAATGTCGTTGGGTACACGTAGGCCCGCTTCCTTGATGCGCTTGAGCGCTCCAATGGCCATCTCATCGCTCTCACAAAACAGCGCTGTAGGGCGGTCCGGCACCGTCAGCAGGGTGGCGGCGCCGTCGTAGCCGGCACGCAAGCTGAAGTCTCCGTGGCAAATAATCGCCGGGTCGCAGGGGATGCCTGCCTGATCCAGGGCGGCCAGGTAACCCGCGACTCGATCCTGGGTCAGGGGGCTGGTTTGAGGGCCCTTGATCAGGCCGATCCGCCGATGGCCCAGACTGATCAGGTGTTCGGTCATTGCCTTGGCGGCTGCGTGGTTGTCGAGGCTGATGGTGGGGTGGCGTCCACCCTTGATCACTTCGCAGGCATTGACCATAGGCGGGGTCTCAAGGCTGTCGGCGGGGAAGGGGTCGAAGGCGCGCAACTGGATCACGCCATCGGCCTGGTGGGCATAGACCAGTTCGGCAAATTCACACTCGATGTCTTCGCGGCCCTGGGTGTCGCACAGCAGCAGCCGGTAACCGGCGGCCTGGGCGGCTTGTTGGGCGCCGCTGATCACACGGGCAAAAAAGGTATTGGCAATTTTCGGCACCAGGATCACCAGGTTGGCGGTGCGCCGTGAGCGAAACTGCACCGCCATCAGGTTGGGCCGATAACCGGCCTGCTCGACGGCGGCGTTGACCTTGTCCCGAGTGGCCTGGCGCACGCAATCGGGTGACTTCAAGGTGCGCGATACGGTAGCTACCGAGACACCGGCGAGCCGGGCAACTTCACGAATATTGGACAAAACCACCTCATCTTCAAACAGTGCGTCGGGCGAGCTTACAGCAGGTCTGCCTGCGCTGAAATCCTTGCGGAGGACGATCAAGTATTTGACAGGCTGCGTAACAGCGCATAGATTTCTGTTCAAATGTAACCGGTTACATTTTGGCTTCAAACAGCCATTCAACCGGCCCGAACAGAGAAGAGCAGTGATGAACACAGTGATACCTAAAATAAGAATGGGCTTTGTCGGTGGAGGGGAGGGCTCGTTTATCGCCCAGGCTCATCGTCAGGCTGCGGGCCTTGATGGGCGCTTTGAGCTGGTCTGCGGTGCGTTCAGTCGCGACGCGCAGAACAACCTGCGCACGGGCAGCCACCTGGGCCTGGCGCAATCACGCTGCTACAGCACGTGGCAATCGATGCTGGAGGCCGAGCGCGCGCTGCCGGCTGAGCAGCGCATGGAACTGCTGGTGATCGTCACCCCCAATCATCTTCACGCACCGGTGGCCAGCGAAGCATTGGCCGCCGGTTTCCATGTGTTCAGCGAGAAGCCCGCAGCCTTGAACCTGGCTGAACTGCAGGCCCTGAAAACCCGCTTGCACAGCAGTGCCGGGCTCTATGGCCTGGCCCACACTTACCTCGGTTACCCCATGGTCTGGCAAGCGCGGGAAATGGTGCGCAGTGGCGTGATCGGTGCGGTGCGTAAGGTGCTGGTGGAGTATCCCCAGGGCTGGCTCAGCCAGGATGTGGCCGGGCAGGGCAACAAGCAGGCTGAGTGGCGGGGGCAGCCGGCGTTGTCCGGGTTGGGCGGCTGCATTGGCGATATCGGCACCCATGCCTTTTCCCTGGCGGAGTTCGTGGCCGATCAAGCCGTCACCCACCTGTGCGCCAGCCTGGGCGTGCACATCGAAGGCCGTCAGCTGGATGACGACGCCGCCATGCTCTTGAAGATGGAGCAGGGCGCCAGTGGCGTGTTGATCGCCAGCCAGGTCTGCGCAGGGGAAGAGAACCCGTTGAGCATTCGGGTCTACGGCGACAAGGGCGGCCTCGAGTGGCGCCAGGAACAACCCGCCAGCCTGATTCACCGTTCGTTGGATCAACCGATGTCTGTACTGCGCTCCGGCATCGGGCAGCCGTGGTTGTGCGAGGCGGCGACCCAGCGCATGCGCTTGCCCGCCGGCCATCCCGAGGGCTACCTGGAAGCCATGGCCAATCTGTATGGCGACTTTGCCCTGGCCATTCGCGGCAAGGTTGAAGGCCATACCGCGCCGGGTGTGCCCGGTATCGAGGTGGGCCTGCGTGGGATGGCATTTATCGAGGCCGCCATCGTCAGTCACAACAGTAACGACAAGTGGACACCTGTGGAGTGCGGCCTATGACCCAACAGACAACTGAAGGCCTGCGTGGCCCAGGGATATTCCTGGCACAGTTCATCTCGGATGAAGCGCCGTTCGACACGCTGGCCAATATTGCCCAATGGGCAGCGTCCCAGGGCTACACAGCCATTCAATTGCCGACCTTGGGCACGCGCTACATCGACCTTGAACGCGCAGCCGAAAGCCAGAGCTATTGCGATGAACTGAAGGCCGTGTGCGCCAGCGCCGGGGTCGAAATCAGCGAACTGTCCACCCACCTGCAAGGTCAGTTGGTGGCGGTGCACCCGGCGTTCGATGCGCTGTTCGATGACTTTGCGCCCGCTCATTTGCGGGGCCAGCCCCAGGCACGCACCGAGTGGGCGATCGAGCAATTGAAGCTGGCGGCGCGGGCGAGCCAGCGTCTGGGGCTGACCGCCCACGCGACGTTTTCCGGGGCCTTGCTGTGGCCCTACATGTACCCCTGGCCACAACGCCCGGCCGGTTTGGTGGAGCAAGGTTTTGCCGAACTGGCCAAGCGCTGGCTGCCGATCCTCGACTGTTTTGATCAGGCCGGTGTCGACCTGTGCTACGAAATCCACCCCGGGGAAGACCTGCACGACGGCGCTTCATTCGAGCGTTTCCTCGACGCCGTCGATCACCACCCCCGTGCGGCCATCCTCTATGACCCCAGCCACCTGCTGCTGCAGCAAATGGATTACCTGGGCTTTATCGACCGTTATCACTCACGCATCCGCATGTTCCACGTCAAGGACGCGGAGTTTCGTCCCGATGCGCGTTCCGGTGTCTATGGCGGTTACCAGGGGTGGGTAGAGCGGCCCGGACGCTTCCGTTCGCTGGGTGACGGCCAGATCGATTTCAAGTCGATCTTCAGCAAGCTGACCCAATACGGCTTCAGCGGCTGGGCCGTGCTGGAGTGGGAGTGCTGCCTGAAAGACTCCGCCCAAGGCGCTGCCGAAGGCGCGGGGTTCATCCGCGATCACATGATTACTCGAAGCCAAAAAGCCTTTGACGATTTCGTCAGTGTGGCCAGCGATGCGGCTTCCAACAGGCGCTTGTTGGGCTTGCCTGACGCCTGAGTTTCACCAGTTTCTTTCAATAACAATAAGACGGTGACTGTTATGACCTGGATGACTGCGCGCCTGAGCGCCATGATGTTTCTGCAGTTCTTTATCTGGGGTGGCTGGTTCGTCACCCTGGGCACTTTCCTGTCCAGCCAATTGGGCGCCAGCGGCGGCCAGATTGGCATGGCATTTTCGACCCAGTCCTGGGGCGCGATCATTGCCCCGTTCGTGATCGGACTGATCGCTGACCGCTTCTTCAATGCCGAACGCATCCTGGCGGTGCTGCACCTGGTGGGGGCGGTGTTGCTCTATCAGCTCTACCGGGCGCCGGACTTCGGCACGTTCTATCCTTACGTGCTGGCCTACATGATGATCTATATGCCGACCCTGGCACTGGTCAACTCTGTGGCTTTTCGGCAGATGCACGACCCGGCGCTGGAGTTCTCGCGCATTCGCGTGTGGGGCACTGTGGGCTGGATCGTCGCGGGTGTGGTGATCAGTTTTGTCTTCGCCTGGGACTCGAAAGCAGCGATTGCTGGCGGTGGCCTGCGCAACACCTTTTTGATGGCGGCGCTGGCGTCCCTGGTGCTGGGTCTGTACAGCTTTACCCTGCCGAGTACCGCACCGCTGAAGTCCGAGACCCACCGCAGCGGCCTCAAGCAGATGCTTGGCCTGGATGCCCTGGGCCTGCTGAAAGACCGCAGCTACCTGGTGTTCTTCATTGCCTCGATCCTGATCTGCATCCCGCTGGCGTTCTATTACCAGAATGCCAATCCGTTCCTCGCGGAAATCGGCGTGACCAATCCCACGGCGAAGATGGCCATCGGGCAGGTCTCCGAAGTTCTGTTCATGCTCCTGCTGCCCCTGTTCATTCACCGCTTTGGTATCAAGATCGCGTTACTGATGGGCATGCTGGCCTGGGCCCTGCGCTACGTGCTGTTCGCCTACGGCAATAACGCCGACCTGGCCTTTATGCTGTTCACCGGCATTGCACTGCACGGTATCTGCTACGACTTTTTCTTCGTCTCCGGGCAGATCTACACCGACGCGAAAACCCCCGAGCGCTTCAGAAGCTCCGCCCAAGGCCTGATCACCCTGGCCACCTACGGCTTTGGCATGCTGATCGGCTTCTGGGTCGCGGGCCATGTCTCCGACTACTACGCCACCCCGGCGGGCCATCAATGGCAAAGCATCTGGTTGTTCCCTGCGTGCTTTTCCCTCGGCGTGGTGCTGGTGTTCCTGTTTGCCTTCCGCGATACGCGAGCCGTGGAACTGGCGCCCGCCAAGGCTTGAGCAGCCACGAATCCATAACAACAAATAAGGAAATTACGAGGCGCCTACTCAAAAAAATGGCATTGGCCTCCCTCGTTGCCGGCTGCGTACTGAATGCCACTGCGCTGCTGGCAGGCCCCGCGGCCGATCGACAGATCGCCTTGCAGATGTACACCCTGCGCAATGTCGGCACCCTGGAGCAGCAGTTTTTCCTGGCACAGAGCGCCGGGTTTTCCGCAGTCGAGTTGGTCGGTGACCAGGGTGTCAGCGCGGATGAACTCAACCGGCTGCTGAAAAAATACAACCTGACCGTGACCTCTGCCCACGTACAACTGGAGGCCTTGCGTCGCCAGTTGCCTGAAACCATCGCCTTCAACCGTGCCGTGGTCATTAGGGTATCCAAGCTGAATTTGCAACGTGAACTGCTGCGTGAGAGCCGCGAAAGAAAACTGGAATAATCCAGCAGCCGCGAGAAGCACCGAGGAGCCAACCACGGGAGCTACTTTTCCAACAGAATCGGCCGAATGCAGTCCTCTGAGCGACTACTCAGACGTTGGATGGCAACACCAGCGAATGGATGATGGTGTGCGGCTTAGGTTGATCGTTTCCCGCTCCAAGCATTAAGAAAAAGCCACTCAATATAGAGTGGCTTTTTCTTGCCTGTCATTTTCGTTTCTGCGACCGCCACCGGGTTCCAATGGCACCCACCATAAACTCACGTTATTGCAGCGGCCCCACCACTTGCCGATAACGTTCTTCCCCTTGCGGCGTCTGGCGGGTCAGGTTGATTTCCAGGCCGATGGGATCGGCTTTGCGATTGCCGGCGAGCTGACGCCAGCCTTGGCCAGGTTCCCAGATGCGCACCTGCAGGTCGCTGACTCCGGACAGGACGGCCACCGCTTTTTTGGGGGCCGGTAACGGGTATCGATCACTGGCCGCTGATGCTGCGCGGTACAGCGTGTCACCGTCCAGCCACCAGCGCACGCGTTGCAAACCGTTTTCGGGAAGCGCTGCGCTACGAATGACATTCAGCTGAAAATCATGCCTGTCGGAGCTGCGCACGTTGATTGCCGCGAGGCCGTCCGGCTGCTCGTCGTCGCTCAGGCTTGGCGTTCTCAGTTCGATGCTGGCGCGCAGGGCCAGGTCGCGGTCCAGCTGGTTGAGGGTGCGTAATAACGCCTCGGTCTGTTCAGTGCTGGCCTGCAGATGGCTGTCGGCCCGGCTCACGCTGTCGAGGCCGCGCCAGGCAATAAGGCTGACAATGGTCATCAGCATGATCGCCACCATGACCTCAATGAGGGTAAACCCCTGTTGGTCGGTTTTCATGGTTGGTCCGCCACGCGTATTTGCCCGGTCGCCGTGCGTTGAAGGGTGAGGTGGTGCTGGCCATCCGAGAGCTGCAGTTGAAAGGGGGAGGCGAACCATTCGGCATTCAGTATCACCGGTTGCCTGGGGATTACCCGAACGCTCATCGAGGGTGTTTCCCACGCACGGGGACGCAGTTGCGGGTCGTTCATGAAGTGATCCCAGTCCTGGCCAGGCGCGTTGCGCCGACTGAAGCGAAACCCTTTATTGTCGGCCCGCCAGGTGATGGGGCGGCCGTCGGCCCGGGCTTCGGCCTGGGCGATTTGCAGCATCTGGACCACGCGGTTGGCGTCCTTGCGCAGCAATTGCAACGGGTCGGGTTTGATGCTCAGGCTGATCGCCGCTGAGGCGATGCCGATGATCACCAGGACTACCATCAACTCGATCAGGGTGAAGCCTTGCTGATTGGTCTTGGTCATGACACAACGCTCCTTCGTCGTGGGTCTCTCCTGTAGACTGCCCGGCAGGACAACAGGGAGGTTTTGTCGTGGTCGCTATTTTTCGTTTGACCGCGCCGCAAGTGGTACAGGCAATGGCATTGGCCACGGCGCTTGCGGGTGTGGTGGTCTGGTCTTCGGTGTTGTTGACGTCGGCCGAGTCCCAGGTGCCGCAGGTCGAGCCGCCGATTATGGCCGCTCGCCCGGATACCCCGGCGTTGCGGTGGTTTTCCAACCAGCCGGTGGCAGTGGACATCAAGGTCTCTGGCCTGATGGCCGGTGCGCGCGGGGCGGTGGCGATCCTGAGCCTGAACGAGGGGCCGCCGCGCAGTTTTCTGGTGGGCGAGTCGTTGGCCCAAGGTGTGCGCCTGGCGGCGATCGAGGGCGATGCGGTGGTGATTGAGCGTGGCACGCAGCACACTCGCATTAAGGTCAGCACGCTGCCGGACTCGCTGGTTCTACCGCGATTGACCCGACCCTGAGCACGCTCATGGTTGGGTTTGCCTCGGTGGGTTGAGCAGCGTTTCCACCCGCGCCAACGGCGGCGCCTCGCGCTTGCGCTCCGACACCAGCAGGGTGATACGCATCATGCGCCCATCGGCGCTCGGTGCGATGCTCTGCTCGCAACGCAACTGCAAGCGCCCCTGATCACAGTCAAACGCTTTGTGCCCCCTGGGCAGTTGCCCCTCCAGGCGCAGTTCGGCAAGCCTGCCCTGGGCCGACAGCAGCGCTAGCGAACGGTCGCGCAGCAACCCATTGCTCTGGGTCATCAAGCCTGCCACGCGGACCGCCGCCGCCATCGCCACGGCAATGATCGCCAAGGCCACGAGCACCTCGATCAACGTAAAACCTTGCTCCTTGCGCGACAGCTCCATGGGCCACTCTTGGCGTAAAAACACGCCGTAGAGTAGCACTCAGAGCGCAGCGGGCAGCGGCCAATTATTTTTGCTATCCAGATAGTTAGTTTTGTTACACTGCGCGCCGAATTAGGATCAAGCCAAGGATGGTGGATATGGATTTCGCGCGCATCAAATACGGGCCTCGCGCCCGCCACGCTCAGCAAGGGTTCACGCTGATCGAGATCATGGTGGTGGTGGTCATCCTCGGTATTCTGGCGGCGATTGTCGTGCCTAAAGTGCTCGACCGTCCGGACCAGGCCAGGGCGATTGCGGCCAAGCAAGACGTCGCCGGCCTGATGCAGGCGCTCAAGCTTTATCGCCTCGACCACGGTACCTATCCCAACATGAACCAGGGCCTCAAGGTCTTGGTCGAGCGCCCGGCAGATGCAAAAAATACCAACTGGCGTTCTTATCTGGAGCGCCTGCCCAACGACCCCTGGGGCCGTCCTTACCATTACTTGAATCCCGGCGCGAACGGCGAAGTCGACATCTTCTCCCTCGGTGCCGACGGCCAGCCTGACGGCGACGGCGTGAATGCCGATATCGGATCCTGGCAGCTCTAAGCGCCGCCATGAAATCGCACTCGCCGACAGTGGCGAAACAGCGCGGCATGGCGATTATCAGCGCGATGCTGATCGCGGCGGTGGTCGCTGTGTTCGCCGCCGGCATGCTTACCCGCCAGAGCGTTTTTACCCGTTCACTTGAGGCCGAGCAGGCGCGAGTGCAGGGCAGTGCATCACTGCTGGGCGGCCTGGAAGTCAGCCGGAAATTGCTCCGCGATGCTCGCGAGCATGATGTGCTGACGCGGCTTGACCAGCCTTGGGCCCGGCCGATCAACATCGCTCGGGACGGCGAATTCGAAGGTCGCCTTGAAGACCTGCAAGGCAAGTTCAATCTGCGTAATTTAATCGCCCAGGAGTCGGTTGATCTCGGGCAGATGCGCAGCTTTGAGCGGTTGTGCGAGATGATCGGTGTCGAGACCCGCCTGGCGCAGCGCATCAGCCAGCGCGTGATTGCGGCCTACCCACATAGGCCGGTTGCCTCAACAGTGGGGCAGCCGCCCCCGCCATTACCCGCGACCCAGCCGATGCTGCGCAGTCTTGATCAATTACGCGGTATCGAAGGCCTCAATGAGCGGGTCTTGGCGCGGCTGGAGCGCTACGTCAGCATTCTTCCGGTCAACACCTGGGTCAACAGCAATACGGCCAGCGCTGAGGTAATGGCCGCGGTGGTGCCGGGTTTGTCCTTGGCGCAGGCCAAGGCGTTGGTCGCTGAGCGTGATCGTGGCCAGTGGTTTGTCAATCGCGGCGACTTCGTTAACCGTGCGCGACTGCCCAACCTGAACGTGGATGAACTCAACGTCGGGATCACCAGTGAGTGGTTCCTGCTCCAGGGTCAAGCCCGCCGCAATCAGCGCCGTGTTCACATGGCTGCGCTGCTGCATCGTCCAGAAGACGCAATGCCCAGGGTGATCTGGTCGAGGCTGGGCGTATGACGCGCCTGCGCCTTGCCTTGCCGCCGCTGGGGACCTTGACGTCGGACACCGAGCTTGAGTTCGCGCAACTGGACCGCAAGGGGCGCGTCAGCCAAACCGGCATCAGTACCCTTGGCCAGCTGGGGCAACAGGCCAAGTCTCAGGCCGTCGACTGTTTCCTTAACCCCGTGGACACGGTACTGACGCGCATCGAGCTGCCGCCTCTGTCAGCGTCCCGTATCGATGCGGCCGTTACCTGCGCTGCGCAGGCGTTGATCCTGGGGCCCAGCGAGCAGATGCATGTGGCGCACAGCGCTCGAGATGCCGATGGACAGGTGCACTTGAGCTGGCTGCCCAAGGCTGTACTGGATCGCCTCGGTCAGTTGCTTGGCCTGCACCGATTTAAGCTGAGCGGCCTGTATCCAGCGCCTTACCGCTTAGCCGTGCCAGCGGCCGGGCAGGTCAATGCGTGTGTGGTAGAGGGCCAGTTGCTGCTGCGTTTCACCCTCGCCCAGGGGGCGGTGGAACCGTTGGTTAAGGACCGTCTGGAAGCGCTCGCCGCCACCGGCGAAAGTGTGCGGTGGCCCGTGGACCACCAGCGCTGGAACGGCGCTGCACCTGGCTGGGGATTGCACGCCGGGGTCGGCCGGCGCACTGCACAGGCGGCCGGATGGGGGCGGGCGTTGGGCTGTTGTGCGTTGGCTGCGGGTGTTTGGGTGGCCGGATTCAACCTTTACGCCGCTCGCGAGGTTGCGCAAGGGCAGCAGCTCAAGCAGCAGATGAGCCAGCGCGTGAAGCACGCATTTCCCGAGCTGCCGGTGATTCTCAATCCTCTGCAACAGGCTCGTCAGCAATTGGCGATCCGGCAAGGGGGCGGGCCCGCGCAAGCCAATCACGACTTTGCTTACCTGGTGCAGCAAGCCGCCATTGCGCTGCCGTTCATGGCCGGCAGCGTCGAGCAGTTGACCTTCAGCGAACGCCAGTTGCAGGTGCAGATGACCGCCGAAGCCACTCCCGCTACCGACGGCGCTGTACAGGCTGCCTTGAGCCAGGCGGGACTTTCCGCCCACCGCAATGAGCGCACCTGGACGCTGAGCGCGTTGGCCGAACCCGTGTCGGGAGAGGGTGATTCCAGCGTGGAAAACGACGATGAATAATTCGCGGCTGATGGCATTCAGAAGACGCTGGACAGCGTTGGCCCCGCGCGAAAAAACCATGGTCAGCGGTGCGGCGGTGTTTCTCGCCAGCCTGTTGGTCTGGCTGGCGCTGATCCAGCCCGCGCTCAAGAACATTGACTATTGGCAAGCCGAAACCCCGAAGCTGCGCGCCCAGAGCCAGGCACTGGAGTTGTTGCTTCGCGAGGTCACCACGCCTGTCGGGCTGGACCTTGAACACTCATTGCGCCAATCCCTCGACGCCGCCGGACTGGCGGGGCACTACCGGTTGCAGGCCCAGGATCTGTCCTGGCTACTGACACTGGATGCGGCCCCCGCCGATGCGGTGCTCGGCTGGTTATTGAGTGACCCAAGGCAATTTGCGCTGGACGTGGTCGAGGCTCGCTTGCAACGCGCTGGCGACGCCTCGGCCGACAACACGGCAGGCACTCTCACAGGAACCGTCCGTATGGATCGGATGCACGGCGCTAAGGAAGCATCATGAAGTGGTCAGGTTCCCATTATGTACGTACGGCTGCGCCGTTTCTGTTACTCGCATTGGGTGCGTGCAGCTCGCAGCCCACGGCGGATTTACCCCAGGACAGTGAGCTCGGGTTGCCCCTGGCTACCACCCAGCGCAGCGGTGATGCACTGGTAGACCGGCAGCGGGCGCAAGTGCAAATCGAACGGCAGTCGTGGCCATTGCACAAGGTTACCAACCCCGCGCGTGGCGGCAGTGCCGGTCACAGCGGCGCTGCGCCGAGCAAGCCCTTGGGCGATCAACCGGTCACGCTGAATTTCGTCGAGGCCGACATACAAGCCGTGGTGCGCGCGTTGTCCCGCGCGACGGGGCAGCAGTTCCTGGTCGACCCCCGCGTCAAGGGCTCCCTCACGCTGGTTTCCGAAGGGCAGGTGCCGGCGCATCAGGCGTACGACATGCTGCTGGCGGCATTGCGCATGCAGGGCTTCAGCGTGGTGGATGTGGGCGGTATCGCGCACGTGGTGCCCGAGGCCGATGCAAAGCTGCTCGGCGGGCCGATCTACAGTGCCGACAAACCGAGCGGCAACGGCATGCTCACCCGCACCTTCCGCCTGCAATACGAAAATGCGGTGAACCTGATCCCGGTGCTGCGCCCGATCGTTTCGCCGAATAACCCGATCAATGCCTATCCAGGCAACAACACCATCGTTGTCACCGACTACGCCGAGAACCTGACGCGGGTGGCGCAGCTTATCGACAGCATCGATACACCGAGCGCCATCGACACCGATGTGGTGCAGGTTCAAAACGGGATCGCCGTGGATATTGCCGAGATGGTCTCGCAACTGCTGGAGCAGCCGGGCAGCGACCCGACGCAGAAAATCACCGTCGTGGGCGACCCGCGCTCCAACGCGATCGTGATTCGTGCCGGCAGCCCGGAGCGAACCGAGTTGGCGCGTAACTTGATCTACAAACTGGATAACGCCCAAGCCAACCCAAGCAATTTGCACGTGGTGTACCTGCGCAACGCCCAGGCGGCGAAACTGGCGCAGTCGTTACGCGGTTTGCTGACCGGTGAAAGCGACAGCGGTGGCGGTGACAATGCGCGGTCGGTGCTCAGCGCGATGGGCGCCAATACCTCCGGCGGCCAGACCGGGCCGGGCAGTAGCCAAAGCAGTACCACCAGCGGCAATGAGCCGGCGCAGATGAGCAGCAACTCGAGCAGCCAGCCCGGTGGACAGTCGAATGAGCAAAACGTTGCCTTCACTGCCGGTGGCGTAACCCTCCAGGCCGACTCGACCACCAACACCCTGCTGATTTCCGCCCCGGAGCCGTTGTACCGCAACCTACGCGAAGTCATCGACATGCTCGACCAGCGCCGCGCCCAAGTGGTGATTGAAAGCCTCATCGTTGAAGTCGGTGAGGACGATGCCAATGAATTCGGCGTGCAGTGGCAGAGCGGCGACCTGGCCGGCAAAGGTGTGATTGGCGGCACTAACCTGGGCGGCGCGGGGTTCAACCTGAATGGCAAGACCAGCGTTGACGTGTTGCCTGGCGGGCTCAGCCTCGGCTTCATCAACGGTACCGTGGATGTGCCCGGCATTGGCAAGGTCATGGACCTCAAAGTGTTGGCCCGCGCGCTCAAAAGCAAAGGCGGCAGCAACGTACTGTCGACGCCGAACCTGCTGACCCTGGATAACGAGGCGGCGAGTATTTTTGTTGGCCAGACCATCCCGTTTGTCAGTGGCAGCTACGTGACCGGTGGCGGCGGTACCAGCAATAACCCCTTCCAGACGGTCACCCGCGAAGAAGTCGGCTTGAAGCTGAATGTGCGCCCACAAATCTCTGAGGGCGGCACGGTCAAACTCGATATTTACCAGGAAGTCAGCAGCATCGATGAGCGCGCGTCCAGCAGCGCCTCGTCAGCCGGGATCGTCACCAACAAGCGCGCGATCGACACCAGTATTTTGCTCGATGACGGGCAGATCATGGTCCTCGGCGGCCTGCTCCAGGATGGTTACAGCCAGAGCAATGAAGCCGTGCCGTGGCTGTCGAGCATTCCGGGGCTGGGCGTGCTGTTTCGCAATGAGCGCCGCGCCGTCACCAAGACCAACCTGATGGTGTTTTTACGGCCCTACATCATTCGCGACAGTGGGGCGGGGCGTAGCATCACCTTGAACCGCTATGAGTTTATGCGTCGGGCGCAGAGCGGCTTGCAGCCGGATCACAGT
>NZ_VFES01000019.1 GCF_007858185.1 Pseudomonas grimontii
ACCGAGGTGCCTGGGTTTGGGGCCGCTTCGCAGCCCAACGCGGGGCAAGCCCGCTCGCCACAACAAGCCCGCTCGCCACAAAAGCCCGGTTAGCCACAACACCCGGTTAGCCACAATTACAGTGTTCGCCTAGAGTCTTCACCCAGTGTCTTTCCAACAACAATAAAAGGACGCACCACCATGAAGTCATTCAAACGTACCCTGCTCGCCACCGCCCTGGCCCTGCTCGCACTGCCGGTGATGGCCGATTCCGCCCACCCGAAAATCGGTTTTTCCATCGACGACCTGCGCCTGGAACGCTGGTCCCGTGACCGTGACTACTTCGTCGCCGCTGCGGAAAAACTCGATGCCAAGGTCTTTGTGCAGTCCGCCGATGCCAACGAGCAGAAGCAGATCTCCCAGATTGAAAACCTGATTTCCCGGGGCGTCGATGTGATCGTCATCGTGCCGTTCAACGCCACCGTGCTGACCAATGCCGTCGCCGAAGCCAAGAAAGCCGGGATCAAGGTGGTGTCCTATGACCGCCTGATTCTCAACGCGGACATCGATGCGTACATCTCCTTCGATAACGAAAAAGTCGGCGAGATGCAGGCCAGCGGTGTGTTGCAAGCGGCGCCCAAGGGCAATTACTTCCTGCTCGGCGGCGCGCCTACCGATAACAACGCCAAGGTGCTGCGCGAAGGTCAGATGAAGGTGCTGCAACCGGCCATCGACAAGGGCGACATCAAGGTTGTCGGCCAGCAGTGGGTCAAGGAATGGAACCCCACCGAAGCCCTGAGCATCGTCGAAAACGCCCTGACCCGGAACAACAACAAAATCGACGCCATCGTCGCCTCCAACGATGCCACCGCCGGCGGCGCGATCCAGGCCCTGGCCGCGCAGAAGCTGGCGGGCAAGGTGCCGATCTCGGGTCAGGACGCCGACCTCGCCGCCGTCAAGCGCGTGATCGACGGTACCCAGACCATGACTGTGTATAAGCCGCTCAAGCTGATCGCCACCGAAGCCGCCAAGCTCTCGGTGCAGCTGGCGCGTAACGAGAAGCCCACCTACAGCTCGCAGTACGACAATGGCAGCAAGAAAGTCGACACCATCCTGCTCACCCCGACCCCGCTGACCAAGGCCAATATCGACCTGTTGGAAAAGGACGGGTTCTATACCAAAGAGCAGATCGGCGGGCAGTGACCGCCATGGCCGACTACCTGCTGCAAATGAACGGCATCGTCAAAACCTTTGGCGGTGTCAACGCGCTGAACGGCATCGACATCAAGGTGAGGCCGGGGGAATGTGTCGGCCTGTGCGGCGAGAACGGTGCCGGTAAATCCACCCTGATGAAGGTGCTGTCGGCGGTCTACCCCCACGGCACCTGGGAGGGGGAAATCCTCTGGGATGGGCAACCGCTCAGGGCTCAGTCCATCAGTGAAACCGAGGCCGCCGGCATCGTCATCATTCACCAGGAACTGACCCTGGTGCCCGACCTGTCGGTGGCCGAGAACATCTTCATGGGCCACGAGCTGACCTTGCCCGGCGGGCGCATGAACTACCCGGCGATGCTGCACCGCGCCGAAGCGTTGATGCGCGAGCTCAAGGTGCCGGACATGAACGTCGCGCTGCCGGTGTCGCAGTACGGCGGCGGCTACCAGCAACTGGTGGAAATCGCCAAGGCCCTGAACAAACAGGCGCGCCTGCTGATTCTCGACGAACCCTCCTCGGCCCTGACCCGCTCGGAAATCGAGGTGTTGCTCGACATCATCCGCGGCCTCAAGGCCAAAGGTGTGGCCTGCGTGTACATCTCCCACAAGCTTGATGAAGTCGCGGCCGTGTGCGACACCATCGCAGTGATCCGCGATGGCAAGCACATCGCGACCACCGCCATGGCCGACATGGACATCGCGCAGATCATCACGCAGATGGTCGGAAGGGAAATGAGCAACCTCTACCCCACCGAGCCCCATGCCATCGGCGAGGTGATTTTCGAAGCGCGCAATGTCACCTGCTATGACGTCGACAACCCCAAGCGCAAGCGCGTCGACGATATTTCCTTCGTGCTCAAGCGCGGCGAAATCCTCGGCATTGCCGGGCTGGTGGGCGCCGGGCGCACGGAGCTGGTGTCGGCATTGTTCGGCGCCTACCCCGGCCGCTACAGCGCCGAGGTGTGGCTCGACGGCCAGCTGATCGACACGCGCACGCCGCTCAAATCGATCCGCGCCGGGCTGTGCATGGTGCCCGAGGACCGCAAGCGCCAGGGCATCATTCCCGACCTGGGCGTGGGCCAGAACATCACGTTGGCGGTGCTCGACACCTACGCCCACCTGACCCGCATCGATGCCGAGGCCGAACTGGGCAGCATCGACCAGCAGATCGCGCGCATGCACCTCAAGACGGCCAGCCCGTTCCTGCCGATCACCAGCCTGTCCGGTGGCAATCAGCAAAAGGCCGTGCTGGCGAAAATGCTGATGGCCAAGCCCAAGGTGCTGATCCTCGACGAGCCCACGCGCGGGGTGGATGTGGGCGCCAAGTATGAGATCTACAAACTGATGGGCGCGCTGGCGGCCGAAGGCGTGTCGATCATCATGGTTTCGTCGGAGCTGGCCGAAGTGCTCGGAGTGTCCAACCGCGTGCTGGTGATCGGCGACGGCCAGTTGCGTGGCGACTTCATCAACGAGGGGCTCACCCAGGAACAGGTGCTCGCCGCCGCGCTCAGCCAAAATAATAACAATCGGAAAACCGCGTAGATGAATCAGGTCAAACAGCTGTTCACTCGCTATAAAATGCTCGCCCTGGTGATCGCCGTGGCGTTTATCTGGCTGTTTTTCAGCTGGCAGACCGAGGGCGGCTTCCTCACCCCGCGCAACCTGTCCAACCTGCTGCGGCAGATGTCGATCACCGGCATCCTGGCGTGCGGCATGGTGCTGGTGATCATCAGCGGCGAGATCGATTTGTCGGTGGGTTCGTTGCTGGGATTATTGGGCGGGCTCGCAGCGATCCTGGACGTGGTCTATCACATCCCGCTGCTGGCCAACCTCAGCCTGGTGGCGTTGTGCGGCCTGATGATCGGCTTGGCCAACGGCTATATGACGGCTTACCTGCGCATTCCGTCGTTTATCGTTGGCCTCGGCGGCATGCTGGCGTTTCGCGGGATTCTGCTGGGGATCACCGGCGGCACCACCATCGCGCCGGTGTCGCCGTCGCTGGTGTATGTAGGCCAGGGGTATTTGCCGCATGCGGTGGGGATCGGCCTTGGGGTCTTGCTGTTTGCCCTGACCCTGTTTTTGACCTGGAAACAACGGCGCAACCGCGCGCTGCATGGCTTGGCACCGCACGCCCTGATGCGCGATGTGCTGCGCGTGGGGGTGATCGGCGCGGTGCTCGCCGGGTTCGTCACCACCCTCAACAGCTACGACGGCATCCCCGTACCGGTGCTGCTGTTGCTGGTACTGCTCGGCGTGTTCAGCTACGTCACCAGCCAGACCGTGTTCGGCCGCCGCGTGTACGCCGTAGGCAGCAACATGGAAGCCACGCGCCTTTCAGGCATCAACGTGCAGGCGGTGAAACTGTGGATCTTCGGCATCATGGGCGTGATGTGCGCCCTCGCCGGCCTGGTCAATACCGCGCGCCTGGCTGCCGGTTCACCGTCTGCGGGCAACATGGGTGAACTCGACGCCATCGCGGCGTGCTTTATTGGTGGTACGTCGATGCGCGGCGGCTCGGGCACGGTGTATGGCGCGTTGCTCGGGGCGTTGGTGATCACCAGCCTGGATAACGGCATGTCGATGCTGGACGTGGACAGTTACTGGCAGATGATTGTGAAGGGCAGCATCCTGGTATTGGCGGTGTGGGTCGATGTGAGTACGCGCACGGGGCGGCGCTGACGCCCGTTCTCACTAACACCCCATAACCCTGTGGGAGGGGGCTTGCCCCCGATAGCGGTGGGTCAGCTACAGATAAGCTGGCTGACTCACCGCTATCGGGAGCAAGCCCCCTCCCACATTTGACTGCATTCCAAGGTTGGAGCGAGGTGGGCAGTCCTATTCAAACGCCTGCCGATTCTCCGGCGTGATCAACTTGAACGGCACCCACACCACCGTCGACTCCAGCACCTCGCCGCGAACCAGGCGTAGCGCGGTGTCCACGGCGCCACCGGCCTGGCCGGCGGCATCCTGGAACACGCTGACCGCCATCTTACCCTCAGCCATCAATTTCAACCCGTCCGGGGTGCCATCGATGCCGCCGACCCAATAGTCCTTGGCCTGCTTTCCGGCCTTTTCCAGGCCCATGATCGCGCCGATCGCCATTTCATCGTTATTGGCCGCGATGATCGAAAAATCGACGCCCTGCTTGACCCAGTCAATGACAATCGTGGCGGCCTGGCTACGCTCCCAGTTACCGACTTTTTTCTGTACGACTTTCATATCGGGGTATTTGGCGACGACTTTTTCCACGTCCTCGGTGCGCATCAACGAGGACGCGTTGGCCGGGTCGCCCACCAGAATCACCACGTTGCCCTTGTAACCGGCGCGACGCGCCAGCTCTTCCATCTGCAAAGTGCCCGACTCCAGCTCGTTGGAACCAACAAACGCGGTCTGCGCCGGCCACTTTTCCGGGCTCGGATTGCGGTTGACGAAGACCAGCGGGATTTTGGCGTCCGAGGCCAGCTGCATCATCTGCGCCGCACTTTTGCCGTCCACCATCGCGACGATGATCGCGTCCACCTTGGAATTGACCAGGTTGCGGAATTGGCGCATCTGCAAATCCACGCTGTCCTGCCCGTTCTCCATAAAGATGTCGACGTTCATGACACTGGCCTGTTGCTGCACCCCATTGCGCAGCAGGGTCTGGAAGTTATCGTCGTACTTTGCCATGCCCACACCCAGCAAGGGCGTATCGGCCTGGGCTGGGGCCGGAATGAACAGCGTCGCCCCCAAGGCGAGCATTAACCATGCTTTCATGTTCTGACTCCCGCGGCTCAAACGCTGAAATGATGGAGCAGCTCGCGCTGCACCTTGGCCATGTCCGACAGCTCGTGGCTGCTGATGGCGGACTGCTCGGCGCCATTTGCCGTCTGCTGGGCCGAATCGTTGATCTGGATGACCATCCGACTGGTTTCCTGCACCGTGGCGCTCTGCTCCTCGGTGGCAGCGGCGATCTGGATATTCATGTCGCGGATACTGTCGACCGAGTCGCTCATCGACAGCAGCAAGTCACCCGCGCCCGAGGCCAGGGACACGCACTGGGTGGACTGCGCCTGGCTTTCGTTCATCACGTGCACCACCGAGTGAATCTTTTCCTGCATGAGCCCGATCATGTCCTGGATTTCGCTGGTCGAGGTCTGGGTACGGCTGGCCAGGGAGCGCACTTCATCGGCCACTACCGCAAAACCGCGTCCCTGCTCACCGGCACGGGCCGCTTCGATCGCCGCATTCAGGGCGAGCAGGTTGGTCTGTTCGGCGATGGTGCGAATAGCGACAACAATGCCCTCGATATTCTGCCCGTACTTCTGCAACTCATCGGTCACCTGCGTGGCCTTGTTCACCTGGTCGGCCTGCTGGCGGATATTGACGATGGTCTCGGCCACGCGCGCCTGCACCTTGTGCGTGAGTTCACTGGTGTCGTCCACGGCCTGGCGGGTGTCCTGCGCGCGCCGGGCCACCTCTTCGACCGTGCTTTCCATCTGCGTCATGGCCGAGGCTGCCGATTGCAAGCGGTCCTTCTGCTCATCCACCACACGGGTGGTCTGCTCGCTGTTCAAGGCGTTGCTCCCGGCCGTCACGGCCAGCGCATCGGCAGAGCCGATCAATTCACGGAAGGTTTTGCGCAGGGCCGTGGTCAGTTCGTTCAGGTAACCGCCCAACTCACCGAACTCGTCTTTACGGCTGACATCGAAACTGACCCGCATGTCCCCCGCAGTGAGCGTCTTGAGCACTTCGCGAAACGCCGCCAGCGGACGCCGCAGGCTGAAGGCGACCCACGTACCAATCAACACCGCCGCCAGCACCGCAAGCACACATGCGATCAACAGCAAGCTGCGACTGGTGCCGATGGTGGCATTGGCCGACTGACTGGCCTGGTTGGCGACCTCCAGGGACTGGCTGCCGAACTCGCCAATCCTCTCCAGGGTGGTTTTCAGCGCCGCATCCACCGCATTGCGCTGCTGCTGCACCTGCGCGGCCAGTTTCGCCTCCACCTGATAAGCCTGGAACAGGCCGTCAGGGGCGGTCAGGTCAGTCAGCAGGCGATTGACCATGACGCCGGCGATCCGCCCGACCCTCGGGTCAATCGCCGTCAGGGCCTGGGCGCGGGTGCTGATCACTTCGTCCTGCAGATTGAGCACGCGCTGTAATTTATCAATGGCGGGCGTGACGGTATGAGCCGCGAAGCCATCGTAGGATTTGTTGACTTCCAACAGCAGCTTCTCCGCTGCGGCCACCTGTTGCGGTTCGTCGACACTGCGCGCATGCGCAATGTAATCACGCAAATAGCTGGTCAGCTGCATCGCCTGCGCACTGCTGTAGCCTTGCAGTTTGCGCGTCAGCGCCAACTGCTGCACATGTTGCAAGTGGGACGTCATCAACGCCTGCGCCTGTTCGGCGTAGGCCGCTACCTGTTGGCGCTGCTGCGCCAGGTTTGTCCGCAGCGCCTCATGCTCGCCGGTATAGGCAACCGTGCTGTCGAGCAATTGATTGAACTGGGCGATGCTCTCGGTAAACGGTGGCTTGCCGTCCTCGATCTGCTTGGGGTCGGTGCTGATCTGAATGGCCAGCAACGCCTGGTTGGCGCGCAGGATATGCACGTAGAGCTCACTGGCCGCGCGGCTCAAGGGGGCCGACTGGCCGGTGATAATGGTCAAGCGACTGCTGATGGACTGCGTGTTCTGATAGCTGATCCCCGCCATGATCAGCAATAACAGCACCAACACCGCAAATCCGCCGATCACACGTTGCAATATGGTCATGGCCACCCCTTTTGATTTTTATTCGTTGACCTGGGCGACGACCAGGCGTGCACCTACGAGTTCGGGATCGCTCGTGGTGCTAGTGCCTGTATCGGCTTGGTGGGCTGGGACTTGAGCGTTGAAGACAGGCTCAAACGCGGTCAAAAAAATGTGGGAGGGGGCTTGCTCCCGATGGCGGTGGATCAGTCGACATCTACAGTGACTGACACTCCGCCATCGGGGGCAATCCCCCTCCCACATTTGGATCGATTTACACCTGATGAATCAGGCTGGCTTTTGCACTGCGTTTACTGGCTCAACACCACATCCCGCATCGCCGGAATGTAACCGTAGTCGTAAGCCTCCTGCACAAACGAGCGAGCGCCCTTCAACACGATCCTGACCGTCGGCGCTTCAGTGCCGCCGATGCGGTAGTCATCGCCGGTGGTGGGCACGCTGTCGATAAACGACGTCACCAGGCCGTTGGGCATCACGCAGTGAGAGTACGTCTGGAACGGCTGCGAAGGCGGATTGCCAAGTACCAGCCCCGACGCATTCATCAGCGTATAGGGGCCGAACAGCTGATCGCTGACGAACCCATAGACGCCATCCGGCCCCGTCACGCCATCCGCATAGGTAAATTTGTGGCTGATGGTGAACAGGTAGTACTTGTTGTCCTGGAACACATAGTGCGGCCGTTCGGTCTGGTCGTTCACCCCGACGGCAGTCACCAGCGGCGGCAAAATCTCCCACTCGTCACCGTTGAGGTCTTTGGCAACCGCGATGCCAATACAGCCCACCTGATAACGCGCACCGCCCACATCTTCATGCCCTGGTGGCACCAGGCCTATTTCATTCGGGCCCACTTCGTGAGTCCCGCGCTCGCCGGCAACATTGCCTTCGAACACCATGTACAACTTGCCATCGACGGGATCGATAAAGGGGCTGGGATCGCGAAAGTTCCAGGTCGCATTCTGCGCTTCGGTTTGGTAGTAGGTGCCGTCGGCCTCGAACAACGACTTGACCTGATCAAAGCCCTGGAGGGTGACACCGGTGTCCGACGTGACAACCTGGCCCCTGACTTTGGCAATCGTGGCACCCGGTGTGACGCAGGTGTAGTACAGGTCGATGTCGCCGTTGTTATTCAACAGGATCGGTGTGCCCGCCCATTCACGGGTGGTCGGCGACACCCCTTCGGCCATGACACGGCCGCCGAAGATCCAGTCCTTGCCGGTGCGCGAGTACCAGTAGCAGATCCGCGCGTGACCATGGCGGTCTTCCCAGTCGCGCTTGATGTCGTAACGGCCATCGGCGTTGATGAATTGTGGGTCATGGGGGCGACGGTCGGCGGTCAGGGTGAAGATCACTGACCAGCCATTCACCGATACCACTGTGCCATCCAGTTCACGCAATGGCATGGTGTCCCAGATAAAGACCGTGTCACTCATGACAGGAAAGTCAGGACTCACTAACGGCTGGGTAGTCGTCGGGTCATTCTCATTAACTTTCAGCGCATCGGCCCGTGTCCAGCGAGTGGGTGTGTGATTCGCATGTTTCATGATGATGTCCTTTTGCTAACGCTTAAGTGATAAGCGAAGATTAAATAGCACCTGGCAGCCAGCAACTTAATACTGACTGAAAGAGCAAGAGATAGTTGGCTCTGCAAGTGCGCACCAAGGTTTAACATGGGCACTCGCTTATCGCAACATGAAGAATTATTTATACTACAAAGGCCATCACTGTATTTATATCCTTGATATAAATACAGTGGCACTTGCAATAAATGACAGCTCAATAGAAAGCTAGCTAATCAACTAACGAATACCAGCGCCGCCGCTTGTGCCCCGGCATTCTTCTGTGTGAAGTCCTTGGCTTGCGCCGCCGTCTTCAAGGTATAGGCGTAGTTGGAACTGGCCGTCCATTGTGCTTTGGGCGACTTCTGGTTGGTGATCGGCGGCACACTGTTAGTATCAGTAAAAGTACCGGTACCCTTATCATCCAACATGCCTTTGTTTTGGCTGCCTTCGCCAAAATAGTTGCTTTCAGACAGGATATTGGCGTTCTGCGCCAGGGTAAAACCGAGGTGGAAGTTATTGATGTAGTTGTTATACACATGGAAATAACCGTAACGCATCAAGCCGGGCGCACGCACTTCCATATTGTCGAAGCGGTTATGGCACACCGTCAGGCGCGGATAACCGTTGAACTCTGCCTTATTATCATCTGCCGGGTGACCGAAGATCAGCCCGTACTTGTGGCTGCCAAAGAAGCAGTTGCTGATGGTGGCATAATCAGCCTTTTCACCGATATACAGCAGTTTGTCTTCACTGCCGTCAGTGGTGGACCAGCTGTGCCCGACAAAAGAGCAATGGTCAATCCAGTATTTGCTGCCGTAGTTCAGATAGACCTGAATATCGTCATTGGCCTTAATACTCGCCGAATGCTTGAAGATAATATTCTGCAGAATAATGTTCTGCGACTGCGCGGTTGCACGCAGGTGAATATTCTCCAAAGTACGGTTCTGGAACGAACCGATCAAGGTCTTGTTGGCGCCCAAGTTGACTTTGGTCAGGCTCGACGCCGAGATATTACTGTTGATCACCAATACCCGTGGGGTGGTGTCGCCAATATTGGCCTTGAGTTGATCCAGGGTGGTGATACTGACCACAGGGCCGGACCAGCCGCCACTGACTTTTGCCGCGAGGGCGAAACCGGTCAAGCCGGTGAGTTTGCTTTCTGGGTACGACATGAGTTCCCTCTCTATCAATAAAAAACGGCTCGGTATAACGAGCCTGGGCATTAAGTTAATCCATTAACTTACACACGGTGTTTGGCATGGCTGAGGTTGCCGGGTTTGGTTGGTCAGCGCTTAAACACTGTGTTTATGTACAGTATTCTTGATTCGCTAAATCGTCAACCCTTACGCGGTCAAAAAAAATGTGGGAGGGGCGGTGCGACGATTCGACTTGCCCCCGATGGCGGTGGGTCAGCCACAAATGTATCAACTGACACCCCCTCATCGGGGCATAGGTATCTACACAACTTTCAGCGGTCTGTGGCTTGCTTTCGTGGCGGCCTTTGGGCCGCCACGGAAACAAGCTCCCTCACCACAGACCACTGAAAATTGTGTAGATACCCATGCTCATCGGGAGCAAGCCCCCTCCCACATTTTCCTTGCAGTGTTCTTCCAAGCGTTATTTGGACACCGGCATCGCAAACTCCGCGCCCTGCTCGATGCTCTCCGACCAACGCTGCATGATCGATTTCTGCTTGGTGTAGAAGCGCACCCCCTCAGTGCCGTAGGCATGCATGTCGCCGAACAGGCTCTTCTTCCAGCCACCAAACCCGTGCCAGGCCATCGGCACCGGGATCGGCACGTTGATGCCGACCATGCCCACTTCGATACGTCGGGCAAACTCGCGGGCAATGTTGCCGTCGCGGGTAAAGCAGCTGACGCCGTTGCCGAATTCGTGGTCGTTGACCAGCTTCACCGCTTCGGCAAAGTCATTCACGCGCACGCAGGCCAGCACCGGGCCGAAGATTTCTTCGCGGTAGATGCTCATCTCTTTGGTCACGTGGTCGAACAAGGTCGCGCCGAGCCAGAAGCCGTTTTCCAGGCCGGCTTCGGTAGGTACATAGTCACGCCCGTCGAGCAGCAGTTGTGCGCCGGCCTGCACGCCTTGCTCGATGTAGCCGCTGATGCGCTCCAGTGCCGCGCGGGACACAATCGGGCCCATCTCGGCCTTGAGGTCGCGGCCGTCGGTGATGCGCAGGTGCTTGGCGCGTTCGGTCAGGGCGGCGATGACTTTGTCACCGACATCGCCGACCAGCACCGCTACGGAGATGGCCATGCAGCGTTCGCCGGCACTGCCGTAGGCGGCGCCCATCAAGGCGTCGACGGTTTTTTCGATATCTGCGTCGGGCATCACCACCATGTGGTTCTTCGCGCCGCCCAGGCCTTGCACGCGCTTGCCGTTGCGCGCACCGGTTTCGTAGATGTACTGCGCAATCGGCGTGGAGCCGACGAAGCTCACGGCCTTGACGTCCGGGTGGGCGATCAGTGCGTCCACCGATTCCTTGTCGCCCTGCACCACGTTGAACACGCCTTTGGGCAGGCCGGCTTCACGCAGCAACTCGGCCATGAACAACGAAGCACTTGGATCGGTCGGGCTTGGCTTGAGGATGAAGGTGTTGCCCGCCGCGATGGCGATCGGGTACATCCACATGGGCACCATCACCGGGAAGTTGAACGGCGTGACGCCGGCCACGACGCCCAGGGGTTGGCGCATCGTCCAGTTGTCCATGCCACGGGAGACCTGGTCGGAATGCTCGCCCTTGAGCAGGTTGGGGATGCCGCAGGCGAATTCGAGAATGTCGATGCCACGGTCGACTTCGCCCTGGGCATCGGTGAAGACCTTGCCATGTTCAGCGACGATGATGCGCGCCAGGTCGTCCTTGCGCTCGCGCAGCAGGTGCAGGTATTCGAACAGCACGCGGGCGCGGCGGATGGGCGGGGTGTCGGCCCAACCGGCAAAGGCGGCCTGGGCAGCGGCGACGGCTTCGGACACGGTCTGGCTGCTGGCCAGTGCGACGCGGCCGGTCACTTCGCCGGTGGCCGGGTTGTAGACGTCCTGATAGCGATCATCGCGGCTTACGCGCTGGTCGTTGATGTAGTGCTCGATTGTTGTCGTCATGGCAGTCGATCCAGGTGGGTTGCGTTGGGACATACGATAGGCTTTCGATTTGTTCCAAACTAGAGCAGAATCCAGAACTGATTGTCCTTATAAGCGAACAATAGACACATGGAAAAATCCGAGATCGAAGGCCTGTGGACCCACATCCACTGGCTGTCAGTGCTGGAAGAACACGGCACCTACACCGCCGCCGCCGCGCGCCTGGGGGTGAGTAAATCTGCGGTCAGCCAGCGCATTTCCGACCTGGAGAAAGCCACCGGCACGCGGCTGGTGACGCGCACCACGCGCAGTGTGCGGCTGACCGACGCCGGACTGTCGCTGACCCGTGAAGTGCGCGGTGCCTATGAGCAAATCGCGCGCAGTTTCTCGTCGGTGCGCGATTCCACCGGGGAAATTCGAGGCCTGGTGCGCTTGACCGCGCCGGTAGCATTCGCCCGGCAACAACTGGTGCCGCACTTGTCGGAATTCCTGCAGCAGTACCCGCAGGTGCGCATCCAGCTGGATGTGTCGGATGCGCTGAGTTCACTGGCGGCCGAAGGCTACGACCTGGCCGTGCGGCATGGCTTCCAGGTGCCGGAAACCCACGTGGCATGGAAACTCTGCGACACCGGCTCGGTGCTGGTCGCCACCCGTGATTACCTGCAACGCCACGGCGAACCGCGCGAACCCGGCGACCTGTCCGCGCACAACTGCCTGTTCTACCCGCGCGGCACCGACCAGCCCGCGTGGACATTCGAGCGCGGCAACAAAACCGTGGAACGCCTCACCGTGCCCATCGCCGGCAGCTTCGCCACCAACAACAGCGAAGCCCTGCGCGACTCGGCGCTCAACCACTTGGGCATCGCCCTGCTCCCAGACTTCAGCGCCCACACCGCACTGGCCAGCGGCAAGCTGGTGCAGGTGCTCAAGGGCTGGACACTCAAGGGCGCGTTTGCCGATGAAATCTACCTGATCCGGCCGTACTCGCCCCATGTACCGAAGTCGGTGAGTGCGTTGGTGGGTTATTTGAAGGGCAAGTTGTCGGGTGGATTTCGGTTCGTAGTTTGAGGCACTGCACCCATGACTTTTTTGCACAACGCTCCGGTGTTTTTGAGCGTTTTGCTCTTATTTATGCGTGCCTATACTCGGTCCAGCCTCTCGGTGCACCCGAGGAGGTCAGTCCCCACAACAATAATTAAGGACACCGACCATGACCCAGTCCTTCCTGGCTGCCCGGGATTTTCTGCTCGCGCATCGCACCGACTACGCCACCGCTGCCCGCGACTTCCGCTGGCCGCAACTGGACACGTTCAATTGGGCCCTGGATTACTTCGATGCCATGGCCGAGGGCAATGCCGCCGACGCGCTGTGGATCGTCGAAGAGGACGGCAGCGAGCAACGCTACAGCTTCCAGCAACTGGCCGCGCACTCCAATCAGGTCGCCAACCACCTGCGTGCCCTCGGCGTACGCCGTGGCGAGCGCGTGCTGCTGATGCTCGGCAACGATGTGGCACTGTGGGAAACCATGCTGGCGGCCTTCAAGCTCGGCGCCGTGGTGATCCCCGCCACCGCCCTGCTCAACCCGGTTGACCTGCACGACCGCATCGAGCGGGGCCAGGTACGCCACCTGGTGGTCGGCGAGGCGCATGTTGCCAAGTTCGACGACCTGGGTGAGGGTTGCAGCCGCGTCTGCGTGGGGGCGGCGCCTATTGGCTGGGTCGCGCACAGCGCCGCCTTTGAATACCCCGAGCGGTTCGAGGCCGAGGGCCGTACCTTGGCCACGGACCCGATGCTGCTGTATTTCACCTCTGGCACCACCTCAAAACCGAAGATGGTGCTGCACAGCCACCAGAGCTATCCGGTCGGCCATCTGTCGACCATGTACTGGATCGGCCTGCAACCCGGCGACCTGCACCTGAACATCTCATCACCGGGCTGGGCCAAGCATGCCTGGAGCTGCCTGTTCGCGCCGTGGAATGCCGGCGCCTGCATCTTTATCCATAACGTCGCGCGGTTCAGTGCCCAGGCGTTGCTCGGCGCGCTGGAGAAGTATCGGGTGACCAGCCTGTGCGCCCCGCCCACGGTGTGGCGCATGTTGATCCAGGAAGACCTGGCCAGCTACAAAACGCGCCTGAACCTGCGCGAACTGGTGGGCGCCGGTGAGCCACTGAACCCGGAGATCATCGAGCAGATCCAACAAGCCTGGGGCCTGCCGCTGCGCGACGGCTTCGGCCAGTCGGAAACCACCGCATTGGTGGGCAACACCCCGGGCCAGTTGCTCAAGCCAGGGTCCATGGGGCGCCCATTGCCGGGCTACAAAGTGACCCTGCTGGACGCCGACGGCGTGCCGGGCACCGAGGGTGAAGTCGCCCTGCCGCTGGATATACGCCCACTGGGCCTGATGCTCTGCTACGAAGACAGCCCGGAGAAAACCGCCGAGGTGATGCGCGACGGTTACTACCGCACCGGCGACACCGCGCAGATCGACGCCGACGGCTACATCACCTTCGTGGGGCGCGCCGACGACGTGTTCAAGGCCTCCGACTATCGCATCAGCCCCTTCGAGCTGGAGAGCGCCCTGATCGAACACCCGGCGGTGATGGAAGTGGCCGTGGTGCCCAGCCCAGATCCGTTGCGCCTGGCGGTGCCGAAAGCCTTCCTGATATTGGCCCATGACGCCCCCGGCAGCGCCGAATTGGCCGCGCACATCCTCGCCTTCGCCCGTGAGCACCTGGCGCCATACAAGCGGGTGCGGCGGATCGAGTTTGTCAGCGAATTGCCCAAGACCATTTCCGGCAAGATTCGCCGGGTGGAGCTGCGGCAGATGGAGGTGGTGCGACGCCAGAGCGAGACGCGCGGTGAGCACGAGCACTTCGAGGACGATTTCAGCTGAAAAAAAGCCCGGCGGCCTTTCCAGGCATCGCCGGGCAAAACGAAGCGACCAGCTTCAGAAACGCGGTTTGACGGTCTTCCAATCCGGTTGATAGCGCTGCATCTGCTTCACGTCGTCGCGCTGGCGAATGCCACAGGTGAGGTATTGGTCATGCAGCTTGCCCAGTTGGTCATGGTCCAGCTCCAGGCCCAGCCCCGGTGCGCGGGTGATCTTCACGCAGCCATCGACGATCGGCAGTTTGCCGCCCTTGATCACTTCTTCGTCCGGTTCCTGCCACGGGTAGTGAGTGTCGCAGGCATAGTCGAGGTTGGGCACCGACGCGGCCACGTGGGCCATGGCCATCAGGCTGATGCCGAGGTGTGAGTTGGAGTGCATCGACACGCCCAGGCCAAAGGTCTGGCACATCTTTGCCAATACCTGGGTGTCGCGCAGGCCGCCCCAGTAATGATGGTCGGCGAGTACGATCTGCACGCTGTTCAGGGCCACGCTGCGGCGGAACTCGTCAAAATCGGTGACCACCATGTTGGTCGCCAGGGGCAAGCCGGTGCGTTTATGCAACTCGGCCATGCCTTCCAGGCCGGGGGTCGGGTCTTCGTAATACTGCAAGTCATCGCCGAGCAATTCGGCCATGCGGATCGAGGTTTCCAGAGACCAGTTGCCATTCGGGTCGATGCGCAGCGGCACGCCAGGGAAGGCTTTTTTCAAGGCCTTGATGCACGCCACTTCATGCTCCGGATCCAGCGCACCAGCCTTGAGCTTGATGCTTTTGAAGCCATAGGTTTCGATCATCCGCCGCGCCTGGGCGACGATCTGTACTTCGTTGAGGGCTTCGCCCCAACTGTCGGGCTTATAGGGCGAGTCGATGTGCTCGGCGTACTTGAAAAACAGGTAGGCGCTGAAGGGGATCTGGTCGCGGATCGCGCCGCCCAGCAGGTCCACCAGCGGCACATTCAGCGAGTGCGCCTGCAGGTCGAGAAACGCCACCTCAAAGGCCGAATAGGCATTGCTCACCGCCTTGCTCGCATGGGAGCCGGGGGCCAGTTCGGCACCGGCAATGCTCGCAGGTTTGTGCGCCGCCACGGTGGCCTGCACGATGGCGCGCAGTTGGTTGAGGTTGAACGGATCGAGGCCGATCAGTTGGTCCTTGACCTGTTGCTGGATCGCCAGCGCCGGGGCATCACCGTAGCTTTCGCCAAGGCCGATGTAGCCGGTGTCGCTCTCGATTTCGATGATCGAGCGCAGCGCGAAGGCTTCGTGGATCCCGCTGGCGTTGAGCAGCGGCGGGTCGCGAAACGCGATGGGGGTGACGGTAACGCGGACGATTTTCAAGAGGCGGCTCCCTGTGGGCCTGGACGCAAGGCGTGATGATGAGTCGTTGGTGTGGAGGTGGGGGGCACACCGGGCCGTGGTGCGGTGCGCGCAAAAAACACCACCACCGCGGCCACCAGCGATGTCGCGGCCAGGCCGTAGAGCCCGCCTTCAATCGAACCGGTGGTCTGCTCCAGCAGGCCGAAGGTGGTGGGTGCAACAAACCCGCCGAGGTTGCCGACCGAATTGATCAAGGCAATCACCGCCGCCGCGACGCGCGCATCCAGGTAACCCTGGGGAATCGGCCAGAACAGTGCCGAGGCAGCCTTGAAGCCAATCGCGGCAAAACAGATGGCGACAAACGCAAACACCGGCCCACCGGTGGTGGACATGAACATGCCGACGGCGGCGATCACCAGCATCAGCGCCACCCACGCCTGCTGGTGTTTCCACTTGCTGGCCAGGGCGGCAAAACCGTACATGGCGACGATGGAAATCAACCACGGGATCGAGTTGAACAACCCCACCTGGAAGTCGCCCAGGTTGCCCATTTTCTTGATCATGCTTGGCAGCCAGAACGTGGCGCCGTAGATGGTCAGGGCGATGGAAAAGTAGATAAAGCAGAACAGCGCGATCTGCTTGTCGGCCAGCAGCTTGAACATCGACGGCCGCACGCTCTGGGTGGCTTCGCGCGCCGTTTGCTCAAGCGCGATGGCCGTCACCAGCGCGTGTTTTTCTTCGTCGCTGAGCCACTTGGCCTCATGGGGGTGAGACTGCAACCAGAACCACACAAACCCGCACAATACGATGGAGGCAAAGCCCTCGATCAGGAACATCCACTGCCAGCCATGCAAGCTCAAGCCGCTGACGTTGAGCAACGCCCCCGACACCGGCCCGGAAATCACCGAGGCAATGGCCGAACCACTGAGGAAAATCGCCATCGCCTTGCCCCGCTCGGCGGCCGGCAACCATTGGGTGAAGTAGTAGATGATGCCGGGGAAAAAACCGGCTTCGGCAGCGCCAAGCACGAAGCGCAGGATATAAAAACTGGTCTCGCCTTTGACAAAGGCCATGGCCATCGCGGCCGCGCCCCAGGTGAACATGATGCGCGTCAACCAGGCCCGTGCGCCGTAGCGCTGCAGCAGCAGGTTGGACGGCACTTCGAAGATCGCGTAACCGATGAAGAACAGCCCGGCACCCAGGCCATAGGCAGCGGCGCCAATGCCCAGGTCGGTCTCCATATGGCTGCGCACAAAGCCGATATTGACCCGGTCAATGTAGTTGACGATGAACATCACCACGAACAACGGCAGTACATGACGCTTGACCTTGGCGGCTGCGCGGGCGAGCACGCTCGGGTCGGGCGGATTCTGGACGGTATCCAAGGGCAACTCCCAATCATTGTTTTTTTAGGGACGCACCGATGATGGACGCCAGGGATTGTTCCCGTCTAATCTAACTTGGCATTCGATTGATACCTGGATTAGATCAATGTTCGAACTGACGCAACTGCGCTGCTTCACCACCGTGGCCACCGAGCTGAATTTTCGCCGCGCCGCTGAACGCCTGAACATGACCCAGCCGCCCCTGAGCCGACAGATCCAATTGCTGGAGCATCACCTCGGCGTGGAACTGTTTACCCGCACCACCCGCAGCGTTGCCCTCACCGCCGCCGGCCGCGCGTTTTTTATCGAGGCCCAGAACCTGCTGGAGCGGGCCCAGCAGGCGGCCGTGACCGCGCGACGTTTTGCCGAGGGCGACATTGGTACGGTGAATATCAGTTTCGTCGGCAGCGCGGTGTATGAGTTTTTGCCCAGGGTCATTGCCGAGGCGCGGCTCAAGCAGCCCCAGGTCAAGATCGACCTCTCGGAGATGAACACCTACCAGCAATACGAAGCCCTGCGTGCGCGCCGCATCGACCTGGGCATCGTCCGCGCGCCGCTGCTGGAGCCGGGTTATGCCACTGAATGCCTGGTGCGCGAGCCCTTCGTGCTGGCAGTGCCGAGCAGCCATCGACTGGCCAGCGCCGAGAACGTCAGCGTCCAGGACCTCGATGCCCAGCCGTTCCTGATGTACGCCCATTCGGCCTACCCGCCGTTCAACGAACTGCTCACCGGCCTGCTGCGTTCGGCGCGTGTCGCCCCTGAATACGTGCAGTGGCTGGGCTCGTCCCTGACCATCCTGGCCCTGGTCAACGCTGGCATGGGATTGGCCTTGGTACCGCGTTGCGCCAGCAGTGTGGTGTTCAAGAACGTGGTGTTTCGCGATATCGACCTGGGCGAAGGCGCACAGAGTGAACTGCACCTGATCTGGCGCGAGAACAATGACAACCCGGCGTTCGCGATGCTGCTGGAGGGGATTCGCAGCGCCGTGCGTGACGGATGGGCGGACTGACCGCGCGTGCCGACTCAGGTGCCGGTGGGTGATTGCGGCGTGTCAGGGTTGAGTTGCTGGCGCCTGAATTGCCCGGGCGGCTGGCCGTGTATCTGGCGAAAACGTCGGGAGAAATACGCCTCGTCGGCAAAACCGCACAACCTGGCCACCTCACCCACCGGTCGTGTGCCATTGAGCAAATAATTACGGGCCGCGTGCATCCGGCGCTCAAGCACCAATTCCGTAAAGGTCTTGCCGATTTCCTTGCGCAACCAATGCGTCAAGTAGGTCGGTGACAGGTAAGTCGCCGCCGCCACCTTGATCAGGTTGAGGTCGGGGTCTGCAATATTCTTGCGCAGGTATTCAGACATTCTGCTCAGTGCATCGCGCCGACTGACCTCGGCGGCATTCTCTTCGGCCAAGCGCTTGAGCGGTTCGGCATACAGCGCGCACACGCGTCCAATCAATTGCAGCAGCAAACCCTTGAGCATCTCGCGAGTGCCAAACTGGCGGTTTTCATCCAGGGCACGCATCTGTTCGATCACGCCACAGACGATGCCGAAGTCCTCATCGCCCAGAATGAAATCCAGATGCTCCTGGAAGCGGAACGGTGACAACTCGGGCGCCAGCAGGATAGAGACTTCCTCCAGATCCATCGGGTCGCACTGCAAATGCGGTAGCAGGAAGGTCTGGGAGAAATTGATCACAATGAAGTTGCTGTCTGCCGGATGGGGGATCACATGCACCCGATGCGGCAGGATGAAAGCCAGTGCATTGCGTGGAAAGGGTCGTTCGGCATTGCCGATGTGCTGCACGGTGTCGCCACCCAGGTTGACCTGGATCTGGAAGTACTCATGACGGTGGGGGCTGGTTTCTGCGCGGCGGCCCTTTTTGTCGCGGATGTAAAAGTCGGTCAACTCGCTGCGTTGCTGCATGACGTAAGTGGGGACTCGACTGGGTGATGACATTGCCTGAGGCTCCTCGACAGGTACATGGTCAGGGCGATTGTGCAGGCGGACCGGCGCAGCTTCAACATGTCATCGGATAACAGCCAGAGGTGACGGATTATTTTCACCTGCGTTTGCGATTTTCTCTGTCCAAAAAAACCGTACGCACCAGAAAATAATTAATCCTTAAAAAACAATAAATTATTGAAAAAATCGGGAGTTTATAACCCAACAAGTTGATGCGTTTTTTCTTGGACTCCTGCATTCAAGGCCTTTTCATAAAGAAAAAACGATCTAACGCACGCGTTGATTTTGGAATGTTGTACGACCACTGTAATCACCCATGCAGCCCGAACCTTCCAAAAACAATCAAAAGGTGCGCACCCCATGAACCTGCTTTTTTGCCCTATCCCCCCTCCCCCGGCCCGGCCCGTGCGAAGGTCTCTCTGAGCATCTGACAGCGGCTGTCCGCGCCTCTCATTAATGCAGCGATTGCTCTGCCCCGACACGGGGGGCATCGGCTTCGGCTGCGCGCGAACTTCACGATTCACCTGATAATAAAAAGGTCTACCCATGTCGAACTCGCACCTCTCCCCGTCCACCGCGCCGTCGGTGAGTGCCGGCGTACAGGACGCCGTCCTGTCCCAGCGGCTGCCGACCCGGCGTCGCTGGTTCATGCTGTCGTTGCTGCTGATTGCAACCATCATCAATTACATCGACCGTGTGAACATCTCGATTGCAGCACCGTTCATGGCCAAGGACCTGGGCCTGGACAAGATTGAAATGGGCCTGATTTTCTCCGCATTTGCCTGGACTTATGCCCTCGCCCTGGTGCCCGCAGGTTTTGTTGCCGATCGCTTCGGCTCCCGGCTCACCTACGGCGTGTCACTGATCAGTTGGTCAACCGTGACCGTATGCCAGGGCTTCGCCACCGGGTTTGCCTCGTTATTCGGCTTGCGCCTGGCCGTCGGCGCCATGGAAGCACCGGCGTTTCCGGCTAACAGCCGGGCAGTGACGGTGTGGTTCCCGGCCCGCGAACGCGGCGTGGCCAGCAGCATCTATGTGTGCGGCCAGTACCTGGGCACGGCCCTGTTTACCGGCCTGCTGCTCTGGCTGGCCACCACTTATGACTGGCGCCATGTGTTCTACAGCACCGGGTTGCTCGGCATCGTGTTCGGCGTGGCCTGGCTGTACCTGTACCGCGACCCGTTGAACTGCAAGCGCGTCAGCCAGGAAGAATTAAAGTACATCGAAGCCGGTGGCGGGCTGGTCAAGAGCAGCCAGGAGCGCACCCGTTTCAATTGGCGGCAGATCGCCGAGCTGTTCCGCTACCGGCAGATCTGGGCGATTTGCATCGGCAAGTTCGCCAGCACCTCGGCGCTGTACTTCTTCCTGACCTGGTTCCCAACGTACCTGATCGAAGAACGCAAGCTGACCATGATCAAGGCCGGGATCTTCGCGGTACTACCGTTCGTGGGCGCTACCGTCGGCATTCTATTGGCCGGCATCGTTTCCGACTTGCTGATACGCCGTGGTTACTCAATGTCCTTCGCGCGCAAGTTGCCGTTGGTGGTTGGCTCGATGCTGGGCATGTCGATTGTGCTGGTCAATTTCACCGACTCGAACGTGATCTGCATCGCGGTACTGACCATTGCCTTCTTCGCCCAGGGCATCGCGTCGTCGTCGTGGGCCGCCGTATCGGAAGTGGCACCCAAAGAGCTGATCGGCCTGACCGGCGGGATCACCAGCCTGGCCGCCAATATCGGCGGGATCGTCACCCCGATCGTGATTGGCGGCATCGTTCACGCGACAGGCTCGTTTGCCTACGCGTTCTGGTTTATCGGCGGTGTCGCGCTGATTGGCACCTTGTCTTACTCGTTGCTGCTCGGCCGCTTGTTCCGCATCGAACTCAAGGTGCGCTGAGTCAAAAACATGTTTTTCTCCAACACCAGGCCGCAATCGTCCAACTTCATCCACGAATGCCGCCGTAGGCTGCTGCTTCCAACAGGACACTGATAAAAATGACCATGACTGAGTACGTGTTTACCCCCGATCTTCCCGTGACCTTGCCGGTCGCCGGTCGCCAGCAGCGCTTTCCCGTCGGCCGGGTATTTTGCGTCGGCCGCAACTACCCTTGGCCGGATACCCAAGGCCAGTCCCGCCAGCCGCCGGTGTTCTTTATGAAACCGGCGAGCAGTGTGGTGGATGCAACGGGTGAAGTGCAGTTCCCGCCGTTGACTGAAGAATTTGCCCACGAAATCGAATTGGTCGTGGCCATCGGTGAGGGCGGCACTCATATCCCGGAGAGCCAGGCACTGGCGTATGTGTGGGGCTATGCCGTCGGCCTGGACCTGACCCGCCGCGATGTGCAGCGCGTAGCCAAAAGCCAGGGCCTGCCTTGGGAAGGCGCCAAGGTGTTCGACGGTGCCGCGCCCATGACCGCCATTGTGCCGGTGACCCACGCAGGGCACCCGAGCGGCGAGTTGTGGCTCAACGTCAATGGCCAGGAGCGCCAGCGTGACAGCCTCGACAGCCAGATCTGGTCGGTCAGCGAGATCATCAGCCGCATCTCGCAGTCGGTGTCGCTGCGGGCCGGTGACCTGATCATGACCGGCAGCCCGGCGGGCGTCGATGTGCTGCAACCGGGCGATCTCATCAACGCCGGGATCGACGGCATCGGCCAACTCGAAATGCGTGTCGGCCAGCGCGCTTGAACCCGGCACACCTACCCGTGAACGGAAAAAGGAGATAACACCATGTCGAATCTTTTGAAGGTGGCCCTGGTCACCGGCGCCGGCAGCGGAATCGGCCGCGCCGTGGCCCTGGGCTTGATGGCGGACGGTTTCACCCTGGTGCTGGCCGGGCGCCGGCCGGAACCGTTGCAGGCATTGGCCGAGTTGGCGGCCAGCGAGGGCCACGAAGCCTTGGCCGTCCCCACGGATGTGCGCGACCCGGCCAGTGTCGACGCGCTGTTTGCAACCATTGCCGAGGTGTACGGACGTCTCGATGTGGTGTTCAACAACGCCGGGGTCAACGCCCCTGCCGTGCCGCTGGATGAACTGACGTTCGAGCAGTGGCGCAACGTGATCGACACCAACCTCAACGGCGTTTTCCTCTGCGCGCGTGGCGCCTTCGGGCTGATGCGCCATCAACAGCCACAGGGTGGGCGCATCATCAATAACGGCTCGATTTCAGCGCATACCCCACGGCCGTTCAGCAGCGCCTATACCGCCAGCAAACATGCGGTGTTGGGACTGACCAAATCCCTGGCCCTGGACGGGCGTGAATTCAACATTGCCTGCAGCCAGATCGACATCGGCAACGCCTTGACCGAGATGTCGGTGCGCATGACCAAAGGCGTACGCCAGGCCAACGGCACCATCGCCGTGGAGCCGATGGTCGACGTCAAACACGTGGCCGATGCCGTGCGCTACATCGCCGCGCTGCCCCTGGAAGCGAACGTCCTGAACATGACCGTCATGGCCAGCGCCATGCCGTTTGCCGGTCGCGGTTAAGCCGGCCTTTTTATTCCGTTACACGAGGTTCCCAATGAAACCAGAAGTCTTGCAGCTCAGCCCGATCCTGATCCCCGAAATCAACGCACGGCTCGATGAATTGTTTACCGTCAGGCGCTACTTCCAGCAGGCCGACAAGCAGGCTTACATACAGGAACACGGTGCGAACATTCGCGGGGTGATCACCGGCGGGCATACCGGCATCAGCCAGGCGCTGATGGCCCAACTGCCGCGATTGGAAGTGGTGGCGGTCAATGGTGTGGGCACCGATGCGGTGGACCTGGCCTATGCCCGGGATCGCGGGATCCGCGTGACCGCAACGATCGGCGCGCTGACCGAGGACGTCGCCGACCTGGCCATCGGCTTGCTGATCGCCGTGTGCCGTGGGCTGTGCACCAGTGATCGCTATGTGCGTTCGGGCCAGTGGCCACAGAGCCCGACACCTTTAGCGCCGCTGCCGTTGGCGCGCCAAGTCTCGGGAATGCGCATCGGCATCGTCGGCATGGGCCGGGTCGGTCGTGCGGTGGCCACCCGGGCCGCTGCGTTCGGTTGCCCGATCAGCTACACCGATTTGCAACCGATGGGCGATGTGAACCACACCTTTGTCGCCGACCTGAAACAGCTGGCCAGCCAAAGCGACGCGCTGATCCTGGCCGCTGCCGCCGACCAGGCTGAAGCCATTATCAACGCCCAGGTGTTGCAGGCATTGGGCAAGGACGGTTTCCTGATCAACGTGGCGCGCGGCAAGCTGGTCAACGAGGCGGACCTGGTGGCCGCGCTGGCCGCCGGTGAGATCGCGGGGGCGGCCCTGGACGTGTTTGTCGACGAGCCGAATGTTCCCGAGGCGCTCTTTGCCAATGAGCAAGTGGTGCTGCAACCCCACCGCGCCAGCGCGACGCTGCAAACCCGCACGCGCATGGGGGACATGGTGGTGGCGAGCCTGCTGGACAGCTTTGCCGGGAAAAAGCCCCAGGGTTGTGTGACGGATTGAGCACCGGCCACCGAGGGGCGTAGCGCCCCTCGAAACTCATCACACCTCACGCCACCTTGAAACGATTGACCAGACGCTGCTGGTGCTCGGCCAGGCGCGCCAGTTCCTGGCTGGTGATTGCGGTTTGCTCGGCGCCGGCACTGACCTGGATGACCAGATCATTGATCTCGTTGACGTTGCGGTTGATGTCTTCTGAAACCGCGCTCTGCTCTTCGGCCGCCGAGGCGATCTGCAGGTTGCGATCACTGATACTGGCCACGCCTTCGGCGATCTCCAACAACAATTCACCCGCACGTTCGACCTTGCGCGCACCGTCCTGGGCCTTGCCCAAGGTCTCCTGCATGGACGAACTCGCGCGATCGGAACCACTTTGCAGATTGCTGATCATCTGCCGAATGTTCCCCGTGGACTCCTGGGTCTTCTGAGCAAGTACCCGCACCTCGGACGCCACCACGGCAAATCCGCGCCCATGATCCCCTGCCCGCGCCGCTTCGATGGCCGCGTTCAACGCCAGCAGGTTGGTTTGCTCGGCAATGCCGCGAATGACATCCAGCACCGAGGAAATCCCGTCGCTTTCCTGTTTGAGTTCGTCAATGATCAGCGCGGTGTCCTCGGCCTGCCCCGAGAGCTGGCGGATCAGTGTGATGGTGCCTTCGATCTCGGTGCGCCCTTGGGTGGTGCTGGTATTGACCCGTTGCGACAGTTGCGCCGCATCGTTGGTGCTGTGTGCCACCTCGCGCACGGTGGCGCTCATTTCGTTGATCGCCGTAGCCACCAACTCAGTGCTTTGGCGCTGCTGCTCGACGCTTTGGCTGGTCTGCATCGTCACGGCCGAGGATTCCTCCGCCGCCGTTGCAACCTGCGCGGTGGCGTTGCCGATTTCCTGCACCACGCCGCTGATCTCTTGCGCCATGCGGTTGAGGTTGCGCGAGATCTGACCGAACTCGTCCTTGCTCTCATAGGTCGCCCGCGCGGTGAGATCGCGCTGTGCCAAGTCGTTGAGCACCCGATTCAGGTCGCGCACCGCCGAATCGATCATGCGGATGATCAGCCAGGACAACACCGCCACCGCCAACAGGGCCACGATCACTGCGCCGACGGTCAGCCACAGGGCGCGGCTGGCGTCATCCCGCTCGTGCATCGCCAGGCTGCTGACACTTTGGCCCAGGGCTTCCTCGACTTGGCCCATCAGGTCAATGCGCTGTGTGGAGGTTTCAAACCAGGCTTCGGGCTTGATCCCCAGCGCCTGCCCCATCGGCACCTCAAACGCCAGGCGCTGCAACTTGGCGACTTCGACGGCAGCAGGTTGTTGCATTTGCGTATCGAACTGCGCAAGCGAGGCAGCGGGCGCCTTGCGCCGGAATGCATCGTAATAGGCGCCGAACTCGCCCAGGTTGCGGCTGAAGCGCGACAACAGGGCCTCGTCGAAATGCCCCTGGCTGAAGACCAGGCCCAGCACCACGCGCTCGCGCCCGGCCCGCTCTTTCATTTCGATAAATTGATTCAGTGCACCCAGCGCGTAAACGATGGTCGCGTTGTTGACGCTCGCTTCCAGGGAGTGGGTGTAACCGGTCAGCACTTGAATGATTGCGGTATAACGCGCGCCGGATTCGGTGCTGTTGATGCTCAGCTTATCGACCTGCCCACGCATGGCCGGCAGTTGGTCCAGGGCCCGCACTACGTCGTCCAGGTTCGCATTGCCGGAAGTGGACAAACCGCGCACCACCTCGACGGCCGCGCTGGAGTCCCTGCGCATCTGTAGCATCCGCGCGCCCATGGACTTGCCGCCACTGCCGAGGAACACCCCACTGGCACCGCGCTCACGCTGCAACGTGGTAATCAACTGGCTCAACTTCTGCGCGGTGGCGCTGGCCATCACCGTGGTGTTCATGTCACGCAGCGTTTTGTAGTTGTCCACCACAAACACGCCGGCCAAGGTCAGGAACCCGAGCATGGGCAGTAGCAGAATCAACAACAGTTTCAGACGCAGCGGAGCGTTCTTAAGCATTTCCCTAAAGCCTCATGTCCATGGGTCAGACTGGCGCCTGTCACGCCAAGATAGTGGCGCCATAATATCACCCATGAAAACGGCGCTACCGCTCTCGGACGGCTATCTGGAGCCAATAGGGGTTTGTACTGACCCAAATCAATAAACGTTCACACATCAAGCGGCTGCGGGTGCCTAAGTTGATCGACCACCTTGCTTGACTGGCTCAATCCTCTTGAATACTTGCCTGATCCTCCGAGTCGTCGGCTTTTTTATAGATAGCCCTTGTGCCCTGGTCTAGAGTTCGACAATGGGCGCCCATCGCCTTTCTTATAAGAAACAAGCACTACCAACCGATGATCAGCAGGTGAGCCAGCCATGGAATTACGTATTAACCAAAAGGCCTATCAGGTCGATGCCGACGCGGACACGCCGCTGCTATGGGTGATCCGCGATGACCTCGGGCTGACCGGCACCAAGTACGGCTGCGGCCTGGCCCAATGCGGCGCCTGCTCGGTGCTGGTGGACGGCAATGTCGTGCGTTCGTGCGTCACGCCGGTGGCCGGGGTGGTCGGGCGTGAGATCACCACCATCGAAGCCATCGAAGCCGATGAAGTGGGCAAGCGGGTGGTCAGTGCCTGGGTCGAGCATCAAGTGGCGCAATGCGGTTACTGCCAGTCCGGGCAGGTGATGGCGGCCACCGCGCTGCTCAAGCACACCCCTGCGCCCACCAATGCGCAGATCGACGCGGCCATGGTCAACCTGTGCCGCTGCGGCACCTACAACGCCATCCACGCCGCCATGCATGACCTGGCCGCCGGGAAGGAGAGCGCCTGATGAATACGCCTGACGTCATCCCCGGCCTCACCCTGGGCGAGCCGATCAACCTGTCGCGTCGCCGCTTCCTGGCCAGCACGGCCGTGGGTGCGCTGGTCATCGGTTTTGGCCTGCCGCTGGGCTCGGCCCGAGTACAGGCGGCTGCCGCCGCAGAACGCGGCACCCAGGTGCCGGCTTTCCTGGAGATTCGCCCGGACGGTAGCGTGCGCCTGCTCAGCCCCTTTATGGAAGGCGGCCAAGGCACCCACACCGCCATGGCGCAGATCGTCGGCGAAGAGCTGGATGCCGACCCCGCCACCTTCATCGTCGAAGCCGCACCGCCCGGTGAAGCCTACGTGGTGATGGACAACGGCATGCGCATCACCGGCGGCAGCATGTCGGTGCGCATGAGCTACCCGGTCATGCGCCGCCTGGGCGCCCTCGCCCGCACCATGCTGTTGCAGGCCGGTGCCGAGCAGTTGGGTGTGCCGGTGGCCGAACTGACCACCCAACCCGGCCGCGTGGTCCACGCCGCGTCCGGACGCTCCCTGGGCTACGGCGAGTTGGCCGGCCGCGCGCTGGACATGCCGGTGCCCGACCCGGCCGGCATCACCCTGCGCGACCCGAGCCAGTTCCGCTGGATCGGCAAGCCGGTCAAGCGCCTGGATGCCTATGACAAATCCACCGGCAAGGCGCAGTACAGCATCGACATGAAGGTCGACGGCATGCTCCACGCCGCCGTGCAGCACGCGCCGCGCCTGGGCATGACCGTGGGTGGCCTGCGTAACCAATCGCAGGTCGAAGCCATGAAAGGTGTGCACTCGGTGCATGTGCTGCCCGGTGCGGTGGCCGTGGTAGCCGAACGTTGGTGGCACGCCAAGCGTGCGGTGGAGGCGATCCAGGTCGACTGGCAGGAACCGACGACCGACTCAAAAGTGCGCGGCATGCCCGCTGATTTTTCCAGCGACGGCTTTCGCGATTTTCTCGCGGCCCAGCAAGGTCCGGCGCGTGACGACGAGAACGAGGGCGATGTGGCCGGCGCGTTGAAAAACGCCAAGACCCAGGTCGAAGCCACCTACCACAACCAGTACCTCAACCATGCGCAACTGGAGCCGCCGTCAGCCCTGGCGCGCTTCAACCCCGACGGTTCGCTGGAGATCTGGCTGCCCAACCAGGCGCCGGATATGTTCCGCGCCGACATCGCCAAGCGCGCCGGGCTCGACCCCGCGCAAGTGACCCTGCACTCGCCGCTGCTGGGCGGTTTTTTCGGCCGGCACTTCCTCTATGACTCGGCCAGCCCCTACCCGCAGGCGATTGCATTGGCCAAGGCGGTGGGCCGTCCGATCAAGCTGATCTGGAGCCGTGAGGAAGAGTTCCTGCGCGACGTGCTGCGCCCGGTCGCGGTGGTCAAGTTCCGCGCCGCGCTGGACGCCGACGGCCTGCCGGTGGCGATCGAAGCGGTGAGCGCCACCGAAGGCCCTACCGAAGCCATCGCCGGCAAGCAGGGCGAAAAACTCGACCCCACCGCCCTTGAAGGCCTGTCGGGTAAGAGCTACGCCATCCCCAACAAACGCATCGCGCAGATCTACGTCAAGGGCCCGGCCATGCTCGGCTACTGGCGTTCGGTGGGCAATTCGCTGAATGACTTCTTCTACGAAGCGTTCCTCGATGAACTGGCGGACAAAGGCGGCCGCGATCCCTATGAGCTGCGCCTGCACCTGCTGCGCGACAACCCACGGCTGACCACCCTGCTCAAGGCCGTGGGCGAGTTGTCCGGTGGCTGGAAGCGTGGCCCCTACACCGCCGAAGACGGCACTCGGCGCGCCCGTGGCGTGGCCATGGCCTCGCCGTTCGGCTCCCACGCGGCGGTGATCGCCGAAGTGTCGCTTGAACACGGCCAGGTCAAGGTGCACCACATCTGGGAAGCCATCGACCCCGGCAGCATCGTCAACCCGGCGATTGTGCAAGCCCAGGTCAATGGCGCGGTGGCCCTGGGCTTATCGCAAACCTTGCTGGAAGAAGCGGTGTATGTGGACGGTAAGCCACGGGCGCGCAACTACGACCTGTACCCGATCCTGCCGCCCTCACGGATGGCGCAGGTGCACGTAAAGATCGTCGAGAGTGGCGAGAAGATGGGCGGCATCGGTGAGCCTCCGCTCCCCGCTGTGGCGCCGGCCGTGGTCAATGCGGTAGCGCAGTTGACCGGCCAGCGTGTGCGCAGCCTGCCATTAAGCCGACACACCTTCAGCTAACCGAGCGAGACCGCCCATGAACAACCGTCGATTCGCAAGAACCGCAGGCTGGCTGGTGCTGCCCTGCCTGGTCGCCGCCGGCCTACTAACCTGGTATGTCACCCGTCAGCCCGCCACACCGTTCGCGCAGGAACAGGCTGCCAGCGTCGACCCCGCACAGGTCAGTCGCGGCGAATACGTTGCCCGCCTCAGCGACTGCGTGGCCTGCCACAGCCTGCCGGGCAAGGCGCCCTTCGCCGGGGGCCTGGAAATGGCCACGCCGCTGGGCGCCATTCACGCCACCAACATCACCCCGGACCGCACCCACGGCATCGGCACCTACAGCCTCGCTGACTTCGACCGCGCGGTGCGCCACGGCGTAGCACCGGGCGGGCGCCGGCTCTACCCGGCGATGCCCTACCCGTCTTACGCCAAGCTCAGTGACGACGATATACGCGCGATGTACGCGTTTTTCATGAAAGGCGTACAACCGGCCAACGAGCCCAACATCCCCAGCGATATTCCCTGGCCGCTCAATCTGCGCTGGCCCATCGCCCTGTGGAACGGCCTCTTCGCGCCGACCGCCACCTACGCGGCCAAACCCAACCAGGACGCGCTGTGGAATCGTGGCGCCTACATCGTCCAAGGCCCTGGCCACTGCGGCAGCTGCCACACGCCGCGCGGCCTGGCCTTCAACGAAAAAGCCCTGGACGAATCCGGCAAGCCGTTCCTCGCCGGCGCCCTGCTCGACGGCTGGTACGCACCGAGCCTGCGCCAGGACCCGAACACCGGCCTGGGGCGCTGGAGCGAGCCGCAGATCGTGCAGTTCCTCAAGACCGGGCGCAACGCCCATGCGGTGGTCTACGGCTCGATGACCGAAGCCTTCAACAACTCCACGCAGTTCATGGAAGACGCCGACCTGGCCGCCATCGCCCGTTACCTCAAGTCGCTGCCCGGCGACCCACAGCGTGACGGCACACCCTGGCAGTACGCGGCCGCCGACACACGCCAGGACATTCCCGGCGCCCACACCTACGCGACCCGCTGCGCCTCCTGCCATGGCCTTGACGGCAAGGGCCAACCCGAATGGATGCCACCCCTGGCCGGCGCCACCTCGGCATTGGCCAAGGAAAGCGCCTCGGCGATCAACATCACCCTCAACGGCTCACAGCGGGTAGTCGCCGCCGGCGTACCGGACGCCTACCGCATGCCGGCGTTTCGTGAGCAACTGTCCGATGAGGAAATCGCCCAGGTGCTGACCTACGTGCGCAGCACCTGGGGCAACCACGGTGACGCGGTCGACGCCAAGGCAGTCAGCAAGCTGCGCGGGCATACCGACCCGGCCAGCAGCAGTCCGATTATTTTGCATATGCGTTGAAGGTCGTTCTCGCGGCACTTTCCCCGGCGTGGTCAGTAACCTGAGCATGCCGGGGAATAAAGGGGCAATGCGCGCAAACTTAGTATTGACCCGGCCTCGTGCACGTTGACCTATCCGACTACTCGCCTGTTCAAGCTCGCCTCTTCTGACAATCAAAACAGAATCCTTCTACGTAACGGATTAGCCATTACGCACGGAAATATGTTGGCAACCTCAGCAAGATCGAGACCCAACTGACCGAGCGGAACATGGCAAATTCACACTACCGCTATTTATGGCTGGCCATCTTCCTGACTGACGGTTCCTTCAACCGCTTTTTCATACATATAAAGTATGCATAATTAAGACATTCAGGATTCAATACGATGAGGCAAAGAGCATCGCCAACCAGCAGAAGCACAAGGGTATAAGCCTCGCCGACGCGGAACCGGTGTTCAACGATGAGATCGCCCTGACCATACAAGACCACGATCACGATGAAGAGCGCTGGGTGACCATGGGCACTGACGCGAGGGGACGAATTTTGGTAGTGACATACACTTACCGCGATCCAAATTTCGTACGCGTTATCAGCGCCAGGCTCGCATCAAAAAATGAACGGCGCCGTTATCTGGAGGCTTGAACAATGAAAGACGAATACGATTTCACCCACGGCAAACGCGGTGCTGTCGCCAGCAACAAGGGCAAGACCCGCATCACCATCATGCTTGACGATGCGGTTATCGATGCCGCCCGTGAACGCGCAGAAAGCGCCGGTACGGGCTATCAAACCGTGATCAACAATCTGTTGCGTCAGGCGTTGATTTCGCAACAAGCACACAATCTGGCGCCCGCCCCAAAGAAGCGGGCTAAAACCCTGCAAGTTATCAACAATGGCATCAGCCTCTCTGAGGTTGAAGCGCTGGAACAGCAACTCATCGCTGTCGCTGGCGAGCTGAATCGAGTGCTGGGCACATCCAAACCAGCCGATTGACCAAGGTGCGTTGCGACTTACCCCGACTCCCACTTGAGTTGTTCACGGCCCAGCGCCCCGTGATGTGAATCGGTATTCGTCCCAGCCGGCTCAAAATGTGGGCTCGGCTGAGGCCGGACTGTTCTCTCTCTGGCCGAGACAAACGCGGGCTCGTTCAACTCCTCACCTCGCGGCCTGACGAATGGTCAAGGCACACCGCACATCCCGCAACCCGAACTAATTTGAACGAACCCGTTTCTTTACCCATCAACACTGAAGGACCTATCAGACACGAGAACGGCTCGTGTCGCTCCTATGCGAGCTACGAACCCGGCGGCCTCGATCAGGCCCCTGCACTCTTCGCTCGCACATGACGACCTTGGGGTGAGGCCATGTCAGCGAACATGCGTGAAGCGTCGAAGCAAACCGGCTGGGAAACAGAGCTGGCCAGAAACACCGAACTGTTCTACGAGGCCGACCGCCTGGAAACGCAGGCCTACGCCATCATTGGCAGCAGCCTGGCCGATGCCGGCGCGTGGTTGCGCTTTACCGAGGCGAAACAGGTGGCGGATGCCAAGCGCACGGAGGCGTATCAGGACCTGATGCGCATTCGGCGCGGCATGGAGGCGGCACGCACCGACTGAGGCGGCCGACTTGGGCTACGGGCGTTGAGGTGTAGCGCAGAGTACGCCGAGGATGGCCTTTGCATGGGCCTTCAGAGTGCCTCAGGCAGAAAAAACCTCCGCGCACCCTGTGTTGCTGTTTTGTGCCGGACCGGCTGCTGTCGAGCGAGCTGCGCCTGAACCTGGGCCACAGCCTCCAGCACCCGCTGTGCCCAGTTCTCGTCCTGGGGGTCCACCACCACCACGCGGAAACCGTGGTCATGGCCTTCACTGCGCACGCCTTCGGAGTCATCCACATGCAGGTCGATGTCGAAGGCCGGCGGGAATTTCGAGGGCGCGTTCGACAGGCCGTGCGCCGTCAGCGCATGGTTGTGCAGCACGCTGTTGACCACACCGTCGACGCGGATGCCGTACAGCATCAGCCAACGGCGGATATACGACGGCGTGCGACCGGACGAGGTGTAGACCCAGATGCTGCAGCCCTGGCGGCGTAGCTCGCGGGTCAGGGAGCGCGTGCCGATACGCAAGGGCTCACCCAGCCAGCGGTGCACGCAGGCCGGCAGCTGGCTTTTCTCGACGTCGCAGTGATGCAGTTGGCAGGCCAGGGTGTCGTCGATATCAAACGAAATGCGGATGCGCGGGCGCTTGACCAGCTGCATCGGGAGCACGCGCTGGAGCGCCTGCCCTGCCCTGGCGAACAAGGGATAAGCGCTCATCAATGACCCCCTTGATAAACGGGCAAGGACTGGTCCTTGAGAAAAAACTTCATCGGATCCGGCGCCTGTTCTTCCAGGAAGGCGGCGTATTTTTTCTTGATCTTGGGCAATTCATACAACGCCTTGACTCCATGTTTGGCTGAGTTGCGGATGACCGACGAGGGGTTGAAGTAGCCCTCGGCGTTCTCCAGCGTCAGCACGAACGGCGGCAAACCTGCACGCATCAGCAAATAGCTGACGATCAGGGAGCCACTGCGGTTGTTGCCTTCGATGAACAACTGCGGCTTGCTGAGGATGCGTACATACACCCCGGCTGCACGCTTCCAGACTGATTCACTGCGGTACGCGCAGTACCAGTTGTACAAATCCTTGATGCCGCCCTCAACGTTGTTGAAGAAGTGCTCCTCGGTCGCCGCCAGGTGCTGGGCATATTCCAGGCGGCGCGCCGGGTCGCGGCCACAGAGCACGGTGGCGTTGATCTCCAGCATCAGGTTCAGTTGCTGAAGGTCAAACAGGTCGACGCCCCGCGCCACATAGTCGTCAATCAGTGCGTAGCCTTCAAGCACGTTGTGCAGCACTTCGTCGGTCAACGGGTCGCGCGGCTCGGTAAAGTCCCGGCTGAGTTCGGCAAAGCGCTGTTGCACCTCACGCAGTGCGCGTTCAATCGCGGGCAAATCAAGGCGTCGTGTTGCAGGCATTGGCATTCCCATAAGCAGTTGAAAATACGGGAGCATCCGAGCTCCCGCAGGGGCATCAGCTGAACTTGCCGCTGATGTAGTCCCCGGTCATTTGTTCACGCGGGTTCTCGAAGATCTGCGCCGTCGGGCCCATCTCCACCAGGTAGCCGGTGCGCGTGCCTTGGGAAATATCCACCGAGAAAAACGCCGTGGTGTCGGCCACACGGATGGCCTGCTGCATGTTGTGGGTCACCAGGGCGATGGTGTAGTCCTTCTTCAGCTCGACCATCAACTCCTCGACCCGGCGCGTGGCGATCGGGTCAAGCGCCGAGCAGGGTTCATCGAGCAACAGCACTTCCGGTTCGGTGGCAATGGCGCGGGCGATGCACAGGCGTTGCTGCTGGCCGCCGGAGAGCGACAGGCCGCTGACCTTGAGCTTGTCCTTGACTTCATCCCACAGCGCGGCGCCTTGCAGGGCGTGTTTGACGCGGTCGCCCAGGTCGCCTTTGTAGCGGTTCAGGCGCAGGCCGAAGGCAACGTTGTCGAAGATGCTCATCGAGAACGGGTTCGGCTGCTGGAACACCATGCCGATATAGCGGCGCACGACCACCGGGTCCACGCCCTTGCCGTAGACGTCCTGGCCGAGGAAGTGCACATGGCCCTCGAAACGGAAGCCCTTGACCAGGTCGTTCATGCGGTTGAGGCTACGCAGCACGGTACTTTTACCGCAGCCGGAAGGCCCGATGAAGCCGGTGATCTTGTTCTTTTCGATCGGCACATGGCTGTCACGCACGGCCATGAAGTTGCCGTAGAAGATCTTGTCCAGCTTGCAGTCCATGACCACAGGCGCCTGGGTGACAAACGGAGCGGCTATTTGCGCAGTTGATACGTTCAAGATTCAGATGCTCCCGTTTTCAATATTTTGGCTTGCCGAAAATACGGCTCACGATATTCACGACCAGCACGATCATTACCAGTACCAGCGACGCCGCCCATGCGAGTTCAAGCTGGTTGTCGAAGGGCATGCCGGAGAAGTTGTAGATCAGCACGGCCAGCGAGGCCGTCGGATTCATCACCGCCAGGTTGCCGTCGTGGTAGATCCAGTAGTTGCTGAACAGCGCGGTAAACAGCAGCGGCGCGGTTTCTCCTGCGGCGCGGGCCACGGCAAGCATCACGCCAGTGAGGATGGCCGGCAGGCCGGTGGGCAAGACGATTTTCCAGATCACCTGGGAGCGCGTGCAGCCCATGCCGTAGGCGGCGTCCTTCATGATCTTGGGCACCATGCGCATCGACTCCTCAGCCGTCAGCACCACGATCGGCAGCATCAGTACCGCCAGTGCCACACCACCGGCCGGGGCCGAGTAGGTGCCGGTGGTCATCACCACCAGGGCGTAGGCAAACACACCGGCGAGGATGGAAGGCAGGCCGGTGAGCATCTTCGCGGCAAAACGCGCGGCGTTCGCCAGCTTGCTGTCCGGGCCCAGTTCGGCGAGGAAGATTGCTGCCATGATGCCGACCGGCACGGCGATGGCAGCGGCAATGCCGACCATCACGAAGGTACCGGCCATCGCGTTGCCGAAACCGCCGCCGGTCTCGAAACCGGTGGGCGGTAGTTCGGTGAACACTTCCAGGCTCAGGCGCGCGCCGCCGCGCATGATCAGCATGTAGAGCACGGAAATCAGCGGCACGCTGGCCAGCAGCGCGCCCGTCCAGACCAGGGTGGTCAATACCAGGCTGCGCAGGGCACGGCCTTCGAACCGGCGCTGCAGGCTGGGCATCGCGCCGGCGGGGGATGTCAGGTCGGTTGCAGCAGTGAGATCAGTCATCACTTATTACCCCGTTGGGCGTACATCATGATCATGGAGCCGAAGATGTTCACGATCAGCGTGATCAACATCAGCACCAGTGCGGCGTACATCAGCACCTCGATCTCGTTCGGCCCGGCTTCAGGGAAGTTCAGCGCCAGCAAGGCCGCCAGGGTGTTGGCCGGTGCAAACAGCGACAGAGAAATGTTGTTGGCGTTGCCCACCAGCATGGCCAGGGCCATGGTTTCACCGAGCGCGCGGCCCAGGCCCAGCACCAGGGAACCGAAGATGCCGGTGGCGGCGGACGGCACCATCACCTTGAGAATCGCTTCCCAGTGGGTGGTACCCATGCCGTAGGCGGCCTGCTTGGTTTTCATCGGCACGGCCGTAAGCGCATCCTGCGACACGGCGGCGATGGTCGGCAGAATCATGATCGCCAGCACCAATGCTGCCGGGAGCAACCCCGGCCCGCTCAGGGACGTGCCGAAAAAGGGGATCCAGCCAAGTTCAGTGTTCAACCATGCGGTCAACGGCCGAATCGCCGGGATGACCACGTAAATGCCCCAGAGGCCGTAAACGACGCTGGGGATGGCCGCGAGCAGTTCGACGATGGTACGAAACACCGCCGCCAGCTTCGCCGGCAAAAAATCCTGAGTGAGGAAAATCGCCATGCTGACGCCGAAAACACCTGCGATCAGCAACGCGATAAAGGCACTGTAAAGCGTGCCCCAGATGGCCGGCAGAATGCCGTACTTGCCTTGGTTGACGTCCCAGACGCTGCCCAGCAGCACGTCAAAACCGTGCTTCTCCATGCCTGGCAGGGCCTTGCGGCCGACTTCGAAGACCAGGGCAAACACCAACGCCAGCACCAGAACCACGCCTATTCGCGCAAGCGCACGGAAGGTGCGGTCAACCAGGAAGTCCTTCGTAGAAGGTGGCTGGCAGGCAGAATCCGGGTTACCCGGTACGACAAACGGTGTGTTCATTGGCTAATTCCGGAACAGGGGGGTAACTCTCCCGGCAAGGCTGACAACACCCGCCGAGAGAGGCCTCACGAGCGTTACTGGATGTTGGCAGACGCTTTGCGAACCTGATCGACCACCGATTTCGGCAGCGGGATATAGCCCATCGAGTCGGCGATTTTCTGACCTTCGGTCAGGCTGTACTCGACCATTTCACGCATGGCCTTGGCCTTGGCCGGGTTGCCGTTGTCCTTGCGGAAGATCATCCAGGTGTAGGAGGTGATCGGGTAGGACTTGGCACCGTCCGGATCCGGCAGCCAGGCCACCAGGCTTTCCGGCATCTTCACCGCCGCCAGGGCTTCGGCACCGCTTTCGGCGTTAGGTACCACGTACTTGCCGGCCTTGTTTTGCAGCTGGGCGAAGTCAACCTTGGCCAGCTTGGCGAAGCCGTATTCGATATAGCCAATCGCGCCTGGGGTCTGGCGTACGGTGGCGGTCACACCATCGTTCTTCGGCGATTTGATGAATTTGTCGCTGGCTGGCCAGTTGACGGTGTTGCCTTCACCCAAGTCCTTCTGGAACTGTGGGTTGATGGCCGCCAAGTGCTTGGTGAAAACGGCAGTGGTACCGCTGGAGTCCGCACGCACGACCACGGTGATCGGCATATCCGGCAGTTTCAGGCCAGGGTTGGCGGCGACGATCTGCGGATCGTTCCACTTGGTAATCTTGCCCAGGAAGATGTTGGAGTACACATCGCGTGGCAACTTAAGTTCTTTAGGATTACCTGGCAGGTTGAACGCCAGCACGATTTCGCCTGCGGTCATCGGCAGCAACTGCACGCCTTCGGCGACCTTGGCGATGTCTTCATCTTTCATCGCCGAGTCACTGGCGGCGAAGTCCACGGTTTTGTTCAGGAAGTCCTGTACACCCGCGCCACTGCCTTTGGATTGGTAGTCAACCGTGACGCCCTCGGTCTTCTTGCTGAAATCCTTGAACCAGGTGAGGTAGATCGGCGCTGGGAAACTGGCGCCAGAACCTGTCAGACGGACGTTCTCGGCAGCAAATACCGAGGTGGCACTTAGAGAAACCGCAACGGCGAGTGCAGCTGACTTCATCAGACGTTTCATTCAGGGAAATCCTTGTGATTACGGGCTCCCGGAACTTTGCAGCAGCTTTGTTACGCTTTTATGAAAATTGAATGGCAAACCGCTATTTCGTCGCGCCTTTTCGCCACAGCCACGCATTTCGATGTAATTGGTTGGTAACAAAATGCGACTAAGACTTTGCCATCTCCCCCCACGACGCGAGTGCCTCCCATGTCTGCAGTAGACGACGCCTTGATCCAGCGCATCCACCGTGAGCTGCTGGATCACAGTGACGAAGAGCTCGAACTGGAATTATCCGAAGACGGGCACGACCTGAACGCGCTGTTCGATGAGCACGTCGAGGAAAGCCCGGAGAAGGCCGCGCGCAGGATTTACTTCAGCGAATTGTTCCGCCTGCAAGGCGAACTGGTGAAGCTGCAAAGCTGGGTGGTCAAGACCGGCGCCAAAGTGGTGATCCTCTTCGAGGGCCGCGATGCCGCCGGCAAAGGCGGTGTGATCAAACGCATTACCCAGCGACTCAACCCGCGGGTCTGCCGCGTCGCCGCCCTGCCCGCCCCCAACGACCGCGAACAGACGCAGTGGTACTTCCAGCGTTACGTCTCGCACCTGCCGGCGGCCGGTGAAATCGTGCTGTTCGACCGCAGTTGGTACAACCGCGCCGGCGTCGAACAAGTCATGGGTTTTTGCAACGAGGACCAGTACGAAGAGTTCTTCCGCACCGTGCCGGAGTTCGAGCGCATGCTCGCCCGCTCCGGCATCCAGCTGATCAAATACTGGTTCTCCATTTCCGACCAGGAACAGCACCTGCGCTTTCTCAGCCGCATTCACGACCCGCTCAAACAGTGGAAACTCAGCCCCATGGACCTGGAGTCGCGTCGGCGCTGGGAGGCTTACACCAAGGCCAAGGAAGTCATGCTCGAGCGCACCCACATCGCCGAAGCGCCATGGTGGGTGGTGCAGGCCGATGACAAAAAGAAAGCCCGACTCAACTGCATCCACCACCTGCTCGGGCAGATGCCTTATGAGGAAGTGGAACTGCCGGTGATCGAGCTGCCGCAACGGGTCAGGCAGGAGGACTACTCGCGCAGCCCGACGCCAGCGCAAATCATTGTGCCGCAGGTCTATTAACGTAGGACGTAATAGATTCCCCAGTGGTGAGCAGGCCGTTCAGTTAACAGCGAACACCGTACCTGTGGCGAGCGGGCTTGCCCCGCGCTGGGCTGCGCAGCAGCCCCAAAACACAGCCCCGGAACTGTCTGGCACACTGCAGCGTTCTTATTGGGGCTGCTTCGCAGCCCAGCGCGGGGCAAGCCCGCTCACTACAAGGGTCCATTCACCATAACGTTTGCGCTTACGGCGCCGGCTCCACCTCCTTGAACACCAGCCCTTGGCTACCGCTGACCTGCCACGGGTTGGCACCGCCGGTCTGGCTGAAGACCACGTGGTCGAAGCGTGAGTCTTTCAGCCCGTCGATACGCGCCTTGGCCGCGCCGCGAAAACGCACACGCTCGAACACCAGGCCCTGATGGTAAGCGTTGTGCGCTGCATCGCCCTTGACCTCGATCGCCGCGCCTTGAGCATTTTCTACGCTCACGTCGCTCACCCGAACGTCCTTGAACTGCCCCGCTATGGTTGAGCGCTGATAGTCGAGCTTGGCGTTCGGGTCGTTGTAGTCGAGGGTAAAAATGAACGCCTGCTTGACGGTGTTGCGGATCGCCGAGTCGCGGAACGTCACGTTGCGCGCGCCGCCGCCCATGAAGTTGGTGCTTTTCATGCGCAACCCGGCATCGGTGCCGTCCGACACGTTGTCTTCGGCCAGGATGTTTTGGATCCAGGCACCGGTATGGCTGCCGGCGACCACCATGCCATGGCCCTTGCGGAAGTAGTTGTTGAAGATCCACGCGTCTTCCTGCGGCGGTTGATGCACGGCATCGGCACCGGTGCCGGCAGCGAAGTTCACACAGTCATCACCGGTGTCGAAGAAGTTGTTGAACACCATCGCGCCCTTGCTGTTGGCGAACTCGATGCCGTCGCCGTTGTTGGCGTCGTAGGTCTTGTGGGTGGTGTTGGCCAGCACCACGTTTTCGGTCTCCAGGTTCATGATGCCGTGGAACGCCGGGTTCACCACGGTGAAACCGCCGTAGAACACGTTCTTCACATTGCGCAGGGTAATCAGCGAGGAGCGCATCTGCCCGTAGGCATCCTTGACGTTCATGCCGCGCGCCACGGCCTGCTCCACCTGCGCCTTGGCCAGGATGCCGTCCTGGGCGTAGCGGGTATTGTCGCTGGGCAGGTAGAACGGCAGTGCCTGGCCACGCTCGTCGACGACATCGGCGTTACGCTTCCAGCCATTGCCATCGAGGGTGCCCTTGCCGACGATGCGGATGTTTTCGAATGACTGATGCTGGCGTGGATCGCGGGGCAACGCGTTGATCAGCGAGGCCGGGCGCACGGTGGTGGAATACGGGTACTGGATGTAGCCGGCCAACGGATAATCTTCGGCGCGCTCGGAACCGAGCAGGGTCGCGCCTTCGGCGATCTCCAGGGTCATGTTGCTCTTGAGGTAGAGCGCGCCGCTTTTGTAGGTGCCTTCAGGCAGCAAGACTTTGCAACCGACGGTGCAGGCATCGATGGCGTTCTGGATCGCCTGGGTATCGAGATGGCTACCGTCGCCTTTGGCGCCGTATTTTTTCACGTCAAATACCGCCGCAACCTGAGTAGTGCGTTGCAGCACCGGGGCGCTGTCGGCGGACTCTTTGCCGTTGCCGTCCACCGAACGCACGGTGAAGCGGTACGCCGTGTCGGGCTTCAGGCCGTGGGCGGTGAAGCTGTGAATGCCGATGCGATGATGGAAGTTGGCAGTGTCTTGCCGATAAAACTGGTCGATGTAGGGTTTGGCTGGTGACACCTGGTCATTGTTGGCATTGGCGCTGCCCAGCAGCGTGCCATTAGCGTATACCCGGTAATCCTTGATGCCCGCATGCTCGGCAGGCTTTTCCCACACCAGGATGATTTGCCGGTCATCAAAAGCCAGCGTCGGTACTTGCAGTTTTGACGGGGCTTGCAGCGCCCATGCCAGCGGGCTGCATCCAAGGGCCACGAGGACCAGCGCGCAACGCACCGGGTTTGTTTTCGAGGGTTGATACGGCATGTTGTTCTCCTTGTTTTTGCCGGTATTCACACCGAGGGGCGCTACATCTGCCGCCCGGACTCTTCGAGGTATTGGCTGCGATTGACGAAGGTTTCGCGGGGCATTTCGCGCACGTCCATGGACAGCGCCTCGACCTGCGGCAGCAGTTCAATCAGGGCGCCCAGCGTTGCCGAAGCCAGGCTGCGCTGTTGTTCGGCAGTGCGCCCGGCGAACAGGTACAGGGCAACGTGCACGAAGTCATCTTGAGTGCTGCCACAGCGGTAATGGCTGAAGCCGTTGAGCCGCACCTTGATGTCGCCGGGCTTGAATACGCCGAAGCTGTCGAGGGCATCGTGTACGGTGGCCAGCAGGGTGTGTTCGCCGATGCGTTGGGCCAAGGCCGCTGGGCAATCGATGATGCAGTGGGGCATGGTGGATCCTCACAAGCAGGTTGAATGTGGGAGCTGTCGAGCCCCCACATTGATCTCCAGTGTTTTTCGAACGCCTTGATTACTGGGCGCCCAGCGCCTTGATCAGCACGTCCAGCTGCTCCACTTCTTCAGGCAGCAAGTCGGTCAACGGCGCGCGCACCGGGCCGGCGTCGTGGCCGACCAGGCGTGCACCGGCCTTGACGATACTCACGCCATATCCTTCGCAGCGGTTGCGGATCGCCAGGTACGGCAGGAAGAAATCATCGATCAAGCGGCCCACGGTGGCGTGGTCGTCGGCGGCCACCGCGCGGTAGAAATCCATCGCGGTTTTCGGGATGAAGTTGAACACCGCCGAGGAATACACCGGCACGCCCAGGGCCTTGTAGGCCGCTGCATAGACTTCGGCGGTCGGCAGCCCGCCGAGGTAGGTCAGGCGGTCGCCGAGGCGACGACGGATCGACACCATCGATTCGACTTCACCGATACCGTCCTTGAAACCGATCAGGTTCGGGCAGCGCTCGGCCAACTGTTCCAGGCTGTCGGCATTGAGACGGCACAGGTTGCGGTTGTACACCACCACGCCGAAATCCACCGAGTTGCACACCTGCTCAACGTGGGCCACCAGGCCTTTCTGGCTGGCTTCGGTGAGGTAATGTGGCATCAGCAGAATACCGGCGGCACCGAGGCGCTCGGCTTCCTGAGCATAGGCGATAGCCTGGCGTGTAGGGCCACCGGCACCGGCGAGGATGGGCACCTGGCCTTTGCAGGTGTCCACCGCAGTCTTGATGATCTGCGTGTATTCCTTGGCTTCCAGGGAGAAGAATTCGCCGGTGCCCCCTGCCGCGAACAACGCGCTGGCGCCGTAGGGTGCCAGCCATTCCAGGCGGCGTGCATAGGTGTCGGCGCGGAAGTCACCGGCCGCGTCAAAGTCGGTAACCGGGAACGAGAGCAAGCCGGAAGACAGGACTGTTTTTAGTTCTTGTGGCGTCATGTTCGCAAACCTCAAATCGAAAAATAAAGGGAATACCTCAAGAGGTACGTCATCGTACAACTGTGCAGATGAGTTAGCTACCCTCTAAGCGCTTTTGTTTGCGCCAATATAATTTAATCAATAAAACCAGCTTATTACGTGCAAAAAACTTGAAGACACGCATCATCACTCAATCAAAGTCATACGATGACTATAGGAATCAGCCGACCTTACGCCCTACAGATTCCTGACTGAAGTCACGGCTGGCCTGCACCAGCATGCGCGTGTAGTCGTGCACGGCCTGGTCCTGACTCAGGGCCTGGCAGTCGAGCAATTCGACGATCCTGCCGTGCTGCATCACCGCCACCCGGTCGCACAAGTGAGTGACCACCCCCAGATCATGAGTGACCAGCAGATAGGTGAGTTTCTCGCGCTCGCGCAGGTCCGCCAGCAAGTTGAGGATCTCGGCCTGCACCGACACATCCAGGGCCGAGGTCGGCTCATCCAGCAACAGCACGCGGGGCTCAAGGATCAATGCGCGGGCAATCGCCACGCGTTGGCGCTGCCCACCGGACAACTGATGCGGATAGCGGAAGCGGAAGCTGTCGTTCAGGCCGACCTTGAGCAGGATCTCGTTGATCCGGTCGTCCTTGTCCCCTACCCCGTGGATGATCAGCGGTTCGCGCAGGGCGGTGTCGATGGTGTGCCGGGGGTGCAGGGAGCCATAGGGGTCCTGGAAGACCATCTGCACTTTGCGAAAGTGCTCCTTGGGAATCTTGTGCTGCAACGGCGCGCCGGCGATGCTCAGCGCCCCGTGCCAATGCCGGTATTGCCCGGCCAGGCAGCGCAGTACGGTGGTCTTGCCCGAACCGGACTCCCCCACCAGGCCGAACGATTCGCCGTCGGCGACACTCAGGCTCACATCGTGCAGCACCTGGTTGATGGCAGCGCCTGTGCCGAAGCTCAGGTTCAAGGCGTGCGCTTGGATCATGGGCATGGTCAGGTTCCTTATTGAGTCAGCCAGAGTGGATCGCGCTTAAGCACCGGCAGGTGCACGCGACGATTATCCATGCTCGGCAGCGCGGCCAGCAGGCCACGGGTGTAGGGATGCTCGGCGTATTGCAGGTCGCAGGCGGCCAGGGATTCGACGACGCGCCCGGCGTACATCACCAACACGCGGTCACAGTAGTTGCGCACCAGGTTGAGGTCGTGACTGACAAAAATCAGCCCCATCTGCTGCTGGTCCACCAGTTCTTCCAGCACGTTGAGCACTTGCTGGCGCACCGAGACATCCAGCGCCGACGTGGGCTCATCGGCAATGATCACTTCCGGACGCGTGATTACCATCATCGCGATCATGATGCGCTGGCCCATACCGCCGGACACTTCGTGCGGGTACAGGTTGTAGACCCGCTTCGGATCGCGGATATGCACCTGCTCGAGCATCTGCATGACCCGCTCGCGCGCATCACTGCGACTGGCCTTGTGGTGGGCCAGGTAGGCTTCGGCAATCTGGTCGCCCACCTTGACCACCGGGTTCAGCGAGTACTTGGGGTCTTGCATGATCATCGAGATGCGCTGGCCGCGAATCTTCTGCATTGCCTTTTCACTGGCCGAGAGCAGGTCGACCTCGCCAAACGCCATGGTCTTGGCGGTGATTTTCGCGCTGGGCGGATGCAGCTTGAGCAGGCTGCGCCCGACGGTGGACTTGCCTGAGCCGGACTCACCGACAATCGCCAGCTTCTCCCGACCCAAGGTAAAGGACACATCGCGCACGGCGTGGGTTTCTTTCTGGCCACTGACGAAGCGCACATTAAGCCCTTCGACATTCAGTTTGATGGCGGACATAAGGTGTTCTCCGATTATTCGCTGCGCGGATCAAGGATGTCCCGCAGGCCATCGCCTAACAGGTTGAAGGCCAGGCTGACCAACATGATCGCCGCCCCGGGAACCGCCACCAGCCACCAGCACTCGAGCATGTAGCGGCGCCCGGTGGAAATCATCGCGCCCCACTCCGGCAGCGGCGCCTGGGCACCCAGGCCGAGGAAGCCCAAAGCGGCCGCGGTGAGGATGATCCCGGCCATGTTCATGGTCAGGCGGATGATCACCGAGGACAGGCACATCGGCACGATATGGCGCAGGATAATCCGCGCCGGCGACGCGCCTTGCAGTTCCACGGCGACGACAAAGTCGGCGTTGCGCAGGGACAGGGTTTCAGCCCGCGCGAGCCGCGCAATCGGTGGCCAGGAAGTCAAGGCAATCGCCACCACCGCATGCTCCAGGCCAGGGCCCAGGGCAGCGATAAAGGCCAGCGCCAGGACCAGGCTGGGGAAGGAAATAAAGATGTCGGTCAGGCGCATGAACACCGTGTCGACCGCCCCGCCGAAGTAGCCCGAGACGGTGCCGATAAACAGCCCGATGGGACCGACGATCACGGTTACCAGCGCAATGATGTACAGCGTGATCCGCGAGCCATAGACCAGCCGACTGAAAATATCCCGGCCGTATTCGTCGGTGCCGAACCAGTGCGCCGAGCCCGGCGCCTGCAAGGCTGTGGCGAGGTTCTGCGCGACCGGGTCATGGGTGGCGATCCACGGCGCAAAAGCCGCGACCACCACCAAGAGCAGCGCAACCAGCAGGCCCGCCAGGGTCATGGGGTTACGCAACAGGTGACGCAGCACCCGCAGGCCGCTCTTGCAGAAGGCATCGAAACTGGAGCCCGGCGAGCGATCCACCGGCCGCTTCGCCGCCGTTTCGATGGAAGACAGATTGGCATTCATAAGCATCTTCTCTGTGTGAATTCTGAAGGGCCGCAGCCCCACTCAACGCTGCTTGTAGACACCCAGGTAACGGGTGGCCTCGGCATCGTCACCACTGAAACCCTTGACGTCGGCAGCACTGACCACGGTGTCGGTCATCTGCGAGATCATCAGGATCGGCCCCACCTGCTGGTCATAGAGCGTCTGCGCCTGGTGATACAGGCTGACCCGCTGCGCCGCATCGCGCGTCACCCCAGCCTGGTCGATCAGGCTGTTGAGCTGCGGATTGAAGAATGAAGCGCGCCAGCCCTGGAAGTTCGGCAAGCCGGCGTCATCGCTGTTGTTGGGGTTGTAGGCGAAGGTGCGCAGGCTGAAATACGGGTGCGGATAACGCTCGGCGCCGCGGGCCACGATGATCTCGAAATTGCGCGCGCGCATCGCGCCATAGACCTGGTTGCCGGTGCCGGTGACGATGCTGGCCTTGATCCCGCCCTCAGCCAGGGTCGCTTGCAGGCGTGCGGCGATGTCGATGAACGGCGGTTCCGACAGCGTGCGAATGGTGGTGTTGAAACCGTTGGGGTAACCCGCCTCGGCCAGCAGCTGTTTCGCCTTGGCCACATCCATGTGATAGCCCGGATCCGGCAAGCGCGCTTCCAGCCCCAGCTGCATCGGCTGCTGATTGAGCTTGCCGTAATACGGCATCACCTGTTCATCCAGGCCCTTGTAGTCGATCAGGTTGCGCACCGCTTCACGCACCTTAGGCTTGGCAAACTCGGGTTGCTTCATGCTCATCGCCACGTAGTACATGGTGCCGCGCGGCAATGATTGCACCTGGATCTTGTCCGAGCCGTCGATGGCGCGAATGTCCGGTGCCGCCATGCCGTAGGCCAGGTCGAGGTCGCCGCGTTCGAGCATCAGGCGCAGCGACTGGGATTCAGTCATGTGCCGCACCACCACGCGCTTGAGCTTGGCCGCGCCACCCCAGTAGCCGTCGAAACGGGTCAGCAGCAGCGAATCGTTGGCACTCCATTTGGTCAGCACGAAGGGGCCACTGCCCGCCTCGTTCGTCACCAGCCAGCCGGCGCCGAGGTCGCCATTTTTTTCATGCGCCAGGGCCGTCTTGCGGTCCACTACCACGGCGCTCGGCGAGATCGCCAGGGAGTCCACCAACAGCAGCGGGTCCATGGTCTGCGGCAGGTCGATGACCAGGGTGTGGGCGTCCGTGGCGCGGATCAGCGATTGGATGTTCTCGACGCTGTAGCCGTAGGCCTTCCAGGTGGTGGCCAGGCCAAAATTGAGCTTCATCACCCGGTACAGCGACCACGCCACGTCCTCGGCGGTCAGCGGGTTGCCCGAATGGAATTTCACATCCTGGCGCAGATGAAAGGTCACCTGCTTGCCGTCTTCGCTGATGTCCCAGCGTTCGGCCAATTGCGGCAGGTGTTTTTCCGGATTGCCCTGGTCGCGCTTGATCAGCGTGTCATAGAGGTTGGCGTTGACGCCGGAGGCATCCAGGCCGGGCGCATTGGCCGGGTCGATGGAAAACAGGTTGACCATGCTCATGCCGACGATCAATTGATCGGCGGGGGTCTTGGCACTGGCCGTTGTCATCGGCCCAAGGGCGAGTACCGCCGTCAACAGGCCAAGGTGCAGTGTTGAAAATACCGTCTTCATGCAAAATTCCTTCTTTTTATAGTTTTATCGGTACTGCGCAGTGCGTTAACGGGTACGGGGGTCGAACACCTTGTACAAGGCGTCGCTGATCAGGTTGAGCGCGACGAAAATCAAGCCGATCACCAGCACGCAGCCCATCACCGCGTTCATGTCGCCGAGCATCAGGCTGCTGGTCAGGTACTGGCCGAACCCCGGCCAGGCAAATACGGTTTCGATCAGCACCGCGCCCTCCAGCAACGAGCCATAGGCCAGCGCAACCACCGTCAGCAACTGCACGAGGATGTTGCGAAACGCATGCCCCCACACCACCTGGCGCCGGGAAAGGCCCTTGACCCGCGCGGTGATGATGTACTCCTGGGACAGCTGCTCGAGCATGAAGCTGCGGGTCATGCGGCTGATATACGCCACCGAGTTCAGGCCGAGGATCAGCGCCGGCAACACGATGTGGCGCAGGGCGCTGGCGAAGGCATCCCAGTCACGTGCCAGGGTCGAGTCGATCAGCAGCAGGCCGGTGACCTCGGGCACCATGCCGTCATAGGCCAGGTCGATGCGCCCCGCTCCACCGGCCCAGCCGAGCCAGGCGTAGAACACCAGCAGCCCCATCATGCCCAGCCAGAAAATCGGCGTGGAGTAGCCGAACAAGGTGATCACCCGCGCCACGTGATCGCCGAGGCGACCCTGGTTGCTGGCCGCACAGACGCCCAGCGGCAAGCCGATCAGCACGCCGAACAGGATCGCCAGGGTGGCCAGTTCGATCGTCGCGGGGAATACGCGCAGGATGTCGTCGAGTACCGGGTGGCCGGTCAATAGCGCATTGCCGAAGTCACCGTGAAGCAGGTCATTGAGGTACAGGCCGAATTGGGTCCAGATCGGCTTGTCCAGGCCCATCGACCGGTACACCTGATCGTAGGTGGAACTGTCGGCATCCGGCCCGACTACCGCCAGCACGGGGTCGAGCGGCATGACCCGGCCGATGATGAACGTCAGGGCCAGCAGGCCGAGCAAGGTCACCAGCACCGTACCGGCACGCCGGGCTGTGTTGGACGCGCGAGCGCCCATGACAGAGGCAGTCATAACAAACATAGTGAGCTCCTGATAATCGGTCAGCGCTTCTTGTAGACGTCTTTGTAGCGCGTGGTCGCGGCGGTATGGCCCTGGAAGTCGGCCACGTCGTCGTACACCACCACGGTGTCGGTCATTTGCGAGACCGGCAAAATGGCCCCGACCTGCCGGTCGACCTGTTCCTGGATGTCGCGGTATTGGGCCAGTTGCTTGCCTGTGTCAGGCTCGACTTCCGCGCGCTCGATCAGTTGGTTCAGCTCAGGACTGTAGAAGGACGTGCGCCAGCCCTGGAAGTTGGTGAGCTTGGCTTCATCGCGGTTATCCGGGTTGTACACCAGCGTACGCAGGCTGGAGTGCGGATGCCGTTCCGCGCCGCCACCGCCGCGACCGACGATAATGTCGAAGTTGCGCTCACGCATTGCGCCGTAGATCTGGTTGCCCGTGCCGGTGATGATGCTGGCGTCGATACCGGCCTGGGCCAGGGTCGACTGCAGGTTGGAGGCAATGTTGATAAACGGCGGTTCGGCGAGCACGCGGATGGTGGTCTTGAAACCGTTCGGGTAACCGGCCTCGGCCAGCCAGGCCTTGGCCTGTTCGACGTTGAGCGTGTAACCCGGATCCGGCAGGCGCGCGGCCAGGCCCAGCGGCAGCGGCCGTTGGTTGATCACCCCGTAATGGGGCATGACGGTCTGGTTGATACCCTGGTAATCGATCAGCGCACGCACGGCCTTGCGCACGCGCGCATCGGCAAACATCGGTTGCTTCACGCTCAGGGCTACGTAGTACAGGGTGCCGCGCTGCAAGGTCTGGGTGCGGACCTTGTCGCTTTTCTGCAGGGCTTCGATGTCCGGCGCGGACATGCCTTTGGCGATGTCCAGGTCGCCGCGCTCGATCATCAGGCGCAACGACTGCGACTCGGTCATGTTGCGCATGACGATGCGCTTGAGCTTGGCCGGGCCGCCCCAGTACCCGTCGAAACGGGTCATCAGGATCACGTCGTTGGCGCGCCAGTCATTCAGCACAAATGCACCGCTGCCGGCGGCGTGAGTCACCAGCCAGGCGGCGCCCATGTCGCTGCCTTTTTGGTGCTCGAGGACTTTTTTGCGATCGAGGATGAACGCACTCGGCGAGGTCGCCAGGGTGTTGAGCACCAGCAGCGGGTCGGTCGGCCGAGGCAGCTCGATCACGAAGGTCGTGGCATCCGTGGCACGCATGTAGCGCTCGACGTTCTCGGCCGTAAAGCCATAGGCCTTCCAGGTGGAAGCCAGCGCCAGGTTGAGCTTGAGCACGCGCTGCAACGACCAGGCAACGTCGTCGGCACTCAGGTCATTGCCGGACTGGAATTTCACTCCGGTGCGCAGGTTGAAGGTCAGCGTCTTGCGGTCATCACTGACCTGCCAGCGCTCGGCCAGCGCCGGTACCAGGCGATCCGGCTGGGCGACGTCCTGCACCAGCAACATGTCATAGAGATTGGCGTTGATCTCCGACACGTCCAGCCCGGTGGCGGCCGCCGGGTCAAGGGACAGCAGGTTGATCATGCTCATGCCGACGATCAGTTGATCGGCCGGGGTTTTTGCAAAGCTTGCAGGTACAGCGGTAACGGCCAGGGCGGCGACGAACACCCGCGCCCACAGCGAAGGGAAAATGCTCATAACAAGAGTGCCTTTTTTATATTTATTCTTGTATTGGTAGGTGCTCTTGATCAGCCCGACTCATGCCGGACTGACCGTGTGCACGTCAGAAGCTTTTAAGCGTATTGGTCTCGATGAAGTTGAAATCGATGTCTTCACCCAGGCCCGGCAAGTCGGACAAGTGCACAAAACCGTCGCTGTCCATCGGGTCTACCAGACGCTTGAGGTAAGCCGGTACTTCGTCGTAATCCAGGTACGGGTGCAACAGGCCGCGCTCATACCAGGTGCAGTTCTTGATCGCGCCGACGACAGCCAGGTTGGCGGCGCCGTTGCCATGAATCTCGCAATCCATGCCGAAGGATTCAGCCAGGTGCGCAACCTTCAGGCACGGCGCGATCCCACCGACGCCCGCCACACCGGCGCGCAAGATATCGCACACATCGTGCTTGACCCAACTGGCGCGGCTCAGGTGTTTACCGGACAGGGTTTCCGGGCCCAGCACCGGAATATCCAACTGCCCCGCCAGCCAGGCATAGGACTCGGCGGACTCTTCCATCATCGGCTCTTCGAACCAGGCGAAGTCGAGCTTCTCCAGCTCACGCCCGATGTACAGCGCTTCGGTGCGGCTGTACCAGTGATAACCGTCAAGCATCAGGGCGATGTCCGGCCCGACCGCTTCGCGTACCGCAGCGCAGGCCTTGACGTCGATGCGCGGGCTCGGCGCGAACGACACCGGCGGCATCCAGGTGTGCAACTTGATGGCCTTGTAGCCACGCTGCACCAGGGTCTCGGCAAAACGCCCGTAGTCTTCAGGGGTGGCCAGGCCACCGGGCAGTTCGTCGCCACACATGGTGGAGCCGTAGGCCGGCACCTTGTCGCGGAAACCACCAATCAACTTGTGCACCGGCACACCCAGTTTGCGCCCGGCCCAATCCCACAGGGCCTGCTCGACCAGCGCCAAGGCGCGGTCGGTCAACTGGCTGGCACTGCCACGCTGCCAATGCGCGAGGTCGTGCCAGATCTTTTCGCGATCGAAGGCGTTCTGCCCCACCAGCACTTTGCGCACGAAACCATCGAGCACATACGGACGGATCAGTTCGGGCGCGCCGAAGGCATAACCCTCCTGGCCGTCTTCGGTCTGGATGCGCAGCAAAGCCATCTGCGCCTGGGTGACATCACCCGGGTGCGCATGGCCGGCACTGTCCACTGCGCGACGGGTCGGGTAGGAAAATACCTGGACGTTGACTGCTGTGATTCTCATGGACGTCGTAAGCCTTCTTATTGGATTTGTGACGGGAGTGTCGTCTGTTGCGACCGATCATAGGTCATCGTACAACACTTGAAAAGACCCAATAACCTGCCTCCCACCTGTGTACATTTTCAGAAAATCCCGACAAAACCCTTATTTTTAAAGACAACCAAGGAACAACCTGAATCGCTGTAAAGCCCTATTCACTGGGCACATATATTTCAAGATGTTTCAAAACCACTGATAACCCATAGACGAGTCGTCTTGTCGTACGATAACGTATATCGGCACATTAGATGAGATCCATACGCAACAACGCACTGCCGTAGCAACCGTCAAACGACCCTAACAAAAACAAAAAAGAAGACCGTATGAACACCACCCTACGCACGCTCGTTACTGCCCTGACCCTCGGCCTGCCGCTGTATGTCAGCGCTGACTCTGCCAGCATCAACTACCGCCACCAGTTCACCGAGGAGGACAGCGCCCACGCTGACCGAATCAAGCTCAACTACCGCCTGGACAGTGGCCTGGGATTTGAAGCGGAAATGAAATACCGCACCGCCGGAGACCGGGAAGACGTCGCCTACGACAACATGGTCAACAACGGACACGAGTTCACCGTGAGCTACAACTACAAACTCAGCGCGCAATCGACGCTGACCCCGGCGTTCCAGATGGACAGCTCGAAAGACTCGACCACCTACAAGTTAGGCCTCAAGTACAACTACAAGATCAACGACGCCTTCTACGCCGCCACGCGCTATCGCCTGGATACCAAGAAGCTGGACCGCGATCAGGTGGACGAGGACTTGCCCGACCACATCAAGGATGACCAGACCACCCATCGTTTCGAGGGCTGGCTCGGCTACACGCCGGCCAGTAAGTGGGCGTATGAATATCAGTTCATTTATTTCAAGACTGACTACATCCGCTACGACAACAAGAAGAGCGATTACGAACAGAACCTATCCGTCAAATACAAGCTCAACAAGGAATGGGCTCCGTTCATGGAGATTGGTGATGTGAAGGTCAACTCCACGTCCGAAGACCGCCAGGCGCGGTGGCGCCTGGGCATCCAGTACAACTTCATGTAAAGCCCCCACGACTTGCCTGGCGAGCGCGCATCGCTCGACAGGCAAGCCACCTGCATTCAGCGTTCAATGGAAGACCTGACCATGACCACACAACCCAAACCCTTCACGCGCATTCTGCTCACCGGCGCCGCCGGCGGCCTGGGGCAAATCCTGCGCGAAACCTTGCAGGCCCATGCCGACATCGTCCGCGTCTCGGACATCAGCCCCATGGCGCCGAGCCGTGGTGAGCACGACGAAGTGATCGCCTGCAACCTGGCCGACAAGGCCGCCGTTGCGGCGCTGGTCAACGGCGTCGACGCCATCGTTCATTTGGGCGGGATTTCAGTGGAGCGGCCATTCGAGGAGATTCTCGACGCCAATATTCGCGGCACGTTCCACATTTATGAGGCGGCGCGACAACAGGGAGTCAAGCGGATTGTGTTTGCCAGCTCCAACCACGTCACCGGTTTCTATCCCCAGGACGTTGAACTGGACGTGCACTCACAGCGCCGTCCGGATGGCTACTACGCGCTCTCCAAGGCCTACGGCGAAGACCTGGCGGCGTTCTACTTTCACCGCTACGGGATTGAAACCGTGAGCTTGCGCATCGGCTCGTCGTTCCCCGAGCCACGCAACCGGCGGATGCTTTCGACGTGGCTGAGTTACAGCGACCTGGACCATCTGGTGGCGCGCGCCCTGCTGGCCAAGGACGCCGGGCACAGTGTGGTGTATGGCGTGTCGGCCAATCGGGATCGCTGGTGGAGCACTCGGCACACCGAGCACCTGGGTTTTGCACCCAAGGACAGTTCGGAGCAGTTTCGCGCCAAGGTCGAGCAGCAACCGCCAGCGGCGGCTGATGAACCGGGCAGCGGGCTTCAGGGCGGCGCGTTCACCGCGGCCGGGCCATTCGACAATTCGGCGGCGGCGGCTTCATAGGCCCGGCGCATACGCTCGCGGCTGTTGGACAGATGCAGGCGCATCGCCGCCCGAGCCGCATCGGCGTCACGGCGCAGGATGGCTTTGTAGATGTCCTCATGCTCACGACTCAAGCGCTGCAGGAAGGGTTCCTTGTTGTCGTTGGCCAAGCGTTTTGAGTGCAGGCGTGTGCGCGGCAGGATGTTGACCCCCAGGTGCAACATGATATCGGTGAAGTAGCGATTGCCCGTGGCCAACGCGATCTGCTGATGAAACTGAAAGTCTGCCGACACCGCATAGTCGGCACTCACCGCCCGCGAGTTCAGCGCATCCAGCGAGTCGCGCATCACCTGCAATTGCTGGTCGGTCCGCCCCACGCACGCCAGGCCGGCGGCCTCCACCTCCAGGCTGATGCGCAACTCCAGCACAGCCAGCACATCCTGCAAGGTCACGATGGTGTCCGGATCGATGCGAAACCCACTGGGGCTGGGAATATCCTTCACAAAGGTGCCGACGCCGTGCCGGGTTTCCACCAGGCCCGAAGCCTGCAGACGCGAAATGGCCTCGCGCACCACCGTGCGGCTCACACCATGTTCGGCCATCACTTCGGATTCGGTGGGCAGCTTGGTGCCACGCGGGAGCTCACCAGTACAGATGCGCCGGGAAAGCTCGGTGACCAGTTCTTCGGCCAGGCTGCGGTGCCGGCGGCGAACGGTGGGCTGGACGTTCGGGTTGTCCATCAAGAACGGGTATCTCGGTTGGCGGAGGAACGCGCATCATAGCGCATTCGGTTGTACGACAACCTTTCCTGTGGCTCGCAGCACCTCCCGCTAAGCGAAAGCCTCTGCCAGGCGGCGCTCGACGGCGACAGAGCGGACTAAAAATGTGCAGGATTGCTCAACGCCCCCGCTCATGATCGGGCTATGATCGGCCGATATGAACCGGACGCTCGATGCCCCATGCCCATTGACCTGCACGCTCTCTACCCCAAACTGATCCACCTGATGCTGGATACGGTCTTTGTCGTCGACGGTGACAACCAGATTGTCTTCGTGAGCGATGCCTGTGAGGCATTGCTCGGCTACCGTGCCGACGCACTGGTTGGCACCCTGATCACCCACTACATGCACCCTGAAGACCTGGCGCGCACCCGCGCCTCCATTGTGCGGGTCATGAATGGCCAATCCCATGTCGACTTCCGTAACCGCTATATACGCAAGGACGGCAGTGTCGTGCACATCCTGTGGGCGGCCTTCTGGTCCGAAGAAGTGGGCGCGCGAATCGGGGTCGCGCGGGACGTGACGGCGCTCACCCAGGCCGAGGAAGAACTGCGCTTCCTCGCCCACCATGATCCGCTGACCGGCCTGACCAACCGGTCACTGTTCAATGATCGGCTGGACCAGGCGCTGCACAGTGCGAAGTCCCGCAACCGCAGCCTGGCGTTGCTGTTTCTGGACATCAATGACTTCAAGGGCATCAACGATGTGCATGGCCATGCCATGGGCGATCGCGTGCTGTGTGTGATTGCACGACGGCTGGAACGCTGCGTACTCGACAGCGACCTGGTGGCGCGGATGGGCGGTGATGAGTTCACGGTGCTGCTGACGGATACCCCGTCGCGGGAGGCTATTTCTGCCAAGGTGGTGCAGATACTCGCGGTCATGGCCGAGCCGCTGGGTGCCGAGTTTGGTGGGGTGAAGATGCCGTCCTGCAGTATCGGCGTGGCGGTTTATCCGATTGACGGGGAGGATGCCGATACCCTGCTCAGCCATGCGGACGGTGATATGTACCGGATAAAAAGGCACCGGTTTGCAGCGCAGTGACAAGGGCGCGTTTTGCATCAGGCAGGTCGATTACCCGCCCAATGCAGAATTCCTCGGACGCTTATAACCGACAGGCATTGACCGGCGGTATCCGACCGCGCCAGGGCTGGGCCCGCTCTAACTGCCCCGCGAGGGCAAACAAGGTACTTTCTTCGCCAAAGCGAGCGGCGAAGTGGGCGCCCATCGGCAAGCCGGCAGCGCTCCAGTACAACGGCACTGACATCGCCGGTTGCCCGCTGGCATTGAACAGGGCCGTGAACGGCGAGTAGCTGTGGAACCGTTCAATCAGTTCCTCCAGGCTCAGGCGGTCGTCTTGCAGGTCCAGCTCACCGATCGGCACCGGCTCGCGTGCCAGGGTCGGCGTGAGGATCAGGTCGTAATCCTGCATGAACACCGCCAACTGCCGACCCAAGGCATGAATCCACTCCACGGCACCCGCATACTGCGCACCACTGACATCGCCCTTGCTGCGCAAAATAATGCGGGTGCGAGCTTCCAGCTCTTCAGGCTGCACGGCGAAACCGCGCATCTGCCCCAACACATCGACGTAGTGGCGAGTACTTGCACCGATGATGGTGAAGACCTGATCGAGAAACGCCGGCAGCGCCACCGGCAAGCTGACCGGTTCAACGCGGTGGCCCAGGGATTCGCACAACCTGGCGGCCTGGCGCACGGCTTCCACACTTTCGCCGGAGGTCGGCCAGGGCCCGAGTTGCTCAACCAGGGCAATACGCAGCGGCCGAGGGTCACGCTGCAGCGCGGTGACATAGGGCTGCGCCTGCAGCGGCGCGGCATAGGGTGCGCCCAGGTCGATCCCGGCCGTGGCATCCAGCAGCGCGGCGCTGTCCCGCACCGACAAGGTAATCGCATGGGGGGTGCCCATCCCGGCCCAGCCTTCGCCGACCATCGGCCCGGACGGCAGTAACCCACGGCTGGGCTTGAGGCCGAACACCCCACAGCAGGACGCCGGCACACGCAAGGACCCGCCGCCATCGTTGCCATGGGCAAACGGTACGACACGTGCCGCCACCAGGGCTGCCGCGCCGCCGCTGGAACCGCCCGCACTGTGGCCGATATTCCAGGGGTTGCGCGTGGCGCCAAAGCGGTTGGATTCGGTGGAGTACGACGTGCCGAACTCGGGTGAGGTGCTGGTGCCGAGAATCACACACCCGGCACGGCGGATACGGCTTACGTGTTCGGCTTCAAAGTCCGCGCGAAAACCTCCCAGCGCTTGCGAGCCATTGGTCATCGCCGCGCCGTTGACCGGTGAAAACAGGTCCTTGATCAAGGTCGGTACCCCGGCGAACACGCCGTGACCCGGCCGCGATGCGAGTGCTGCCGTACGGGCCGCATCATAAAGCCGCTCGGCGACCGCGTTGAGCTGAGGTTCGACCCGTTCAATACGATCAATCACCGCCTCCAGCAGCTCGCCAGGTTGCACGTCGCCGCGCCTGACCCATTCGGCCAGGCCGGTGGCGTCTTCGATGTCCAGCAGGTTCTGGATGTCCATCCTTATCTCCTCTTAATTACGAATGACTTGAGCCGAATGCCTGGGCGTGTGCTTTGCGCCGCGCTTGCAGGCCTGCCAGCGCCCAGACCAGGGCCGAGGCGAAACTGGCAATCGCCAGCCATTGGATGGAGTGGCGCAGGTCGCCCGAGTAAGCACTGAGCACGGCCACCACCAGCGGGCTGACAAATTGGCCGAAGTACAGAAACGCGGTGAACCCGCCCAGACCGCGCCCTCGGGTGCTGGCACTCAGGGCATTCATCACCGGCGTCATCGCGTTAGGTACCAGCAGCCCCGCACCCAGGCCGTGAATCAGCACCGCTACCAACACCGCGCTGTAGCTTTGCCCGCGCATCAGCAGCCATAACCCCAGGCCCAGCAGGGTCAGCAGCAACGCATTGCACCCGAGGATGCCGATGCGGCGGCGCAGCAGCGGCCAGGCCAATGAACCGACCAAGGTCGCCAGCAACCCCAAGCCGGCCGACAGCCCGATCATCGTGCTCGACGTAACCCCCAGGCTGACCAGCAGAATCGGCGCCTGGATCGGTACGATAAAACTCAGGACCATACCGCTGAGGATCAGCAGATAACCGAGCACCACGGGCACGATCGCCACCCTGCCCTGGCCGGGCGTCACGACGGTGTGCCGGGTCGCTGTGGGTTCCCATAGCACCTTCATCATCACCGGTACCAGCAGCAGTGGCAGCAGGTACAACAAAAACGGCAGGCGCCAGGAGTGTTCACCCAACGCTCCGCCCACCACAAAGAACAGCGAGCCGACCAGGCCGATGGTGACCACCTGCCGGTTGATGTAGCGCAGCCGCTCCTCGCCGTGCCAATAGTCGGCAATCAGCGTGGCGCAACAGGTCATCACCGCAGCCTCCGCCGCGCCGAACAACAGGCGCACGCCGACGATGGCGGGCAAGTTATCCAGCAGCGCCGGGATGGCTCCGAGCACGGCATACAACAGCGTGGCGATCAGTAGCAACGCCTTGCGCCCGACCCGGTCGGCCAACCAGCCGGCCAGGGGCGCGCACAGTGCAATCGCCAGCGCCGGGCCGGTCACCGCCAATGGCACCAATAGATCGGCACGCGGTTCCAGCGGACCGAACTCGGCGCCGAGCTTGGGCAGGATCGGCGCGACCATGACCGCGCCCATGATGGTCAGGCTGCTGCCGAGCATCAGCACCAGCCCTTCACGGCGTCCGGTGGCTTGCCGTGGCAATGGGGAATCGGAATGTGATGAGTTCATGGCCAGCCCCTTAGAAACTTTGAGAAATACGCAGCGCCACGGTGTAACCCTCGGCACGGTTGCGGGCATCGGTTTCCTTATAGGCATGCAGCCACACGGGCGGCAGGCCGGGCTTGAAGTAACTCACTGCCGGACCGACAGCCAGCACCCGCGCGCGGTTGCCTGATTGCAGGCCGGGCGCATCGTCATCGCTGAACTGGCGGTAGTAGTAGCCGCCCAGGCCCAGGGTCCATGGCCCCACGTGTTGGCCCACGGCAAACTCGTGCCGGTACTCGACACCGCTCTTGTAATCGGTCGCGGGATTGCGGGTATTGACGTCGACTTCAAAGCTGGAAGAAACCTCGAAGCCACTGTCGGTGATGTAGGTGGCGTTGACGATCGGCGAGAACGTCCAGTGATTGAGCCCTGGGGAGATCAAACGATTCTTGTCGTAGTCACCGGTGGGCGCCTGGATCTGCAGCTGCGTGTTGATAAACAGATTAGGCGACAGATTCCATTGCAGGATCACCGGCAGAAATTGCACGTCGGCCAATCGAAACGGATCGGCTTCCAGGCTCAGCGGCCCCACCGGTGTGGGCACCTTGACGGAAGCGTCCATCTTGAAAAAAGGTACCACCACGCCGAAACCATAGTTGGCGCCCAGCACCGTGTGATCGGTCATGCGCATGTAGGCGACGCCGATGGACAACACATCCAGTGAGAAGTGGTTGTCGATTGAGCGACCGTTACGGTCCTTCTGCACATTGGCCGAGTAAAACGCCGTGCGCAGCCCCACGGTCCCGAACGGTGTGGCCGGCGGCATCATCCCCGCGCCGAAATCGTACACGCCGACGGCGGTGGTCGGCGCGCCGTTCTCGGTGGCCTGGACACTGGCGCAGCACCCCAGCAGCCCCAGGGTGAACAGCGTCATGCGTACGGCGCTTGCGTTATTGTTATGAATCATCGAATGCCCCTCCCATCAAGTGGTGTGGGCCATCCTAGTAACGCGCGACGTGAGCCGGTTATCCGTTTTCAGCAGAGTTGCGTGCGACGCAGGGTCTGTGAGGGGCTTTCGCCAAACAGGGTGCGGTAATCGCTGGAGAACCGGCTCAAATGCCAGAAACCCCAGCGCGCCGCCACTTCCTGTACGCCATGGGCTTGGGTGCTCGTTCGCAGTTCGCGACGCACTGCATTGAGGCGCAGCGCACGCAGATAGGCCACCGGGTTGATGCCCAGGGTTTCCTGAAAACAGTATTGGAGTTTGCGCCGGCTGGCGCCGATGTGGTTGCACAGGTCGAGGATCGACAGCGGTTCGTCGAGGTGGCTCAGCGCGTATTCGCGAGCGCGGTCGACCATCCTTTTGCGCGCCGTGGGGTTGAGGGGTGGCGCCTGGTCCGGCGCGATCAACTCCAGCACATGCAGCATCACCGCATCGCGTATGCCGCGCCGGATCGAATCGTGCCCCAGCACGGCATCACGGCCCTGATCGCAGCCCGCCAGTTCATCGAACAACGCCGCGAGGTCACGTTGCACGGATGAATGGCCCAAGCGGTAACACTTGGGAAGATCGGTAATTCGAAACTGACTGCCCTGACGCTCCAACACATGTTCCAGTGCGCGTTCGTCGATGGCCACGCCGAGCAGATCCAGGTGCTGTGGGGTATGCAGCTCGGGAAGATTTTCACCGTGGGCCACCAACAGGCTGGGCTCGTGGATCGGATGCCCCGAGCAATACACCGGGCCGTTGGCACTCAACGGAATGCTGAAGGTGATTGCACCTTTCCAGGCTGCGCCACGTTTGATCATGGCCTGATTAGAGCGGTCGCGCACCAGTTGCATCCAGTCCGAACTGAACGCCACCAACTCACCGGTAAAGGGGCCGGGTGATAACTGATCGTAGCGAACCTGCCAGCCGTCCATGTTGCGCGCGTGTTCGTCGATGTCGCTGGTCAGAAAACGCTGGAGGGGGAACGTCGGCGGAAGCACCACCGAGGCCGCAGGCATCAGCACATTATTATTGTTCATTGACCCAACCTTTTTCAGTTGCAAGGCTTACAGGTCATATCGCACGCAAGTTCCATTCCGAACCCGGGGCAGATCGCGCATTTGTGCCGAAAATGGATAGTGAGGATTTGCGCCCGCGATGCCATCTGCGGGCAAAAACGTTCACCTATTAATTAAATTTTTGCCTGTTCAAGGCTTGATGTTTTTCAGCTCATTGAGCAAGCCCAGCAACTGCTCCATTTTCTCGGCGCCAAACTGCGCTTCGATTTTCTGATAGTTGCTTTCCATGCCTTCGCTCATGGAGATGAAGCATTGCTGGCCGCGCTCGGTGAGGCCCACGAACACCCGGCGTTGATCCTGGCTGGACTTCTGCCGACGCACCAGGCCGTCGCGCTCCAGGCGCGTCAACACTCCGGTCATGCTCGGTTTAAGGATGCAGGCCTGCTGGGCGAGCTGATGGCTTTCGAGTTCGCCCTGCTGGCGCAGGATCCGAATGACCCGCCACTGTTGCTCGGTCAGTTCATGCTTGTTCAGGGCCGGGCGGAAGAAAGCCATTGCGGCTTCACGGGCTTGCAGCAGGGTCAATGTCAGCGAAGGTCTGGGGTTGGCCATGACGGCACCATTTGAATGGGCGAGTCGGCAGCTTAGTGTCGTCGGCCAGCGGCTGCAAGCGGCGCTGGCGCTGTGAAAAGTACAATCGGTTCCGCGTAAAAGCCATTCTGTCGCACCGCGGCGATGCGCATGATGATCCGTACAAGATCAACAAAACCAAGGCGCGAAGCCCCTATGCCTGGCTCAACGCAACCCCGACTGGCGCTGGCGGTACTCCCCCGGAGTGAGCTGTGCGTAACGCTGGAAAAAACGACTGAAATAGGCTGGGTCCTTGAACCCCAGCTGATAGCAGATCTCGTTGGCCGAGCTGCCGGTAAACATCAGCAGGCGCTTGGCTTCCTGCATCACGCGTTCCAGGATCAGGCGCTTGGACGGCAGGTCGGCGATGCGCCGGCACACATCGTTGAGCCGCGCCTCGGTCACCCCGATGCCTTGCGCATACCGGGACAACGGCCAGTGCTGCTGGTAGTGCGCTTCGATCAGCTCATTGAAGCGATGGAAGATTTTCAAGTCTTCGTGGCGCGCAGGCGTGGCTTTCAACGAGTGGGAGCACAGCCGCAACAGGCTGATCATGAGCAACCGCGTCAGGCTGTCCAGGGCTGCGCTGCGCCCGGAACGCTGGGCTTTTACCTCTTCGCTCAGTTCCTCGAACAGATAATCCAAGCGGCGGATATCGCCCGCGTATTGCGGCTCCAACTGCGCCAGGGCGACACATGCGGCCGGCAATTGCGCACCGGCCGGAGCCAGGCTGGCGTCGGCTTCGATCAGTTGCCACACCAGTTGCTGACGCACCGTCAGCACGTGCCCGTCACTGTCGGCCTCGGTCACAAACGAGTGCGGGACCGTGGGTGGCGTGAGGAAGAACATCGGCCCGGACTCGACGTATTGCTGGTCGTCCAGGTACACACGCACGGTGCCACTTTTTACGTAGTGAACCTGGAAGAACCGGTCATGCCGGTGAACGGGCATGTTGCGCCCGAAGAAATCCGCCAGGTTCGCCAGTTTGTCGTAGTGGACTTCGGCGTCGCTGTAACGCTGGTCGTACACCTGGCCAATGTTGATGTTCGGAATGGGTTGACGGTCGCTCATCGCACGCTACTCGTTCTTATTGTGATGGCTGCAGTGCAGCGACTCTCATCCTGCACCGATTTGGGCGGCACAACCACCGCACAAACAGTCTGCCACCCTTGACGATAGTTAACATCTTAATTATAACTGTTAATACATTAACTAAATACAGGGCCCCATGGCTCTGCCAGGAGAAAGCATGAGCCGCGCCTTGCATGACGTCGCGACTGGCACCCTTTTCGGTGTCGCGCTGAACTACCAGGGGCTGCTCAAGCAGCGCCTCGCCGAGTTCGAACAGCCGCCGTACCAGAAACCGCCGGTCAAACCGGTGCTGTTTATCAAGACACCCAACACGCGCAACCAACACGGCGCCGAGGTGGTGCATCCAGGCCAGGGCGAGCGCTTGCAGCCTGGGCCGGCATTGGGGGTGGTGATGGGCAAGAGCGCCAGCCGCGTCAGCCCGGCCGAAGCCCTCGATTACGTGGCCGGCTATACGGTGGTCAATGAGTTCAGCCTGCCGGAAGACAGCTACTACCGTCCCGCCGTCAAAGCCAAATGCCGCGACGGTTTCTGTGCCATCGGGCCTGAGCTGATCCCTGCGGCGCAGGTCTCCAACCCGCACAATCTCGCGATCACGCTGTACGTCAACGGTGAGATTCGCCAGCAAAACACCACGGCCAACTTCGTGCGCAACATTCCATTGCTGATCGCCGAGATCAGCGAATTCATGACCCTGCACGCAGGCGATGTGCTGATCACCGGCACTCCCGAAGGCCGGGTGGATGTGCAGCCTGGCGACACCGTGGAGGTCGAGATCAGTGGCCTGGGCCGCCTGGTCAATCACATCAAGGCAGAGGAGCACTCATGAAACACGCCCGTATTCGCTTTGAAGGTGAAGTCCATTCGGTACAGGTCGAAGCTGAAAACGCCGTACGCCTGGCTGACGGCCGCCTGCTGGCCGAAGACCAGGTGCAATGGCTGCCACCGGCAACCGGCAACATGTTCGCCCTGGGCCTGAACTATGCCGACCACGCCGCTGAACTGGCGTTCAAGCCACCGACCGAACCGCTGGCTTTCATCAAGTCCGTGGGCACGTACACCGGCCACAACCAGGTGACCTGGCGCCCGGATAACGTCGCCTACATGCACTACGAGTGCGAGCTGGTGGCGGTCATCGGCAAGCCGGCACGCAACGTCAAGCGCGAAGACGCCCTGGATTACCTGGCGGGCTACACGGTGTGCAACGACTACGCCATTCGCGACTACCTGGAAAATTACTACCGGCCCAACCTGCGCGTGAAGAACCGCGACGCCACCACGCCTGTCGGCCCGTGGATCGTCGATGTAGCCGACGTGCCGGACCCAGGCAACCTGAAACTGCGCACCTGGATCAACGGCGAGCTGCGCCAGGAAGGCAGCACCCAGGACATGATTTTCGACATTCCCTACCTGATCGAATACCTGTCCAGCTTCATGACCTTGCAACCCGGCGACATGATCGCCACCGGTACGCCTGAAGGCCTGGCCGACGTCGTGCCCGGTGATGAAGTGATCGTGGAAGTCGAAGGCGTAGGCCGCCTGGTCAACCGAATTGTCAGCGAAACGGCGTTCTTCAGCGCCCGTAAAGAGGCTTGAGCAGCATGATCAAACATTGGATCAACGGCCGTGAGGTCGAAAGCAAAGATGTGTTCGTCAACTACAACCCGGCCACCGGCGAAGCCATCGGCGAAGTAGCCAGCGGTGGCGCCGAGGAAGTCGCGCAAGCCGTGGCCGCCGCCAAGGAAGCCTTCCCGAAATGGGCGGGCACCCCGGCCAAGGAACGTGCGCGCTTGATGCGCAAGCTGGGTGAACTGATCGAACAGAACGTGCCGCACCTGGCTGAGCTGGAAACCCTCGACACCGGCCTGCCGATTCACCAGACCAAAAACGTGTTGATTCCCCGCGCCTCGCACAACTTCGATTTTTTCGCCGAAGTCTGCACGCGCATGGACGGCCACAGCTACCCGGTCGATGACCAGATGCTCAACTACACCCTGTACCAGCCGGTGGGTGTCTGCGCGCTGGTCTCGCCGTGGAACGTGCCGTTCATGACGGCCACCTGGAAGACCGCGCCATGCCTGGCGCTGGGCAATACCGCCGTGCTGAAAATGTCCGAGCTGTCGCCGCTGACCGCCAACGAACTGGGGCGCCTGGCGGTGGAGGCCGGGATTCCAAAAGGCGTGCTCAACGTCATCCAGGGTTACGGCGCGACCGCCGGTGACGCCCTGGTGCGCCACCCCGATGTGCGCGCGATTTCCTTCACCGGCGGCACCGCCACCGGCAAGAAAATCATGCAGACCGCAGGGCTGAAAAAGTATTCCATGGAACTCGGCGGCAAGTCGCCGGTGCTGATCTTCGAAGACGCCGACCTGGAACGTGCCCTCGACGCCGCGCTGTTCACCATCTTCTCGCTCAACGGCGAACGCTGCACCGCCGGCAGCCGGATCTTTATCCAGGAAAGCGTGTACCCGCAGTTCGTCGCCGAGTTTGCCGCGCGCGCCAAACGCCTGATCATCGGTGACCCGCAAGACCCGAAAACCCAGGTTGGCTCGATGATCACCCAGGCCCACTACGACAAGGTCACCGGCTACATCAAAATCGGTCTCGAAGAAGGCGCCACCCTCCTCGCCGGTGGCCTGGAGCGCCCGGCCAACCTGGCAGCGCACTTGAGCAAAGGCCAGTTCATCCAGCCCACGGTGTTCGCTGACGTGAACAACAACATGCGTATCGCCCAGGAAGAAATCTTCGGCCCGGTGGTGTGCCTGATTCCCTTCAAGGACGAAGCCGAAGCGCTGCAACTGGCCAACGCCACCGAATACGGCCTGGCCTCTTACATCTGGACCCAGGACATCGGCAAGGCGCATCGTCTGGCCTACGGCATCGAAGCAGGCATGGTGTTCATCAACAGCCAGAACGTGCGCGACCTGCGCCAGCCGTTCGGCGGTGTGAAGGGCTCCGGCACCGGCCGTGAAGGCGGCCAGTACAGCTTCGAGGTGTTCGCCGAGATCAAGAACGTGTGCATCTCGATGGGCGGCCATCACATTCCACGCTGGGGCGTCTGAGCCACACCAGAATCCCCGAAGACAACAACAACAATTTCAGGAGAATCATCATGGGCGAAGTCGTCCTGGCGGCGAAAATCTGCCACGTACCCTCGATGTATTTGTCGGAGCTGCCTGGCAAGCACCACGGCTGCCGCGAAGCGGCGATTGCCGGGCACAAGGAAATCGGTCGGCGCGCCCGCGAGCTGGGCGCCGATACCGCCGTGGTGTTCGACGTGCACTGGCTGGTCAACAGCGCCTATCACGTCAACAGCGGCGAGCACTTCAAGGGCATCTACACCAGTAACGAACTGCCGCACTTCATCAAGAACATGCCGTACGAATACCCCGGCTGCCCGGAGCTGGGCGAGCTGATCGCCGCCGAGGCCAACGCCGCCGACGTGCGCACCCTGGCCCACAACATCCCGAGCCTGGAGCTGGAATACGGCACCCTGGTACCGATGCGCTACATGCACATGGGTGTACCGGACGAGCAGACATTCAACGTCGTTTCGATAGCCGCCTGGTGTGCCTGGCATCGCCTGCAAGACAGCTTCACCTTCGGCGCCGCCGTGCGCCGGGCCATCGAGAAGAGCGACCGTAAAGTCGTGGTGCTGGCCTCGGGGTCGCTGTCGCACCGCTTCTCCGATGACCGCAATGCCGAAGCCAATATCCATAACTGGACCCGCGAATTCGACAAGCAGGTCGACCTGCATGTGGTGGAGCTGTGGCGCCAGGGTCGCTGGAAGGAATTCTGCGCCATGCTCCCGGACTATGCCGAGCATTGCTTTGGCGAAGGCAAGATGCACGACACCGCCATGCTCCTGGGGTTGCTCGGCGGGCCGGACTACGACAAGCCGGCCGAGATCATCACCGCGCCTTTCGGCAGCTCGGGTACCGGGCAGATCAACGCCATTTTCCCGGTTTGAATAAGAACAGCTACAAGCTTCAAGCCGCAAGCTACAAGCCGATCACGCTCACTTGCCGCTTGAAGCTTGCCGCTAAAAGCTACCGACGCAGGAGGTTCCATGCCCCACTTCATCGCTGAATACACCGACAACATCGAACAGCAGGCAGACCTGCCGGGCCTGTTTGAAAAAGTCCACGCCAGCCTGGGCGACAGCGGCGTGTTTCCCCTGGGCGGCATCCGCAGCCGTGGCGTGCGCCTGGACACCTGGCGCATGGCCGACGGCAAGCATGACTACGCCTTCGTGCACATGACGTTGAAGGTCGGCCATGGCCGCGACCTGGCCACACGGCAGCAAGTCGCCGAGCGCCTGTTCGCGGTCATCACCCAGCACTTCGACGAGCTTCAGGCCCAGCGCCTGCTGGCCTTGTCGTTTGAAATGATCGAACTGCACGAGCAGCTCAACTTCAAGCAGAACAACGTGCACGCGTTCCTCAACGCTCAGGTCGGTTAAGGCGCCCTGCCCGCTCACACCCTCGGCCTCTCAGACAAAAAGTATAAAACCATGAGCACAGCCAATACCGCCGACACGCTAGACACCGTCGTACGCGACCAAACCCACAGCATCATCACCTGGCGGCTGATGCCGTTGTTGCTGATCTGCTACCTCTTCGCCCACCTCGACCGCATCAATATCGGCTTCGCCAAGATGCAGATGAGCGCGGACCTGAACTTCAGCGACACCGTCTATGGCTTCGGCGCCGGCCTGTTCTTCGTGGCCTACGCGCTGTTCGGCGTCCCCAGCAACATGGCCCTGGACCGTGTGGGCCCCAGGCGTTGGATTGCCACGCTGATGGTGGTGTGGGGCGTGCTGTCGACCTGCATGTTCCTGATCGACAGCGCCATGGGCTTCTATGTGCTGCGCTTTTTGCTGGGGGTGGCCGAGGCCGGTTTTTTCCCGGGCATCCTGGTGTTTCTGAACCGCTGGTACCCTGCCGGCCGTCGCGCGCAAGTCACCGCCTTGTTTGCCATCGCGGTGCCGATGGCCGGGGTGATCGGCGGCCCGCTTTCCGGCGGCATCCTTGAACACTTTCACGACTTGGGCGGCCTGCGCGGCTGGCAATGGATGTTCGTCATCGAAGGCGCCCCCGTGGTTCTGCTCGGGCTGGTGGTACTCAAGTGCTTGCCGGACAGCTTCGAGACGGTCAAGTGGCTGACGCCGGAGCAGAAGCAACAACTGCGCGAACAGTTAAACACTGAAGAACAGCGCAAATCGATCACCTCGTTTTCAGCGATTCTCAGCAACCCGCAGGTGTGGCTGCTGGTGGCGGTGTACTTCGCGGTGATGCTGGCGGTCAACACCCTGGCGTTCTGGATGCCGACGCTGATCCACGGCGCCGGCATCGGCAGCGACGGCAAGGTCGGCCTGCTCAGTGCCGTGCCGTACCTGGCCGGGTGTTTCTTCATGATCGGCTGCGGGCGCTCGTCCGACCGCCAGCGTGAACGCCGCTGGCACCTGTGCGTGCCCTTGCTGATGGCGGCCGCCGGCATCGCCATCGCCGGGCTCGCCCCCGCCAACCCGGCCGTGGTGCTGGGCGGCTTGATCGTCGCCGGCATGGGCGCCAGCGCGGCGTTGCCGATGTTCTGGCAACTGCCCCCGGCGTTCCTGTCCAACAACACCCAAGCCGCCGGGATCGCCCTGATCAGTTCGTTCGGCAGCATCGCGTCATTCTTCGCGCCCTACCTCATCGGCTGGATGCGCGACACCACCCAGAGCGCCAGCCTGGCCCTGTACGTCCTGGCGCTGCTCATTGCTCTTGGTGGCTTGCTGGTGCTGCGCACCCGAGCGGCCATCGTCAACCCTCAATAAGAGACTCTTGCCATGCTTGATCAATCGCTCATTTTGCAAGCCGCCGCGCGCCTCGACCAGGCCGAACGTTCACGCGAGCAGGTGCGTCAGTTTTCCCTCGATCACCCGGCGATCACCCTCGATGACGCCTATGCCATCCAGCGCGCCTGGGTCGCGCAAAAAATCAAGGACGGGCGCAAGCTGGTCGGCCACAAGATCGGCCTGACCTCACGGGCCATGCAGGTCTCGTCCAACATCACCGAGCCGGATTACGGCGCGTTGCTGGATGACATGTTCTTCGATGAAGGCACCGACATCCCCTTCGAGCGCTTTATCGTGCCGCGCGTCGAGGTGGAGCTGGCATTTATCCTGGGCAAACCGCTGAAAGGCCCGAACGTGACGGTGTTCGATGTGCTCGACGCCACCGAATGGGTGATCCCGGCGCTGGAGATCATCGATGCGCGCATCCAGCAGGTCGACCCCCACACCAAGGCGACCCGCAAGGTGTTCGACACCATCTCCGACAACGCCGCCAACGCCGGCGTGGTCATGGGCGGGCGGGCCGTGCGCCCCACCGAGATCGACTTGCGCAAGGTGCCGGCGGTGCTCTACCGCAATGGCGTAATCGAAGAGTCCGGCGTGTCCGCCGCCGTGCTCAATCACCCGGCCAAGGGCGTGGCCTGGCTCGCGAATAAACTCGCCGCCTATGACGTCACCCTGCAACCCGGGCAAATCATCCTGGGTGGCTCCTTCACCCGCCCAGTGGCGGCCAACCCAGGCGATACCTTCCATGTCGACTACGACATGCTGGGATCGATTGCCTGCCGATTCGTTTAACGGGAGCGTGCTCATGGACATGCCTATCAACACCTTCAAACATCGCCTGCACAGCGGTGAAGCGCAGATCGGCCTATGGCTGGGCCTGGCCGATGCCTACTGCGCGGAACTGGCCGCCAATGCCGGTTTCGATTGGCTGCTGATCGACGGCGAACATGCGCCCAACGACCTGCGCGGCATGCTCGGCCAGCTCCAGGCCGTGGCGCCCTACCCCAGCCATCCGGTAATTCGCCCGGTCATCGGCGACACCGCGTTGATCAAGCAAGTGCTCGACATTGGCGTACAGACCTTGCTGGTGCCCATGGTGGAAAGCGCAGAACAGGCGCGGGCGCTGGTGAAAGCCATCCACTATCCGCCCACGGGCGTGCGTGGCGTCGGCAGTGCACTGGCCAGGGCTTCACGCTGGAACAGCATTGCCGGTTACCTCGACAAAGCCGACGAGCAAATGTGCCTGCTGGTGCAGATCGAAAGCCGCGAAGGCCTGGCCAACCTGGATGCGATTGCGGCGGTGGAAGGCGTCGACGGGGTGTTTATCGGGCCGGCCGACCTGAGCGCGTCGATGGGCCATCGCGGCAACCCCGGCCACCCTGAGGTGCAGGCGGCAATCGAAGACGCCATCGCGCGCATCCGCAGCGCCGGCAAAGCCGCCGGCATTCTGAGCGCCGACCAGGCACTGGCCCGGCGCTACATCGAACTGGGCGCGGCGTTCGTGGCGGTGGGCGTCGACACCACTGTGCTGATGCGCGGACTGCAAAGCCTGGCGGCGGCCTTCAAGGATTCACCGGCGCCTGCCAGCGCGGCCGGCGCTATCTATTAGTGCGAACGAAAAGTGACCTGTAGAGACGCAGGCCCCCCTGTGGCGAGCGGGCTTGCCCCGCGTTGGGACGCGTAGCGGCCCCAGTAAAACAACTGGGGGGTCAGGTCGTTTGAGAGTGTCAGGTCTTGGGTCTGCTGCGCAGCCCAACGCGGGCAAGCCCGCTCGCCACAGGTTTATCTGACCGGCATGCCGGCCTCGGTTCAGCGCTTGAGGGTTTTCAGCTCGTTGAGCAAGGTCAGCAACGTCTGCAACTTCTCCTCGCCAAACCCCGCCTGCAAGCGCTGGTAATTGGCTTCCATGCTCTGGCCCATCGAGTCGAAACAGGCTCGGCCCTTCTCGGCCAGCCGCACCAGCACGCGGCGTTGATCCTGTTGCGCCTTGCGCCGTTCAACCATGCCCGCTGCTTCCATGCGCACCAGCACCCCGGTCATGCTCGGCTTGAGGATGCACGCCAGCTCAGCCAGGCGGTTGATCTCAAGCTCATCGTGCTGGCTCAAGATCCGAATGACCCGCCATTGCTGCTCGGTCAACCCGTGTTGATTGAGCGAAGGACGAAAAAAACCCATGGCGGCTTCACGCGCATGGAGCAAAGTGAGGGTCAGGGATTGGCGCGGTTTGGACATGGGTGGCGGCGTCGTAATTAGTTAACAGATTAACAACATTCTAGCATTGGCGACCGATCAGCGTGTGCAGCTTTACCGCCCTGCCGGATTCAGGGTTGATAATTGGCAGCCACGGTCAAGAGTGGCGGCACACAGAATCAAGACACCTACCGCTCGGAAGGCACTTAATACACCCAACAGGCACAGAGCTTCTTGTCGGCTCTGCAGTGAGTTCCCCTTCACTTTCCCAGGCTGCGCCATGATCAATATCGAAACGCCTACCTACTACTCGGCAACCAAGAAATACAACCTCAGCTTCCCCACCCTCGAACAGGACGTGGAAGCCGATGTGGTGGTGATTGGCGGCGGTTTTTCCGGCATCAACACCGCACTGGAGCTCGCCGAAAAAGGCATCACCAACATTGTGGTGCTCGAAGCGCGCTACCTGGGCTTCGGTGGCACGGGCCGCAATGGCGGGCAGATCATGGCGGGGATCGGCCATGACCTGGAGAAGATCAAGCACCAGGTCGGCGACGAAGGCCTGCGCCAGATTTTTGAAATCAGTGAGCTGGGCGCCGGCATCATCAAGGATCGCATCGCCAAGTACTCGATCGACGCCGATTTCTGCCACGGCTACGGCTATATGGGCTTCAACGCCCGCCAGGAAAAAACCCTGCGCGCCTGGGAGAAGGACTTCAAGTCGATCAACACCCAGGACGAAATCCGCTTTATGGCAGGGTCCGAGGTCAAGCAGATCATTGGTTCCGACGCCTATACCAGCGCGCTGCTGCACATGGGCGGCGGGCACGTGCACTCGCTGAACCTGTTGCTGGGCGAAGCCAAGGCCCTGGCCGGCCACGGTGTGCGCATCTTTGAGCACAGCCCGGCGCTGGAAGTCAGTTATGGCGAACGCATCACCGTGCGTACCGGCCGAGGCTCGGTCAAAGCCTCCAAGTTGCTGTGGGCCTGCGACAGTTTCCTCAACAAGCTGGAACCGGAACTGCACAAGACCACCGTCAATACCTATGCCTTCCAGTTGATGACCGAGCCGTTGTCGGACGAGATGATCAACCGCATCAGCCCGATACGCGGCGCCTACAGCGATATCCGGCCGGTGATCGACTACTACCGGGTCACCAACGAAAACCGCTTGCTGTTCGGTGCCGCCACGCCTTTTGTCGAGCACATCCCGCTGGACCTCAAAGCCTGGAACCGCAACCTGATGCTGAAGATTTTCCCCTACCTCAAGGACGTCAAGATCGACCTGGCGTGGGGCGGGCCGATGGCGACCGGGGCCAACCTGTTCCCGCAGATCGGCACGCTCAGCGGGCGCCCGAATGCCTTTTATGTGCAGGGCTACGCCGGCTTCGGGGTCACGCCCAGCCACATCATCTGCAAGGTCTTGGCCGAGGGCATGAGCGAAGGCTCGTCGCGCTACGACCTGATCAGCGCGGTCAAACATGCGCAGATCCTCGGCAAGGACCATATCCGCCCGCTGCTGCTCACGGCCGGCAAAAGCCTTCATCAACTTTCGGGCTACTTCAACGGTCGCCGTTGAGCCCCGCTGTTTCATTCACAGGAGAACTGCCATGCCCGTTACCACCCTGAAGAAAGACATCCAATTATCGGACCTCGATGCCTGGGGCACCGTTGCCGACCTCGGTTCCGAGATCCTCGAAGGCGAAGTCAAAGCCTTTGGCAAAATGACCTTCGGCGCACCGACCGACGCCGTCAGCAGCGCCTATTTTGGCACCACCCAAGGCAAGTTCCGGATGGTCTACCCGTTCGCTGAACAAGCCACCGTGGTCACCGGCGAAGTGGTGTTGACCGACGAAAGCACCGGCCAGAGCACCCGCTACAAAGCCGGCGACAGCTGGTTCGTGACCAAGGGCACGCCGGTGCTGTGGGAGGTGGTGAGCGAAGGTTTTGTGAAGCACTATTTCGCGGTAGTCTGATCGCTCCTCTCTGCCGGCTTCGGCCGGCAGCGTTTGTTCCGGCGCAGGTGACTGATCATGCATGCCATCCCCGCTCAGGAAGTCGCCGGTCATTGCCTGCAGGCTTTCACTCAACTGGTACCCGCCAGCCAGGCAGCCTTCTATTGTGTCGACCGCCAGCTGCAAGCGCGTGATTTCAGGCTGCAAGGCATGAGCGGCGAGATGCACCGCGACTACCTGGACAACTACCGCCAATTCGACCCGTTGCAACCGCGCAATTGCCTGTCCAGCGGGCTGGCGGTGGTGCCGCTGGGGTTCGCCATGGCCCGCCAGCCCCTGCGTGACAGCCGCCGCTATCAAGACTTCCTGCAGCGTTATGGCGTGGTCGATGTGGTGGAGATCGTCGCCCACCGCGCCGACCAGCCCCAGGCGGCTATTTCCTTGCTGCGCACGGCGGAACAAGGGGCGTTTACCCTCGACCAACTGGCTCAGCTCAACGCCTTGCAGGCGTTGCTGCAAATGGCCGTGGCCAATATGCAGCCCTGTGACGATGCACTGGCCGGTCTCACGCCCAAAGAACGCCAGATTGCCTGGTTATTACGTCAGGGCGCGAGCAACAAGCAACTGGCCCAGGAGCTGGATGTAGGCCTGCCCACCATCAAGACCCACTTGATCCACCTGTTTCGCAAAACCGGTGTGACCAGCCGTACCGAACTGGTCGCCGCGCTGTTTCTTTAAGCCGCCTCAACCCTTTGGTTGATAGGCGAGCCAGGTTGCCAACCGCATGATCCGGGACGTCCATTCCATCAACCGGAGCCATGCAATGACCACTTCATCCGACTGGATCACCGTAGGCGCCCTCGCCGACGGTTTTGCCCCCGACGCGTTTATCCTGCCCAACCTTGCCGACCTCAACGGCAAGGCCTTCACCCTGCACTTCGCCAACGGCTGGCAAATCGAGCATCGCTTCGACACCGAGCAGTTGCACTGGCACGCCGCCGACGGCCACTCCAGCGGTTCGGCCGCCTACCGTGCCACCTCGGTACGCCCGGGCCTGTACCTGGTCGATTTCATCAAGCATGAAGCCGGCCAGGCCTGGTCGATCAGCCTGGTGCTGGACACCATCACATCGTCGTTCACCGCCGTGATCGGGCGCATGCCGGACCGCGAACAAACCGAGCAAGGCCTCTACAGCCGCGCCCTGGCCGGCAAGGCCCTGACCTCGGTAGAAGTAGATTTCCTGCACGGCAGCCTCGATCAAGCCTGGCAGCCCGGCCAATGCCCGCACGCGCCCACCCAGGAACTGACCGGCCTGCGCAACCTGTATCGCTACAGCCCCAGCGAAGTCTACGAGCACATCTACCTGAACGATCAGTTCTATGCCTGGCAATGCCTCAAGGGCGTGGAGCAGGGCCTGTGCGATACCGATCGCTGCCACTACTACAAAATCGCCGATCAGCTGTACCTGTTTGTCTGGCGCGAAAAGATCATCCCGACCCTCGGCCTTGTACTGATCGACCTGCAACAGCACCGTAGCGACGGCAAGATCTTCGGCTATGCCGGTGCGTCGTTCGATGAGCTGTCGAACTTTCCGGTCAGCTCCTACTGCCAAGTGCTCAACCGCACGGAGTATCCCGATGCCTGATCCACGCACCGTTGTCATCACCGGTGCCGGCACGGGCATCGGTGCCGCCTGCGCGCGGTTGTACGCCGCCGAAGGCGCCAACCTGGTGCTGATCGGCCGGCGCCGCGAGCCGCTGGAGCAGGTTGCGCAGGACACCGGCGGCCTGGTGCTGGTGGGCGATGCGGCCTGCCCGGCCACCTGGGAGGGTTTCGTGGCGCAGATTGCTCAGCGCTACGGCCGCCTCGATGTGCTGCTGGCCTGCGCCGGCGGGCATGGCGTGGGCAGCGCCACCCAGACCAGCCCGCAGACCTGGGAGGCGGCCTTGCGCAGCAACCTGGACAGCGCGTTCTACAGCGCCCGCGCCTGCCTGCCGCGGCTGATCGAAAGCGGCGGCAATATCGTGCTGCTCGGTTCCATCGCCTCCCTGGCCGCCGGGCCCGACGTGTGCGGCTACACCACCGCCAAGCATGCGCTGCTCGGGCTCAACCGTTCGCTGGCGCGGGATTACGGCCCACGCGGCGTGCGCGTGAACGCGGTGTGCCCAGGCTGGGTTACCACGCCGATGGCCGACCAGGAAATGCAGCCGCTGATGAGCTTCCATGGCGACACCCTGCAGCAAGCCTATGCCCGTGTGTGCGCCGACGTCCCGTTGCGGCGCCCCGCCAGCGCCGAAGAAATCGCCAAGGTGTGCCGCTTCCTGGCCAGCCCGGATGCCTCGATCATCACCGGGGCCAGCGTGGTCGCCGATGGCGGTTCGAGCATCGTCGATGTGCCCACACTGGCTTACGTCCATATGGAGCGCGCACATGCCTGAAGACTTGGATTTCAGCGGCAAGACCGTGCTGGTCACCGGCGGCGCCCAGGGTATCGGCCAGGCCATCGTCGAGGCGTTCGCCTGGCGTGGCGCCCGCGTAATGATCGCAGACCTGCGCCTGGCACAAGCCCAGGCATTGGCCGAAGGCTTGCGTGCGCGAGGTTGCCTGGTCGAGGCCATTGCACTTGACCTGGCCGACGCGACTGCGGTGTTCGAAGGCATCAAGGGCATAGAGCAGGACTGGGGTCGCCTGGATATCCTGGTGCACAACGCCGGCTACTTTCCGTTGACACCGTTCGCGCAGATCACCCCGGCCATGCTTGAACGCACGCTGGCGGTGAACCTCTCGGCGCTGTTATGGCTGACCCAGGCCGCCTTACCGATGTTTCAACGCCAGGGCGGTGGCTGCGTGCTGGTCACCTCATCGGTCACCGGGCCACGGGTCGCCTATCCCGGGCTCAGTCACTACGCGGCGTCCAAGGCCGGGGTCAACGGTTTTATCCGCAATGCCGCGCTGGAGCTGGCTGCTGATCAGGTGCGCGTCAACGGCGTAGAGCCGGGGATGATTGCCACGCCGGCCATGGATAACCTGGGCGACAGCCAGGTCAATGCCGACATCGCCAGTCGCGTGCCGCTGGGACGGCTGGGAGCCGCTCAGGATATTGCCGGTGCGATGCTGTTCCTGGCGTCCGACCTGGCGACCTACATCACCGGGCAGACCATCGTGGTGGACGGCGGCTCGACGCTGCCTGAGGTGAAATGACCTCTGTCGGGATGTAAACCGGATCAGCTGTGGGAGGGTGCTTGCCCCCTCCCACATGTTGACCGTGGTGTATCCGTTGAATAGCGCTCGGCTGCTTCAAGCAGCGCCAGTGAATCACTGAACACCCGCGACAACGCCGCAAGCCGTTTGACGTAGCCCTGGGCCGTCGAATAGATCAGTTCCACATGCAAGCTGTCGACGATCCCCAGGTAGGCGTCGCCAAACACTTCAAGCGCCTCGGGTCGTACCGTCCTGTACCGCCCTTGCGCGGCACGCTGAAAGTCTTGGCGAATGCTGGCCAGGTAACCCTCAAATCCCGCCGTAATGACGCTGCGAATTTCCGCCGGCGGAAAGTACGCCGTGCGCAACAGGAAGCGCAGGTGCGCCGACCCTTCATAGCGCCCGCTCAACCGCTCAAGGTGCAATTGCCCCGGCACACGGGTGTGGGCGACTTCTTCCTTGAAGCACTGCGCGATGTACTGATGTTCATGGGCCAGGGCAATCTCGAAGACCGTCTGAAACAGCGCGTCCTTGCTGACAAAATGCGCATACAGCGAGGCCTTGCGCATGCCCGCCCCGACCGCGATTTCGTTCAGCGATGAGGCGTCATAGCCATGGGCGGCAAAGTGTTCGACCGCGACTGCGCAAATGTTATGGGCCGACAGGGTGAGCGGTTTCATTGATCGATGGATACCCTACGCCGCACCGACCGCTTGCTGCAGATGAGTGGAACGAAAATCCTTGGGCGACAGCTCGAATTGCTTCTTGAACGAGCGGCTGAAGTGCGCGGAATCGGTGAAGCCCCACTTGTAGGCGATCGACGTGATCGACTCGCTCTTGAGGAAGGGGTTGGTCAGATCATCCGCGCTGCGTTTGAGCCGCGCACGCTGGATGTAGCGGCAGACACTGTCGTCCTGCTCTTCAAACAAGCGGTACAAATGCCGCACCGAAATGTTCAAGCGGCTGGCCAGGCCCACCGGGCTCAGGCCGGGTTGGGTCAGGGACTCGTCGATGACTTTCTGCACATAACTACGCAGGTTACTGCCCTGCAAGGACACGGCGCTGTCGCCTGGGGCGTCATGCAGTTCAAAGGCTGAACCGAGCAGGGAGACAAACGCCGCTTGCAGCGCCTCGGCCTCTTCAATCGAATCCTGGCCCTCCAGGCCCTCGCGGCACAGCTGGTCCATCAACACGTGGAGCATGCGCCCACAGGCCTTGCTCGAAGAGATCTTGCCGAAGGTTTTCGAGGCGCTGCCCAGTTGCTTGCACACTTCGTTGCGCGAGAGTGACAGGGACGCATGTTCGATGAGACCAAAGGGGCTTATCTCGATCGAACCGGTGGAATCCATCAGCAACATATCGCCGGGGGCCAGTTGAATGACCTGGCCATTCTGGGTGATCTGGCAATAGCCGCTGCGCTGGCTGACGAGGAAGCAATGCTGGTCCATATCGTGATCGGCATTGGGCCGCTCGCGCTTGATCAGGCCGGCATTGGTCCGCAGGTTGGCCAGTGACAGGCCGCCGCGGGAGTGCTTGGAAACCTCACCGATGAACAGTGAACGGTTGAAGGCCAGTTCCGTGTCGAAATGACCGCAGGCCGCTCGCAGATCCCGCGTCCAGGTTTCCAATCCATAGTGCGCAGACTGATAGGTGCTCATGGCATCTCCACAATGGTTTCTTGTTTTTGTTGGCTAATAGTTAACATGTTATCTATATAGGCGCAACAAGTCCGTGATACCGACTGTAGAAGCACTAATGATGCCAATTCCTCAACTCAGAGCGCGCCCAATACCCGCTGCAAACCTGCGAGCACCGTCAGCAACCCTGCTCGCTGCGCGCCGCTCAAGGGGATGTAGCGCCGAAACGCCGGCATGCGGTTGACCACCTCGCTGCCGCCCATGTGTTCAAGCCGTACGTGCCATTGCTGCCCGCTCAAATCGAGGTGCAGTCGCTTGAAGTCCAGCCCCATCAAGGCTGGATGCAGGCCAGGGTCGTCGTTCAAGGCAGCCTGGAGCCTGGCCAGCAAAACCGGCGCTCCTGCCCGTTGTCGACAGGCCAGCCCCGTGCGTCGAATCGACCCGCTGTGGTGCAGTTCAAAGCGCGCACTGCCCTGCTCTGAGGCGGGCACCGTGAACATGAATTCGGTCATGACCAGGTGCATCAGCAATTGCGCTTCCGTGCGCTCGGCAACGTCGACCTGAAGACCGATGTCCTCCAGGCAAAACCTTGCCTGGGCTGGCCCCGTCGAGGTGAAACTCGCCAGCCCGAGGTTGCGCCGCACGTACTCAAGCGTAACCCCAGGCCGGTAACCGGACGGGGCCCGTTGGGCGCTGAACAGTTCAGACAGCTTTTGCAGCCTGCTCGAGATAACGGTTGTGAGGGTTGCCAGGCTCATGGGAAAACTCCTTGGCCAGCACTTCTTCTACCGAAGCCGGCTTGAATGGATTGACCTTCTGTACCACCAGTGTCCAGAACAGCGCGTATGAAGCCGTGATTCCGAGCATCACCCCGAACGGCACATAAATGTCCGCTGGGTTCATGCCCGGCGGGGTAATGAACCACATGCCCAGCAAGATGCCGACGCTGGAAAGAATCTGTGGCAACGGGAAAAACGGCGAACGATAGGCCCGTGGCAGATCCGGACGACGAATGCGCAGGATCACCACCGACAGTGTCACCAGCAGGTAGGAGAAACTCCACGCACACACCGCCGCCAGCACCAGGTGCATGATGTTGTCGGTGTTGCCGCCCAACCACAGGGCATACAGGCACGGAATCAGCATCGCCACCAGGATGCACAGCAGCGGCGTCTTGAAGCGCGGGTGCAAATAGGTGAAGACCTTGGGCAACGCGCCGTCCACCGCCATGCCGTAGAGAATCCTCGGCACGCCCGCCATCAGCGTGTTGATGGTGGCGGCACCGGCAAACAGGAAACCGATCCCCAGCCACAGCGGGCCAATATCCCCCATAACCTGCTGGGCAAAGCGTGGGATTGCCATGGGCGTGTCGAGCAGGTGCACGCCGGTGGCGGCATCCAGCACCACGTTTTCCACCTGGCGTTTCATCGCCGCGCCGTAGATGAACATGCAGGTGGCCACGCTCAACAAACCGAAAATCATGGCCTTGGGCATGACCTTGGCCGAATTGCGCAAGTCCGGGGCCAACGGCGTGACGAACTCGCAACCGACGAACATGAACATGGCCATGCCCACCAGCGACAGAATGGTAATCAGGTCGGTGCCCACCAGCGACACGCCGAACCAGCCCTCCAGTTGCACCGCCGGTGCCGCGATCAGGCCGAGCACGCCGAACACCATCAGGGTGGTCCACATGCCAAAGGTCAGGATGATCTCGGCCCTGCCGAAGGCGCTGACGCCAAAGGCATTGAGAATGCCGAACACCACGACAAACCCCACCCCCAGCAGCCAGGAACCGCCGGCAGACTCCGCCAGGGTATTGAGGTGTTCGAAGTTCACCAGGGCCATGACCCCGGACAGAATCGTCTCGGCGGTGCCGGCGAACACATGCACGATCAGGTACGCCGACAACGTGCCGGTGATCGCAAAGAAACGGCCCATGCCGCAATTGATGTAGTCGTAGACCGAGCCGGTGGTCGGCAGGATCGAGGCGGCTTCGGCGAAGGTGGTCGCCTGGGCCAACATCATCACCACCGCAATCAGCATGGCCACCGCGAAGGCGCTGCCGCCAATACCGAAGCCCATGGTTGCGGTGAGAATCACCGGGCTGGCCATGATCAGGCCAATGGTGCTGGCAAGCGCGGTCGGAAACCCGACGCTGCCGCCTTTCAAATGCTGTGTGAGCCGGTCATTGATCGACATGGTGCGGATCCTCGAAAGCGGATTTCTGAGTGGATGCATCGAGCCGTTCAAGGAGCCGGCGATAAAGCCCTCCCCAGCCAGTCCCTGATCGAAACGGCATCGTGCGCAAAATCACTGTGCACTTCCCGAGCACCGAGCGTCTTGCCCATGTCTGCCGTGGCTTTTGTTGCTGCCTGCCAAGGCATACGGCTTGGCGGGCAGGATCAATTACGTGGCACGCAGGTGAAAGACTTCCTCCGCCTGGGGTCATCTTAATGCGCCCTCGACCTAACCATGCTGGGGAATATAACAATGGAGCACACACTGAAACCACGCACGCTGTCCTTGGTCGTCGGCCTGGGTATCGCGCTGTTGATCGGCCATTCGTCGGCCCAGGCCTATGAGCTGTATGCCGACGAGGATACCCACCTGAATGCGGACTTCCTGGCGGTATATGGCCTGTTCAACAGCCGCCACAACTACGACGGCACAGCGGGCGGCTCGACCTGGCGCGAAGGGTTCATCAAGTACGGGGTGAGCGGCGACCAGGGCCTGGCCGGGAACGGCACCGCGTATGGCGCGCTCAATTGGGTCAGCTCCGGCACCTGGGGCGACGGCGATGCGGCGGGCAACACCGATGGCAGCGAACGCACCACCAAAATCGAAGACGCCTACCTGGGATGGCGCTCGGCCGACCTGTTCCCGGCGCTGGGCAAGGACGGTGTGGATTTTTCCGTCGGACGCCAGGTGGTCAAGATCGGCCGGGGTTTCCTGATCAACGACGACGGCCCCAACCTCGGCAAAGGCCCGGCTGACGGCGCGCTGAACCGAGGCGGCGCCTATTACCTGGCGGCACGCCACGCCTTCGACCGCACTGCGGTGCTGCGCCTGGGCGGGCAAGAGGGGCTGCACGGCTCGGTGCTGTGGCTCAAGTCAGACAACCGCGCCCAGGCCGAAACCGAACTGGCGGCGGGCACCCTCGACTACACGGCCGCCGCCGGAACGCTGGGGCTGACCTGGGTCCACGGCATGAACGTCACCGACCAGTGGGCCAGCGACTTCCAGAAACAGCGTGAGGGCCTGGACACTTACAGCGTGCGCGGCGAAGGCAGCGCCGGTATCGACAACGCCAGCTTCGCCTTCGAATACGCCTGGCAAGACAAGGACGCGGGGCCGGAAAAAGCCTGGTACGCCGAGGCCGGCTACACTTTCGCCGATGTCGGTTGGTCGCCCAAAGTGACCTACCGCTACACGCGCTACTCGCAAAAATGGGACCCGCTGTTCACCGGGCTTAGCACCGGCTACGGCACCTGGTTCCAGGGTGAAGTCGCCTCCAACTATGCCGGCCCGTTCAACAGCAACACCGGCATCCATCACGTCGGTCTCAAGGCGACGCCCCTGGAGAACCTGACAGTCGGCGCGCTGTACTTCGACTTCAATACCCTGCGCAAAAACAATGCGCTGAACCTCGACGCCCGGGAACTGGACCTGTACGCCGAATGGGCGGTCAACAGCCACCTGATCATCAGCCCGCTGGTGGGCATTTACCAACCCAAAAAGGATGCCGACAGCGGCGGTAACCAGGTGGGTGGCAACGGCACCAACCTCTACAGCCAACTGACCGTGGCCGTGCCCTTCTGACCGGCCTCAGGAGCTGCGCAACGCAGCTCCCTCCTAGCGTTCGTGCTGATGCAGCATCGTCTGGATCTGATGGGTCGCCTGGCGAGTGTTTTCCGCCAGCTTGCGCACCTCATCGGCGACCACCGAAAACCCACGCCCGACCTCGCCGGCCCTGGCCGCTTCAATGGCGGCGTTCAAGGCCAGCAGGTTGGTCTGGTCGGCGATGCCCTTGATCACACTCACCACCGTGGCGATCTGGCCGTAGGTGGCCTGATTGTGCTCGAGCAACTGCTGATGCGTGGTCTTCGCCGACTGCTCATCGCTGATGTCCCGTACCGCGCCGAGCACCCGCGTCAGACGGCCCTGGGCATCGCGCACCGCTCGCCCGCGCTCGCGACACCAGATGTAGTCCCGGGTCTTGTGGCGCATCCGGTATTCAAACACGTACTCACCGCTGCCCTGGGGCGCAAGGATTTCCCGGTCGAAGATCGCCATGATCTTCGGCAGGTCGTCGGGGTGGGTGATGCTGACCTGCGCGTCCCAGCCGTCGGGCAACTCATGGGGCGCGTAGCCGAGGAGCAGGCGGAACTGACTGAAAATCCGCATGCGGCTGGCGGGGTCCTGCACGTCACCGTTGACCACGGTGATGTCCCAGCAGCCTTCGGTCATGGTGCAGAGCAGCAGCTCCCAGATCTGCGTCTCGTGTTGATGCGCAAGGGCGCGCTGCGCCTGCTCACGCAACTCGGCTTCCAGCGCCTGTTCACGCAGCCCGGCCTGTTCCAGTTGCTGGCGAAGCACGGCAAGTGCCTGTTCGCTGCGCGCCCCTTGGGCAGCCTGGTCGCGGGCTGACTCCTCGAGCAACAGCAACTGCCGCGCAGCCTGCGCACGTTGTATGGCGAGTTGCTCCAAGTCGGCCTGCACCGACGGATAAGCATGCAGCGCTTGGGTTTGCAACGCCTCACCGGTCAGCAGTTGCTTGACGACGGCGACAATGTCCTGCATCGGCGGTTTTTTCTTGAAGAACATCGGCCTGGCCCTTTCTGATCGAGTCGAAACCCCGGATCTGATCGCAAACCGAGCGTGATTGCTTGTACCAGCCTGCAATGCCTTTGCGCGTGGCTGCCATCCACAAAAAGCCGGGCGTCGGGCGCTATCATGCATCTGTAGGATGGTGATCGGCTTTCAGCCCGTCGATACTTCCCCCCAGGCCCTGCCCACGTCCAAACGACGTTCCGGCCCTTAATGACTTCGTGACGAAAACAATAAAAATGTCGCACAGAGGTACATACGAATGAGCCGTCATGATCATGGTCACGCCAGCCTCCTGGAGGCGTTCAGCGCGATGACACTGGAGCTACAACGTCTGGCACAGGACAAAGACATCGAGCATTTCCACGAAGCGGCGCTGCGCTGCATCAGCCAGCTGCTGCCCTTCGACAGCGCCTGGTGGGGCCGAGCTGCGCTGATTGACGGCCTGCCGGAAGAGCACAGCTCCTACCTCTACAACCTGCCCCGCAGCTACCTGGCCGACTGGCAATCGATTCGCCATATCGATGTGACCATCGCCAGGGTCCACGATGTGCCTGGGCAAGCGGTCATCGTCGACATGCGCAACCCCGCCAACGGCCCCGGGCTCAACTGGCTCGGCACGTGCTACACGATTGGTGAATTGCTGTGCGTGGTGTACATCGACCCGCAAACCCACCTCAGCGATCACCTCGCGCTCTACCGTGCGCCCGACGCCGCACGCTTTACCGAGCAGGACTGCCTGCTGTTGAACAACCTCATGCGGCACCTGGTGGCGGCGGTCTCGGCCAATCAGATTCGCACCCTGGTGGCCATGCGCGAAGCCCTCACCCACCCGCGCAATCTCGCGCTTGCCGTGTGCGACCAGCGCGGCACTCTGCACTGTGCGGAACGTGGCTTCGTCGACTTGCTGCTGAGCGAGTGGCCGGACTGGACCGGCCCTTGCCTGCCGGTAGCGATGGACGCCGGGGGCTATGACGGCAAGCACCTGCAGGTCGAGGCCTCGACAGTCGGCGACCTGCTCCTGCTGGCCGCCCGCAGCCGCACGGTGCTGATGCAACTGAGCCCTCGGGAGAATGCGGTGGCCCAGGGTTTCGGTGAAGGCAAGACCTACAAGGAAGTCGCCCGCGACCTGGGTATGTCGCCCAATACCGTGCGCCATCACATCCGCGCCATCTACAGCAAACTCGGGGTCAAGGACAAAGCCCGAATCGCCCACCTGCTGCACGCCCCGCCTGACTGATCGGCACCACTGACCCGCGCTGACTTTTTCGCTGTCGTTTTGACGGCCACGGGACACCTTTGCGCTTTTTTTGTCCCTCTGCCACCCAAGGGCGAGCCATTCGCCGCACCACACCTCAAAGAAGAGATGCCATGCCCATGATCCAGACCTTCACCCGCAACACCGCACTGGCCCTGCTCGGCGGCTTGTCGAGCCTGCACGCCAGTGCAGCCGACCTCAATGCCCGGGATTTTTTCGGCGCCCCCTCGGGCACCAGCCTGGGCGTGCTGTACTTGCCGGCAAGCCGCGCCAGCGACTTCCACGGCCCGGCCGACAGCACCGGCAAGGCCGACCTGAAGGTCAACGCCGTGGCGTACCGCCAAGTATTCTTCACCGACATCTGCGGCACACTCTGTACCCCACAGTTCATCGTGCCTTTCGCCGACATCAACGCCCGCCTGCCGGGTGCCGGCCAGCACAGCGCAGAAAGCGGTTTCGGTGATCCCCAGGTCGGCGGTACCGTGTTTTTCATCAACGATCCTGCCTCGCGCACCTACAGCGGCCTACTGACCCTGATCACCCTGCCAGTCGGCGAATACCACGGCAACAATCCCGATGTATCGCCCGGTGCCAATCGCTGGGGCACCACCTTCGTTTACAACTACACCCAGGGCATCGGTGAAAAATGGGTGCTGGAAGCCAACCTCGAAGCCCAACTCTATGGCAAGAACGACGACTACTTCGGCAGCGACCTGAAACAGGATCCGCTGTATCGCCTGCAAGCTTTTGCCTCCTACGACTTCACACCCGGCACCTACGGCGCACTGCGACTGATCCACGCCGATGGCGGCGAACTGCGGATCAATGACCAGCGCATCGACAACACCCACAAGCGCTACACCCAGGTGGGCTTCGAGGTCGGTCATTGGCTGGATAAACAGAACCAGTTGATGTTCGGCCTCTCGCAGAACGTCGCCACCGACAACGGCTATCACGGTACCGACGCACTGCTGCGCCTGGTCCATATGTTCTGAACCCCCTCATCGGAGCTTGCCCATGAACACCCAGACCCAACCGCTGACCGATGAACGTTCGCGCGCCTCATCCCCATTGGCATTGCTGGCCGCCATTGTGCTGTTCGCTGCCATCACCCCGACCATTCTGATGACCGCACCGGCCGTGGCGGCACAACTGGCGACGCAATGGCAGTTGAGCCCGTCGCAGATCGGTGACCTGTTCTCCACCGAACTCGGCGCCATGAGCCTTGCCACCCTGCCCGCACTGTGGTGGCTCAAGCGTGTCGATTGGCGCCGCGCCGCCTTGCTGTCCGGGCTGCTGTTCATCACCGCCAACCTGCTCTCAATGCTGGCCAACGACTACCCGATACTCCTGGCACTGCGCTTTTGCAGCGCCCTGGCCGGCGGCTCGTTGATGATCATCTGCCTGTCCAGTGCGGCCTCCACGGCCAATCCCGGGCGCGTCTACGGGTTATGGGTGATGGGGCAATTGGTGGTCGGGGCGATCGGTTTGAGCATCCTGCCCCAGCTGTTCGAGCACTACGGGTTGTCAGCCTGCTACATGATCCTCGCCGCCTTGATGACGCTCTTTCTGCCCCTGGCGCGACACTTTCCCCAGGGCAGCCCGGCGCCTGAGAAAACCACCGAGCGCACCACCCTCGTTTCCCGATGGAAAGCCGCACTGGGCATTCTGGGCATCCTGAGTTTCTACGTCAGCCTGAGCGGTGTGTGGACATTTATCGGCTCCATCAGCAGCCACTCCGGCCTCTCTGCCGAGGCCAGTGGTGAGATTCTGGCGCTCGCCACGGTGATGGGCATCGTCGGGGCCGGTTGTGCCTCACTGATCGGCGACCGTCTGCCACGCCTGTTGCTGTTACTGCTGGGGTACGCGTTGATGGCAGGCGCCGTGCTGTTGCTGCTGGGCCAACCCGACATGCTGCGTTTTGCCGTGGCGGCGCTGCTCTTCAAGTTCACCTGGACCTTCATCCTGCCGCTGATCCTGGCCTGCCTGGCCGACCTCGACCGCTCCGGGAAACTGATGAACGCTTCCAACCTGGTGATCGGTGGAGGCCTGGCCATCGGCCCGACCGTGGCTGGCCGGATGATCGAAGCCAGCGGCGGCTTCCAATCACTGCTGATCGCAGGGGCGTGCGTCACCGCGCTGTCCCTGGTGTTGATGCTGAGCAGCCGCCCGAGTGCCTGAAAAGCCCTTTTACCCCAACGAAAATGGAAAGACGATGAGCCGAAAAAGTGCATTTTTCTTCGACGAACTCAGCCTCTGGCACAGCGCCGGGCTGCACGCCTTGACCCTGCCGGTGGGCGGGTGGGTGCAGCCTCCTGCCGCCGCCGGCCACGCCGAGTCACCGGAAACCAAGCGTCGCTTGAAGAGCCTGCTGGACGTTTCCGGCCTGACCCGCCACTTACAGGTGCGAAGTGCCGTCGCGGCCACCGATGAAGACTTGCTGCGGGTGCACACGCCCGACTACCTGCAACGCTTCAAGGCGATGAGCGATGCCGGGGGCGGCGAGTTGGGGCCACACGCGCCCATCGGGCCTGGCAGTTATGAAATAGCCAGGCTCTCCGCCGGGCTGACCATGGCGGCAGTGGATGCGGTGCTGTCCGGCGACGTCGACAATGCCTATTCTCTGTCGCGCCCACCAGGCCACCACTGCCTCGCCGACAGCGCCATGGGCTTCTGCTTCCTGGCCAACATCGCCATCGCCATCGAAGCCGCAAAAGCCCGGCGTGGCCTAGGCAACGTCGTGGTGATCGACTGGGACGTGCACCACGGCAACGGCACCCAATCGATCTTCGAAGAGCGCGGCGACGTGCTGACGATTTCCCTGCATCAGGACGGCTGTTTCCCGGCAGGTTACAGCGGTGAAGCCGATCGCGGGCGCGGCGCCGGGCTGGGCGCGAATATCAATATCCCGCTACCCCCCGGCAGCGGTCATGAGGCTTATATGCACGCGATGGAACGCATCGTGATTCCAGCGCTGGAGCGCTTCGAGCCGGAATTGATCATCGTCGCCTGCGGCTACGACGCCAACGCCGTCGACCCCCTGGCGCGAATGCTGTTGCACAGTGACTCGTTCCGGCACATGACCCGTCTTGTACGCCAAGCAGCCGAACGCCTGTGCCAGGGCCGTCTGGTGCTGGTGCACGAAGGCGGCTATTCCGAAGCCTATGTACCGTTTTGCGGGTTGGCGGCCATTGAGGAATTGGTGGGTGTCAGGACGCAGGTCGGTGACCCGATGCTGGAGTTTGTGCAGTTGCAGCAACCGAAAGCGGCGCTGGCGGCGTTTCAGTTACGCTTGATCGATGAGTTGGCCGAAGCCCGCTGAGCGTGACGCAAAAAAATCCGATGCCGTTACCGGTATCGGATTTCGGGCACTCAGCAGTGGCTGATCAGTTGCTTCAACACCGTCTTGAAGGTTTCGATCTGGTCCTGGCTGAACTCGGCGAACACCTTGTCCTGCTGTTCCCGTGCAATGGCCCAGAGGTCTTCGGTCTGTTCAATGCCCGCAGCGGTCAGGCGCACACCGTGTTCATCGTCGTCGACCAGCCCCTTGCGCTTGAGGTTGGCCACGGCGTCATCGATTTCCCGCACCGGCATCGCCACTTCCCGCAATAGATCGCTGGCGCTCAGGCGGGCGTCGTTCTCCAGCACCATCAGCATCCGCGCCTCGTTGGTGCGCAGGCCGGTGGACAGTTGCCGGGGCTGGTAGCTGGACTGGTAGGCGCGCACCGCCTGGGTCATCAGGTAATACAGGTTGTGGCTCAGGCGCCCCTGGAAGTGGCTGCTCGGCGGTTGGCTTTCGTCCCGCTTGGTCATGCGCGTATGGGGCAGGACCATGGAGTAGGCGCCCTGATGATAGAGCAGCGGCGAACGGCCAAAATCGTCGAAGGCCACCACCTTGCCGATCATGATCCAGTGATCGCCGCCATCCACCTGTTGGTATTTTTCACAGTGAAAACGGGCCGAACAATCGGCGAACACCGGCGCCCCGCCCTCCCCCGGCTCATAGGCGATCTCGGCGAAGCGGTCGTCCTTGGGCCGGGCAAAATTGTTCGAAAGGTCGATCTGGTCGGCCGCCAGCACGTTGACCGCGAAATGGCTGGCCTCCTCGAAGACCCCGTGACTGCTGGAGCGTTTGTCGATGCTCCACAGCACCAGCGGTGGGTCCAGGGACACCGAGTTGAAACTGTTGGCGGTAACACCCACCTTGCGGCCAGAGGCGTCGGCGGCGGTGACCACGGTCACGCCCGTGGCAAAGTTGCCCAAGGCCCGGCGAAAGGCGCGTGGGTCGAAGGTCGATTCAGACATGCAAGACTCCCGGGCTGCGTCAGGCGCAGCCCTGATTGTTGTTTTCAAAAACGGGTTCAGATCATGCTCGGGTCGGGCTCCAGGCCCATCAACTCGCGGCCGAGGATCTGTGCACAGACGTCGTAGTCGGTGTAGGCATGGGCGCCGGTCATGTGCGAGTCGCGGAACAGGCGCTGCATCTCGTTGTGCTCAAACCAGGCGTTGCCGCCGGCGGCCTCGAACAGACGGTCCACCGCCTGGATGCACATCTTGGTCGCGTAGGCCTGGTTGGTGCGCCAGAACGCCAGGGTCTCGCGGGTTGGGTAGCGCTGCTGTTCACTGTGTTCGGCGTGTTCGTTCCAGGTTTTTTCGAGGAAGGCGCGCGCGGCGGCCACCTGGTGAGTCGACTCGGCCAGGCGCATCAACGCCGGGGTCGCGGCACCGACTGCCGCCCCGGTATAGGCGCGCACGCGGGTCTTGGTTTTTTCGCGGAACACCTCGAGCATTCGCTCGGCGACGCCCAGGCTGACGGTGGAAAAGCCGCTGGCAAAGTAAGGCCGGTACGGTGAGTAGAAAATCTTGCTGTCGGGGTACAGCCCAAAGCCGGCGGACTTGCCTTCCATCATGTCCTTGGCTTTCTGGATGCGGTGCTCCGGCACCCAGGCCTTGTCGATGATCAAGGTCTTGGTGCCGCTGCCTTTCATGCCGGCGGCAAACCAGTCATCGCGGATCTGGTAGTCGCTGCGCGGCAGCACCGCGAAACAATAATCCGGGGTGCCCTGGGCGTTGTTGCGGCGAAACCCGACGATCGCCCACTCAGCGTGATCACAGCCGCTGCTCCAGCCCATTTCACCGCTGAACAACACGCCGCCCTCGACTTCCTCGGTGCGCCCAAACGGCGCAATGCTGCTGCTCGCAGTAGCATCCGGGTCAGTGCCCCAGACCTCCTGCTGCAGTTGGGCCGAGAACAGCGCCAATTGATGGCTGTGGGTACACAACAGGCTCATGGCCCAGGCCGTGCTGGCGCAGGCTCCGGCGAGCAACGCGATGCAGTCGGCAAACTGCGGCAGCGACAACTCCATGCCGCCGAACGCTTTGGGCTGAAACACACGGTGCATGCCGATGCTTTTGAGCAGCGCAATATTCTCGGCGGGCACCTTGCGGTCCTGCTCGGCCACAAAGGCATTGGCGGCGATGGTCGGCAGGATGGACTTGAGGTCTTCGAGGAGCGGGTTTGGCTTTTTCATGGATGGCCCTGCTTATTATTGGATGTCCGGGCACCGCCATAAATCGAGGCATGGCGCCGGATGCAGGGCCAGTATGGAGCGCGCCTTCCAGGCAGAACATGCACCTTCCAGAGTCAAGATTGTACTTTTCAAAGGCTCAGGCGGGTCCGCCGTGCACAAGCACTGGCAGCCACAGACATGCCGCTCGGCAGCCACAGTCAAGCCCGTTCCGGCCACGGGGATTAACCTCGGTTTTTTCAATGTCTGCCACCAGGAAAAACCCCATGAGCGATATTCCACTGCTGCCCCAGGTTGAAGCCTTCCTCCGTCGAAACCATGCGTTGTTCATCGACGGTGGCTACGTCGAGAGTCATTCCAGCCAGCGCCTGGAGGTGATCAACCCGGCCACTGGGCAGGTCATCGCCGACGTCGCCGACGCCGACCCGGCCGACATCGACGCAGCGGTGGCGTCCGCGAGCCGAGGCTTCAAGCAGTGGTCGCAGGTCGCACCGGCAGTGCGCGGCAACGTGCTGCTCAAGCTGGCCGACCTGCTGGAGCAACACCGCGAAGAACTGGCGCAGATCGAAACCTGCCAGTCGGGCAAGATCATCCAGATTTCCCGTGCTTTCGAAGTCGACCAGGCCGCGCACTTCCTGCGTTACTACGCCGGCTGGGCCACCAAGATCAGCGGCCAGACCATCACCCCGTCGCTGCCCTCCTTCGCCGGCGAGCGCTACACCGCGTTCACCCTGCGCGAGCCGGTCGGGGTAGTGGTCGGCATCGTGCCGTGGAATTTCTCGACCATGATCGCCATCTGGAAACTCGCCTCGGCGCTGGTGACCGGTTGCAGCATCATCATCAAGCCCAGCGAGTTCACGCCACTGACCATCCTGCGCATCGCCGAACTGGCGATTGACGCCGGCCTTCCCGCCGGCGCGCTGAACGTCTTGACCGGCGGCGGCAGCGTCGGCAAAGGCCTGATCGAACACCCCGGCACCGACAAGGTGTCGTTCACCGGCTCCGTGCCGACCGGGATTGCAGTGGGCCAGAGTGCCATGGGCGCCGGCCTGACCCGGGCCACCCTTGAGCTGGGCGGGAAAAACTCGGCCGGGTTCCTGCGCGATGTGGACCTGGACAAGGCCGTCAACGGCATCATCGAAGCGGGCTTTCTGCACTCCGGGCAAATCTGCGCCGCTGCCGAACGCTTCTTTGTGCATCGTTCGCAGATCGAAGCGGTCATGGACAAACTGGCCCAGCGCCTGAGCACGCTGAACATCGGCTCGCCCCTGGATGAGCGCACCGAATTCGGCCCGGTCACCAACCGCCAGCACCAACTCAAACTCGGCGAGTTCTTCGCCAAGGCCCGCGCCGAAAACAACCGCATCATTCACGGTGGCAACCTGATCGACCGTCCTGGCTGTTACGTCGAGCCGACAATCATCCTCGCCAACAGCGTCAACGACACCCTGCTCAACGAAGAGACCTTCGGCCCCATTGCCACGTTCTTGCCCTACGACAGCGAAGAAGAACTGCTGGCCTTGATGAACAACACACCCTACGGCTTGAGCGCCAGCCTGTGGACCAACGACCTGGGCAAGGCCTTGCGCATGGTGCCTGCCATCGAGGCCGGCACAGTGTGGGTGAACATGCACACGATGCTGGACCCGGCGGTGCCGTTTGGCGGCAACAAATCCTCGGGGATAGGCCGGGAGTTCGGCAGTGCGTTCATTGATGACTACACCGAGCTGAAGTCGGTGATGATTCGCTACTGACTTCATACAGTGGATCCATTGAAGTATAAATGTCCGATAATCGCCCAATAAAACAGCGATATAAGATTGACTCTCCATCAGGCCAGCCATTTAATGGATCCATTAAAAGAATAATCCATTGCCTGGAGAGTCATCATGTACCCCAAGAACACGTGGTATGTCGCTTGCACCCCCGATGAAATCGCGCACAAGCCCCTGGGTCGACAGATCTGCGGCGAAAAGATGGTGTTTTATCGTGGCCAGGAAGGCGCCGTGGTGGCGGTCGAGGACTTCTGTCCTCATCGCGGTGCGCCGCTGTCACTGGGGTATGTCGAAAACGGCAACCTGGTCTGCGGCTACCACGGACTGGTCATGGGCGGCGACGGCAAGACCGTGGAAATGCCCGGCCAGCGGGTACGCGGCTTTCCGTGCAACAAGACCTTTGCCGCCGTTGAGCGCTACGGCTTCATCTGGGTGTGGCCCGGCGATCAGGCCCAGGCCGACCCGGCGCTGATCCACCACTTGGAATGGGCCGTGAGTGACCAATGGGCTTATGGCGGCGGGCTGTTTGACATCCAGTGCGACTACCGCCTGATGATCGACAACCTGATGGACCTGACCCACGAAACCTACGTGCACGCCTCCAGCATCGGCCAGAAGGAAATCGACGAAACGCCGCCCGTGACCACGGTGGACGGCGATGAAGTCGTCACTGCCCGGCACATGGAAAACATCATGGCCCCGCCGTTCTGGCGCATGGCCCTGCGCGGTAATAACCTCGCCGATGACGTGCCGGTGGACCGCTGGCAGATCTGCCGCTTCACCCCGCCCAGCCATGTATTGATCGAAGTCGGCGTGGCCCACGCCGGCAAAGGTGGCTATAACGCCGCCCCCGAACACAAGGCCGCGAGCATCGTGGTCGACTTCATCACCCCGCAGACCGACACCTCGATCTGGTACTTCTGGGGCATGGCGCGCAACTTCAACCCCCACGATGAGGCACTGACCGCGAGCATTCGCGAGGGCCAGGGCAAGATCTTCAGTGAAGACCTGGAGATGCTCGAGCGCCAGCAGCAGAACCTGCTGGCCCACCCGCAGCGCAACCTGCTCAAGTTGAATATCGACGCGGGCGGCGTGCAGTCGCGCAAGATCCTGGAGCGACTGATTGCCAGGGAACGCGCCCTCGAACCGCACCTGATCACCACCACCACCGCCTGAACAGCGCGACAACTTTGCGAGGACCGAACATGATCGATGTGGTGGTGGTATCCCGTCATAACGAAGCCCAGGACATTTGCAGCTATGAACTGGCCAGTGTCGATGGCCAGCCGCTGCCGGCCTTCAGTGCCGGCGCGCATATCGACGTGCACCTGCCCGATGGGCTGGTGCGCCAGTATTCGCTGTGCAATCACCCTGAGGAACGCCATCGTTATGTGATTGGCGTGCTCAAGGACCCGGCCTCTCGGGGCGGCTCGCGCACCTTGCACGAGCAGGTCCACGAGGGCGCACACCTGACCATCAGCGAGCCACGCAACCTGTTTCCCCTGGCCCACGACGCGCGGCGCAGCCTGCTGTTTGCCGGTGGCATCGGCATCACCCCGCTCCTGTGCATGGCCGAGCGCCTGGACCATGCGGGTGCCGACTTCGAACTGCATTACTGCGCCCGTGCCAGTGAGCGTGCGGCGTTTGTGCAGCGGCTCAAGGCGTCGCCGTTTGCCGAGCGGGTGTTCCTGCATTTCGATGAGCAGCCGCACACGGCCTTGAAGGCTGCCGAGGTGCTGGCGGCGCCCGCAGACGACGTGCACCTGTATGTCTGCGGCCCTGGCGGGTTCATGCAGCATGTGCTCGACAGCGCACGCGCACAGGGCTGGCAGGAAGACTGCCTGCACCGCGAATACTTTAGCGCGGCCCCGGTGGACAGCAGCCTCGACGGCGGCTTTTCGGTGAAGCTCGGCAGCAGCGGCCAGGTCTTCGAAATTCCCGCCGACAAGACCGTGGTCCAGGTCCTGGAAAGCCATGGCATCGAGATTGCCGTGTCCTGCGAACAGGGGATTTGCGGCACCTGCCTGACCCGCGTGCTGGAGGGCATACCGGAGCACCGCGACCTGTTCCTCACCGAGCAGGAACAGGCGCTGAATGATCAGTTCACGCCCTGCTGCTCACGCTCGAAGACCCCGCTGCTGGTGCTCGATATCTGACAGGGTTCACGACGCGGGCAAAATCACCTTCATGCGCGCGGCGGCGGTGGCTGAACTGAAGATCTCGGCATAGCGCAACGTTGCATTGGCGTGCTCACGCATGATGGCTTCGGCCCGTGCGCCCTGGCGATTGACCAGGGCGTCGAAGACCGAGTGATGCTGCATGTGGGCATAGTTGAAGCGTCGGTACTCGCGAGCCATGTCCTCGCGATCCACCGCCAGCGCGGTCACCGAGGCGAACGGCAAGTGATCATTGCGGGCCAGCGCGTCGGCGATCGCCGGGTTGTGGCTGCCTTCGACGATAACCTGGTGAAAACGCATGTTCAGGTCGTGATAGACCTCGAGGTCATCCTCGGTCACGTAGCCCTTTTCGAACAGTTGATCGCCTTCCACCAGGCAGCGCTCAAGTACTCTGCGTGCCTCGTCGGACAAACCACGCTCGGCGGTTTGACGCGCAGCCAGGCCCTCAAGCACACCCCGCACTTCGACGGCGCCGGCAATGTCGCTGGGGCTGACCGAACGCACCTGATAGCCGCGCCCGCCAAACGGCACCAGCAGCCCTTCCTGTTCGAGGGTACGAAAGGCCATGCGCACCGGCATGCGTGACACGCCGAACAGTTGCGCCGTGGGAATCTCCATCAGCCGTTCGCCCGCCGCCAACTCCCCGCTGGCAATCATCTTGCGCAGTGCAACCAGCACCAATTGACCGGGTTTACTCATCCAGGCAACTTCCAGAAAACGTGAGCCGCCATGGTACCGCAAGTAGAACCGCAATCACCTGGCCGCGTCAGATGAACGCCAGCGCTGCCCGTGCCCCGTCTATGGCGCCCAGGTGCTGTGCCAGCCGCGACGGCAGGTAATCGAAAAAGAACCCGGCGCTTTGCAGCTTGGCGGCGCGCAAGGGGTGATCGTCGGGCAGTGCCCTGGAGACCCGCGCGGCCCGCGCCCAGGCAAAGGCCAGCAACGCGACGCCACAGAGTTGGAGGAAATCCGGCGCCGCCCGATAGGGGTATTCACTGTCCTCATGCGCGCGTTCACGTATGGCGCTCACCACACGGGCCAACGCGTCGCACAGGCTGCCCAACGCACCACAGAAGCCTGCGCATTCGACAGACTGCCTGCCCTGCGCGGCCTCGGCGCGCAACTCGGCCAGCAGCAAGCCAAAGGCCCGGCCCTCATCCCCCAGCACCTTGCGCAGCAACAGGTCATTGGCCTGGATCTCGTTACTGCCCTCGTAGATCATCGCGATGCGGCTGTCCCGCAGGGTTTGCTCGATGGCGAACTCGGTGACGTAGCCGTAACCGCCGAACACCTGCAGCGCATTGCTGGCCTGGCGAAAGCCCTGTTCGGTGAAAAACGCCTTGATGATGGGCGTCAGCAGCGGCGCCAACTGGGCGGCCGACGAGTCCTGGTCATGTTCGGCCTGATCAAGCAGGTGCGCCGCCCAGTAGCCGATGGCGCGCATGCCCTCGCTGGTGGTGCGCAGCTCCAGCAACACACGGCGCATGGCCGGGTGATAACGGATCGGATCAGCCGCCTGGGCCGCTACCTCTTCCGGCCTTGACGGCGCACGCATTTGCAAGCGCTCGGCGGCGTACTGGCGAGCGTTCTGCCAAGCTGCCTCGACATGCCCCAGGCCTTGCAGGCCGACATGCAGGCGCGCCGAATTCATCATCACGAACATCGCCGCCAGGCCACGATTGGCGTCGCCGATCAGCCAGCCTTGGGCGGCGTCGAACACCAGGGAACACGTGGCGCTGCCCTTGATGCCCATCTTGTGTTCGATGCCGTCGCAGTGCACGCCGTTGGCCTGGCCATCGTCCAAGTGCTTGGGCACCAGGAACAGTGAAATGCCACGGCTGCCCGACGGCGCATAGGGCAGGCGCGCCAGCACCAGGTGCAGGATATTGGCCGTGAGGTCGTGCTCGCCGCCGGAGATAAACAGCTTGCTGCCGCTGAGGCGATAACTGCCATCCGCCTGGGGTTCAGCACGACAGCGCAGCAAGCCGACATCGCTGCCGGCCTGGGACTCGGTCAGGCACATGGTGGGCAAGGCCTGGCCACTGACAATCTCGGGCAGGTAGCGCGCCTGCAGCCAAGGGGCGGCGTGGGTCTTGAGGCACAGGTAGGCGCCGTGAGCGATCCCGGTGTACATGGCCCAGGCATGGTTGCTGGCGTAGAGCATCTCTTGCAGCGCCGCATCGAGCAGTTGCGGCAAGCCCTGCCCGCCCTGCTCCTCGGCACACGCCAGCGCCGGCCAACCGCCGTCGACATAGGCGCGATAGGCCTCGGCAAAGCCGTCCGGGGTGCTGACCTGCCCCGCCTGCCAGCGGCAGCCCTGGCGATCACCGCTGCTATTCAACGGCGCCAATACGCCCTGACTGAAGCGAGCCGCCTCCTCCAGCACCTGTACCGCCAGCGGCAGGTCCAGGGCCGCGAACGCCGGGGTGCGCTGCCAGGTATCGGGCGCCTGCAACCAGTGTTCCAGGACAAATTGCATATCGCCCAGGGGCGCCTCATAGCTCCACATCGGGACACCTCTTCGACAAAAAAACCATCAAGCGCGGTAGACAGGGTTCTCGATCAGCAACGCCATGCCCTGCCCGCCGCCCACACACGCTGCGGCAATCCCGTAGCGCAGGTTGTGCTGGCGCAGTTGTCGGGCCAGGGTCATCACCAGGCGCAGGCCGGTGGCGGCCAAGGGATGCCCCAGCGCAAGCGAGCCGCCCTGGACGTTGAGGCGGGTGCTGTCCAGCTCCAGTTCATGGGCCACCGCCAGTACCTGGGCGGCCTGGGCTTCGTTGATCTCGAAGCGGCCGATGTCGCCCAAATTCAACCCGCTGCGTTGTAACAGAAGGCGGATCGCCGGCGCCGGGCCGATGCCCATGAACTCGGGGGCCACACCGACCACCGCGCTGGCCAGCAGCCGCGCCAGGGCCGGACGCGTGCTGGCCGAGGCACGCCCCACCAGCGCCGCCGCCGCCCCATCGACCACCGCACAACTGTTGCCGGCGGTTTGCACGCCGCCTGGATGCACGGCGCGCAAGCGCGTCAGGGCCGCAAGGTCGGTGGGCCGTGGGTGGCTGTCGACGCTGACGGCACTGGCCCGGCGCGCGAGGCTGATGCCCCTGGGCTGGTACCCCTCAAGCTCGAACACCTGGTTATCGACCGTGACGATTTCTTCCGTCCAGGCGCCGTCACGTTGCGCCTGCAAGGCGCGCTGATGGCTGTCGCAGGCGTGACGGTCCACGGCCTTGCGGCTGAGGCCATAACGGCGCGCCAGGTTGTCGGCGGTGGCGATCATGTCCAGGCCAGGGGCCGGGTCGTACAGGGCCTCCCAGAGAAAATCCTTGAATTGCACCTCGCCGCCGAGTCGAAACCCGTCGCGATGGGTGTAGGCCGCAATCGGGTTGCGCGACATGGATTCACTGGCCACGCACAGGGCCAGTTGCACCTCGTCGCGCAACTGTTCAGCGGCCTGGCGCAGCAGCTCGAAACCGGTGGCGCAGATGCGCTGCACCCCCAGTGCCGGGACCGCTTGCGCCACCCCGCTGTACAAGCCGATATGCCGTGGCAACAAGTAGGCATCGAAGCTGGCCTGGGCCATGGAGCCGGCCAGAACGCTGTCCACCGCCTGGGGGTCGATGCCGGCCCGGGCCAACACTTCACGACCCACCTTGATGCCCAGGTCGATGGGCGACACCTGGGACAGTGCGCCGCCAAGGTCGACCCACGGCGTGCGCACCGCCGCGAAAATCGCCGCATCGGCAAACGCCGAGTACTGCCCGGCGCTGCTCAAGGCTTGGGCCCGGCGCGCAGGATCGTGGCCTCTTCGCCGCGATACAACGCCTCGACCTTGGCCGCACGCCATTGCAGCACGGCGCGCTGGTTGATCGAGCCTTTGTCGGTGATTTCCCCACGGTCGATGGACGCCGGCTCGTCGAGCAGGGCGATCCATTCCAGGCGACTGGCATTGCCGGTGGCCTCGCGGTTGAGGCGCTGCAACCAGTCGCCGAACCACTGGCGTACCGGCGCGCTGCCCAGCACCTCGGCGTCGCTGGCGTCGGCGCCCAAGCCGGCCAGCCGCCGGCATTCGTAGAGCCTTGGGAACACCAGGGCTCCCAGGCATTCGCGGTCCGGCGCGGTAATCACCAGGTCCTGCACATAGGGCGAGCCGTCGAGCACGGCGCGATTGCGCAACGGGCCGACACTGACAAACACCCCGGAAGACAACTTGAAATCCTCGGCAATCCGCCCGTCGAACATCAGCCCCAGTTGCGGCTGGTGCGGGTCGGCGAGTTTGATCGCGTCACCTGAACAGTAGAAACCCTGTTCGTCGAACACCTCGGCGGTTTGCTCGGGCGCCCGCCAGTACCCCGGCATGATGTGCGGCCCGCGAAAACGCCCTTCGAACTTGCCGTCCAACGGCACCAGGCGCACCTCGCAGCCCGGCGCAGGCAAGCCGATATAGCCGGCCATGGACAACGGCCCGGTGGTGAAGGTACAGGACGGCGCGGCTTCGGTCATGCCCAGCCCGGCCATCATGCGGATGCGTTCACCGCAGTGCTGTTCGGCCACGCGGTCGAGGCGATCCCAGACACTTTGCGACAGGCCGGCGGCGGCGAAGAAGAACAGTTTCATGCGTGCAAAAAACCGCTCGCGCAACTCGGCGTCCTGTTCCAGGGCGTTGACCAGTTCTTCCCAGCCCTTGGGCACCGTCAAATAGGCGGTGGGCGAAATCTCCTTGAGGTTGAGCAGGGTTTCGGCAAAGCCCTGGACCGTGGGTTTACCGTCGTCGAGGTAAAAGGTGCCGCCGTTGTAGAGCACGATGCCGACGTTATGGCTGCCACCAAACGTGTGGTTCCACGGCAGCCAGTCCACCAGTACCGGCGGCTCCTCACCGAACACCGGAAACGTCTGCAACAGCATTTGCTGGTTGGCGCAGAGCATGCGCTGGGTGGTGATCACGGCCTTGGGCAATTTGGTCGAGCCCGAGGTGAAGAGAAACTTGGCGATGCTGTCGGGGCCGGTGGCCTGGAACGCCGCATCGGCCTCGGCGCCGCCCGGCGTTTGCAGCAGGCTGGCGAAGCTGACCTGAGTGCGCCCAGGCACGTGGCCGCGCACGCTGATCAGCGGGGTCTCGGCCGGCAGGACAGCGTCGATGGCGCGCTGGTAAGCGGCCGCATCGCTGACGAACACCAGCCCCGGTTGCAGCAGGTCGCACACATGCCGCAGCTTGGCGAAATCCTGGGACAACAACGAATACGCCGGCGATACCGGGCAGTAGGGAATGCCGGCGTACATCGCGCCGAGGGCGACCTGCAAATGTTCGATGTCGTTGCCCGACAGCAATGCCAGCGGCTTGTGCGCCGAGAGCCCGTAACTCAACAGGCCCTGGGCAATCGCACGCACGCTGTCGAGCATCTCGCGGTAGCTGACGCGGCGCCAATCACCACCGGCCTGGCGGGCCGCGATAAACGTCTGCTCGGGCCGCACCTGGGCCCAATGCACCAGGCGGTCGAGCAAGCGCGCCGGCAACTCGGCCAGGGGCTCCAGGGAGCGCATATGCAGCACGCCGTGTTCTTCAGTGACCGCCACCGGGGGGTGGCCGATGGAGACCTCGCGGTATCGCGGTGCGGGCTGGGGTTGCGGTCTGAATTCGGAACTCACAAGGGTGTCCTCCAGCAAGGCGGATCACAGCCGCCTTGTTATTGTTATGTGGCGACGCCTGCTCAGATCGGGTAATGCCGTGGCCCGTTCTGCAAGGTCACCCAGCGCAATTGCGTGAAGTGCTCGATCGCGGCCTTGCCACCAAAGCTGCCGTAGCCGCTGGACTTGACCCCGCCAAACGGCATCTGCGCCTCGTCATGCACGGTCGGGCCGTTGATATGGCAAATGCCCGATTCGACCCGTTGCGCCAGGGCCAGTGCACGCCCGGTGTCACGGCTGAAGATCGCCGCCGAAAGGCCGAACTCGGAGTCGTTGGCCAGGCGCAGCAAGGCTTCATCCCCGTCACCGCGTAGCAGCACCGCCACCGGGCCGAAGGACTCTTCGCGGTACAAACGCATGTGTTCGGTGACGCCATCGATCAGGGTCGGCTGCAGGATGCTGCCGTCCAGTTGGCCACCCACTACCAGCCGCGCGCCCTTGGCAAGGGCATCGTCGATCAGGGCCTTGATGCGTGTGCCGGCGCCGGCGTCCACCAGGGAACCGAGGACCGAATCCGCTGCAATGGGATCGCCCGCGCGCAGGGTCGCGACCTTGGCCACCAGCTTGGCGGTGAACACATCGGCGACCTTGGCATCGACAATCAGGCGTTCGGTGGACATGCAAATCTGGCCCTGGTTGAAGTAGGCCCCAAAGGCTGCCGCCGCGACCGCAGCGTCGAGGTCGGCGTCGTCGAGCACCAGCAACGGTGCCTTGCCGCCCAACTCCAGCAAGGCCGGCTTGAGGTGACGCGCCGAGAGCTCGCCGACAATCCGCCCCACATGGGTCGAGCCGGTGAAGTTGACCCGACGCACGGCTGGGTTGGCGATCAACCGCGCGACAATCGCAGCGGCATCCGCCGGGGCATTGCTGATGACGTTGACCACGCCATCGCCCAGGCCGGCGTCCTGCAACACCTGGCCAATCAGGCGGTGCACCGCCGGGCTCAGCTCCGAGGCCTTGAGCACCACGGTATTGCCACAGGCCAGCGGCATGGCGATGGCGCGTGTGGCGAGGATCACCGGGGCATTCCACGGCGCGATGCCCAGCACCACGCCGCAAGGCTGACGCAAGGCCATGGCGAAACTGCCGGGAACATCGGAGGGGATCACTTCACCGGTGATCTGGGTGGTCATCGACGCCGCTTCGCGCAGCATATTGGCCGCCAGGCGCACGTTGAAGCCATACCAGTTGGCCATGGCGCCGGTTTCGCCGGCGGCGGCGATGAATTCGGCGCTGCGCGCCTGCAATTGCTCCGCAGCGTTGAGCAAGCGGGTGCGGCGTTCGTTGGGCGCCAGCGCCGCCCACGCGGGGAACGCGGCTTGGGCTGCGGCGACGGCGGCGTCGGCATCTTCCAGGGTCGCGGCGGCCACCCGCGAGACCACTTCACCGGTCACCGGGTTGCGACGTTCGAAGGTTCGACCGTCACGGGCGGGGCACGACTGGCCGCCGATCAACAGGGGCACGTCCAGCATGGTGATTCCTCTTTATTGTCTTTATCGGGAATACGTTCAAGCAGGGTACAACGGCGCGGCCAGGCGGCCGCGCCCTTCAGCGTTTATACGCCTGCAGGCCAGGCTTGATGCTCTTGTCGTCGAGGAACTGTTTCATGCCCTGCTCGCGACCGCCTTCGGTGTCGAGCAGGCGCGACTGATCAAGCTTGGCGTAGAGGTAATCCTCGTTCTGCTCCCAGGTCAATTCGCGGCAGCGCTTGAAGCCATGCTTGGCCGCACGCAGTACCACCGGGTTTTTCTCCAGCAGGTTGCGCGCCAGTTCAATGGTTACTTCGCGCAGTTGAGCCAGCGGCACGCTTTCGTTGACCAGGCCCATTTCGGCGGCTTTCTGCCCGCCAAAAGTCTTGCCGGTCATGATGTAGTACAGCGATTGGCGATGGCCCACGGTGTCGGCCATGGCCTTGCTCACCAGGTTGCCCGGCGGGATGCCCCAGTTGATTTCCGAGAGGCCGAAGGTCGCTTCGTCGGCGCAGATCGCCAGGTCACAGGCCACCAGCGGGCTGAAGCCACCGCCGAAGCACCAGCCATTGACCATGGCGATGGTCGGCTTGGCGTACATGCGCAGCAGTTTCCATTGCCATTGCGAGGCTTCGCGGCGGATTTTTTCCTGGAGGATTTCCGGGCCGGCATCCACCTCGCGGAAGTATTCCTTGAGGTCCATGCCCGCAGTCCAGGCTTCGCCCGCACCGGTCAGCACCAGCACGCCTGCGGCAGGGTCCTGCTCGAGGGTTTCGAGGACGTCGATCATTTCCCGGTTCAGGGTCGGGCTCATGGCGTTGCGTTTTTCCGGACGATTGAGAATGACCCAGGCGATGCCCTCTTCGATCTCAACCTTGACGGTGGTCCAACGGCCTTCGTAATTGCTCATGGCGGTACGCTCTTGTTCTGGTTGTGAAGATGATTCGAAATTAAACCGCAAATATAGTTATGTCAATTAACTATTAATCCAGATAACCAATATTTTTCCTGCTTAAAACCCGCACGGTGCAGGCGCCGTGAAACCCGGCATAGCCATAGCGCGCCAACCCCGGCAAACTAGATAGCCTTCTTAACCTCCACCTCCTGAGGATTGCACTGCCAATGGCCAAGCCTTCCAACATCGCCACCGCCAGCCAGGCCCTGCCCGACAACGACGAGGTACGGCCGCCGCTGGATTCGGCCCTGGACGATCTGATCGGCTACGCCATGCGCCGCGCCCAGCTCAAGCTGTTCCAGAACCTGATCGGCCGGCTGTCGGACCACGATCTGCGCCCTGCGCAGTTCTCGGCCCTGGCGATCATCGAGCAGAACCCTGGGCTGATGCAGGCCGATCTGGCTCGCGCCCTGGCCATCGAGCCGCCCCAGGTGGTGCCGTTGCTGAACAAGCTGGAAAGCCGCGCCCTTGCGGTGCGGGTGCGTTGCAAGCCGGACAAGCGCTCCTACGGGATCTTCCTCAGCAAGAGCGGCGAAACCCTGCTCAAGGAGCTCAAGGCCATCGCCGCCCAAAGCGACCTGGACGCCACGGCCGCCCTCGACGGCCAGGAACGCGAAGAGCTGCTGCGCCTGCTGAAGAAGGTCTACCAGGACTGATCGGCTTACCAGAGCGCCACGGTGTAGAGCACCAGGAAACGGGTCTGGTTTTCATCACGAAAGGCCGCGCCGCTCGGGAAGTCATTGCGGTAGATCGACTTGCGCGCCATGAACCCGACATTCTTCAGCGGGCCGTCCTGGATCACATACCCCAGCTCCATCTGGAACTCGCGCTCCTTGCGATCCTCGGCGTTGAAAGCCGCCAGTTCGATGTTGTCGCCCCGCACATAGCGCAGCCGAGTCTTCAACCCCGGCACACCCGCTGCGGCGAAGTCGTAGTCATAGATGGCCTGCCAGGTGCGCTCCTTGGCGTTGAGAAAGTCCGAGCTCATGGTCAGTTCGCTCATGCCCATCAACTCGGTGCCGGAGATATAAGGTGTGGCCGTCTCCCCGCTTGAGTGCATGTAGCCAAGGCTGACGCGATGGCCGCCGAGGCGGTAGCCAAACAGCGCCGAGAGGTTGCGGTTATCCACCTTGCCCGCCTTGGCACTGCCATCTTCGCGACTGAAAAAACTGCGCAGGTCGCTGGTGAACACGCCATCGCCCAACGGCAGGTTATGCAGCAGCGCCAGGGTGTCCTGTTGGTAGAGGTCCGCGACCTGCGAGTGATAGACGCGCAGGCTGAGGTCTTTGTTGACCTGATAGTCACCGCCCACATACGCCAGGTGCGACGTGGTGGCGGTGGCGTTGAAACGCCGGTTGGGCGAGGCGATGGTCATGGCCTGGTAGTCGGTGGAGTCGCGTTTGTTGATACGGTCGATGTAGCCGGTGTTAAGGGTCAGGCCATCGATGTCCTTGGAGCTCAAGGTGGTGCCGCGAAAGGTTTGCGGCAGCAGGCGCGACGGACTGGCAAAGGCGAACGGCAGGAAGATCGACACATCGCCGGCCTTCACCGTGGTTTGCGCAAACCGCAGCTTGGCGGTGGGAGCCAGGCGCGAGTACTCATCGGCGGCGCGCTTGTCGCTGGCCGACACCGGCAACAACTCGGTGCCGCTGCGGTCTGGCGAGGAGTCGAGCTTGACCCCCATCAGCCCGCGTACATCCAGCCCAAAACCCACGGGGCCTGGGGTGTACCCCGATTCCAGGTTGAGGATGAACGCCTGGGCCCATTCCCGCGCGGCAGTCTTCGCACCGTCGTCCTTGTAGTCGCGGTCCAGGTAGTAATTGCGCAAGGTCAAGGTACCGTGGCTGTCGTCGATAAAGCCTGCGGCCCACAGCGGAGCGGGCAGCACGCTCAAGGCCAGGCATGCCATGAGCAGGCGTGGAGTGTTGTTTGACACACAGGCGACGGGCGCCGCTGCAACGGCGTGCTCCATAGGGAGTTCTGGCATGTTCGATGTCCATTTTTTGTTGTTGTTTTTGGGGTGGCACACGCTCGGCCCGGTCGGCTTCGCGAGCCAAGAATGGAAACAGCCGACGGTGCCCGTCAACCGCAACTGAGCGATAATCGAACATTAATAAAACTATCTATTTTTTAGTTGTATATGGATCTAGATCGCAACCTTTTGAATCCAGTGAATTTATTCAGTCTTTTAGATGTTTTTAATCCACGATTCATTTTTTAGTTATCTTTGTTATCTTAATCGTCAGCAGCCACTCGCGCTCGCCACCACAACAAAAACAACAATGAGGTTTGCCCATGGACAGTCCATCGCGTCGTTCGACGCTGACTATTGCGTTGTGCTTTATCGTTGCGCTGATCGAGGGGTTCGATCTGCAAGCCGCCGGCACTGCCGCCGCTGGGTTACGTCAAACGTTCGCCCTGGATCCGAAGATGCTCGGCTGGGTGTTCAGCGTCGGCATCATCGGCCTGCTGCCGGGGGCGTTCTTCGGCGGCTGGGTCGCCGACCGCATCGGGCGCAAGAAAATCCTGGTGAGCGCCGTGCTGCTGTTCGGGCTGTTTTCCCTGAGCACCGCGTTTGTCGACAGCTATTCAAGCCTGTTGCTGGTGCGTTTTCTCACCGGCCTGGGCCTGGGCGCTGCGCTGCCCAACCTGATCGCGCTGTGCGCCGAAGCGGTGAGCGAACGCAACCGTGGCACGGCCATCAGCGTGATGTACTGCGGGGTGCCGCTGGGGGGTGCATTGGCCGCAGTGGTGGCGATGTTTTCCAGTGAGCACTGGCAGACCACCTTTATCATCGGCGGCCTGGCGCCCTTGCTGGCCGTACCGTTGATGATCCTGCTGCTGCCTGAATCCAGCGCCTTTCGCCAACAGCTCGACACCACGCACGCCGCCCGCCCTTCCACCGGCCAGGCGCTGTTCGGCGAAGGTCGCGCGCGCACCACACTGGCGTTGTGGCTCAGCTACTTCTTCACCCTGACCGTGATGTACATGCTGCTTAACTGGCTGCCGTCGCTGTTGCTGGAACAAGGCTTCAGCAAACCCCAGGCGGGCATGGTGCAGATGCTCTTCAATATCGGCGGCGCCCTCGGTTCGCTGCTCGGTGGCGTGCTGCTGGACCGCTGCAATGCCGTCAAAGTGGTGCTGTCGGTGTATGCCGGGTTGCTGGCGGCGTTGGCAGGGGTCGGGTTATCGGTGGGCATCGTGCCCATGGCCATTGCCGGTTTTGCCGCCGGCCTGTTTGTCATGGCTGCGCAGTTGGTGCTGTACGCCTCGGCACCGCCCTCGTATCCAACCTCGGTACGCGCCACCGGTGTCGGTGCCTCCGTGGCTGTTGGCCGCCTGGGCTCGGTGGCCGGGCCACTGGCGGCGGGGCAACTGCTCGCCGCCGGCGCCGGCACCGCCGGGGTACTGCTGGCGACCGCCCCTGGTGTGGTGATCGCCGCACTGACCATCATCAGCGTCATGGTGCGTAAGGCACCACCTAGAACTTGTGCAGCCAGTTGAGCACCAGCTTGTTGCCCTGTGTGCGGTTCTCAGCTTGCTGCTCAAAGTAAGCGTTCACCGACAGCACGTCTTCCTTGCTGAAGGCATAGACCAGGCCTGGGCCCATGGCCCAGACCTTCTCCCGACGCCCGCTCACGGCATCCCCGTCCACCTTTGTATCGGTGATCTGCTTCAACCAATAACCGTTGACCCCCACGCTCAGTTGCTGGCTCAAGGCATATTGCAGCGTCAGGTTGGCATGCAACGCCTGGCCGGCCTGGGTATCGGATACATCCCCAAAGCCGGCCTGCGGATCATCATTCTTGCCATTCCACAGGTACATGAAACGCCCACTCGCCGACCACTTCGGGCTGAACCAATACGTCGCCGCGTAATATGGGTTGAATGACCAGAAGTTGCTGCCGGGGTTGATCGAGCGCTTGCGGTCATAGGCACCCACCGGCACCGAGATATCGACTTCGACACGTTGGGTCAGCAGTGGGCTGCCATCGGCGCGGCTCAGGGTCGGCAGTTGCAGGAAGGGCCCCACAATCACATCACCAAAGCCGGCGCGAGAACTCAGCGCCGCATTGTTCAACCCATCGTCGACATCCACATGGGCCAGGGAGGTGTTGATCAGGGTGAACCCCGGCATCGCACCGTTGGCCAGAGGTTGGCCGAGGTAGATGATCTGCGTGGTAGGCGCCACCACTTCCACGTCCTGCTTGGGCAGCGCCAGTTTGTTGCCGTTGGCATCATTGAAGCGGCTGGCCCGGGAGTACGTCAGGTATTCCTCCAGGTACCAGCCAGGGCCGGCCGGGGCCGGTGAGCCGTCGTAGAAACTGGTGCTGCCGAGGTTGAGTCCGGGCAAATCATAAGCGTAAGCAGTCGATGTCAGTGCGACAAACGTCGTGGCCGCAACCGCCCGCAAGATAGGCTTGAGCATCTTGTATGTCCTGTATTTTTGTTGTTGTTCAAGACCCCCGGCACGGTGGATCCGCGCCGGGGTTTATCGCTGTTGCAACCCCTACATGTAGGTCGCCGCCAACCCGCCGTCCACCGGCAGATTGACCCCGTTGACCCAGCGCGCGGCGTCCGAGCAGAGGAAGGCAATCACCGCCGCCACCTCATCGGCCAGGGCCGGACGGGTCATGCGCTGGCTGTCCGCGGCCACCCGCTCCGGCCCGAGCATGCTGACGAAATCGCCGAGAATCGGCGTGAACACCGGCCCTGGCGCGACGCAGTTGATGCGCACCGAGTGATCGCGAAACCAGCCTTGGGATTGCTGGAAGCTCCACACAATGAGCGCTTCCTTGAAGTACTGATAACAGCTGGCCTGCTCCACCGGATTGGCCGCCAGCCACTGCTGCCCGGCCTCGAAGCTTTGCGTCGCGGCCAGAGCCTTGTGCAGCTCCAGCCGTTGCGGCCATTGCGCGCCGAGCACCGAGGCAACATTGACGATGCTGCCGCCCGCCGACATACGTGGCAGCAGCGCTTGAGTCAGGTGCCGCAACCCCAGGTAATTGACCGTGGCCACCGCTGGCACGGGCGCCGTACCGGGCACGCCGGCAATGTTGCACAGCCCATCGACCCGCGCCGGCAGGCGCGCCACCAAGGCATCGATGCTGGCAGGATCGCCCAGGTCAGCCTGGAAAAAGCCATCCAGGGTCAGTTGCGGTTCATGGCGATCAACGCCGATCACCGTAGCGCCCTGGAACCGCGCGAGCCGCGCCAGTTCAGCGCCAATGCCGGAAGCGACGCCAGTGACGATCAAGGTTTTGTTGTGCAGGTTCATGTTCAAGCCCTCTTATTTTTGTATAGGCATGGGTGGATCAAACCGATGAGCCAGGGCTCAGAATGGATAGCTGGGCGGGGTATTTTTCACCGTGACCCACTGCCACTGGCTGTACTCGTCCCAGTCGGCCGGCCCGCCCACGCTGCCGCCATTACCGGAAGCGCCGCGCCCGCCGAACGGGTTGATGCATTCGTCGGCCACGGTCTGGTCGTTGATGTGCAGCAGGCCGCAATCAAGGCGCTCGCCGATGGCCATGGCGCGCCCGACCGATGGAGAGATGATGGCGGCCGAGAGGCCGTACTCGGTGCGGTTGGCCAGTTCGATGGCCTCCTCGTCCGTGGCAAAACTGACCACCGTGGCCACCGGGCCGAAGATTTCATCCTCAAACGCGCGCATACCCGGACGCACGCCACTGAGCACAGTGGGCTGGTAGAACAAGCGGTCATAGTCGCCGCCCGCCTCCAACCGCGCGCCCGCGTGCAGGCTGTCGCTGACGATCTCGTGCACGCGCTGCAATTGCCGTTGGTTGATCAACGGGCCGAGCGCTGCTTCACCACGGGCGGCATTGCCGACCGTGAGCGCACGGGCCTTGTCCACCAACTTGCGCGTGAGGCGTTCGGCGATGGATTCATGGGCGAGGATCAAGCCGGTCGCCATGCAGATTTGCCCCTGGTGCAGCCAGGCGCCCCAGGCGGCATTGCTCGCGGCCAGGTCGAGGTCGGCGTCTTCGAGAATGATCAGCGGGTTTTTGCCGCCCAGTTCCAGCGCGACTTTTTTCAGGTGTCGTCCGGCCACTTCGGCGACTTTGCGCCCCGCCGCCGTGGAGCCGGTGAACGCGATCATCCGCACATTCGGATCGCGGCACAGCGCCTCACCCGCTGGCGCGGCACCGGGCAACACCTGCAGCAGGCCCTTGGGCAAGCCCGCTTCCTCGAACAGCCGGGCGATGAGAAAACCACCGCTGACCGGGGTCTGCGGGTCGGGCTTGAGCACCACCGCATTGCCCGCCGCCAGCGCCGGGGCCACCGAACGCAGCGACAGCACCAGCGGAAAATTGAACGGTGAAATCACCCCGACCACGCCATGGGGCTGACGCCGGGCATAGGACAGGCGCCCTGCTTCACTGGGCAGTACCACTCCGTGAGGTTGGGACAACAGCCCCGCCGCCTGATGCAGCAGCACAATCGCTTCGCGTACTTCGTGTTCGCCCTTGAACAACGCGCCGCCGGTTTCCCGCGCGACGTACAGCGCCAGTTCGGCAAAGGACTGCTGGGCCAGGTCCGCCGCCTTGCGAAACACCTCGGCGCGCTCCCGTGGGCCGAGTGCAGCCCAGGCCGGCTGCGCCAGGGCCGCGCTGCGGCAGGCGACGGCGATATCGGCCGGGTTGGCCATGGCGCAGCGCATCAGGGGTTCGCCGGTGGCGGGTTCGATCACCGCGATCACGGAACCCGAGGCGGGTATCCAATCGCCGTTGAACAGGCATTCGGACTCAATGGCCCGCTGTAGAAAGTGGGTGGTTTCAGACACTGACATGGCAACTCCCGGTTCTTGTAATTGTCTTCGCCTGCACAGGGTGCAAACGCCGCATCAAGCCTTGAGCAAAGGCTGTGCCGCTTGTACGCAACGGCGCCGACATAAAGCGTCGAGGGCTTTGGGACGGGGCCTGCCACGCGCCGCTCATGCCTCACCCGCCGATCACCTGCAAAAACCGGAGCGCTGCCACTTGTTCAATTGATAAGGTTATGTTTAATAACTATCTGAGCAGTTACTCATATCGATCACTCGCTTTGCAGGGGCATAACAATGACTAATCCCCACAGCGCGCTGCCCGACGACCGGGTGACCATCGCGCCCTACCATCCGCGCGGCGACAGTCGCCAACTCAGCGACAGCAGCTCACCCACGCCGGCGGAGCTGGCCGACTGCCTGTTCTTTTCGCCCGAAGACGGGCGTATCTGGCTCAACGATCAACGCATGGTGTTGCTGCACAGTTCGTCGTTCGGCGCCCTGCGCGGGGAGGTCATCGCGCGCCTGGGGCTGGAGCAGGCGCGTGGCCTGTTCACCCGCACCGGTTATGCCTCCGGCGCGCGGGATGCGCGGTTGATACGCGAGCGCTGGCCACAGGCCGATGCCGCCGCCGTGTTTCGCGCCGGGACCCACCTGCACACCCTGGAAGGCATGGCCAAGGTCGAACCGCTGCACTTCAAGTTCGATGCCGACTCAGGGTTCTATGAAGGCGAGTTCCTCTGGCACCACTCGTGCGAAGCCGATGAACATGTGGGCGCCTACGGCATTGGCCAGGACCCGGTGTGCTGGACTGAAACCGGCTATGCCATCGGGTTTGTCAGTGGCCTGTTCGGGCAAATGGTGATTTTCCGCGAAGTCGAATGCCGGGGCATGGGCCATCGCAGCTGTAAGGTGGTCGGCAAGACCGCCGAACAATGGGGTGACGTCGAGCAGGACCTGCGCTACCTGAATGTGTCCCAAGCCGTGACCCACCCTGCCGCCCCCACGCTCGCCAATCCGCTGCGCAGCGGCGGCGGCATCAGCCAGCCCCAGCCGTTGGTGGGCGCCAGTGCGGCGTTCAACGCGGCGATGCAAGCCCTGCAACGGGTCGCGCTGACCCCGGCAACGGTGTTGATCAGCGGCGAGTCCGGGGTCGGCAAGGAGATGTTTGCGCGCCAGTTGCACCAGCTCAGTCGCCGCCATGACGGCCCGTTCGTGGCGCTCAACTGCGCCGCCATTCCGGATAACCTGATCGAGGCCGAACTGTTCGGTGTCGAACGCGGCGCGTATACCGGCGCGACGCACTCGCGCCCTGGACGTTTCGAACGGGCCCAGGCCGGCACGCTGTTTCTGGATGAAATCACCAGCCTCAGCCTGGGCGGGCAAAGCAAATTGCTGCGAGCCTTGCAGGAACGGGAAATCGAACGGGTCGGCGGGGTGCGCGGTATCAAGGTGGATGTGCGCGTAGTCGCCGCCACCAATATCGACCTGCGCAAAGCCGTGGCTGACGGCAACTTTCGTGAAGACCTGTTCTACCGCCTGAATGTCTACCCCATCGCCCTGCCCCCGCTGCGCGAACGCCGGGACGACATCCCACTGCTGATCAATGCGTTCCTCACGCGCTTCTGCCAGGAATACGCGCGAACGCCGGTAGGCCTGACCATGCGCGCCCTGAAAGTTTTGCTGCGCTATGACTTCGCGGGCAATGTGCGCGAGTTGCAAAACCTGATCGAACGCGGCCTGATCGCCAGTGACGAAGGCCAACCCATTGACCTCGTGCACCTGTTTCGCAACGAGCCGATGCCTGCTGATCCCTATGGCCTGGACGACCATGGCAGCCTGTCCAACACAGGGCCGCAGATGACAACAACAGCGCCGCGCCCTGCACTGCTGGACACCCTTGGCCAGTTGGATCAGGGCTTTTCCATCGAAGGCCTGGAGTCGCGCCTGATCAATGAAGCGCTGCAACAAAACGCCGGCAACCTGGCCGCCGCCGCCAGGCTCGTGGGGCTCAGCCGCGCTCAATTTGCCTACCGGTTGAAGAAGCATCAGCGGCAAATCCCTTGAATGGTAATGAGTGCTTTAAAAGCTTTAGCCAATTAAGTATTTTGCAAGGGTACGGGGCGACAAGCGCCCCTCTTTTACTCGTGACAAGGATCTCCAGTGAGCGGACTGCGTGAACGTCAAAAAGCCGAACGCCGGCAAGCCATCAGCAAGGCCGCGATTGAACTGTTTGAACGCCAGGGTTTCCAGAACACCACTATCGAACAGATCGCCAGCCAGGCCGGAGTGTCGCCGCCGACGGTGTTCAAGTACTTCGGCAACAAGCAGGAAATCATCCTGGAAATCCTGCACCACGCCGATCAACGCGCGATCACCGACACCCGCAGCCTGATCCACGAAATAGACGACCCGGTCGAAGCGCTCTGCCACCTGGAACGCCTGCTCACGGGCTATGCCCTGGAAGTCATGCACCCCAGCCTGTGGCGTGAACTGCTGCCGCTGATCCTGTTCGGCGGCAGCAATGAACTGCCTGCTGGCTATCGGGCCATGAACGATGCGCTCAGGGCGGAAATCAGCGAGCTGCTGCGGGAATTGCAACGGGCCGGCAAGCTGCGCCCACAACTCGATGTGGAATTGGCCGCGTTCCTGCTGAACGACTATTCGCACCTGCAACTGTTCAGGCTGGTGAACCAGGAACACCCGGATATCGACGCGCACTCCACCCAGGTCAGGCGTATCACCGAGCTGCTGTTCTACGGCATGCAGGCCTGACAGCTTCCAGGGTCGGGCCCGGCGCGCACGCACCGGGCCACACTGATCAGCGGTTGCTCTTGATGGACGTCCAGGTGCGGGTACGGATGCGCTCCACAGCGGCCGGGATCGGCTCCAGGGCGAACAGGGTCTTGCGCGCTTCCTCCGGCACATACATGTTGGGGTTATTGCGGATGCTGGCGTCCACCAGCGCGGTGGCGTCCTTGTTCGGGTTGGGGTAGCCGATCTTGTTGCTGATGCGCGCAATTACGTCCGGGCGCAGGATGTAATTGATGAACGCATGGGCCTCGGCAAGATCAGGTGCCTTGGCCGGGATCATCATCACATCCGACCACATCGGCGCGCCTTCCCTGGGCAATGCCATCTCGACCTTGACGCCCTTGCCGGCGGCATCCGCCAATTGCTTGGCCAGCGCCACACCGCCGGACCAGCCTACACCCACGCAAATGTCGCCGTTGGCCAGGTCCATGCCATAGCGCGAGGAATTGAAGTAGGTGATGTAAGGGCGAATCTTCATCATCAAGGCCTGGGCCTGCGGATAGTCCTCACGCTTCTGGCTATTGGGGTCGAGGCCCTTGTAGTGCAAGGCAATCGGCAGGATCTCGTTGCCGGCGTCGAGGAAGCCGACCCCGCAGCTGGCGAGCTTGGCGAGGTTTTCTTCCTTGAAGATGATGTCCCAGCTGTTCATCTGCACGTCGGGGCCGAGGGCTTTGCGCACATTGTCGACGTTGTAGCCGATCAATGTGGTGCCCCACAGGTAAGGCGCGGCGTAGCGATTGCCGGTGTCACCCACGGCTTCCAGCGATTGCATGAACTGCGGGTCCAGGTGCTGCCAGTTCGGCAACTGCTTGCGGTCCAGCGGCTGCACGGCACCGGCCGTGATCAGGTGGCCCAGGTTGGCGGTGCCGGGGAACACCACGTCATACCCGGAGTTGCCCGTCAGCAGCTTGGACTCCATGGTTTCGGCACTGTCGAACACATCATAAATCGGGCGAATGCCGGTTTCTTCCTGGAAGCTCTTGAGCACGTCGGGTGGCAGGTATTCGATCCAGTTGTAGATCCGTACGGTGCGTTCTTCAGCCAGGCAAAAACCACTGATGAGCAACGAGGCGAGAGTGCCCAGCAAGGTATTACGCAAAAATCTGTTCATGATCAAAACACTCCAGCGCGGCCGCGATGGCTCGCAGCACTTAATAGCGATAGGTGAAATACAGTTCCAGCGCACTGAACGTCTGGTCATCGCCGAAGACCTGTTTAGCGGCGGCCAGTGGCTTGACCCAGTTGTAGGACAGCGACGTATAGAACGACGGCGTGGGTGTCCAGTCGAGGAAAACCACACTTTCATCAGCAAAGCGCCGGTCGCTGACCGGTGCGCCCATGTAGTTTTTCTCGTCCAGCCAGAACTGGTAGTGAATCGCGCCGAGGGTCAGGGTTTCGTTGAGGTGGGTCTTGAGGGAGAACTGCTGGACGTTTTCGTTGCTGTTGAACAGCAGGTAGTTGCCGACCACATCCCCGACCAGCCACGTGCCCCAGTCGACGAAGCCTTTACTCAGTGAGTCCCAGGCTTTTTGCCGGTTGTCGGTGAGGTTGTCGTCGCCGGAAAAGCTCGCGTAGCGGTAGCCGAGGATCGGTGTCAGCGGCAAGGTGCTGAAGGCATAGTCAGCCTGGGCATACCAGGCGTTGGCATCGTAATCGACCCCCTCGCCGCTGCCACGCTCCAGCGCGTATTCGGCATTCAGCGTCAGCGCCTGTACGCCGGGCACCTTGGCGTTGAGCGCCCGCAGGTTGTATACCTGCATCCCGTCCCGACGGCGCGGGAGCGTGCTGCCTCTGGGGCCAAGGGCATTGACCTTCATGGCCATGGCCCCGAGCGTCACCTGGTCATCGAGGTTGTAATCGAGGTTGACGCCGGTCATGCGGAAATCGCCCAAGTCATCATCAGTGCGCAAGGTGAAGGCCTGAGACTTCAGCGCGCCATGATCCCAGGCCAGGATCGCCGAATCCTTGAAGGCGGTTCGCGGGCCGAGCCAGTAGGCGGCATCCTTGTACTGGTCGAGGTTACCGTCCATGACGATGAACCCCGTACCGATCATGTAGTTCTGGCGGCCGGCGGTGAACTTCCACTCGCCGGCACGAAAACCGCCGTAGAGTTCTTCGGCTGCGACCTTGCCGTCGGAGCTGCGGCTGAAGCCACCCGCATCGCCATCGCCGAACGTGCTCGCCGCCACCAGGGAACCGCCCGCCAGCAGGCTGAAATCCGGTTGCAGCGCGTACTCGAGTTTGACCCCTGGTTTTACGTAGACCTCTTGCCAGTTGATCCTGGCGCCGCCGTTTTTTCCGCTGCGCGCATCGACCTGGCCGCTGCCGAAGTTGACGCCACGGGTAAACAGCGTCGCCCCGCCCACCGTGAGATTGACTTCACCCTTGAGGTTGCCGTCCTCAAAGGTGTAGCCCGCCAGCGCGACGTGGGGGGTCAAGGGTAAGCCGAGCGCTAACAGCGCTCGGGAAAAACGCTTGGTGAAAACCATAAGAAGCTCCTGTGGAATTATTGTTGTTACAGGGCAGTGAATGGCGACGCAGGGCGCCGCCAACACCTGGGCAAGCCAGGTGAATAGAACGCAAGACTCTTGTTTTTTGGCGTGGGTCAGTGACTCAGGTGCGCGGCGATCGCGCGCAGCATGCGCACGCTGTCGGTATCGAACGGGCTGACCGCATCGGTGAGTGACGATTGCTTGACGATCACCACGCCGGACGGTTTGTCGATGAACAGGTACTGGCCGTGAATCCCTCCGGCCATCAGGGCTTGGCTGTGGTCGTTGAACACGTACCACTGGCTGCGATAGGACGCTCCCGGCGTCCAGCTGGAGAACTCGGCATTTTGCGCGTAGACCGACGGATCAGCGCCGGCGGCAATACGGGCCAAGGTCCCGGGCGACAGCAGCTCAACGCCGTCCTGGCGACCGTCGTTCGCCAGCAAGCGGCCGAAGCGTGCCATGTCTCTCAAGGTGGCACTGAAGCCCGCCCCGGCAACGTTACGCCCCCAGGGATCGGCCATGAAATAACCGTCGCGGTCGCATCCCAAACGCCCCCAGATTTCTTCCAGCATCTGACTGCATGCCTTGCCCGAGGCACGTTCCATGACCCATGCCAGCACTTCGGTGGTTGCGGTCACGTAATGGAAAAAACCACCGTGGCTGCCGCGCTTCTTGAGAGACGGCAAGTACTGGTAAAGCGAGTCGAACTGGGCGTACTGCGCCGGTGTCGGTTGAAAGCCGCAGGCGTAACCATACTGCGAGCTCTCAGAGCTGGGATCGTCATACACCTCGCTGTAGTCGATGCCCACGGCCATATCGAACAACTGACGCACCGTGGCATCGCCAAACGCACTGCCCACCAGCTCAGGCACGTAGTACGCGGCGGGCAACTCGGGCTTGAGCATGCCGTTGGAAACCAGTTGCTCGCCGAGGGTGCCGACCAGCGACTTGGTCACCGAGAACATGATGTGCCGGTCACAGGCACGTTGGCCGTTGAAGTAGCGCTCGAACAACACCGTGTCGCCCTGCATCACCAAAAAGGCATCGGTCTGGCTGGCCACAAGGTGTTCGATAACGCTGATGCTCAGCCCACACTCGCTGTCGAAATACAGGCGATCCAGCGCTTTGGGCGCTTCCTTGAGCTGACCGGCAGGCCTTGAACCCGCCGCCACATCAATCGTGGGACGCAGCTGCGCCAGATGACGGAACCCCCACTGGCTGAAGGGCGCGCGCATCCAGTTATGCCACGTTACTCGGTGTTTCGGCTCGGCCGGGAAGCCCTGCATCAGCACAGGTGCCACGCGGGGTGCAAAGGACGACTCATTGGCCTCGACGTAAAGAGTCGCCAGTGACGACGGGATTGTATGACTCATCGGGATAACCCTGAAAAATGACTCTGCATGGGAGCAGATGCAGGGGAATAATTATCCGATAATATTTTTTTAGTCAATAAAACTTTTTATTTAGTAATCTTTGATTTGATCGCTGTGAATCCGCAAGGATGAGGTCGCCCCCCGCAAGTCCTCACCGGTAGCGACTGAGGCGGTGTCTGCACCACCAAACCCTCGATCAGGCAACCACAGCCGCCAGCAAATAATGTATTGTTTGACACTCACTTTTTAATGTATCGCCCTCGCGATTTCGGAGAGCAACAACATGAAACTGGACAAAGTCTGGTATCACGGAACACGAACGCCAGATATCAACGCGTTTTGGCCGCTTTCACACTTTGGTGACTTCAACGCTGCAAAAATGGTTTGCGCAAATAAAAAATACAAAGACGGTCATGACGGAAATCCTCTCATCATTGAGGTGGAAATCGACCTAGATAAAAAAGACGTTTTACATACTCCCGACGCGGGCTCACCGAGCCCAATAGCGATTGCAAATCAAATCGTTACCGCTGATGTTGACTATAAAATATCAGCGGCTGTGGTTGCGGATATAAAGTCTCTCCATGAACAACTTATTGATTTAAAAAAAGAAAACAAAAGCAACCGTGCTTATGAGCGTACTGCACTATCAAGCACTTTAATCAAACATGGATTTAAAGCCATCAGTTATAAAAACGAAGTAGAAAACGACGACGATGAAATAAGTTTGTGTATCTTGGACCCCTCCATAATTAAAATCATCAAAGTTATACCCATGTGTGAAGTTGAGGCCAAGACACTGTGGGATAAATCCAAACGAAACATGTAACCAGTCAGGGCTCCCTTTGGGTGGGGGAGTCCAAGGCCGGGTTGAAGATGTGGGCGGTGCCGGAGCATTCCAGTTTCCAGATGGTCTCTTCGGAGGCCGCTTTGCGGATGCCGCTCTTTCGCCAGACCCAAGGCTTCTCGATCTGCAAAAGAAACAACGCCATAGCCCAATCAGTTGTACGACAACGCCAATTCCATATGATAGTATTTCTCATGCAGCGGACGTTCGATTCGCTGCACCAGTGGCAAGGACGTCCGCTCGAGAAACGCGCATGCCTGTGCGCGTTTAAACACTCAAGTTAATCAAGGATCTGATTACTCATGACAAACCCCTCAACCTTCACTGCCTCCAAACTGGCCAGTGCCGTTATCGGTGCCCTGCTGCTGTCCAGCGTTCCTGCGCATGCCGCGGATATTTGGCTGGATTCAGCCACCACCGGCTGGGCCACTCAAAACGGCGGCACCAAGGGCGGCTCGCGAGCCGCGGCGAATAATATCTACACGGCGAAAAACGCGGCTGAGCTGAAAACTGCACTGAAGGCTTCGGTGGGCACCAACGGCCGCATCATCAAAATCACCGGCATCATCGATATCAGCGAAGGCAAGGCTTATACGACGACTGCCGATATGAAGGTCCGCGGTCGCCTGGATATTCCTGGCAAGACCACCATCGTCGGTACCACCAGCAATGCTGAAATCCGCGAGGGTTTCTTCTATGCCAAGGAAAACGACGTCATCATCCGCAACATCACCATCGAAAACCCTTGGGATCCCGAGCCGAAGTGGGACCCTACAGACGGCAGCGCCGGCAACTGGAACTCGGAATACGACGGCCTGACCATCGAAGGTGCCAACAACGTGTGGGTCGATCACGTGACCTTCACCGATGGCCGCCGTACCGATGACCAGAACGGCAGCGCCAACGGCCGTCCGAAGCAGCATCACGACGGCGCGCTGGATGTTAAAAACGGCGCCAACTACGTGACCATCTCGTACTCGGCGTTCAAGTCGCACGAGAAGAACAACCTGATCGGTTCCAGCGACAGCCGCACCACCGATGACGGCAAGCTCAAGGTCACCATCCACAATACCCTGTTCGAGAACATCTCTGCCCGTGCGCCACGCGTGCGCTTCGGCCAGGTGCATCTGTACAACAACTACCACGTGGGCAGCACCAGCCATAAGGTGTACCCGTTCTCGTACGCCCATGGCGTGGGCAAGAACTCGAAGATCTTCTCCGAGCGCAATGCCTTCGAGATCAGCGGTATCAGCGGTTGCGACAAGATCGCCGGCGATTACGGTGGCAGCGTCTACCGTGACACCGGTTCGACCCTCAACGGCAGCGCATTGAGCTGCCCGTGGAGCACGAGCATCGGCTGGACTCCGCCATACAGCTACACCCCGCTGGCCGCCGATAAGGTCGCCGCCGACGTCAAGGCCAAGGCCGGCGCCGGTAAGCTCTAAGCAGCACGGTCACCCGTGAAATGAGAAGCCCTCGGTGACGAGGGCTTTTTTGTGCAGCTACTGCACCAGCTGGTTGATCTCGATGATCGGCAACAGCACCGCCAGCACGATCACCAGCACCACCGCGCCCATCACCACAATCATCAGCGGTTCCAGCAGTGCGGTCATGCCCATGGCACGCCGTTCGATGTCCCGCGACAGGGTCTGCGCCGCCCGCTCCAGCATCGGTGGCAGCGAGCCGGTTTTTTCGCCGCTGGCGATCAGGTGGATCAGCACCGGCGGGAAGACTTTTTCCACCGCCAGTGCCGGGGCCAGGTTGACGCCTTCGCGCACCTTGGCCGTGGCATCGTTGACGCACTGGCTCAGGCGGTCGTTGGACAGGGTTTGCCGCGCCGCTTCCAGCGCGCGCAGCAACG